>CAWJHI010000040.1:0-92671 GCA_963842485.1 Terriglobia bacterium | reverse complement strand
GCTGGGGCTGTACCCGATGCCGAACTTCGAGGGGAGCTCGCGGTACAACTACCAGGTTCCGCTGGTCAACGTTCAGCATCAGGACAGCATGCAAACGCGGCTCAACAAAACGATCGGGAACAAGAACCAGATCTCGGGAAACTTCGCGTTTCAGGACACTCGCGCCGACAACCCCAATCTGCTCGGGTTCCTGGATACGACCGACACGCTGGGGATCAATTCCGGCGTCAACTGGCGGCACACTTTTACCACGCGGCTGCTCGGGAATCTCGGATTTCAGTACAGCTTCCTGTCGACGCACGTCAAGCCGTTTTTTGAGAATCGCGAAAACATTTCCGGAGACGCGGGAATCACGGGCAACAATCAGGACCCGATCAACTGGGGTCCGCCGGCGCTCAACTTCGCGAGCGGAATCGCGCCGGTCTCGGATGCGCAACAGTCGTTCAATCGGAACCAGACCGTCGGGCTGTCTGAGGCGATGAACTGGTTTCGAGGCCGGCACAATGTCACTTTCGGAGGCGACTACAAGCGGCTGGAGTTCAACTATCTTTCGCAGCAGGACCCGCGGGGGACGTTCAATTTCACCGGAGCTGCCACGGGTTCCGATCTGGCCGACTTTCTGCTGGGAACGCCGGACACCGCTTCCATCGCGTTCGGCAATGCCGACAAATATTTCCGGACATCGTCTTACGACGCCTACATCACCGACGATTGGAGAATCAGTCCGGAGCTGACGATCAACTACGGGATGCGCTGGGAATATAGCGCGCCGATCACGGAAAAATACGGGCGGCTGGTGAATCTGGACATCGCGCCTGGATTCACGGCGGTAGCGCCGGTGGTGGCGACGCATCCGGAGGGCCCGGTCACGGCGCAGAACTATCCCGACTCTCTGGTTCGATCCCGACAAACACGGCTTCGAGCCGCGCGTGGGAGTGGCGTGGCGCCCGATTTCAGGTTCGTCGATGCTGGTTCGCGCAGGATACGGGCTGTACTACAACACATCGGTCTATCAATCCATCGCGGTGCAGATGGCGCAGCAATCGCCGCTGTCGAAAAGCTTGAGCGTGCAGAACAGCCCCGCGGATCCGCTCACGCTGGCGAACCCGTTCATCGCTTCACCGACGACGACGCCGAATACGTTCGCGGTGGATCCGAACTTCCGCGTCGGATATCGCGCACAACTGGAACTTGTCCGTGCAACGGGACTTGCCCGGAGGGCTGGTGGTGTCGGAGACGTACAACGGCATCAAAGGGACGCGCGGAATGCAGGAGTTTCTTCCGAATACGTCCCCGATCGGAGCGGTGAATCCGTGCCCGACCTGTCCCCTGGGATATTACTACCTGGCCTCGAACGGAAATTCGACGCGCGAATCGGGCCAATTCCAACTGCGGCGGCGCCTTCACAACGGGTTTACCGCGACGGTTCAGTACACGTATTCGAAATCGATCGACGACTCGGCGCTGGGCGGACGAGGGCAAGCGGTAAACGTGATCGCCCAGGACTGGCTGGACCTGAGCGCGGAACGCGGGCTGTCGAACTTCGATCAGCGGCATTTGGTAAACGTGAATTTGCAGTACACCTCCGGGATGGGAATGCATGGAGGGACGCTGCTGACCGGGTGGAGAGGCGCGTTGCTTAAAGAGTGGACCTTCGCGAGCCAAATTAATGCCGGGACCGGCCTTCCGCTGACTCCCATCTACTTCGCGGCGGTACAGGGCACGGGCGTCGCGGGGCCGATTCGGGCGGACTACACCGGAGCTCCCGTGTATACCGCGCCTTCAGGGCTGTTCCTGAATCCGGCCGCTTATGCTCCGCCGGTATCGGGCCAGTGGGGAAATGCGGGAAGAGATTCGATTACGGGTCCGGTTCAATTTACCTTGAACGCTTCGATGGGCCGCACGTTCCGGTTGAACGATCGCCTGAATCTTGACTTGCGGGTGGATTCGACTAACGCGCTGAATCATGTCACGTATCCGAGCTGGAACACGACCATCACCAGCGCACAATTCGGTTTGCCGATGACTGCCAATGCCATGCGCGTCCTTCAGACGACGCTGCGAGTGAGGTTCTGAGATATGCGAATCGCCGCGATGCTTGTAGCGTCAATGCTGGCCGCGAACGCGCAGCAGGTGGGACAGAACAAGTCTCCCAACCCGGCTGACACGCCTACCTTTCAGACCGGGACGCAGTTAGTGGTGGAGTCGGTGGTGGTGAAAGACAAGAGCGGGAAACCGGTTGTGGGTCTTACCGCGAATGATTTCATTGTGACGGAAGACGGCGTTCCTCAAGTCATCAAGTTTTTCGAATACCAGACGTTTCCAGAGGACGTGGAGCCCATGCCCGCCCCGACGGCCGCGCCGGTCATCTACAACAAACTCGCGCGCACGCAAATTTCGGCCGAGCCTCCGGGGACCACCACCAAGTACAAGGATCACCGGCTGCTGGCGCTGTATTTCGATATGACCGCGATGCCGATCGGCGACCAGATCCGGGCTCTGACCGCGGCAAAAAAGTTCGTGCGCGACGCAAATGACGACAGTGGACCTGATGGCGATCATGATGTTCGCCGGCGGAGCCGTGCAGGTGCTCCAGGATTTCACCGCGGACCGCGACCGGCTGCTGAGCATCATCGAAACGCTGGTGGTGGGCGAAGGGCAGGGCCTGGATGAGGGGACCAATGACGACAGCACGTCCGATACGCGGCGCCGCGTTCGGGCAGGACGATTCCGAGTTCAACATCTTCAACACGGATCGCCAGCTTTCCGCGCTTCAGACCGCGGCGCACATGCTCGGCCAGCTAAACGAGAAGAAATCGCTGATTTATTTCGCGAGCGGCCTGCGGCTGAACGGACTGGACAATCAGGCGCAGCTCCACGCGACGATTAATGCCGCGATTCGATCCGGCGTTTCTTTCTGGCCGATTGACGCGCGCGGTCTGGTGGCGTCGGCTCCGCTGGGCGACGCCACCCAGGGGTCGGCGGGCGGAATCGGCATGTATAACGGTGGCTCCGCGATGGCGATGGCTACGAATTTTCAACGGTCCGCAGGATACATTGTGGGCGCTGGCCGCCGATACCGGCGGAAAAGCGCTGCTCGACTACAACGACCTGACCAAGGGAATCGTGCAGGCGCAGCAATCGGTGTCGAGCTACTACATCCTGGCGTATTACACGACGAATGCGGCGCTGGACGGCAAGTTCCGGCGGATCAAGATCGCGCTGAAGGATGGGTCGGCAAGCCTGGATTATCGCCAGGGTTATTACACCGGCAAGCAATTCAGCAAATTCACCACCGCGGACAAGGAGCGGCAACTGGAGGACGCGCTGATGCTGGGCGATCCGATCACGGAGCTGACCATCGCCATGGAGGTGGATTATTTCCAGTTGAATCGCGCCGAATATTTCGTGCCGATCGCCGTGAAGATTCCGGGCAGGGAACTGGCGCTGGCGCGGAAGGGCGGGGCGGAGCACACACTGATCGATTTCATCGGCGAAGTGAAGGATGAATACGGCACCACCATGTCGAACGTGCGGGACAAAGTCGATGTCAAGCTGAGCGGCGAAACGGCCAGCCAGTTGTCGAAGCATCCGATCGAATACGAAACCGGCTTCACGCTGCTGCCGGCGAAATATACGATCAAGTTTCTGGCGCGGGACGCGGAGACGGGCAGAATCGGGACGTATCAGGCCACGTTTGTGATCCCCAATTTGAACAAAGAAGATAAGCGGGTGCCGATCAGCTCCGTGGTGCTGAGCAGCCAGAAGATGGATCTAAAGGACGCCCTGTACAACGTCAACAAGAACAGCGCGCTTACCGTGAATCCGCTGGTTGCGGATGGGCAGAAGCTGATTCCAAGCGTGACGCGAGTGTTCAGCAAGAGCCGCGAGATGTATGTGTATTTACAGGTCTATGAGCGGGCTGCGACGGCCACCCAGCCGATCGCCGCGTTCGTGAGTTTTTATCACGACGGGGCGAAAGTATTCGAGACGCCGGTGCAGGCTGTGACCGATGGGCTGGATCTGAAGACCAAGGCGTTGCCGCTACGGTTCAGCGTTCCTCTGGACAAGCTGGCGACTGGAGAGTACACGGTTCAGATCACCGTGCTCGATCCGACGGGTCAGAAGGCGGCGTTCTGGCAGGCTCCGGTGGTGCTGGTTCAATAGCCACCGATGCACACCGATTAAGATTCCAGGTGCAAAATTCCACGCTGGATGGCTATGGTCACGGCGTGGGTGCGGTCGGATGCGTCCAGCTTTTCCAAGATGTTCTGGATGTGCATCTTGATGGTGCCGCTGGCGGTGCCGAGTTTGTCGGCGATCTCTTTGTTGGCCAGACCGCGCGCCACGAAGCCGAGGACTTCCACTTCCCGCGGCGTCAGGGCAACCTGCGGGAAATATTCGCTCAAGCGCTCGGCCACTTCATGCGGCATCAGGCGCTTGCCGGAATAGACCGCTCGGATGGCTCGCAGCACATCGGTGTGGACCATTTCCTTCAACATGTAACCGCGGACGCCGGCTTCGAGGGCGCGATAGATGTCTTGATCGCCATCGTAGCTGGTCAGGGCGATAATGCGGGCTTCCGGAAACTCCTGGCGGATGGTTCGGGTGGCTTGCACGCCGTCCATGCCGGGCATGCGCAGGTCCATTAACGTCACGTCGGGATGGGACTGGCGGAACAGGTCGACGGCTTCACGGCCGTTGCCGGCTTCGCCGACCAACTGCATGTCTTCTTCATTGGCCAGAATGGAGGCGATCCCTTTGCGGACCAGTGGATGATCGTCGACACATAAAACGCGAATCGGAGTTTGCGGGCTCATTCTTGATTCACCTCCGCTGGAAGTACGACCGAAACCGTGGTGCCGCGGCCGGGGGCGCTGGCCAGATCGAGATCGGCGCCGATGTGGCTGGCGCGCTCCTTCATGCCGATCAGCCCGTAGTGGCCGCTTTTGCCGTTGCTCGAATCCGAAAATCCGGAGCCGTCGTCCTTTACTAATAGATGCAGCGCTTTCGGAGTGTAATCGAGCGCCACTTCGACCGTCCGCGCGCCGGAATGTTTCACTGAATTGGTGACCGCCTCCTGCGCGATGCGGACCAGGTTATATTCGACATCGGGAGCAAGACCGGTCTGCTTATTCTGCAGATTCAGCTTGAGCCGGATGGGCTTGGTTTCGGTGATCTGGCGCGCGGCTTGTTCGATGGCCGCAGCCAGCCCGGCGTTGCCGCTGCGGAGTCCCGCCACGGATCGCCGCGTTTCCCGCAGGCAGGTTCCGGCGTCCTGAATGATGTCTTCGAGCGTGCCGCGATCCGCGGGCGACTTCATGCGCGCGGCCAACGCCTGCATCTCCATGGTGATTCCCGATAGCCCCTGGATCAGGGTATCGTGCAATTCGCGGGCGATGCGATTGCGCTCCGTCAGGATCAGGCTGAAATGCTCCCGCAGGCGGCGGATGCGAAGCTGGTAGGCGAGCCAGATGGACATTCCGAGCAACACCGCCAGCAGCGGGAAGAACCAGATTCGCTGATAGTAGTGCGACGCCAGGACGAAATTTACCGCGCTGCCGGTTTCATTGCAGACGCCATCCACATTGCAGGCGGTGACGCGGAACCGGAGTTTTCCGGGCGGAAGATTGGTGTAATACGCCTCGCGGCGGGTGCCGGCGTTGATCCAATTCTTGTCGAATCCTTCAAGGATGTAGCGGAAGGTGATCCGTCCCGCCGAAAGATAACTCAGCCCGGTGTAGGTGAATTCGATGTTTTTGGGTCCCGGCGCCAGCTTCCCGATGAGCGCGGGGTTTTCCCGCTCTCCGTTTACGGTGACGTCCTCGATCACGATGGGTGGCGGCGGCACGTTGCGCTGCAAATGCCGGGGGTCGAGGACGATCAACCCGCGGATGGTGGAGAACCACAGCCGGCCGTCCCGGGTGACGCTGGCCGCCGGCTGCACGCCGGGCTTGCATTCGATAACGCGCAGGGCATCGGTGGGGCTGTACGGAGTGCTGACGATTTTCTTCAGCTCGCCGGAGGCGAACCGGCGCAGGTCGGCGTGGGGAATCGAAAAAATGCCTTTGCTGCAGGCCATCCACAGCCGATCCTGATTGTCGGCAACGATGCCGTAGATTTCGCTGTCGAACAGGCCGTCCCGCATCAGGAACGTCGACATCTTGCCGTTTTCGAGCAGACGCAGCCCGCCGCCGAGCATCCCCATCCACAGGGCGCCATCCCGATCGCTATAAAACGCGTCGACGCCACGCAGGGGCGATCCGTTTTGCAGAACCTCTTCCGACCCGCCGTTGGCGTAGGATTCGACGGCGTTGGCCGTCGCCAGATAAATTTTTCCACCGCCGTCCTGGCCCAAAGCGAGAACCGGCGCGGATAGCTTCAAGGCCGGCGGCCGGGTGAAGGCGTCGTCGCGAAACTCGGCCGCGCCCGCCGAAGTTCCCACCCACAACACTCCCGCGCGATCGCGAAGAAGGCTGCGAATTTCATTTGAAGGCAGACCGTTACTCGTGGTGTAAGTCCGCTCCACGCGGCCGGCGCGCAATCGGGTCAGGCCGCGGTCCGTCCCAACCCAGAGGCCGCCGTCGGTATCGTCGGCGAGTGCGCTGATGAAATTCGACGCCAGGCCCTGCCGCGTAGTCAGCACCGTAAACTTGCGGCCATCGAACCGGCTGAGCCCCGCGCCGATGGTGCCTACCCAGATGTTTCCGTCGCGATCCTGGAGCACGGGGCCGGTGTCGTTGCTTGGCAGGCCTTCGTTCATGGTGTAGGGAACCGCGCGGCCATCCAGAAACTGGTTCAGCCCATGCTTGGTTCCTACCCACAGACTTCCCTCGCGATCCGTGTAAAGGGAGTATACGGTGCTCTGCGAGAGGCCATCCTGGGGCCGGAAGCTGTCGATCTCGCGGTTGCGCATCCGGCTGAAGCCGCTGCGGGTGCCGATCCACAGGCAGCCGTCGCGGCTCTCCTGCAGATCCAGAATCCAGTTGTCGGCCAAGCCGTCTTTAGTGGTGAACAGACGCTCATGGCCGTCTTTGAGCTGGATCAGTCCCTCGGAGGTGCCGACCCACAGGGTTCCATCGCGTGCAAACAGCATGGAGCGGACGCCCGCGTCGGGCGGCATGGACTGAAGTGCGTGGGAAGTGATCTTGGACCCGTCGAAGACGCTGAGCTTGGTGCTCTCCCCGCCAATCCACAGGCCCCCCCCTGTGGGGGCGAGGGCCGCGGCGCGAATCAGGTTGCTCGACAGGCCCTGCCCGGTGCGGAACACCTGGAACTTGCCGTCACTGAGCCGCGCCAGGCCGTTTGCCGTACAGACCCAGATGTCGCCATTGGGCGCCTCCAGCACGCATTGAATCGTATCCGACGGTAGACCGTCCTTCTGCGAATAGTGCGTCACGACGCCGCCGGCCAGGCTGTATATACCCGATTCGTTGGTCCCGATCCACAGCGCGCCACGCGAATCTTCCACGATGTTCCGGATCCACACATTGGTGGGCGCGGAAGGAATGATGTTTTCAAGGGGCGTGAAGCGCACGCCGTCGAACCGGACCAGTCCGGTCTGCGTGCCGAGCCACAGATACCCGTCGCGGGTCTGCAGGATGGAGAAGATCGAGGATTCCGGCAGACCCTGCTGCACCTGCCAGATTCGATGGACGTATTGCGTCAGCGTCCGGTCGGGATCGAGCCCGAAGGCCGATACCGCCGCCAGCACGAAGAGGCAAGCTCGCCATCGCATCATTTACTATTCTCGCGCAGACTGAGTTCAGTAGCTACAAGAAGAATGACGAATCGGATGGGCGATATGTTAGCGGCGGTTCCGTATGCCGTTCGAGGGTTTAGAACCCGATGCCGACGCCGGCCGATATCTCGGTCTGCCACAGCGCGCCGGAATTCAATGCGAAGCCGAAGCTGGGCTTGGGAGTCACGTATTCGCGGGCGTCCAGACGGCCGGCCCACATGCCTTTGATGTGGAATTTGACGCCAGCACCGAAATTCGCGCCGAATTTGGTGGATCCGTTATAAGATTGCCCGCCGGGCGGCACGAAGTTATCGAACTGGACGCCTCCGGTGACGAACGGGCGGACCTTGGTTTTGTCGGTGGTGAACATGTAGTACAGGACATTGGCGCCGCCCTGGTGCATATGCATGGCGATCTCGGTGCTTGCGGGGAGTCCGGCAGCGGCTGCCGCAGCGGGGTTGAAGCTGAGACTCATGTGATTGAACGCGTACTGAACCTCGTAGCCGAGGTGGTCGCCCGAATTAAATCCGAATCGGAAGCCGAACCGGTAGCCGTCGGTGAGCTTAACGTCGTTGGAACTCCCGCCGGTCAGCGCATCGGTTCCGAGGCCGGCGCTGGACATGATCGATTCGCCATAATTGAACCACAATTCGCCCGCCTGGCCCCAAGCCATGCCCGAAAAAGACGCCAGCGCCAAAACGATAGCAAGTTTCTTCATGTTCCTCCTGATGCATCTGGATAGAAAGCGGTTACATCTGCCACAATCACGACGATCATTTCGCCCGGTCCGTGCACCCCACGCACCAGACGCATTTCGATATCGGCGGTCCGGCTGGGGCCGGTGGCCAAAACCATGGAACTGGATAGCGCTCCGGGTTGCGGAACGCGCGAAAAAAGCGCGTCGAGACTCACCAGTATTTTAGCGCGTTCGATTACCGCGATGTGGCGCGGCGGAAGGAGCGAAATCAACCGGGGCTCGGTGATAAAGACCAGCGTTCCCGTGTCGGCGATGGCGAAATCGGCCGAAGTGACGCCGATTTCCGCTTCCGCGCAGGATTCGCGTGAAAATCGCGATTCGATTCCGCAGGCTTGGAGAATCGGCGCGGCTGAAGCGATCACCCGGCGTCCCGCGAGGAGCGGATCGAGAACCTGGCGAGCCTCGGTAAGATTGCCTGCTTCCATCACTTTGCCGCCTAACGCGATGAGAGCTTGGGAAAAAATGGCGGAGGCGTCTTCGTCCGGTGCGCTTTGGTCGAGCCAGACGGGCGGCGGCTGCTGATTTCCGGATCTTCCGAGCGCTCGACGGACGCGAGCCAGCATTTGATCTCGCGGGGTCATTTCCGGCGCTTCCATTCCTCGCGGAAGCTTTTTTCCGGCAATTCCGGGAGATCGCGCTGGCTTAGCCAGGCTTTCAACGGTCCCGCCGAGGGAAGTGTACGCATTTTCCGCACCCATCGAAATTGCTCATAGACGCGGGGATGCCGCATGATCCAGGAGAACATTCGCATGGCGAGCTTTTCGGGGGCCTTCTTGGGCGATTCCTGGCGCAATTGGAGCAGGATTTTCGGGATTTCGATCTTGACGGGACACACTTCGCCGCAAGCGCCACACAAGCTGGAGGCGAAGGGCAGCCAGGAGGCATCAAGGTCGGCGCCGTCTTCTTCAAGCGTGCCGGCGAATTGCGGCGTGAGGATCTTTCCGATGGGACCCGAATATACCCACGGGTAAGAATAGCCGCCGATTTTGCGATAGACGGGGCAATGGTTCAAGCACGCGCCGCAACGGATGCAATAAAGCGACTGGCGTTTCTCCCGGTCGGCCAGGACGCGGGTGCGGCCGTGATCGAGCAGAACCAAATAGAACTCTTCGGGTCCATCCGCTTCGCCAGGACGGCGCGGGCCGGTTAGGACAGACGTGTACACGCTCAGGGCCTGGCCGGTCGCGCTACGGGCCAGCAGTTTCAGAAAAACCGCCAAGTCCTGCGCGCGTGGAATCAGCTTTTCGATGCCGGCGATGGCGATGTGAATCGGCGGTGCGCTGCTGGACAAGCGAGCATTGCCTTCGTTTTCGACCAGGACGATGGCGCCCGAATCCGCCACCAGAAAATTCGCGCCGGTGATGCCGATTCCGGCCTCCAGAAACTTCTTGCGGAGGGTGGCGCGGGCGATCGCGGTGAGGGTTTCCGGCGTGGCGTCGCCAGCGGCATGCAAGATTTCGGCCACCTGTTCGCGCGTCTTATGCAGGGCCGGCGCGATGATGTGATACGGCGTCTCGCCGGAAAGCTGGATGATGTACTCGCCCAGATCCGTCTCCACGGCTTCAATGCCGCGGTGCTCCAGGTGGTGGTTGAGATGAATTTCTTCCGAGGTCATCGACTTGGATTTGACCACCAGTTTCACGCCGCGCTCCAGCGCCAGGCCGCTCACGAAATCGCAGGCTTCGGCGGCGGTGTTGGCCCACACAACCTTGCCGCCGCGCGCGATCACGTTTCGCTCTAATTCCTCCAGATAAACGTCGAGATGATCCAGCGTGTGCCGCTTGAGGTCATGCGCGTGCTGGCGGAGCTTTTGGTATTCGGGCAGCTCGCCGACGGTTTTGCGCCGCCCTTCGGCGAGCCGACCGGTGGCGGAGTAGACCGCCTTCTGGAGACGCGGATCGTGGAGGGCTTTCTGGATTTGGGTCAGCGGCACGCCAGCACCTCGGCCAGATGCAGGGTCTTGATGTTCGAGCCCGCGCGGCTCAGGGCGCCCTGGAGCTGCATCAGGCAGCTCGAATCGATGGACACCAGGGTGTCGGCGCCGGTGCGGAGCAGGGAATCGATCTTGGTTCGAGCCATCGCGCCTGAAATCTCGGGGAATTTTACCGAAAACGTCCCGCCGAACCCGCAGCACTCCTGGGCGGCTTCCATCTCGACCAGGCGCAGGCCGCGCACGTTCGAGAGCAGACGCCGGGGCGCGTCCCTGATTCCCAGCTCGCGCAAGGCGTGGCAGCTATCGTGATAGGCGGCCACGCAATCCAGGCGCGCGCCGACGTCCTCGAGCTTCAGCACGTCCGTCAGGAACTGCGAAAATTCCCATACGCGCGATTCGCCGTGCTGTTCGAATAAATCCGCATAGTGATGCGAGATCATCGCGGCGCACGAACCTGAAGGCACTACGATGTATTCGGCGCCTTCGAAGACTTTCAGGAAATGCCGGGCCACCTGGCGTGCTTCGTCCTGGAATCCGCTGTTGAAGGCGGGTTGGCCGCAGCAGGTTTGCGCTTCGCGAAACTCGACCTGGCATCCGGCGCGTTCGAGCACTTCAGTCATCGCCAAGCCGACGCGGGGGAACACCTGGTCCACCAGGCAGGTGACGAAGATCGAGACTCGGTGCAAATAGCTAGTCTACTTCGATCACACCTTCCAGGAATTTCACGGCTCGGCCGGCGATCTTCACGCGGTCGCCGCGATCTTCGCAGAACAGCTCGCCGCCGCGCTTAGAAACCTGGCGAGCGTGAAGTTTCTTCTTGCCCAGGCGCTGGGACCAGTAGGGAATCAGCGTGCAGTGCGCCGAGCCCGTGACGGGATCTTCGGGAACGCCTTTGGCCGGAGCGAAGAAACGCGAAACAAAGTCGCAGTCGCGGCCCGGCGCCGTGACGATGGTCGCGAAACGGTCGATGGCCGCGAGCTTGTCCATGTTGGGCGCGAGAGCCCGCACTTGTTCCTCGGTATCGAACACGCACAGATAGTCGCGCGCGCCAAGAACCAGCTTCGGGGCGGCGCCCAGCGCGACGGCCAGCGCGGGATCCGACGCGCACTCCGACGGAGGACGGGACGGAAAGTCCAGCGCGTAGAGATCGCCGTCGCGATCGACCGCAAGCTCGCCGCTCTTGGACTGAAACTGGACTCGCGTGGCGGTGGATTCGCGCCGGATCGCCAGAATTACATGCGCCGAGGCCAGCGTGGCGTGGCCGCACAGATCCACCTCCACTCCGGGCGTGAACCAGCGCAAATGGTAGCCCTTGCCGTTGGGCACGTAGTACGCGGTTTCGGCGAGATTGTTCTCGGCTGCGATGGATTGCAGGGTTTCGTCATCCAGCCATTTTTCGAGAGGACAGATCGCCGCCGGATTGCCGTGAAAAAGTTTGCCGGTGAACGCGTCCACCTGGTAGACAGGAATCTTCATTCCTTAACTGTACTATCGAGCCTCGAAAACCAGAATTGTTTACCGTTAGGAGCTGGTTGAAAAAAGTGGACGGACCGCGATGTCGGCCGCGGCGCCTGCATCGGAAATCCATGTTTGGTGGGCGGAGACAAAGTGGTCAGTCCCCTTTTTCAACAAGCTCTTAGGCGACGGTCGGAACCAGGTGCGGCTCGGCCGTCGAGGCGGCTTGCAACGTCACTCGCGCGGTGAAGTGAAACGCGCTGCCGCGGCCGAGCTCGCTGTGGACCCCGATTTCGCCTTCCATGATCTCGACCAGGCGTTTGGAGATCGTAAGACCCAGCCCGGTGCCGCCGTAGCGGCGCGTGGTGGATCCATCCGCCTGGCGAAACGCTTCGAAGATCACGGCTTGCTGCGCCTCTGTCATCCCGATGCCGGAATCGGCGACGGTGAAGCGTAGAATCGCCTCGCTGCCGTTGGCCTGCTCGATCCCCACGCGCAAGGCGACGAATCCTTCGGCCGTGAATTTGATCGCGTTGTTCACCAGGTTCAGCAGAACCTGGCGGATGCGAACCGGGTCCGCCACCACCACGAACGGGATGTCGGGCGCGACTTCGCGGCGCAGTTCCAGCCCCTTGTTGCGCGCCACGATATCCAGGGTGTGCAGGGATTCTTCCACCAGCGCCCCGACGCAGAACGGAGACATCGAAAGAGCCATCTTGCCGGCTTCGATCTTGGAGAAGTCGAGAATATCGTTCAGCAGGTGCAGCAAATTTTCCGCCGCGCTGCGCGCCGTTTCCAGATAATCGCGTTGATCGGCGTCGAGCGACGATTCGAGCACCACGTCCATCATCCCCATCACGCCGTTCATGGGCGTGCGGATTTCGTGGCTCATGTTGGCCAGAAACTCGCTCTTTAAGCGGCTGGCCTCCTCGGCCCGCTCCTTGGCGTCCGCCAACTCGGCAGTGCGTTGCCTGACTTTGCCTTCAAGATCGGTCAGCACGTCAGCCAGTTCCCGATTCAGCCGTTCGCGATCGGCAAGCGAGTCCTGCAACTGGCGGTAGGACTCGTTCAGGCGCAGGGCCATCTGGTCGAAATCCGTCAACAGCTCCGCCAGCTCGAGCGGAACATTGGCGTGCAGCGGCGCCGGATTCGGGTCCGGTCCATTCATCGCGGATCGTCCGAACCGCTCGGCTAACCCTTCCACCGGGCGCGTCAACCGGGCGCCCACCCTGCGTGCGGCCACCATCGAACCCACCAGGCCGAGCAACACCCAAGCGGTGATGAACAAATAATAGTCTGCCGATTGCGCCAGCACCACGGCCAGAGGCTGCGAGATCACCAGGGTCCATCCGGCGTCGGTGCGTCCCAGACTCGCCAGGCGCGTGTTTGGTCCGGTCCGGTCGAGGTTGGTTCCGCGATCTTCGCGAAAATATCCGTCGCGAGCTTTCGCTGACGCGGCGAGCAGGGAAGTCTGGAGCATCGGCTGAAGCGGCTCGAACGGGGCCCCGGGTGTCGCGTAAATCAAGCGGCCGGCCCGATCGAGCATGACAATTTCGCTCGCCTTGAGGGTCGTAAGACTCGCGCCGAACTCCTTGAAACGCACGCAGCGCAACGATCCCGATACGAGCCCGCGCATCGATCCATCGGCGTTCGGCACGGGCGCGGTCAGCGTGACAATCGGGTCGTTGCCCATCTGCCGCGCCAGAAATACATCGGAAATGACGGGCTGATGGCTCGTCATGGTTTGCTTGAAGTAGGCGCGGTCCGATAGATCGGTTCCCAAGTTAGGGCGGCCGGTTGGGGCGTTGCGCGGGTTCGCGGCCGCGATCAGGCCCGCCGCGTCAATGTACACCAGAGTCCGGAACGCAGGATAGACATCATGGAACTCCTGGAGCGCCGCATCCGCCGACCGGGGATCCCGCTCAATCACCTTCGCCAGCGCGAGCACACCCGCCTGATGCTTATCGATAAAGCTATTAGCTTCCCCCACCACACGCGTCACGGCTTCGTCGATGTGCGCCCCGGCCTCGCCAGCCAGGCGCCGGGCGTGGATCACGTCGATGGCGACAATCAGTGTCAGAAATGGAATGGTGGTCGCCAGCAAGAATCCGCGCGACAGGTGCCGGCGCAAAGGCAATCGTTTTTCGGCCCCGTGGCGCAGGAAACGCGCCATCCAGGGCGCGCCGGTGAGCAAATCCGATAGCGTAATGTCCAACGGGCCGTTGAGCAGATTCTTGATCGCGATGGCCCAAATCGGAATCACCGGCGACCAGTGCGTGGCCAGCAGCGCGATGGGCGTTCCCGCCACGATCCAGTAGACTGTGTCGACAACGATCGGAATCATGCGGCGCCGCACGCACCAGCCAACCACGATCGCTTCGAGCGCGTGAGTCAGGATCACGTAGCCCTGGTGAGCCTGGATGGCGCATGGGATTTCGGCCAGCACGCTCGTCAGCAATCCGTACGCCGGCCCGAAGTTGATGGCCACGGCGAGCGCCAGGACGTTGCCAAACGTCATCTTCGCGCCGCCGAAGATATCGACGGGGAAGAGATTGAGCAGGCATCCGCCGGCTCCGGCAGCCAGGCTGATCAGCAGCCGCCGGCGAACCAGCGCGTCAATGTCGAACTTCAGGCGCACGTTACCCTACCTATCCCTTCGGCGCGCCACTTTAAGACTTTAGTTAGGTTGCTGAAAAAGGGGACCGATCGTTCTGTCGACGGCCGGCGCTCTGGTCCGAAATCGGCCTTTTGCGCCAGGACAGAGTCGTCTGTCCTTTTTCAACCAGCTTCCGAGCGGTAGACGCCTTTTTCACCATCTGTTATCCTCAACAGTTGGGTTGTAGATACCCCGAAAATCGCATTTAGCCTCCAGAGGTCCGCATGTCCGGTCATTCTAAATGGGCCACGATCAAGCATAAGAAGGGCGCCTTAGACGCCAAGCGCGGGAAAGTATTCACCCGCGTCATCAAAGAAATCACCATCGCGGCGCGCAATGGCGGGGATCCGGATGGGAACCCGCGTCTGCGCTCGGCCATCACCGCCGCCAAGGCCGTCAGCATGCCCGCCGATAACATCAAGCGGGCCATCATGCGCGGCACCGGCGAGTTGGAAGGCGGCCAGATCGACGAAATCATGTTCGAAGGGTATGGACCGGGAGGCGCCGCGGTACTGGTCAACGTCGCCACCGACAACCGCAATCGCACGGTCAGCGACATTCGACATGTGTTTTCGAAGAACGGCGGCAATCTAGGCGAGCAGGGCAGCGTCGCGTGGATGTTCGAGCGCAAGAGCCAGATCGTCATCGACGGCGACAAAGCTTCCGAAGACCAATTGATGACCCTGGTGCTCGACGCCGGCGCCGACGATCTGCGCGACGACGGCGGCAACTGGGTGGTTCTGTCGCCCCCGGAGCGTCATGAAGCCGTTCTGGAGGCCATTCAGAAAGCCGGGATCGCGACCGAATCGGCTGAAATCGCCATGGTGCCCAAGAACCTGATTCGCCTCGAAGGCAAGAATGCCGGCGCGATGTTGCGGCTGAGCGAGGCGCTCGAAGACCACGACGACGTGCAGAACGTGTACTCCAATTTCGACGTCGACGAGAAAGAGCTGGAGGCGCTTGCCCAATAAAGGAGCGCGGTAACCAGTGCGTGTCCTAGGGATCGACTGCGGAACCGAGCGCACCGGCTGGGGCGTGATCGAAAGCGACGGCCGGCGCCACCAGGTTCTGAGTCATGGCGTCATCAGCACGGTCCCGCGCGATCCATTGGACGCGCGGCTGAGGACCATCTCCCGCGCCTTGCGCGCCGTGATCGCCGATCAGACTCCCGAGGCTGCCGCGGTCGAAGAGGTTTTCTATTCGCAAAACGTGAAGACCGCGCTGAAGCTGGCTCACGTCCGCGGCGTCGCGCTGCTGGCGATCGCCGAAGCGGGTGTCATCTTGGGGGAATATTCTCCGCTCGAAGTTAAAATGAGCGTCGTCGGGTACGGCCGCGCGGAAAAGTGCCAGGTCCAGATGATGGTCCGGTCGCTGACCGGGATCGCGATCGATTCCGAAGACGCCGCGGATGCGATCGCCGTGGCCATTTGCCACGCGACTCACGCTTCGCCGGCGACGGTGGTCAGGGTGGCGCGATGAAAGCGCTGCTGCTGTTTGTCGTTGCCGGGGTAGCTGCTTTCGCGGCCGAGCCGCGCATGGTCTTCATCAAATCGTTTCCGGGTTCCACGCCGGCTTATGTGGAAATCTCGCTCGACAAATCCGGCGCGGTTTCCTACAAGGAAGACGTGGATGACGACTCTCCGGAGACTTTCGAGTTCGACGCGGCCACTACAGCGCAGTTTTTCGATCTGGCCGCCAAACTGGATCATTTCTCGCATCCCTTGGAATCCGGCCTGAAGGTGGCGAACATGGGCGTCAAAACTTTCCGCTGGGAAGACGGCGGCCAAAAAACCGAGCAGAAGTTCAATTATTCGCTGGATGAAAACGCGAAAACGCTGCTCGACTGGTTCGAGCGCATCAGCGAGAGCGAGCGACTGCTGGTCGAGTTCCGGCGCGCCGTGCGTCATGACAAGCTGGGCGTGAACGACGCGCTGGTCAACATCCAGTCTTGCTGGGAACACAGGCGGCTGGCGGGCCCGGAGCAGTTTCTGCCGCTGCTGGATCAGGTCGCCAAGAACGACATCTATATGCATATGGCGCGAGAACGCGCGGCGGAGCTGGCCGAGACCATCCGCGCATCCCGCCCGAAAACCCAATGATCATCTTCAGGAGCTGGTTGAAAACAGGGACCGATCGCTCTGCCAACGCCCCCGCTTTGGTGCGACCGGTCGGTCCCCTTTTTCGAAAAGCTTCTCGCATTTCGGCGATCATCGTGTTGACGCTCGCCGCCCGGCCAGCGTTTTCTCAGACGCCGCCGGCCTTTCCTCAGCCGCCGCAGATAACGGCTCCGCAGGCCGCGCCCAAGCCGTCTCCGGCCGAGGTTGAAAACAAGGAATTGACCGGTGCGCTCTCCGACGTCGGCAACAGCAGCGTGGACGTGGCGCGTGTTCTCGAACAGTTCCTGAAGAAGTACCCGGAGACGGGCCAGCGAAAACAGATTGAGCGCGCGCTGGCCCATGCGGCAATCGATAACAAGGATGATCCGCGCACCATCCTTTACGGCCAGCGCGTTCTGCTGGACTCGCCCGACGATATGCTGCTGCTGGATCGCGTGGCGCGGGCGCTGCTCGCCCTGGGCGGCCGCGAAAACGCTGAAAAGTCGCTTCAGTACTCGCGGGCATTCGAGCAGTACATCAAGAAAGCCCCGGCCCCGGACGGCCGCGACGCGGGCCGCAGACAGGAGGAGCGCGAGCGCGGCCTGTCGCGAGCCCTGATGTATCAGGTCCGCGCGAAAATCGTGCTCGGGGAGAAGGCCGAAGCCGAGCGCCTGGCCGCCGAGGCGTTTGAGACCTTCCCGTGCGAGGAATCCGCGCGCGAATGGTCCAATGCGCTGGTCGATTCCGGCAAAGAATCCGAGGCGCTGCTGCGCCTTGCCGATGCTTTCGTCATCCCCGATTCCAGGGCCGCCGACGCGGATCGCGCCGAGGACCGCCGCAAGCTGGGCGACCTCTACCGCAAGCTCCATCGGGGCGAGAAAGGGCTCGGCGATGTGATTCTGGCTGCTTATGACCGAACCTCGGCGCAGGTCGAGGAGCATCGCAACCGCCTGCTCGCGTTCGACCCGAATATGGGCGCGACCGACGCGATGCAATTCACGCTGACCGGTCTGGACGGAAAAAAGCTGGCGCTGAAAAGTTTGAAGGGCAGTGTGGTCGTGTTCGATTTCTGGGCCACCTGGTGCACGCCCTGCCGCGCCCAGCATCCCCTGTATGAGCAGGTAAAGGAGCGTTTCAAAGGCCGCGACGTGGTGTTTATCGCCGTGGCCACCGACGAGGATCGCTTGCTGGTCGCGCCATTCCTGGACCAGCACAAGTGGAGCAAGTCGGTGTATTTCGACGATGGTTTGCAGCGCCTGTTGCAGGTGACCGCCATCCCGACCACGGTGCTGTTCGACAAACAGGGCCGAGTCGCCAGCCGCATGAACGGCTTCCTGCCGGACAAGTTTGTCGACCAGTTGACGGAGCGGATTCAGTACGCCTTATCCGATTCGCAGTAATCTTAAAGCATGGGCGCGATATTCTTGTTGCTGGCGCTCGCACTTTCAGGCGATCCATTTGCTTCCTCCGCGCGGGCACGGGTGCTTCTGTTCGTTCGGACCGACTGTCCCATCACCGGCCGCTACGCCCCGGAGTTGCGGCGCATCGCTACGGAGTTCTCAGGACGCCCGGTGGAGTTCTGGCTGGTTTATCCCGATCCATCGGAGACGAGGGATGGAATTGACCAGCAGAAGTCGCAATATGATCTTCCGGGTGAGCCGCTGCTCGATCCGCATCATGACCTGGTGAGGCGAGCCCACGCCACGGTCGCGCCGGAAGCGGCGGTATTCGATGCAGCGGGCCGCCTGGTCTATCATGGCCGGATCGACGATTGGTGGGTCGCGCCTGGAAAATCCCGCTCCGCCGCGCAGACGCACGATCTGGAAGACGCCATCACCGCCATACTGGCCGGAAAATTGCCAAAACAGGCGGAAACTCGCGCAGTGGGATGTTCGCTACTCGATGTTCAATAAAGACGTTCCATAAACATGTTCCATAAGTTTGTTTGGGCGGGGTTGCTGATCGCGCTGAATGCCCGCGCCGCACCCACCTTTAACCACGACATCGCGCCGATCGTTTATCAATACTGCGCTCCCTGCCATCGTCCCGGTGAAGCGGGACCATTCCCGCTGCTCACCTATGACGACGTGAAAAAACACGCCCGTCAAATCGCCGACGTCACCGCGCGCCGCTTCATGCCGCCGTGGCTTCCGGAACCGGGCCACGGCGATTTCGCCGACGAACTGCGGCTCTCCGCCGAGCAGCTCCGCACCATCGCCGCGTGGGCTGCCGCGGGAGCGCCGCAGGGTTCCGCATCCCAGGCTGCCGAGCCGCCGCACTTCACCGAAGGCTGGCAGCTCGGACCACCCGACCTGATTCTGGAAGCCGCCGCCCCCCACAAGATTCCTGCTACCGGCTCCGATGTCTATTGGAACTTCATCTTCACCGCTCCAGCGGCCGCGACCACTCGCTGGGTGCGCGCCATCGAGATTCGCCCGGGCGACAAACGCCTGATGCATCACGCGAATCTTTACGTCGATCATACTCATTCTGCACGAGTTCAGGAGATCGCGCCCGGCCAGGGTTTTCCCGGTATGGACCCCGTCATCGAGCGATCCATCTTCGATCCCGACGATGGCCATTTCCTGTACTGGAAACCCGGAGGCATTCCCTATTCGGAGCCCGACGGCCTTTCCTGGCGGCTGGTTCCCGGCGACGATCTGGTCCTGAACGCCCACATGCAGACTACCGGCAAACCGGAGCAGGTGCGTCCATCCATTGGTTTATATTTCACCGATAAACCACAGACACGCTTCCCGATGTTGGTGCAACTGGAGCACGACGGCGCGCTCGATATTCCGGCTGGCGACCGCGATTTCCCGGTCTTCGACGATTTTAAGCTTCCCCTGGATGTGGATGTGCTGGCGGTGTATCCCCACGCGCATTACCTGGGTCATGTGCTCGAAGGCTACGCGATCCTCCCCAACGGCGAGCGCAAATGGCTGGTTCGCATCCCCGATTGGGACCGCAACTGGGAGGCTGTCTACCGTTATCGCGAGCCGGTGTTCCTGCCGCGAGGAACCGTCATTTCGATGCGCTTCCACTACGACAATTCCGCGGAGAATGTTCGCAACCCGAACCATCCGCCCAAGCGGGTGCGGGCGGGAAATCGCACGGTCGACGAGATGGCTCATCTATGGCTGCAAGTGTTGCCGCGCGGCAACCGCGACGTGCGTATCGAGCTTCAGGAAGCGCTGGTGCGGCATCGTCTGGTGAAGTATCCGTCGGACCCGGCCGCCCATTTGAACCTGGGCGCGATCCGCATGGCGAGGCTGGATCCGCAGGCCGCCGCCGCGGAATTGCAAACCGGAGTTCGCCTTCAACCCGAAAATCCGGAAGGGCACAACATGCTCGGGTCGGCGTTTTCCGCGCTGGGGCGAAGTTCGGACGCGATCGCTCAATTCCGGGTCGCGCTGGAACTGCGCCCCGATTATCAAAACGCCCGCTACAACCTGGCGCGTGCGCTGATCAAGGCCGGACAACTGGATGAAGCTCTGGTTTTATATCGCCAGGTAACGGCTGCTTATCCGCAGGACGCGCAGGCCCGCATCGGCTTGGGCGAGCTGTTATTCCGGCAAAGCAAATACCAGGAGGCGCTGGATGCGTTCGAACAGGCTATCGCCCTGGACCCCTCCAGTGAGCTGGCCAAGAAGGATCGAGACTTGGCACGCGAACGCCTCGGCTCAAAATAAGATCGTCCGCGTCCGGTTACCATCTAATAAATCCCCATGACCCTATTGACCCCGCTCACCATACGCGGCGTTACACTCCGCAACCGGATCGTCGTCTCGCCGATGTGCCAATACTCCTCTGTCGACGGATTCGCCGACGACTGGCACCTGGTTCATCTCGGCAGCCGCGCCGCCGGCGGAGCCGCGCTGGTTTTCGTCGAAGCCACGGCCGTCACCCCGCAAGGCAGGATCACTCCCGCCGACAACGGCATTTGGGACGATCGCCACATCGAACCGCTGGCCCGCATCGCGAAGTTCGTCGAGCGCATGGGAGCGGTTCCCGGTATCCAGCTTGCGCACGCGGGCAGGAAGGCGAGTTGCGTTCCTCCGTGGCAGGGAGGGGCTCGACTGAAAACGGCGGCGGAGGGCGGTTGGGAGATCGTGGCGCCCAGTCCGATTCCGTTCGTCGATGGCGACCCGCCGCCGCACGCCCTGGACGAAGCCGGGATTCACGCGATCGTCGAAGCTTTCGCCGCAGCCGCGCGCCGGGCGATTCAAGCCGGGTTCCGCCTGATCGAGCTGCATAGCGCCCACGGCTACCTGCTGCACGAATTCCTTTCGCCGCTGAGCAACCGTCGCTCGGATCGCTATGGCGGAAGCCTCGAGAATCGCATGCGGGCAACGATGGAGGTGGCCGCAGCGCTACGCGGCGTGATGCCGGCCGAAATGCCGCTGTTCACCCGTATTTCCTGCACGGATTGGGTGGATGGAGGATGGGATCTGCCACAATCGATTGAACTCGCCCGGGCGCTGAAGCCAGTGGGCGTCGATCTGATGGATTGCTCCAGTGGCGCGCTGGTCCGCGGCGCGAAAATACCCGTCGGCCCTGGGTTCCAGGTCCCTTTTGCCACCGCGATCCGGAAGGACGCCAATATCTTAACCGGCGCTGTAGGAATGATCACCGAAACGCAACAAGCCAATGACATTATCAGCAGCGGACAAGCTGACGTCGTGTTGCTCGCAAGGGAGATGCTCCGCGAGCCGTATTGGGCGCTCAAAGCGCAGTCCGCACTCGGCGAAACTCCCCTATGGCCAATCCCTTACGGCTATGTTGTAAAGCGATAATCGATTACTTGGTCGCGAACCAAACTTGGATCGTCCCGAATGGA
Organism: Terriglobia bacterium; assembly: GCA_963842485.1. Taxonomy (GTDB): domain Bacteria; phylum Acidobacteriota; class Terriglobia; order Bryobacterales; family Bryobacteraceae; genus Palsa-187. Next base: position 71,193 of record CAWJHI010000040.1, on the reverse strand, counting down.
CCCTTGGAGCTGGGAATATCTCCGATCAGGAGCGCGATGACCTGGTTGTTGCCAGGTGGAATCGCATGCGGTACCAGGAAGTTGACCTGCCAGCCGCCGGGAAATCCGCAGCCGGCGCCCGAGTAAGTAACGGCCGACGGCGGGACCAGCCCGTTGGGAGGGAAAGATCCTGAGATCATCTGCGGTTGGTCAGCGGTATTGGCTGCAGCGGTAGGCGACTGGCCGTCCGGCGGACCACCCTGGAAAACGCCTCCACCGGTCAGGCAGAACGAGATGGTGTGGTTTCCATCCTCGGAGATGGCGTTTGCGCCAGGACCGTTGATCAGGCAATCGGGCTGCGGCGAGCAGGTTTCACCGGCATTTAAAACATTGAACGCGCGAACCGGTCCCGTCCCGGCGGGAGACCCACCGGTGAAGAATCCGGGCGAGTATTGAGCCATCTGGAAGTCGCCTTCACCGACGATGGCGCCGGTGGAGGGATGGAGCACCACGAAAGTTGCGATGCCCGACGGAGGCGTGTTCGAGGGCACCTGGAAAGCGATCAAGGTGGGATCGATGCGGAAGATCGGCGCCGGAGTCGGCGTCATTCCCGGAGCGCTGACCATGATCTGAATATCGTTCACGGTGGCTTGCCACGGCGTGGCGAGATTGTTAGCCGATCCCGCCGGATAGGACGTCGCCAGGTTGAAGTCCAGCCCATTGCGGTACATCAAAGCGAGCATTCCCGGCGCCATGGGTAGCGAGTTATAGTTCGCGGCATTCTGGAACACCAGCTGGGGAAAGAAAAACGTAATGCGATTGGCCGACTCGGCGACAATCTGATTGTCGGAGCGATCCGCGGTGTCGGAATACAGGGCGACGGTGAGCGGACCCGTTTGAGTGTTGATCGTAGCGTTCACGGGATAGGAATTGGGCGTCGAATTCAGAATCAGCGAGTCATACTCGGGAAGCCGGAGAACCGTATCGTTGCCTGCGTTCGCGACATAGATTTCGCCGGTTTGCTGGCTGACGATAATGCCCTCCGGCTGGCTCAGATTATTGAGCTGGAATGCGGAGGCCGCGCCATTCGCAGCGTTCCGGGCATTAGTAAACACCAGCACGCGATTGTTGGTGAGATCACACACGTACAACCGGTCGGAAGAGTCGACGGCGATATGCCTGGGACTGCTCATTCCGCTGGTCGACGAGGAATTGGCCGCCGTGGTGGTGCTGAAATCCGGCTGTCCGAGTACGACTGCAGCGACCTGGCCGTTTTGAAAATCGCCGCCGGCAGGACGCTTGAAGATCAAGATTCGATTGTGAAACGCGTCGGAGACCGCCAGGCTGCCCTCGGAGAAAATGGCGAGTCCCCAGGGGGTATGCATGTTCTGATTGGTCGCGTCGGTGTCGCTGAACGTGAAGCTCGGTTGTCCCAGCACCAGGTTCGGCAACAATTGCGCTCCCGCCGGTTGGTTGAACGGGGCGGGGTATCGCAGCACGCGGCCATTCCCGCTGTCGGCCACAAACAGGTTCCCGCTGGAATCGACCGCCACGCCGACCGGTGCGAACAGACCGGTTTGCGTCGGCGACGTTGCGAGATTGGTGCCGGAGTTGACCAGGGCGTCGTAAAAGTCGGTGGACCCGTTCTGCCCGAGCACGAGGTCGGCTCGCGATCCGGCCGTGACGGAGCGGACGTCATTGAAGCAAAGAACGCGATGGTTGTAGGTATCGGCGATATACAGATGCGGCGGATTGGAATTCTGGTCCACCACCACGCCGGCCGCGCTGGCGGCGCCGCTACCGGAAAAAAACACTTCCCGTCCTTCAATCAGGTTGGGCGCGTTATATTGAAAATTCGATTGACCGGCCAGGTGCACCGCGGACGAGTAGCCGCCGCCCTGCAGCGGAAAATCGAGCACGCGATTGTTGAGACTGTCGGCCACCCATAGATCCGTGCCGCTGAACGTGGCGCCGATCGGCTCCAGCAGCGTGTTCGCTGCTGGTTGAGGCTTGCCCTGGTTGGGCTGTCCGCTGGTCAGGTTGACCTGGCCGATGGCGGCGATCATGGGCGGAGAAAATTGCTGGCCCGGCTGCAATGGACCGGTTAGACTGGCCTCCGCCGGCCAGTTCTCGGGGACGTCATATTCGACAATCCGGCTGTTGCCGGCATCGCAAACGAACAAATTGGTTCCGTTGGTAGTCAACCCTTGTGGAACCAGCAGGCTGTACTGGTTCACGTTTGGCAGCGGAGGCGATTGTTGCACCAACAGCCCCAGAATGCGGCTCGCCGGTACACCCGTGGAGAATGGCCCCGGAAAGTACAGCACGCGGGAGTAGGCATCGGAAATGTACAGCCGGCCTTTGGCGTCGAAGGTAATTCCGAAGGGCGCGTTCAGAATGCTCTTGTCGAGGAAGGCCGACGTGTTCGGCGGGGGCGACGGGAGAGAGGAAAGGTTGGCACTGGTTTGGCCCAGCACCACGTCCGCAGCCGGTTGCGAAGTGTTCGGCGCGAGTTGGCTGACCGGGAAGCGGAGCACCCGATTGTTGTTGGGGTCGGTCACCCACAGGTTGCCGCTCGAATCAATCGCAAGTCCCGCAATCTTATTGTAGAAGGACAGCGTCTGAGCACTGGGAGCATTCTGCCCTTGGTTGGGCAGGTTGGAGTTGAGACTCGGCTGTCCGATCACCAGGTCGGGGGCGAGGATGGATCCCGTTTGTTTGAACGGCGCGGGAAACCGGAGGATCCGATTGTTGCCGGTGTCGGCAATGTACACGCTGCCGCTGGAGTCGACGGCGATGCCCGTCGGCTGGGTGAAGCCGGCGGTGAGCCCCAGTCCGCCGGGACCGCCGTTCAGAGTCCCTGTAAAGTCGCGCTGGCCGATTTGCAGATCGGCGAATCCGCAGCCGGTGTTCCCGGCTCCGCAAGGCGTGAGGTTGGCCGGATTCTTATAGGCGAGCACACGGTTGTTGGCGTTGTCGACGATGTACAGAATCGCCGGTGAAACACTGGTGTCGAACGCCACGGCGATAGGCCCATACAATTCGCGCCCTTCTACCAGGTTCGGCGCGATGGAGTCCAGCGAGGAAAGCAGTTGCGGCTGGCCGAACTCCCGCGACGGAGATGGGTTAATGGTCGGCGATACTTGGGCCCAGACGGGGACAGTCGCCACGAGAAAGTAGCGTAGGAATTTTGTCATCAGAAAAATTCTCCGAGGGACGGCGCGCGGGAAACCGTCCTGATTGGAAGATAACACATTTCTACGGAGAGAGTCCGCCGGAGTTTCTGGCGACTGAACTGACCCCTAAAGGCGTTAAAGTAGCGGACATGACACCTGAACAAGCCCATTTTCTGCTTACCGAAGTGTATTTGCCGCAAATTCGCAACGAACACAAGACCACGCGCCGCATTATCGAAGCCATCCCGCACGACCAGATCGACTACAAACCGGATCCGAAGGCCAAGAGCGCCCTGGAACTCGCCAAACACCTGGCCAGCAGCGAGATTTTCTTCATGTCCGGAGTGCGGCCACTGGGGTCTTCAACCGCGAGGATGCCAACATTCCGGATTCGTTGAAGACGCCTGCCGAAGTCTGCGAAGTGGTATGAAGAGCACTTCGCCAAAGCGGTGTCGAAGCTTGAGTCGACCAAGTCGGGAGACCTGTTGAAGGAGATCAACTTCGCAATGTTCACGCTTCCGGCGATCAGCTATATCGGACTGATGCTCAGCCACTCGGTCCATCATCGCGGCCAGCTTTCGACCTACCTGCGTCCCATGGGATCGAAGATCCCGCGCATTTACGGCGGCAGCGCGGACGAGCCGATCGACGCTGACCAAGGCGCAGTCCCAGTAGCTATTGGCCGTGGCCCGCCGCCTGTCTCCACGGCGCGCATCACGCGCAGCAGATTTCCGCCGTAGATCTTTCGAATATCGTCGGCGGAATAACCTTTCTCGAGCAGCGCGCGAGTGAGGTTCGGAAACTTCGAAACGTCGTCGAGCCCTTCGGGCGTGCAGCCGATTCCGTCGAAATCGCTGCCGATGCCGACCGCTGCCACCCCCGCGATCTGCTTTACGTGATCGATGTGCGCCACCACGTCGGCGAGCGTGGCGCGGCTGGCTTGTTCCGGCGCCGGCTCTTCAGGAATCCGCAGGAGAAATTGATCTGCACCACGCCGCCTTTCTTGGCCAGCGCGACGATCATCTCATCGGTCATGTTGCGCGGCACGTCGGCCAGCGCGCGGCACGACGAATGCGACGCGAAGATCGGCGCCTTGCTCACTTCGAGCGCGTCCCAGAAGGTCTTGTCGGCGACGTGTGAAATATCCACCATCATGCCGAGCCGGTTCATCTCCCGAACCACATCCTTGCCGAAATCCGTGAGGCCGTTGTGATGCGCAACGTCGGCGCGAGTCGATGTCGCCCGACGAATCCGCCCAGTTGTTGGTGTTCGAATGCGTGAGGGTCATGTAGCGGACCCCCAGCGCGTAGTAATCGCGCAGAAGGCGCAGGCTGTCCTCGATCGCGTGGCCGCCCTCGATCCCCATCAGCGCCGCGATCTTGCCGCGTTTGTGGGCCGCTTCGATCTCCGCCGCCGTGGTGGCGAAGGCAAAATCGTTGGGATATTTCGCGATGATGTCGTGCCGCACGGTGTCGATCATCTGCAGCGTCCGGTTGGCCGAATGATTGCCGTCGACATACTGCGCCGCGACGTAAACCGCGAAGAACTGCGCGCCCATGCCGCCTTCCTTCATGCGAACCAGGTCGGTGTGCGTGGGTCTGTCGCTGGTATTGCGCGGTCCGATGTCGAAGCCTTCGACGGTGCGGCTGGTGATGTCGTTATGCGTGTCGATCAGCAGCGCCGAGCGGTGGACCTTCATCACTTCGGCGTCGGTGAAGGTGCGATTCTGAGCCGCTGCGATCCCGGCTGCGGCGATGAGCAGGTGAATCCTCATAGGCAACCATTTTAACCCGCGCTGCCCATGACTGGTTGAAACAGGGACGATCCGCTGTCCCCGCCGGTCCTTTTTTCAACCAGATCCTAAGCACGGGAACATATAAGTTTGCGATCTGGCCACCGGTCCCACGAAAAAGTGACCGGGACGGCGTTGCCCGAGGTGTTCCGGCACCACCACGTTGAACTGGTAGAGCCCCACCGCTCCGGGCGCTACGCCGGCGTAGGATACCGTTGCCGGTGTCTGGCCGAACAAAACCTGAATCGGCAGATCCAGACTCGCGGATGCGTTGGCGATTTGGCCGGCGGGGGTGTTCGGCGTCACCGGACCGAACCCGATTCCGTACATGACGATGGTGTCGCCCGGGTTGGCCGCGTGCGACGTCACGCCCGAAACGGAGTTCGGCGGAAGCGCGTAAGTGATTCCGTCGGAGAAAACCGCGGTGACGTACTGCTTGCCGCCGATATTGAAGGCCGGAGGCGCCAGGAATCCGGGTTGCAGCGTATTCACCGTGATCAGATACGGCGCGCTTTCGCCCGCGCCGGTGGTCACCGTCAACTGCTGCGGGCCGCTGCCGATGGTCGACGGGATCAGCGCGTTGACCTGGGTCGAGCTGATGTACTCGACAAACGCGGGCTGCGAGCCGATGTGGACGCTGGTTCCGTCAAGCGACGTTGGGGCCGTGGACCCGTTGAAGTCGCCGCCATTCCAGGAGCGCGTATCGGTCGCGAGGTTGGTCCCGTGAATCTCGATCCAGGTTCCCGGAGCGATCGCAGTGGAGCCGCCGTAAGCCCCCAGCGTGAACACCCCGGCGCTGATCGACGGCGGCAGGCCGACGGGCGTAGCCGGGGCCGGCGTCAGCTCGCGGATCACATTGTTGTCCGTGTCGGCGACGAAAAGGTTGCCGGAAGAATCGATGGTAAGAGACGTCGGAAAATTGAACTGGGCGGCGTTCGCCGGTCCTCCGTCGCCTCCGTAACCGGCGACGCCGGTGCCTGCGACGGTCGCAATCTGTCCAGTGGGCAGGACCACGCGAATCACGTTGTTGAAAGTATCGGCGATATACACATTCCCGGATGCATCCACGGCCACGCCACGCGGCTGGTACAACTCCGCGTTGAGCGCCAGGCCCGCCGTCTCCGGAGCGGCCGGCGATCCCGTTGCCGGCGATGGTGTTGATATTGCCATCGGTGGTGATCTTACGGATGCGATTATTCAGAGTGTCGGCGATATAGGCATTGCCCGCGGCGTCGAACGCGATCGCCTCCGGGTTGTAGAGTTGCGCGCTGGTGGCGGGGCCGCCGTCGCCCTGAAAGTCCGCGACGCCGTCGCCTGCGAAGGTCGAAAATATTCCTGCCGTCACCATGCGAACCACGTTGTTGCCGGAGTCGCAGATGTACAGGTTCCCTTTGGCGTCGAACGCCATCCCGGAGGGAGACTCCATCTGCCCGTTGACGGCTGAGTCGCCGTCGCCCGAATATCCCTGGCCCAAGCTGTTACTCCCGGCGAAGGTCGAGATCTGGCCGCCCGTGGTCACCATCCGGACCACCCAGTTTTCCGTGTCGGCGATGTACAAGTTGGCGCTCTTATCCACGGCGACGCCGGACGGCGCGTTCAATTCGGCCTTTAGGGCCGCGGCTCCGTCGCCGCTGTATCCAGCCGTTCCGTCGCCGGCAAGCGTGCTGATCGTGTTGTTGGTAATGAAGCGAACCCGCTGGTTCACCTGGTCCGCGATATACAAATTGCCGCCGGAGATCGTGATTCCGAAGGGCAAAAACATTTCCCCGCTGGTCGGGGACCCGCCATCGCCCGCATACCCCGCGGTCGCGTTTCCCGCGTAGGTCGTAATGGTGAACGACGGCACGGACTGGGCGGTGAGCAATCCACCCATGGCGCCGGCGATACAAAGAAACTTCCTCAAAACAATCCCTCCACCAACGTTAAAGTATGAACACTTGGACGAATCTATATCTTCCCAGGTTTCCTCTGCTCTGCGCAGAGTGCGGTATTCTAACTGTTTCCACCTCCATGACGACGCTCACTCACCTCGAATGCAGCCTTTGCTCCAAGCGCTACGAAGCCGGAAAGATCCACAATCTGTGCGAGTGCGGCGGACCCCTGCTGGTCCGCTACGACCTTCAGAAGGCCAAGGAAAGCTGGAACCGGGAGTGGATTCCCAACGGTCCGTCCAGCATGTGGCGCTATGCGCCGGTGCTGCCGGTCTCGAAGCCGTCGGCGATCGTATCGCTCGGCGAAGGAATGACGCCGCTGATCCACACGCAGCGTCTGGGAGCGCGGCTGGGCGCGCGGGACCTGTGGGTGAAGGACGAAGGCGTCAACCCGACCGGATCGTTCAAGGCGCGCGGCCTTTCCTGCGCGATCTCGATGTGCGTCGGAGCTGGGCGTGAAGAAAGTCGCGATTCCGTCGGCGGGCAACGCCGCCGGCGCGATGGCGGCCTACGCGGCCGCGGCCGGGATCGAGGCGTATATCTTCATGCCTCGCGACGTTCCGCAATCGAATTTCATCGAGTGCTGCGCCACCGGCGCCAACGTGACGCTGGTGAATGGACTGATCAGCGATTGCGGCAAGATGGTCGCCGCGCGCAAGGACGCCGAAGGCTGGTTCGAAATCTCCACGCTCAAGGAGCCGTATCGCATCGAAGGCAAGAAGACCATGGGGTATGAGCTGGCCGAGCAGTCCCGCTGGCAGTTGCCCGATGCGATTTTCTACCCCTGCGGCGGCGGCGTCGGGCATGATCGGCATGTGGAAGGCGTTTGAGGAGATGGAGACCATGGGCTGGATCGGCTCCAAACGCCCCAAAATGATCGCCGTGCAGGCCGAGGGCTGCGCGCCCGATCGTGCGCGCGTTCGAGCAAGGCAAAACGCGCAGCGAGTTTTTCGAGAATGCCGAAACCGTGGCGAGCGGGTTGCGCGTTCCCAAGGCTCTGGGCGACTTTCTGGTTTTGAACGCGGCGCGGGAAAGCGGCGGCACGGCCATCGCCGTGAGCGACGATGAAATGATTCAAGCCGCCATTGAGCTGGCCACCGACGAAGGCATCTTCGCCGCGCCCGAAGGCGGCGCTTGCGTGGCGGCCGCGCGAAAACTGCTCGCCAGCGGTTTCCTCAAACCCGAAGAGCGCATCGTGATTTACAACACCGGCACGGGCTTGAAGTACCTGGAAGCCTATTCGCCTCGATTTCCTCGATGAACTTCGTAGCGGAGGGGCCGGTCGCCACCATCCGTTTCAGCCGGCCTGAAGAGCGCAATCGCATCGAGCCGGCGGACCTGGTCGAACTCCAGTCCCACCTGCGTGCCGTCGAAGAGCGGCGCGAGATTCGCGTGCTGATCCTGGCGAGCACCGGAAAAACGTTCAGCGCCGGATTCCATCTGGGCGCCATTGGCGCGGGCGCGCCGGGGCGATTCGAAGCAGCGGCTGACGCTCTGGCCGCCTGCCGCGTCCCCTCCATCGCGGCGTTGCAGGGCAATGTATACGGCGGCGCTGCCGATCTCGCCTTGGCCTGCGATTTCCGCATCGGCGTCGAATCGGTGGAGCTGATGGTGCCTCCCGTGCGCCTGGGGATTCCTTATTACGCCAGTGGCATCGAACGCTTCGTCGCTCGCCTGCCGCTGGGCGCGGCCAAACGCATCTTCTTGGCGGGCGAAACACTCAGCGCACCGGAATTGCTCAAGATCGGGTATCTGGACGAGATCGTTGCGGCGGACGCTTTAGAGTCGCACGTCGCGAGCCTGGCCGCGAAGCTGGCGTCGGGCGCCCCTCTGGCGATGGAGGCAATGAAGAAGCTGTTGAACGACGCCGCGTGTTCCAGGTTCGACCGAAACGCCGCGGCCCAGGCGCTGCTCGACTGCCTGGCGTCAGCGGACCACCAGGAGGGTCTGGCCGCGATGATCGAAAAGCGCACCCCCGATTTTCATCGACGCTGACAGTTCCATCCAGAAGGCGATGGTTTCCTTCCAGGGCGGCCACGCCGCTACTCATAGCGTACGAAGCGCGATACGCGCAGCCGGTGGTCAAGGCAGCGTGAATACCATCACAAATGCGCCCTGCTTCAGGACGTAGCTGTTTTGCGGAAACGGCGCCGGGACAATCGAGCTGGTGGTAAGACCCGCGGCGTAAATCGCCCCGGTGGCGTCAACGTCCAATCCGTACACCACTTGGTATCCTCCGCCGGTTACATAGCTCGAATACACCAGCGTTTTCGGGCTGAAGGGAGGCTGCGTCGGGTCCAGCACCGCGATAAAGCCGTCGACGGACCCGCTGAGCGACACCGGATTGAGCGCGTTCGCCGTCACCGGAAAATCGGGTGACATGGTGTAACCGCCCAGGTAGTAAAGACCATTGGCATCCCGGCGCATAGCGTACGCGACTTCGCCGCCGCTTCCGCCGAAATACGTCGAGTACACCAAGCCCTGCGGCGTGGTCAAATCCAGAATGGTGAGAAACGCGTTTCCGTTGCCGCCGAATGCCGTATCGTAAGCGAGCTGCGTCACCGGGTAATCGGAAGAAAGCGTGTAGCCGGTCATCGCTACATGGCCGCCCGGCTCGATCAGGATTTTCCTGACTTCGTCGGTGGATTGGCCGCCCACGTAGGTCGAGTACACCAGCGTCGCGTTGTTCGGATTGAGTTCCGCAAGGAAACAATCGCCGCCGCCGCCATAGGTATTTTGATATGCCGCACCGCCGGTGATCGGAAAATCCACCGAATACGTGACACCCCCGACATAGATATTTCCCGCGGCATCCACCGCGATCGAGCGTCCCAGATCCTGCCCCGAACCGCCCAGATAGGTGCCGTAGATCAACGAAGCCGTTCCGGATTGTGTGGGGTCGATCTCCACGACAAACGTGTCGTATCCCGCAATCCGGCCGGATTGGAATGCGCCGGCCACAGGAAAATCGTCAGACGTGGTGTTTCCAGTGAGATAGATTTTCCCGTTCACCACCGCGATCCCGTCGCCTTCTTCGGTATTGGTGCCCCCAATGAAGCTCGAATAAATCAGCCCCGCCGTGCCCGCCTGCGACGGGTCCAGCATGGTGACAAGGGCGTGGTTGTTTCCACCCATCGGCGTGGTGCTCGCCAGCGCGTTGGCCGTTGTCGGATAGTCGCCGGATAGAGTGACGCCGGTCAGGTAGATCACTCCGTTGACGTCCACCGCCATGTCGTTTACCTGGTCGTTCACGGCTCCGCCCAGATAGGTGCAATAGACAATCGCATTGCCTCCGGCGGCCGGGTTCAGTTTCATCACCCAAATGTCCTGGTTGCCTCCGTTGGTGGCCTGCTCGGCGTCCGTGGTGGCGGGAAAATCGACAGACCACGTGTTGCCCGCCAGATACACATTGCCCTGCGCGTCGTGCGCGACCGACGTTGCCCAGTCACTTTCGCCGCCGTTGAGATAGGCGACATAACTCAGCGCCGGGTCCACCACCAGCGTATTCGCCCGGTTATATTTCCCCAGGGCGACCCGAACGGTTCCGTCTTTGGCCAGGAGATATCGCGCGTCGATTTTCACAATTTCTCCCGACGCCCGTTTCTGATACACCACCGGCGCCCGCTGCACCATCTCGCCGTCGCCCAGCTTCAGAACTACATCGCCGCGCTCGTTCAGCGAAACCGCGTCGGCTCCGTCAAGGCGCATCCGGATCCGCGAAGGGTCGGCTCCCGGCGCGATCTCGAAATCGTACTCGATCTCGCTGCCGTGCCCGTAGTAGACCAAGTCGATTCCCGGATAAACTCCCAAGCGATGAAGGCGCGCGTACGCGGCAACGCTCGAATAGGTCTTGCCGATGAAGTAGTTCGTGGACGCTTGAAAGCGGTCCGAAGCGTGGTATTGCGCCAGCCGGTTTGAGCCGGGGAAAGTCAGCCTGACACTCCGGTCTCCGACGCGCATCATGGTCGCGGCGTCGGTGAACAGGAAGGAATATCCCAATCCGCGGGCCCGCCAATTCGTCTGCCCATTCGACGCGGGCTCAAAGCGAATGGGCGTCGCATTCAGCAGCTTCGCCGCATTCGGATCGGGCGCTGCCGCGAACGCACCAAGACACAGTAATGGCACCAACACTAACCGCATAGTTTTGAGACGTAACTCCCGAATCCTTTGGTTTCAGCGGATCTACTCTATTTAAACATCTTTAGACGGAAGTTGCGGGCGGATGCAGAGATCGTAGACCGCGGCGCCGATCAATCCGCCCAGAATCGGGCCCACGATAGGCACCCAGAACGCCGCCGCGCCGTCGGTGAGCCCGTTGTTTTTGAACCCGGCCGCCACGGTGAACAGCCGCGGTCCGAAATCGCGCGCGGGATTGATCGCGTACCCGTGCATGCCTCCGAACGCCATGCCGATCGCCACCACTACCAATCCCACCATCAGCGGCGTCATGTTCGCCCCGGGAGGCGTGTTGCGCTCATCGGTGATCGCGAAAATCATCAGCAGCAGCAGAGCCGTGCCGATCGTCTGGTCCAGCAGTCCCGCCATCGGCTGCGACGGAAATGCCGGAAACGTGGTGAAGATTCCCGCCGTGTGGTCGAGCAGCGGATCGATTTTCAGGAACTGCGGCCGGTAGTTCCAATACACTACGGCGGCTGCGGCGAAGGCTCCCGCCGTCTGGACCGCAATGTACGGAATCACACGCGCCCACGAAAATCCGCGAAACGCGGCCAGCGCGACCGTCACCGCCGGATTCAGATGTGCGCCGGTGATTTTTCCCGCGATGTAGATCCCCATCGTCACGGCGAGTCCCCACGCCAGCGTGATGTTGGTGAAGCCGCCCTTATCGAATAGGATCACCATCGCGACGACGCCGTTCCCAAACAGAATCAGCACGAATGTTCCAAGGAATTCGGCAATCAGCTCGGAGGAGAGCCTTTGAGTCATGCCATACAGGATACTTCAACCTCTTGCATATCGTCCGCTCGTGCCCTATAAAACTAACGTCCGTGGACAGAGCGGTGTGTCCCGTTTTTCAACGCACCTTTTTAATGTGTCACCGCATAAACGATGTAGTTGACTCCGATCCGAATTCCCAAGGCTGAGAATTTTTGGTCATAGCGAGGATCGTCCGCCCACTCCCAGGGGGCGAAGGAGGCGAAGGGGCGAAGGGCGAAGGGGACAGACAGAATCGACCCGCGCGAAAATACGTAAAACGATCCCCCTAAAACCCTGCCCCAAATCGACTTGCAGACACGAGGGACGCACAACTCCGTCCCCTTCGCCAAAATAGCCCTTTTCGAGAAAATTGCGGACCGAGCGATCTGTCGCTCTTTTCAACAATCTCAGTGCGTCATCGCGTAGACGATGTAATTCACTCCGATGCGAATTCCCAAGGCTGAGAATTTCTCGTCGTAGCGTGGATCATCCGCCCACTCCCAGGAATCCCCGATATCGGAGTTGGGCGACATGGCCACCAGCACCCGGCCGCGGTCGTCGTAAATGCCGCGCCACTGCGCCGGGCAGCCGCTGCACTTTTCGGTGACGCCGGTTGAAAGATAACGCGCGCCGGGAACCTGATAGCGATGCTCCAGATCGAAGACGGTGTGGAAAATTGGGTCGCCATCGTCGAGATCGACAATTTCGCGGTCGGGAAAAACGCGATTCATGCTTTCTACGAAAATCTCCCAGTCTCCCGGCCCCCAGAAGTCGTCGCACATGAAGAAGCCGCCGCGCAGCAGGTAATCGCGAAGCTTGGCGGCCTGCGCATCCGTCAGATTCCAGCGCCCCGTTTGGACCGCATACAGCCACGGCCAGTTATAGACATCGTCGCCGTCGTCCAGATTCACGGGCTGTTCCACCGACCGCACATTCACGCGCGTCAACCGCCGCACCGCCTGCGAAAAATGACGATCCGCGCGCGGATAATCCTGAGTCCAGATAGAGAGCCCCTGAGTCCATTCGCCGTTTCCATACGCGCCGAATCCACGGAACCGGCCTCGAATTTGGGGGTACATCAGCCGCGCGAAAGCAAACTCGGACTTCTGCTGCCAATCCGGCGGCAGCGGGAAGTTTTCATACTCGACGCCGGGGTATTGGCGGAACGGTTTCTGAAAAGCGAAGGCCGCGCTCACGAGAACCAGCCCGGCCATCAGCCGCACGTCGAGTTTCATACGCGCCTGTCCCGAGCATATCACCGCTATTTAGAACAAACCGAGCTTCCGCCCCAATCGAAACCACAGCGACCCATTCAGCGTCTTCATCTCCGAGTCGAATCGCTGCCGGAACTCACGCCATTCTTCGAGCACTGCTCTGGTGGCCTCGACGTTGAACGCGAACTCGCCCTTGCGCGCCGCGATCGGCAGCGACCACGCTTCCGAATACACGATTCCGAACGGCAAATAATTTTCAGTGTAGATCCGCGTATGAGAGAACCCGGCGGCCGTCAAAATCTGTTTGAGATCGGTCTCGGTGAACTCGCGCATTTCGAGCGCTTTTCCCGGACCGGGTCCGTGAAACACCGGTTTTTCGAACACCTGCACTTCACCCGATCGCGTCCGGTTCACCAGCACCACGCCATCGCCGACCTGTGCGAACCCGAACTGATAAATATCCGGGTAATGTTCCGTCATCGACGGTTCGATCGAGTAGGGAACCGTGAAGATCAGCACGCCCGCCGGCTTCAGCAGTTGGCACGCGTTTCGGAACGCCGCTTCGGCGGGCGGGACCACGTGCTCGAACACTTCGCTGGAGGTCAGGAAATCGAACTTCCCGAAATCTTCCGTTGGCGGATTCGCCAGGTCGAACCTCGGCTCGCGCGTGAAAAACGTGTTGCGATAATCGAATTTGTCGGCCAGCCGAGTGGCGTACTCGTTCGAATCCGTGGTGCCCATTCCGCGCAGGCATTTGACGCGCGGAAACTCAGGCAGCGTCAGCGGAGTGCCGAATAATTCCAGTGACAGGACCAGCATCAGCCCCCGATACCGCACGCTCGAACCGCACCGCGAGCAGGTGGCTGCTTCCCGGGTCAGCGACGCCGCCGGGCATCGATTCGGCTCGCCGCAAATATTGCAGGTGAATTCGGTCAATTCAAAAAGTAGGTTCGATACAGCGTATCCCGCTGTTTCGGAATAAACCCGGCGTCGCGGATCAATCGGCGCAGCTCTTCTTCCGTCGCGCGATGATGCGCGCCCGCCGCGCTCACGACGTTTTCTTCGATCATGATCGATCCCACGTCATTCCCGCCAAATCTCAGCCCGATCTGGCAAGTCTTCAACCCCGGCGTCACCCACGACGATTGAATATTCAAAATATTCTCGAGATAGACGCGCGAAAGCGCCAGCACCTTCAGATACTCCACCGCCGTAGCCTCTTCCTTCACGAATCGCCCGAGCGACGTATTTTCCCGCTGGAAACTCCAGGGAATAAACGCCGTGAATCCGCCGGTTTCTTCCTGGATCTGCCGCACGATGTCGAAATGATTCATCCGCTGCTCGATGGTCTCGCCCGTCCCGAACATCATGGTCGCCGTCGAGCGCATTCCCAAAGCGTGACAAGCCCGATGCACGTCGATCCAATCCGTCACCGATGATTTCAGCCGGCTGATCCGGTGCCGCACTTCATCGTCCAGAATCTCCGCGCCGCCGCCGGGCAGCGAATCGAGACCCGCATCCCGCAGACGCGCGAGCGTATCGTACAGCGACAAATCGCTGACCTTCGCGATGTTGACAATCTCCGGCGCCGAAAAACAATGGCACCAGATGTTGAACCGCTGTTTGATCGACCGCAGCAGGTCTTCGTACCACTCAATCTTCAATTCCGGATGCAGCCCGCCCTGCATCAGGATTCCCGTACCGCCCAGGTCGAGGGTCTCCTGAATCTTTTGGAAGATCGTTTCCTTCGGATGCACGTATCCCTCGGTGTGTCCCATCGGCCGGTAGAACGCGCAAAAGCTGCAATATTCGGTGCAGAAATTCGTGTAGTTAATGTTCCGATCGATGATGTAGCTGACCACGCCCTCAGGATGCAGCTTGCGGCGCATCTCATCGGCCGCCATTCCGATCGCGATCAGATCGTCGCTGCGATATAGGTCGATCGCTTCCGCGCGGGTCATCATGCCGTAATTGCCAGCCTCTCAAATCGCGAAGCTCGTTCCAGGTACAACTCGAGCCCCGCGTAATCCCGCTCGCCCAACTCGAACACGATATGCTCCGTCAAATATTTTCGCACCACCGCTTCGGGGAAGCCACGCCCCACCGCTTCAGTCCTGACGATGTCATCGAGATGCGATAACCCAAACCGGCAGGAGTCGATAAACGCCCGCGCATACCGTTCCTCGATAATCTCCTTCCGCCCCGCCCAAACCGCAAACACCATGGGAAGCCCGGTAATCGTAGTCCACTCCGCGCCCAAGTCCAGCGATTCAAAGGGCGCCTTCTCCGGATCCACCCGCAGCGCCGCATCGCCAATCAACAAAGCCGCATCCGCCTCCCCAAGCATCGTCGCCAGATCGGCGACCCGCGAAATCAGCTTCGGCTCGACCCCGAATCGTTCCGCCAAAACAATCCGCGAAAGCATCACCGATGTGCGCGACCCGGAATCGGTCGCGAGGGTACGAATCTCGCGAAACGGAACTTTCGAGATCAGCAAAATGCTGCGCACGGGCCCATGGCAGGCGATTCCGGTCCCGCGGAAATACTCCAGTTTCTGCCGCGCCATTTCGATCACCGGCACAATTCCGATGTCGGCTTCTCCCGCCGCAAGCTGATCGGCGCACTCCGAAGGCAGCGCAAACCGCAGATCGAACACGTCACGTTCGTCGCCATGCAGCATGCCCCAAACCAGCGGAACCGTATTAAGGTAACTAACCGCGCACACGCGCGGCTTAGAGATGGAGGTCAAGCAATCATTCTACAATGGCAACACGAGTCGATAGTCGGGCCTCTAGATTTTAGTCAGTCCGAGGCTGATCTTGATGGCTTCATCGACGCGCTCAAGGCTTGCCTGATCGACCTGGCCGAGCCTCTTCACCAGACGGACACGGTCGACCGCCCGAATCTGACTGAGCAGCGCCACGGATTCCTTCGAGAGCCCGGTCATGCGGTCTGCCGTTATCAGAACGTGAACGGGGTTCAAGGGAAAGCGTACCGTAGACGTGATGGGCGCAACGATGGTCATTTCGCTCAGGCGATTGGACACGTCGTTCTGAATGACCAGCGCGGGCCGGGTCTTTTGAATCTCGCGGCCTACCGAAGGGTCGAGCGACGTGAGCTAGATTTCGCCGCGCTTGGGGTGGCCGGCTTTGGGTCTTGCCATTGTTGTTGGTCCAGGGCCAGCCAATCCGCGGCCACTTCGCGGTCGATGTCTTGGTCACGGAGGGTGGCGCTCTCAAGCCGCGTTCTTAGCACCTCCAGGCTTCGATTGGCCACGTAGTGTTGAACCGCCTGATTGATAAAACGGCTACGCTCACCCGGTTTGACGATCCTGTCGATGGTGCGAATCGTGGTTTCGGGAAGAACAATATTAAGGCGCTTGGTCATGGGAGAAAAGCTAGTGATCCCGCATGTTTATGGTATACACAACCTGTGTGTATGTCAAGCAGTACATCCGTTTAGGACAACTCGGACGATCGGGCGATTCTGTCCCCCTTCACAACCCTTGCACCTGCCCGAAAGCTGATTGGTAGAATGAAAGTGAACATGTTTCAATACGTCGCAGTCAAGATTACGCAAATCGATACCAAACGGGGACACTTCGAGGGTGCGGGCTATATTTACGTAGGCGAGCTTAGTCCGGAGGAAGGGTCACGACACATAAATACCCGTTCGAAAATGGAAGAGACGATCTTGTGTTTTTTGCATCCCGTCGGATAGGCTCGTTCCCCGGTTAGAAACTGCCGCCTCTAAATTCTGGCCCCTCACGTTGGCAACACTGTACGCAGATTGTCTCGCGTTCGTTCGCGGCGCCCGTGCATTCAAGACATCTAGAATCGATGTCCTGGTGCTGCGGATTTTGACATTGTCGTGTCTCTCTTTTTTGGACCCCACAGAAGGAGAGATGCGGCTCTAGGCTATTCCAACGCTCCATAAGTTTGCGCGACGATTCGTCGTTTAGCATACACCCGAATCTACCAATCATAAGTTCATCTTGCAACGCCGGTTCAACTGGATCATTCTACAATGGCGGCAGATGGTTTCTCTGTGACCTGTAAATTCGCGGCCTGGCGCGCGTCTTCCTTATCTATGCGAGTTTGTTTACTGACGGTCGTCGCCCTAACTGCCTGCGGCACGAAGCCCGGCACCGGAGTCAAAGTCGACGCCTCGCTCGAAACGCTAGTCCCCGCCGATACCGTACTCTTAGTCGGCACCCGCCTCGACGCCCTCCTGAAAACGCCCATCTACCAGAAAAATTTCGCCACCCGCCAGATCCCGCAAGTCGACGAATTCGCCAAACGAACCGGCGTCGATCCCCGTAAGGACCTCTGGCAGCTCCTCTATGTCTTCAACGGGAAGGACGGCGTCCTCCTCGGCCGCGGCAAGTTCGCCGACGAGATGATGGAGCCGAATCTCGCCAAGGAAGGTGTCCAGAAATTCAGCTACAAAGGCGCCAATATGTACGGGAACGATCGAGGAGCCGTGGTGCTCCTGAGCCCCACCACCGCTGCCGCCGGCGAAATTCCGGTGCTCCACGACTTCATCGACGCCAAGGGAAAGTCCAACGGTCCGCCCGCTGCCCTGGCTGCGCTGATGAAGGAGATTCCAGCCGACGCGCAATTCTGGGCTGCCTATTCCGGTGGCCCGGTCCATCTGCCGTTCGACGCCAACAGCAATCTTGGAAACATCAACAAACTGGTGGCCTCGGTACAAACTGGTACCGTCTATTTCGACCTCCGAACCGGCCTGAACGGCCTGGTGCACGCCAACTGCGCGAGCGAAGAAGGCGCGCAGCAAGTGGAGAGCGCGTTGAAAGCTTTAGTCGGCATTGGGCGGCTCAGCGTGCCGAAAGATCAGCCGGATCTCGCGCAAGTCTACGACACCATCCGCGTCACGCAGGAATCCCGCAGCGTCCGGCTGCACATCGACGTCCCGCAGGCGATGGTCGATAAATTCCTGAACGTGTGGCTCGGGAAACACTAAAACCATCCCGTTGAAAAACGTGGCTCACCTGGGGCTGTCTGCACCCCAGCTCGCACGTCCCTTCGCCCGCGTTAGCGTGCGCGCAGCCAGCACGCCACTCTTGTTCATCGTGCCATTCGCCGCGACGTTCTCACCCACTGTGGGGTTGATGGTCGTGCCGGTCTTCATCGCCTCGCTCAGGTCGACTGGAAGCGTATTGCCGTTGCGCAGAGTGATTTCGATTCGCGCACCGTTGACGCTCTTGACGACACCCCAATAGGATGCACCGGGGCGATTTGCAGGCCTGCGGATTGGCGGCGCCGCTTGCGTGACTTCCTGGAACCTGCCCGGTATCAGGCGCCCCTTCGATCTCCGCAATCCGAAGATCTGGAGCTGCTTGTAGCTGGGCACATAGACTCTGCCATTGGCGACCGTAGGAACCAGGTTCGCATTGCCGCTGATCGTCAATGGATTCATGGCTGTTCCCGTATTGGGCCACGTTCCGGCGCTCCCGGACCATAACTGTGCCAGCGATCCTCCCGACGCCGTCCCATTGAACGCGACCAGCGTCAGATGATTGTCGCTGCCCGACGGCCGCGCGATAGCCCAGATGATGGTGGTGTTCGCCGTGGTTCCATCGGAGGAAACCGAAGTAAAGAATCCTCCATCCTGTGGGCCCGACGGCAGCGCCGTTGCGGATCCCTCCAGCGCAAGCGCCGGGCTGAGCGCCGTATTCACCTTCCAGGTCTTGGCCTGCAGTCCTCCGCTGCTGACTACGCGCCCGATGCCGTCCGATCCTTTGAAATACGCAGGACCGCACCAGCACGCGTCCACCACCACGTTCTTGGGAATGTCCGGAGTGTGGAATCCTCCTATCTTGTCGCGATTCAAAATAAAATTGCGGCCATCCTTGCCCGCGGCCACCGCAAGCCGCGTCACCGGACCCGGCTGATCGGGCAGCACCAGCACACCGCCGGATCCGTAGTCCGTATCGCCCACATCCAGCGGGAAGACGTTGGAGGGCGTAAACAGATCCAGCACCTTCGACAGATCGCCCTGCATCTTCACGACGCTTTCCTGGATGTTGGTTGTGCCCGTGTAGGTGTTGCCCTTCCAGTCGGAGTTGCCCGTGACGAAGAAGACATTTCCGCTCGAATCCGCCGCGACACCGTATCCCGACATCCAGATGGAAGAGAGAAAGAATTTCGCGGGCGACGTGGTCAGCTTGTTGGTCAGCTCGTTTGCCGGCAACGGGCTCAAGGTTGAGGCGTTCCATCCCAGCAACCAGCCGCGCGACTGATCCGGACTGAAGTCGCAGAAGCTGGCAAACGCGGCGTACACGTTTCCATTCGCCAGCAATAATGCAGATCGCTGGCGCTGAACCGCCGCATTGAAGGTGAATGATCCGTTCGAAGCAGACACCGTCACCGGCGACCCCGGCTTGTCGTTCAAGGTGCTTAGATCGAGCGCGTGCAATTGATACGCGGCTTTCCCCGAAACAGTCGTGTACGCGATCACATACAGCGTGTGCGTGCGCCCATCGATGGTTGGAGTGCCGTTGATGCCGACGTTGGGTCCGTTGTTGTTGCATCCAAGCGGAGTCCCGATGGGCGTTCCCAGATTACGCTGCTTCAGAATGCCGCCAGACCAGGAATCGATCGCGTAAACACTATTGCCTTCGGTCGCGACATACACGGCGGTGTGTATCCCCTCTCCCTCGATCGCCTGATTGGTGACCACCAGCGGCTGGGTGTCCACCTGATCGTCCAGCACCGTTTTCGTGATGAAGCCGAACGTCAAAGGCGTAACATTTGCAGGCTTGAGAGTGTTCTCGTCCTGGTTCCAGCCGGTTCTTTGCGAATCGTTGTGATACGTAATCGTGTTCGTGCAGCCGACCGTTATGGTATTCGAAAAAATCACATTCGTTCCGATGTATTCAACCACCTGGACCACGTCGTTCTGCGCGAAAGACGCGGGCGGTGCGAGATCCAGTGGAACATCTCCCGGACCGGCGCCGCCGTAGCCAACCACCGCGCCGTTTTTCAGCAAGACGAGGGTCGCGTTGATGGTGGTGTTGCGCACCGTCGCCGCGGGCTGGCCCGGGCAGATCGGCCCGACCAGTGTCGGCGGGGGAATGTTGTTGGTTGGCGTATAGGGCGGCGTCTTGGGACCTTTCGTGCAGAGATCCTGCTCTGCAATCACGCCCGGGGTGGACTTGATTGTGGCCACTTCCATCCAGTTGGTTTCCGCGGTTGAGTATCCGGATCCGATCGGGCCAGGCTGAAATGCCTGCAATAGCGATCCGATGTAGAGCCCGTGCGCCGTGATGGCATCGTTGCCGATGATGGGAGTGTCCAGAGTCGGCGCTTTAAACGGAGAGGGTTCCGGCAAGACGGTTACCTGCGTGGAGCCCACGCTCGGCACGCCCGTGCATGCGCTTACCCTGGCGCTGATTTTATGGCCCTGTACCAGAATGGAAGTCGATACCGGGTCCCAATCCCCACCCCACAGGTTTGGCGTGGCGCCATTCCCGATGACCATGCCGGCCGTGTCGTCGCGCACCTCAACGGTGACGCCGGGAACCAGATTATGCACCGGAACGATGCGTCCGCATGCGTAAATTTTCGGCTCCACCGTCGGCTTCGGCAGAGTCGTGGGCATCGTCCCGACGGTCATGATCGCCGAATGTGCGCTATTTACCCCGGTGACGGTCTGGATCGCGGTGATCTGGTCGCCCACGTTCAGTTGCGGGACCGGCACGTCGGCGAACCCGAACGTGCTGTGGAACGGTACGCCAATGGCGCCGCCTCCGCGAAAGACGGTGATCGTCGCTCCTGGAATAAACCCATCCACATAAACACTTTTTGAACATTCATTGGTGGGCTCGACGTGCGGCGGCGAAAGCTCGGACTGTCCGCTGGGGCCCTGAATGGGCCAGCGGTCGTTGATGATCACCTTCTTGTCTTGCGCAGTTACGGTGCAAGCCGCGGCCGCGAAACAAACCGCCGCGCGAACTAACGTGCGGCGCAGAAAGTTGTTTTGCGAGATCGGGCCTGGTTGCGCCCAGCATCTTTGCGCAGGTCTCTGGTTCGAGTCAGACATACGACCGTCTCCTTCCCCGAAACGCCGGTGCGTCTCCGCTGTGTAGTCTTAGTGAAATAGAACCGCGAAGCGTTGCACACGCGTTGCACACGATGAATGGCGCTTAAACTGAATATTGAGAGTCTAAGGTGCCAGCACCAATGAGCACGAGTACAGCCAGGGAAACGCATCAAAACGCGAGGTTCCTGCCGCGCGAACACGGCGCGACGGCGATGCTGTTGATCCCCATCGTTTGCGTCGCGATACTTGCGCGCCAGTGGCGCTGGACCGAACTCGCGACCTTAATCGCGGCAATCGCCGCCCTGGCGGCTAAAGACCCGATGGTGGTGTTGGCCCGGCAGCGCTTCGTTTGGAAGCAGCCGCATCCGGAAACCGCTTCCGCCGCTCGTTGGCTGCTCGGTTGGATGGCCATCCTGATCCTATGCGGAATGGTCCTCGCGGCATATTGGCCCCTCACCGCGATCGTGCCGCTGGGCTTGGGTGTTTGCGCCTTTTCGGCCGTGGCGGTGTGGATCAACGTGAAGAACCGGCAGCGCTCGATGTTGTTTCAGATCGTCAGTGCCGCGGCGCTAACGTCAAGCTCCCTGGCCACTTGCCTGTCGGCAACCGGCTCCATAGCGCTCTGGTGCTGGTGGTTGTGGCTCTTGATGGCCCTGCAGGCGACCGCCGGAATCCTGGTGGTGCACTCCCGGCTGAGTGCGCGAATCGCGTCGCGCGGAACCGCGCCCGGCAGCCACGGCTACCGGCGTGCGGCCGAAATCGCATTGGGTTTGCTGGCCTGCGGGGCGATCGCAGCCTCCATCCTGGGACGTGGCTGGATCGCGCTGGCGCTGTCGGTGATCGTGATCGGTTACGCCTATGATCTCCGCAGTCAACGAGATAAGGCAGCGCTCCAGGTCCCGCTCAAGAGGGTTGGCCAACGAGCCCTGACGCTGTCATCGCTGTTCGCAGTCCTGCTGATCATCGGACTTTGGTAATCGGACGCACTCGCCAGGGATTCTTCTGGCTGATTGTGAAACGGACGCCGCGCCGAAATTCATCATTCAGGGCAGACGTTTGATCAGATCCGACCCTGAGTTTAGGCGGAAGAAACGGAAGACTATGGCGAAAGCAACCTCCATCTCTTTGAGCAAACTAACTTCGGCGGTGCAAGCGGCCGTGAAAGCAGCGATGGTGAAACATCCGAAGTTCACTCTCGAAACGCCGCAAGGGTTGACGGTCTCCTACCTGATCCGCGGCATCCCCGTACCGGAATCTCTGGCGGCCAACGTGACCTTGGGCGAGGCCCAGGCGTTTGCGGACTCGGTCGCCGAGCAGATCGCCGTCGCCCAGCCGGCAGCCTTCGATCGAACCGCACAGACGTCGAAGGGGAAAGGAGCCGTCTTGTCGGTCGGCGGACACATCGTCGTCGGCATTCCGCCTGCAAACCAAACCATTCAAGTCGAGCCGTAAGAAGGAGGCGGCCATGTCAAAACTTTGTCCCAGCGCTCAGCCCGGCATGGATCAATGCAGGGTTTTGGGCGTAGTCCGTCGCGACGGACCGGCGCCGGTGCTCGATTATCTCGATCGGCATGTTCCGGCTGGCGCGGAAGTTCTTGCCCTGGCCGCACCCCTGAATCCCACCGAAGTGTTCCGCTTGGCGGCCACCTGCGCGGAGCACAAGTGTACTCACTTCGATGGGACCGATTGCAGGCTGGCGTCGAGGATCGTCCAGATTTTGCCTGCGGCCGTGGATTCGCTGCCCCCCTGCATCATTCGTAAGGATTGCCGCTGGTATTCGCAGGAAGGCGGCGCTGCATGCAAGCGCTGTCCGGAGGTTACTACCGTGAGCTATGATTTGTCACCGCAGATGCGAGAGGTATCGGGGCTGCCGGTCATCCAGGAGACGATCTCAAATCCGGGCACCAGCCGGTAAGTAAGGACCACAGATCCTTCAAAATCGAATTCGAGCTGCGCATGGTACCTTGGCTTTTAGGCAGATGTGGAAACTACTGATCGCGATCGCCTTGGCGCTTCCGATTCTGGCCGACGATCGCCCCAAGCAGGAGCTCAGCGCCACTCATACGGAGCGATTCAACGTATCCGCCGCCGGCGCCATCCGGCTTGAAAACTCATTCGGCGAGGTGGACATCGAGGGATGGGACCATCCTGAAGTCGAGCTGACCGTGGTCCGGGCGAGCGAGCACGTTGACGATGCCAAACAGCGCGCCCGCGACCAGCGTCGGCTGGACAGCGTTCAAATTACGGCTAAACAGAATGGAAATGATGTGATCATTTCCACCGCGTATCCGGCGCGGAACGCTTTCCTCTATCCGCTCAGCCGGCGGAGCGATATCGAAATCGGCTACCGGATCAAGGCGCCGCGCGCCTCCAGACTGATCCTCGATCACAATCGCGGAGGAGTGTACGTTTACGATATCGCCGGCGATATTCATGCCACGGTCATCAACGGGCAAATCACGCTCACACTCCGCGCCGGCGGCCAATATGCGATCGACGCCCAATGCGCCATGGGCGACGTATACTCCGATTTTGAAGGTCGCGAGCAGCGCCGCCAGCTTCTGGGCCAGGAGTTCAGCAGCCGGCCCGCTCCGCCCGCGACGAACCTGTATCTTCGCGTGCGCCTGGGCGACATCCTGATCCAGAAGCTGCACGGCCCGCCCGCGGACTGAGTGGTCTGCGTCGCAAGTCATGTCCAATAACGGCACAGTGTGCAAAAAGGGGGACTGGCTCGAATTTCGCCGCTTTTGCGAAAGTTCGTGCCTGTACCCTTTTTTGCCCCGTCCCGAATCCTGCTGTTCGGGCGCTGAAGGCAGCCCCGAGGAGGACAGACAGAACCGACAATAGCTGTGCAGTGTGCAAATAGGAGGACTGGCTCGGACTGGCTCGAATTGCGAAAGTTCGTGCCTGTACCCCTTTTTGCCCCGCCCGAACCATATGGTTCGAGATCGGCGACGCACTACCCTAGGAGCTCGTTGAAAGGGGACTGACCACTTTGTCCCCGCCCGCAAAACATTGATTTCCCACACAGGTCCTGCGGCGGACATAGCGGTCTGTCCCCTTTCAACAAGCTCCTAGATCTTTAGAACATCGTCGTCGCGCGCGACCACCGCGTATAGAATTGGCGACAGGAAAATCGACAGAAGCAGCCGCGAAAGCAGGCCTCCCACAATCACGATCGCGAACGGTTTCTGCGAATCGCTGCCGATGCCGGTGGAGGTGGCCGCCGGAAGCAGACCGATGCAGGCCACCAGCGCGGTCATCATGATGGGCCGCAGCCGGAGCAGGGAGGCTTGGTAAGTGGCCGTGATAATGTCGTTCCCCTCCAGGCGCAGCTTGTTGATGAACGAATACAGAATCACGCTGGTCAGCACCGCCACTCCCATCAGCGCGACAAATCCCAGCCCTGAGGAGACGCTGAAGTTCGTCTTTGTGTACCATAGCGCCAGCAAGCCGCCGACCGGCTCCGTCACCAGCACGCTGAACAGAATGATGATCGGGAATTTCAGGTTTCCATACAGCGCGAACAGAATCAGCAGGATCAAAAGGACGGTGATCGGCGCGATGATCTTCATCTGTTCGCGCGCGGCCAGATAATCTTTGTACTCGCCGCCCCAGTCGAAGGTGTACCCGACCGGCAGTTTTACCGCTTGATCCACCGCGCGGCGCGCTTCCTCTACGGCGCCCGCCAGATCGCGATTCCGCACGCTGAACTGGACGCCGATGAAGCGCGAATTGGCTTCGCGATAAATAAAAGATGCGCCGTTGTTCACGCGAATATCGGCAAACTGGCTGAGCGGAAGGTTCTGGCCTCCGGGAGTGGCGATCAGCAGATTCTTGATCGCTTCCATGTCCTTGCGATACGGCTCCTGCATGCGGACCAGAAGGTCGAACTGCCGCTCGCCCTGGATCACTTCAGACGCCGCTTTACCGCCCATCGCCGTTTCCACCAGCGTGTTGACGTCGTCCACGTTCAGGCCGTAGCGCGCGATCTTTTCGCGGTCGGGAACCACGGTCACACTGGGCTGCCCCAACTCGCGCACCACCGTGATGTCGACGATGCCCGGCACTTTCGCGATAATAGCCTTCACCTGCCTGGCCTTGGCTTCGAGAGTCGCCAGATCTGTGCCGAAGATCTTCACCGCGAGCAAACTCTTGAGACCGGTTTCCGCTTCGTCCACCGCGTCTTCCGCCGGCTGCGTGTAATTGAAGATCACGCCGGGGAACGCGGAGGTCTTCCGCTGAATCGCCTCGATCAGCTCCTTCTTGTTGTGAATCGATCCCTGCCACACCGGATCGTCATAAGACTTGAGCCCGATGTAAAATTCATTGTTGAAGAAACCGGTCGAGTCTGTGCCGTCGTCCGGGCGCCCGAGTTCGTTTGCCACCGTCGTGACCTGCGGGAAGCTGCGCAAAATGTTCCGGATCTGCGGCGACAGCCGGGAGGCTTCTTCAAACGAGATCGTGTAGGGAGCGGTGGCGCGCATCCACAAGGCGCCTTCATCCAGATGCGGCATGAATTCTGCGCCAATCAGCGGAATCAGCAGCAGCGACGCAGCAAAAATCCCCAGCAAAATCACAATCGAGACAGTACGGTTTCTCAAGCAGGATCGCAGCACCTTGCCGTAGCCGGAGCGGATTTTCTCGTACAACCACGCGCGCGGCTCCTTCAGCTTCCCGCGCAGCAGGTACGCGCACAGAACCGGCAGCACGGTGAGCGCGCAGATCAGCGAGCCGACCAGCGCGAACGACATGGTATCCGCCATCGGCTGGAACAGCCGGCCGGAGGGTCCTTGCAACGCATAGATCGGAAGGTAGCCCGCGATAATCACGGCGACCGCGTAGAAGATCGGCCGCTCCACATCGTGCGCGGCGGCGCGAATCACGGCGATCAGGTTGTAATCCTCGTCGTGGCGCGCGGCCAGCTCGCGAAACACGTTTTCCACCATCACCACCGCGCCGTCCACCAGGATGCCGAAGTCGATGGCTCCGATGGACAGCAGGTTGGCTGGAATGTGCCGCCAATCCAGGCAGATGAACGCGAACATCAGCGCAAACGGAATGGTCAGGGAGACGATCAACGCGGCCCGCGCGCTCAACAAAAAGATGCCCAGGACAATCAATACCAGCACCATCCCGCGAATCAGGTTTCGCTCCACCGTTCGCGTGGTTTCTTCGATCAGCTCGCTGCGATCGTAATAGGGCAGAATCTTGACGTCCGGCGGCAGCACATGGTCGTTCAATTCCTTGGTCATGTGCTCCACCTGCTGCAGAACCACCTGGGCCTGCTCGCCCACGCGCATCAGGATCACGCCCTCCACCGCGTCGTCCTGGTCCATGAATCCGAACTGTCCCAGCCGCGGCGCATAGCCGATCTCGACTTTGCCGACGTCGCGGACGTACGTGGGGATGCCATTGTTGGTGGAGACGACTACGTTGCCGATATCTTCCACGGTCTTCACCAGGCCGAGACCGCGAATGTAGTAAAACTGCCCGCCTTGCGAAAAGAATCCGCCGCCGGCGTTGGAGTTGTTGCTCGACAGTTGTTGAAACACCTGCGGAACCGTGACTCCCAGCGAGAACAGACGGTTCGGATTCAGCAGCACTTGATACTGCATGGTAGTGCCGCCCAGGCCGGAATCGTCGGCGACGCCGGGAATCGACCGGTATTTGCGCTCCAGGATCCAGGCCTCGATCGTCTTCAGCTGCTGCGGAGTCTTGTCCGGGCTCACCAGCACATATCGATAGATCAGGCCGCTGGGGCTGAACAGCGGAGAAACGCCCGGCGTCACGCCGTTGGGCAGCGTCGCGTCCGCCATCCGCTCGAACGCCTGCTCGCGCACGAAATAGGGGTCGATATCGTACTGGAAGTTCATTTCCAGCGCGGAAAGCCCGTACAGGGAAATCGAGCGCAGACTTTCGATCTTCGGAATCCCGTTCATCTCCACTTCGAGCGGAATCGAGATCAGACGCTCCACTTCTTCCGACGCGTGGCCGGGCCATTGGGTGATGATCTCCACGTGCGGCGGAGAAAGATCGGGATACGCGTCGATGGGAAGTTTCGAAAACGAGTACGCTCCCCACAGCATCAGCATCAGCGCCGCCATGAGCACAATGAACCGCTGGTGGAGCGCGAAAGAAACGATTCGGGAGATCATGGAAGTTTATTGAATGCTGTTGGCGAACTGAAGAAACACGGAACCTTCAGCAACAATTTTCTCGCCCTCCTTCACTCCGCTTGCCAGCTGTGTCTCGGCGCCCTGTTCTACGCCGAGGGTCACCAGCCGCTGGGAGAATCTGCCGGGTTGAACTTCGACATACACAAAGGGCAGATTGTCGTCCGTGCGCAGAATCGCGGAGGTCGCAACGGCCAGCACGCGGCGGCCGGTCTTGGTGTGGATCACCGCATCCATGAACATGTCTTTCTTGAGCAGCCCGGCGGGATTGTTCGTGACAATGCGCACCGGCGTGGTGCGCGTCGCTGGATCCAGCAGGGACCCGATGTAGTTCACCGTGCCGTGAAAAGTCTCGCGGAAGGACGAGTTGGTCAGCTCGACGGTGTCGCCGACGCGCACCGATTCCAGGTCGCGGTCATAGATGTGTCCCCAGGTCCACACCGCCGACATATCGCTGATGGTGAAGCACGCTGTGGTGCCCGCCTGGATCACCAGGCCCGGCGTCACCAGCTTCTGCACCACCACGCCGGCGATGGGCGACCGCACGGCGAGCTGCGGATTGATGGGGACCGCCTGATTTCGCGCCTGGTCGATTTCCTGCTGCGTGACGCCGAAAATCTTGAGTGCCTGCAGGTCGTTCTCCACTTCGGCGCTCGCGTCGTTGAAATCCTGTTCCGCGGCTTCCAGGTCCTTCTGCGCGATCACCTTGTGTTCCAGCAGATCCTTGCTGCGGTCCAGCGTTTTCCGGGAATAATCGAGCCGGTTGCGCGCCTTCTTGTACGTGGCGACGGCATTGGCGATGTCCGGACTCGAAACGTACAGCAGCGGCTGGTCCGCCGTCACCACTGTGCCGGTGTCCACCAGCAGGCGCGCGATCGGCCCGTTAACCTGCGTGATCGCCTGCGTAGTGTGGTCGGCGTCCCAATCCACCGTTCCCGTAGTTCGCACCGCCGGAGACCACACCGCCTGGTGCACTTCGGCGATTTTGAGGTGCTCCATCTGGTTCTGCGGGACCTGAAACAAAGTTGCATCCGCTTGCGATGGCGTCGCCGCCGGTGCTCCCGCCGCCGGCTTCGAGGTGCACGAGGACGCAGCCAGCACTGCGATCGAAATCAAAAGGCCTGCCCATCCGGCCCGTCTGAATGTCATCGAATCACCTGCGCTCCCACGGCCTGATTCACCTGTTCGGCGGAAGTCATATACGCCGCCATCGCCTGCCGGTAGCCGAGTTGCGTGGCGCGATAGCTGCGTTCGGCGTCCAGCACGTCGAGAACGGTTGCCGCGCCGCGCGCGTATGCATAATTCGTGATGTCCCGGGACTGGGTGGCCTGATCCAGATAGCCCGATTCGTACAGGGAAACGATCTGGTCATTGGTTTGGAGCCCATAGTATGCGTTGACCACGTCGGTCCGCACGCCAACCTCCGTCGAGGATTCGGACTCGATGGCCTGGCGCACGGCCGCCTGGCTGCGCGCAATCTCGCCCTGATTCCGGTCGTGAACCGGAAGGTCGAACGACAGCGAAAAGCCGATCGCGTTGCCAATGCCGTTGGGTCCTATGCTCTGGTAGGTGTAATCGCTGGCCCAGGTCCAATCCTTCGCGCGGTTCCCGAAAGCCAGCGAAACCGTATCGCTCGCCAGCTTGACCCCGCTGTGCGCGGCCTGCAAATCCGGCCGCGCGTCCAGCGCTTGTTTCTCCAGATCCGTGAGCTGGATCGCCTGCTTCTTGTGAGCCAGGGTGCCTGTGACGTCGAAATCATCGGCCACGGATTGATACCCCAGCAGCTGGCGCAGGGTCGCCCTGGCCTGTACCAGACTTAGCTCGGAGGAGGACACATCTTGCTCGAACTGAAGTTTTTGGAGCGAAATTTTCAGATAATCGCCTTCCGCCAGATCGCCCGCCTTCAGGCGCGCGCGGTTCAATTCGACTTCTTGGGAGAAATTCGCCAGGTCCTCTTTTGCGAACTGCAGCACGGACTTCGCCAGCAACACGTTGATGAACGCCTGCACCACCTGGAATCGCAGCTGGCGCTCGTTGTCGGTCACCGTTTTGGCCGACACGTCGGTATTGTCTTTAGCCACCGACAGCCGTTTTTCGCGCTTGCCGCCGCGCTCATAGGTGTAGGCGAGCGACTCGGAATAAATCTGGGTGTTAAACCGGATGGTTTGGGGCGAAAACAGCGGGATGGTGTCGACCAGCGTGGAAAAGGTCGGATTTGGCTTGAGCGCCGCTGTAATCTCTTCGGCCCTGTTTTGGTCAATATTGAGCCGCTGCGCCCGCAAAGACTGGTTGTAGGCGAGCGCGATCCGGACGGCGTCGTCCATCGAGATAACTCTCGGCGGACTAGTGGCTTGGGGCGTCTGCGCCCCGGCGACTCCGATCATTACGACTAAGGCGTTGAACCGAAGGAACGGCCGCAAGTTGCCTCCCCGAAACTAGCGTCAAATCACGATGCTTTGGTTATGACGCTGCTGAAAGCGCGTCCGGTAACTAAAACCGAATGAACGGCTTGTATTTTCAGATGAGCGGGTCCAATCCGGGCACCAGCGGGCCTGAAGCTAATCGGGAGAGCGATGAACTTCTGGTAAAAGGCTAACTGGTGCAAACAGAGCTCGGGAGAATGTTACCAGTGGTAACATCAGTCGCATCGGAGGGCTTCAACCGGATCGATCGCGGTGGCCCGCCGCGCGGGGATATAACAAGCCAACAGCGCGATCCCGCCGAGCAGTACGGTTACGGCCGCCAGCGTCGCCGGATCGGCAGGGCGCACGCCGTACAGCAGATTCGCCATGAATCGGGTCAGCCAGAGCGCCGCGACCAGGCCTGCGGCCATTCCGATCGCCGCGGGACGCATGCCTTGGCGCACCACCAGTGAAAGGATCTGCTGACGCGACGCTCCCAAGGCGGCGCGAATTCCGAGTTCCTGGGTACGGCGCGTCACCGCATAAGACATGACACCGTAGATTCCCAGGGCGGCCAGCAGCAAAGCCGACGCTCCGAAAATGATGAGGACCAGCATGGTGAAGCGCCGCGCGGCGAGCGATTTCGAGACGATCTGCTCCATGGTTCGGACGGAGTAAACGGCCTGATCCTCAGTGGGACCGGCGACCTGAGCGCGCACGGCGGGGACCAGGCTCAGGGGCTCGGGTCCGGTGCGCAAGGCGAGCGTCAGTCCGATGGTGACCTCCGACATGAACTTGTCAGGTATCTGCATCAAGGGGAAGTAAAGGGATGCGCTTTCCCTCTACTTGCCAAAACGACCCGGTCCGGGACATGCGTGCGCTCGATGGGACGCAGTTCTTTGACCAGGCCCGCAAGCTGGTGGAGCGCGAGGCGGCGCGCTTCGTTCTCAGGAGTTCCGCCGGCTTTGAGTTCGCGGTAACAATCCTCGGCGTGGTGGGTCAACTCCTCGACAATCTCCGCCTCGCGGGTGGGAGCGAGATTCAAGGCGGCCAGTTGCTTGCGAATCGGTGCGCTCCAGTCAGGCATGTTCCACTCCGGTGATCCGGCGAATGGCTTCCACAAACGTGCGCCAGCCCTGGCGCTGAGCAGCCAGGACTTTTCGCCCCTGCACGGTCAGCCGGTAATAGCGCCTCCGGCGCTGGCCGCTCTTCTCAACCCAACGGCCTTGAATCCATCCGCGCTTTTCGAGGCGATACAAGAGTGGATAGAGCGATGCCGCGTGAAAACGGAGCGCGCCTTCGGATCGCTGTTCGATCAATTTTCCGATCTGGTAACCGTGACGGGGCAGGGGATCGAGCAAAGAGAGCAACAGCAATTCGGCGCTGCCCTTTTTCCATTCGCGGTCGATAGCCCGATCTTCCATATGTGTCACTGCAACACAGTATGCAGATCAGACGATCCGCGTCAAACCGGCGGGTGGTGTGAGAACTGGCCGGAGTTTAATACAATAGCGGGAACCCATGCGCTCAAAAATGTTGCTATCGACCTTGGCCTGTCTCCTGCCGGCGTGCTCGGCTTACGGCCAGACCTCCGAGAACGATCCAATCATGACACTGGTCGGCCGGCTCGACCTGCCACGCTACAAAGCCACCATACGCGGCCTGACCAAATTCGGCGACCGGCGGCAGGGGACGGACCGAAACCGGGCTGCGATTGACTGGATCGAAGCCCAGCTCAAAAACTACGGGTGCACGAACACGGAGCGGATCCGCTACGAATATCAACCGCCTCCGCCGGGAGGTAGAGGCGCCGGCGGAGCAGGGCGGGGCCGCGGCGGAAGGGGAAACCCGGCCGGAGGAAAGGTGCGAGGCGAACGGGGTCCGGTAGGTGTGAACAACGATGCCGAATCGCAGCCAGACGCCCGGCTGAGGGAGCTGAACTCGCAGCCGTCCACACCGGGCCCGCGCGAAGAGGTTTTTTGCACGAAGGTGGGGACGACACATCCGGAAGAAATGTACATTGTCGCCGCGCACATGGACGGCATCGGCTGGGGCGAAGCCGCCAACGACGATGGATCCGGCACGGCGCTGGTGATGGAAATCGCGCGGGTGCTGAACAGTCCGGATGTCACCACCGAACGATCCGTACGGTTCGCTCTGTGGAACAACGAGGAGACCGGCTTGAACGGCAGCCGGGCCTACGTCGAGCAGCGCAAGGACCGGCAAGGGAAAGAAGACCCTCCCGGGTCCGGAAAGTATCCGGAGCCGAAGTGGTTGGGCATGATACAGCACGACATGATGATGTTCGATCACGGAATGCCAAGGAAAGACGGCACGGTGAGCGATCAGCAACGGCCGGAGGCGGACGTGAATATCGAGTTCCAATCGCAATCGAAACTCGCCGCGCCGGCGGCCGAGCTCGCGTGGGCGTTCCTGGCCGCGAACGAGCAATATGCGACGGACTATCCGGCGGTAGTGGGGAATCACATGACGAGCACGGATTCGACTCCGTTTCAGGATCTGGTGGCTTCGATCAGTTTGCGGGAGATGGAGCGCGTCTCACAAATCGGCGGCGGATGGGATCCGACGCACCATCAGCCCATTGACGTCTACTCGCATTTTTCAGACGGCGATTTCCGGCTCGGCCTGAATGCGACGCAGACGAGCTTGGGTGCGGTCGCGCGCCTCTCCGGAGCGAAGCTGAAATAGGGACTGGAGTAGTGACCGTTTCCCGCGCCCCGATAAGGCGACTGACGGATTGTGCGCGGTCTGTGGCGCCAGCCGGCAAAGAAAAGGAAACGCCGCGACGGCCGGAAACCGGGAGCGCTTCTCCGAAGGAACAGCTTTGGCGCGCGGCGCCGCAGATCGGCCGCGCCACTGCCGGAAGCCCATGATACACTCTGCGTTATGAAATCCGACCTTACTACGAAGCTCTTGCTCATCCTGATTGCGATGCTGATTTCGTGGGACATCTGGCGGCCGACTCCGGCCAGCGCGGGCGGCACTCGAATCAGCGTGATTAAGGTTCGCCCGTCGGGCACGCCCGTGCAACTGGACGGCTACACTGTGGTCGGGTTTTCCTGCGTGAGCTCGGAGGAGTGTATGATTGCAAGCAGATGACGAGCCGAACCGCCTTGCCGAATCGCATTTATGAGGCCGGTGCGGAAACGCCGGCGGCTCGGATGTCACATAAGAACATGGCGCTATAAGCTGAAGTCGTCGCGTGCCCGGTAAGTAGTCCAGCCTCTTGCAAAGGAGCACTTACATGCCAGTCAGTTTTGTCAGCATCGGCGGCGAATTGATTAGCGGCGCACTTTTGCACGACATCACGGTGAACCAAGCGCTGAATCAGCATTGGACCTGCGAGGTCGTGTGCCGCCAGACCGATGACCAGCCATTCTCGGTTGAGAAGATTCTGGGGCAAGATTTGAAGATTACCGCAGAGGACGACGCGGGCGTCGAGACTGTGCTGTTCGACGGATTTGTCATCGATTTCAGGCTCGAGTACGAGATTTACGGCAGCTATCGCGCTACCTTGCGGGGAATCACGCGCACCTGGAAGATGAGTCTGACGCCGCGCTGCGCATATTTCAAGGAAAAGCCGCTGACCGACATCGCGACGCTCATGGCCGGCCGGGTGGGCCTCAGCGCCACGGTGAACGCACCGGCGAGGCGGGCTCTCCGTTACATGCAGTGGGGCGAATCCGACTTCGATTTCCTGTTGCGGCTGACCAATGATTATGGATGCTGGCTCCGCCCGACCGCGCAAGGGTTCGAAATCCAGCAGTCCTTTCAGGAGACGACCAGCCTGCAGTGGCGCGGCGAGCGCGGGTTGCGCGGCTTTCAGACTCAGGGCACGCTTGCCCCGACTGCGTTTGGCGGCGCGCATTACAATCACCATGACATGCGCAGCCAGACTTGGACCGACGTCAAGGGGGACGCCGCGTTTTTCGATTCCGTCGGGCCGCTGGTGTCGAGCGTCAAGGAGAACTGCGCAAAGTTGCCGGCGGGCTACGTTCCGGACCGGAGCCGCGTGGTGGAACTCGGTGAGTATGAAGATTTGCTAAAGCAGACCAGCGTTCGTTCGATGGGCGCGAGCGTGACGGCTTCCGGCGAGAGTCTGGAGCCCAAGCTGAAACCGGGGGACCAAGTCCAAATAGAGGGAATGATTGACGCGCAGGGAACTTACGGGCTGATCTCGGTGATCCATCGCTGGACCAGCCGCGGCTATGATAATGAGTTCCAATGCACGCCTTGGAAAAACTACACCAATCCGGCGGCCCCTGCGATAAAGCGCTGTCATGGGGTGGTACCGGGACGGGTGGTGGAACACGATGACCCGAAAAAGATGGGCCGGATCAAAATCAAGTTTTACTGGCAGGAAGACGAGCCTACGGAATGGGCCCGCATGATGACGCCGCACGCCGGCGGCAGCCGCGGCTTCATGTTCATGCCGGAGAAAGGCGATGAGGTGGTGGTCGCCTTCGAGGATGGCGATCCGGAGCGGCCCGTGGTCCTCGGTTGTGTGTGGAACGGCGTCGACACTGCCCCGCGCGAGACTTTCTGGGGCGAGGATATCGCCCCCAACGATGTCAAGCGCATCATGACCAAGAGCGGCAATCGCTTCCAGATTGTGGACAAGAAAGGCAAGGAGTCGGTGATGTTCTCGACTCCCAATTCCGTCCGCATCGCTCTGATGGAAAGCTCGAACGAGACGCATCGTGAAACGCTGCTTCTCCACACCGATCTCGGCGACATCATTCTGAGCGCGCCCAACGGCCGCGTTCATGTGCACAGCAAATTTTATTCCCGGGAAGCGGGCGACCACACGGCCACGTAGTCTGCCGGATCGCGTTCCGGCAAGCGGACAGGAGGAGCCATGGCGGTTTTCAACGCCAATAGTCAGACCCAGACTGAGATCGCCACGACCAGCGGAGGAGGCACTCCGTTACCGGACTATTCTCTGCCTCCGCTCGGCCGCCTGCAGGCGGGATCGATAGACACGCGCAGTCCATTTTCGACCCTGAACTCGGACATCGTGGGCACGACCATCACGGGAGAGGATATCAACATCGTACATGGCGATCTGTGGGAGCAAATCGGCACCAGCGGGATGGTCAGCAACAATGTGACGCGCAATATCCTGGGCAGCGAGAAGCAGGAGCTGCAGGCTTCGGAGAGCATCAAGATCCATAAGGATCTGAGCCAGGAAGTGTACGGCCAGACTTACTATCTGTATGTCGACACGACCGATTTGAATCACATCGACACGGTAACGGTGAGCTACTCCAACCCGATCAACTCAACGCAGCCCACCAATTGGTGGACGGCCGTGAACAGCATCGGCATGAGTTACGACGTGCAGATCCAGGCGGGCCTCCTCAACCTGCAATTCGTGGGGAACAACATGCAATTCTTCGCCACGCAGTTACAGATTGTCATTTGGAACTTTAATGCTAATTTCGTGAATTTCAATCCCGACGGTTTCAAACTTTCTCTGTGGGGACTGGGCGAGAAGATCGAGGCGCTGGGAGGGAAGATTCACGGCCTCGAGACCAAGTTGGGCGGGGTCATCGCGCATGCGGTGACCACGACGGTGAAAACGATCATCGTCGGGATCAACCAGATTTTTTGAGAACGTGCGAGGACGACCATGACAGATCCGTCAGCCCGAGGCCTGGGACGTCTGAGCAGCGAGAAGGATCTGCTGCCCTGGCACCGTGCCGATCAGTTGGACGCGTGCGCGCTCTACTGGTTGCCGGTGCGCTCCTTTCCGATTCCGCCGCCACAGCGGTCCTGGCTGCTGGAGTTCATGATCGCACTCTCCCGCCGGCTTGCCGAGCGATTCGCTTTCCGCTGCGAAACGTTCCTTCAAATGAGCGTGATTTATCCCGAGCTGCTGGACGATTTTCAGAGCCGGGCGATGGATTCTGTTCCGCTGATCGGCCTGAGCTGGAGCCCGTCGGCCGCGGTTCCGCCGCCGCCGGCGCAGGAGATCGACGACCTTCAGAACAAGCGCAAAACGTTCAGCTTCGGCGATCACGTTACCAGCTATTGCTACTGGTTTCTGAAAAAATCAGAGGAGCATCGTGAGCGCTTCTTCGGACACGGCGGGACTACGTTGTTGTTTCTCGCTCCGGACCCGAAGACGGAGCCGCCGCCGGTCGCGATCCCGGGTTTCATCCGCAATCATCCGTTCTTCCAAAGCGCCAATCTCGACGGCATGCTGAAATCGTTCGCCTCCCTCAAGGACGACTTTTCGTCCAAGAGCAAAGATTTGTTCGGCGCCAATATCCAAGGCCGGCCTGAGGCGAAGGGAACCTACTACGTGCTGCCGCGCTTCGCGGCGCGCGATTTTTTTCAGGCGGAAGCCGCCGCCATCGTTAAATGGTTCGAATTGTTCGGCGTGTATTTCACCGAGAGTCCCACCGATGATGGAATCCTGCTGGCCTCAAAGGACGATTTCGATGCGGACCTGGTGCTATTGCTTACGGATTTGCGCGATCGGGGCTGGTCCTATCCGGAGTACTGAAGGAGGTTGAACCATGGCACGCGTACAAGATTCGCAGCTCGCAGCCGGTCTCGCGCTTCAGCGGATCCCGGTCATGGCTCCCTGGGAGGCGTATTCCATCGATTCAGGCGCTTTTCCAATCGAGCCGAGCCGCTCCAGGCCGGCGCGCAGCGTAGTGGAGACGGTCGCGGCGAAGATTTCCGACGTCACGGGTTTGTCGCCGGACCTGTTCCTGCAGGTGGCGCAATTGCACGTCGACGGGGGCTCCTCGCTGTTCGCGACGCACGCCGCCGGATGGAACCCGTCCATGGGGCTGGGGATTTTTCCGGACCGCGATCCGCCCCGGACCTGGAAGCGGGAGGATTTCGAAAAACTCGAGCCGGGCCAAACCGTTCGGCCCACTTCGCACAAGATTTTCCGGCTGGGCCTGGCTGGGGAAGAGCGCAATCGAGCCTGGCAGATGATGTTCGGCCGTGGCGCGACGCTCCAGATCTACACGCCGCCTCCCACGGCAGCCTTTATGGACCGGACCAGGGAAGCGTTTCTGCCAAAGATCGAAGAGAGAATTTTTCGGCGCTATCCGTTTTTCGTGCCTTTGTTCGATGGCCGGGCGCTCGAAAGCGCTTCGGCGGAACAGTTGGCGGCGTGGTCCTGCGGATTTTCCGCTTATATCCGCGAGAGCGCGGAGGACCAATCGATTCTGATCGTCTCCCGGGTTCCGCTCGGGGCGGCGTTCGAGAAGGCAGGTCTCGCCGTGGCGGATGCGAAATAATGCCTTCCTCCGCGCTGCAGATCGTGGAACGGTCCGCGGGTAAGCTTGTGATCGTCGCGCCGCCGCATTTCTGGGTGGGCGTGGTCTTCCTGGCGGTAGGCGCGTTCGTCCTGTTTGCGGCGTTCAGCGGAAACGACCCGAATGGGGTAAAGACGGTGGGCGTGGGCATCGCCGTCGCTGCGCCGTTCTTGCTCGCCGGAGGGGTTGTGTCCACTTCGCGAACGGCAATCGTGCTTTCCCGCGGCGACCACGCGCTGCGAGTCGAAAGCCGCGTGTTGGGCATCCCGGTGAACGCCAAAACCCTCCCTCTGGACGGTGTGCGAGGCGCGTTCGTCGAGTCGAACGCAAGAAACGCACAGGCGCTTTCCATCCGCTTACCGAACGGGGGGGCCATGCGTCTGACCGGCGCATCCACGCAGGCGGGCTACGGGGAAGCCGCGCAGGCGATCAACGATTTTCTGGCGTCAAGCCCGAGTCCCTGAGATTGGCTCCGCGATAGCGCCGCGAGCCTCAATCGAGAAGGCCCGCGACAACGTCCTCGGCCAGATCGGGGTCGTCGCGATAGCCCACCAGGACGCCGACGGGCAGCATCAGCCCGGAGGCGGCGTAAGCGCCTTGTATGGGGCGCGCGCCGGCAACCACCACCGCGTTCGGCGGGATCAACAGTGGTTGTTTCGGAGTCCTTTTGAAGTAGCATCGGTTCTTCAGATCGAAGACTCGCGATGCTCCGGTAAGGATGGTACCCGCGCCGACGATCGCGCCCTTGCCGATGCACACGCCTTCGTACACCCCGCAATTTCCGCCGATCACAACGTCATCTCCGAGGATCGCCGGCAGCCGGTCGAGCGGGTGCAGGACACCGCCGATTTGAGTCCCGGGACCGACGTGAACCCGCTCGCCGATTTGTGCGCAAAACCCCACCGAGACGTGCGAATCCAAGATGCTATCCGCGCCGACGTGCGCGCCCAGGTTGATAAATACGGGTGCGATGCAGCTCACCCTGGGCCCCAGGTAGGCGCCGTCGCGGATCGTCGATCCGCCGGGGACGACGCGAACCTGGTCTTGCAGCGTGAATCGGCGGAGCGGCATGGTATCCAGTTCGAAGCTGGATCCGGTTCCGTCGTCGGAGACCACACCCAGAACGGCGTGAAGCAAGATTCCTTTGCGTACCCAGGCGTTCACCTGCCAGCGCTCTTCCGCCGGGACCACTGTGCGGACTTCCCCACGGTTGAGCGCGGCCCTGAAGTCAGCCAACAGCATCAGGTTCTCAGGCGATCGACTGGGAGGCTCGGCCTCAAAAAGCCGTTCGATGGCATCCTGCAGCGACATTGTTCTACATTATCGGTAATTACAGGTAAAGCCGCACGCGTTCGGCCCGCCTTTCGCGACGGTGGCCACTTGGCTGGTCGTCCGCGAGGGCTGTGACGTTGGTCACCTAGGAGCTTGTTGAAAAAGGGGACAGACCGCTATGTCCGCCGCAGGACCTGTGTGGGAAATCAATGTTTTGCGGGCGGGGACAAAGTGGTCAGTCCCCTTTTTCAACAAGCTCCTAGTGTAGTGCGTCGCTGATCTCGAACCATATGATTCGGGCGGGGCAAAAAGGGGTACAGGCATTACAGGCACGAACTTTCGCAAAAGCGGCGAAATTCGAGCCAGTCCCCCTTTTTGCACACTGTGCCGTGATTGGACATGACTGGCGACGCAGACCACTAGCTCATGGCACAAGGTCGATCGGCCTTGACCGGCGTGTGCCTGCGGACTTCTTGAATCTGGTCGCGGGGGCAATGTCCAAAAGGTGGATCACCTTCGCAAAATCCTGGATTTGGCTATACAGGAGCTCCGCGCTGAGCTTTTCGATGCAGCCATCGGCAGGACCGGCGAGGAGATAGTTCGGCTGTGGGATATAGCCAATGGTCGGAATTCCCGCTCGGGCCAGGGATGCGCCTTCGCCGAGCCATCCGCCATGAACCGGATTGACCACGGCGGTCCGCCGGCTGGCGCTGTCTTTCAGGGCTTCGAGGAGAGCCTCGGCCGTGGATTTGTTCTCCGTGATCGCGACGCTCCATTCATTTTCTCCGGTGGCGCGATAGTGGAAGGAAGCGTCGTCCATCCACTCCTTGCAGCCAAGATGCTCGACCGTGAGGGCGGCAACGGCCTTTTTGATCAGATCCGGATATTTCGCGATGACTCCGCGAATCGACGGGACCCACGGACCGGCGAAGTGCCCGGTGGTGAGAGGAAATGCCAGCGTCCGGTTGCGCTCGCGCCTGGGGAGACGGGAAAAATATTTAGCCAGCGCGACGATGCCGAGGCCGCCGTTTTCTTCGGTCGCGTTGGGACCATCGGTGTGCGTGTTGACGATGATGGTCTCATCGGCCGAGCCGGGCAGGGTGGCGATCACGGTATCGGTCGGCGAGTCGGGAATGGTTGCGGCCTCCAAAATCAGCGTCGCTTTCGCGCCACGGGCTGCGTGAGATCGCAACTGGGAGCCGGTTTCGCGGCCGACGTACAGCCCTGGAATATTTTGGGGCGGACGGGAGAACGGGGTGTACTGATCCGCGGCGTTCGCATCCGAAACGTCGGTCCACGCCAGGACCACACCGATCGCTCCGGCCTTCTGGAACTGGGTAAGGTCGTTGACAGCGCCGCGGGCCGGCCGAATCGATGAAGGAAAGGCGGCGTCCGAAGGATGAAGTCCCCAGGCTTCATAAATCTCTCCGAACTTGCGGGTATTGCACGCGAAATCGATCAGCGCGATCTTGCCTTGAAGGTCCTGCAAGTGAAACGACGGATGGCTGCCGGCGAAAACCAGTTCGCCGGTGACGCCTGACGCCGGTGTTTGCCCGGAATAGGGAAAGTAAGATGTGACCGGCGCCCGAAAGGGTTTTTCGGACGCGGGGAGGATGGAAAGCTCCCATCGCCGTGCTTCCCATCGCGGGAAGGTGTAATGTTCGCGCGCGATTTCGAGGCCGGCGGACTTCAGCTCGGTGGCAAGAAAATCGACGAACTGCGCGTGGGCGGGGTTGCCAGTGTACTTGGGGCCGAGTTTGGCCATCCACACTTGCCAGTCCCATATTTCTTTTTGAGAGGGCAGAAGATTGGGCCGATATCCTTGAACGGTCGCGCCAGCGGCGAACACCGCTGCCGCGGACCCCAGAAACTCGCGACGTGAGACAGACATTTTCATCACCTCGATTTCAGACAGGAGCAGCTTACGCGCAGCGGTTGACGGCGTACGAGGCGCCGGGAGCGTGCCGCCATTCGCCGGCCCGGCCCGTCAGTCCATCACATCCTCAGAAAACGTCCGCCTATCAGATCTGATCGTGCGTATTGATGAACCCGACCAGATTGTTCAGATATTCTTTGGGCATCGAACCCGCGACGATCGCCGAAAGATGTTGCTTGCCTGGAAGAACCACGATGGTGACGTTGTTGGCTTCGCGCGCGGCGCGCGTACTCTTGGCGCGAGGACGATCGAACTCGCCGTTGATGATGATGATCGGTATATTCAGCTTGGCCAGATCGAGCGTGGGCCTTTGAACCGCTGCTGTCGCCGCGGCGGGAGCGGGAGCTGCGCCGGTCTGCCGCGGTGCGGGCGGAGTGGACGCCAGCTTTTCCGCCTCTTCCTTGCTCATCCCGTTATCCATCGCGTGGTGGATTCGCAACGCATGGCTCAGGTCGGCTTCCATGGGATTCACGCCCTGGTGATCTGGCGGCAGTTTCGCGATCCACTCCGGATCGGTCTCCATGATTCCGGAGCCGCCGAAGTGCGCGGTGATGAACCGCTCCGGATGGCTCGCCAGAAGAGCGCCGGTAAATGCGCCACCCATCGAGTAGCCTCCGATGTGCGCTTTATCGATCTTGAGATAATCCATAAGTTCGATGGTGTCGAGCGCCCGGCCCGGTCCGTTCAATTGTGGCTTGTCGCTCATGCCGTGATTGCGGTTGTCCAGTGCGACGACGCGATGATTTTTCGCTAAGGCCTGAGCGATACCATTATCGAACCAGTTCCCCTTGGCGTTCCCGGTGAAGCCGTGAATCAGCACCACCCATGATCCTTTGTCACCGAGGGTCAGGTAATGGATCTTCACATTGTCGGACGTAGTGAACCAGCCATCCTTAGGTTGCTCGGATTTAGTCTTGGCCTGCAGAAGGAAGGCGGCGGCGAACGCCGCGATCACTGTGAAAGCCGCTCGATAACGCATGGAATCCTCCTCGAGAATTAGTAGAAGTATACACCTGTGATAGAGTCATAGCTATTTCGGGAAACGGTCCGCGGCTATGGAATGGTTGGCTCCGCGGTCGGAGATTCAGGAGCACGGAGCCAGGAGGAGAATGAATGACAAGAGCGCTGGTGCTTGGCGGCGGAGGGCCGGTCGGCATTGCCTGGGAGTCCGGTTTGCTCGCCGGACTAGCCGAGAGTAACGTGGATCCCTCGAGCGCGGATTTTATCATAGGCACTTCGGCGGGATCGTTCGTCGGGGCGCAACTCGCGCTGGGACGGTCGCCCGCGCATATTGCCGCTCCGGATCTTGCCGGCGCAGTGCCCGTTTCCGGCGCGACTGGCCCTCCGCCCGATCTGACAACGCTGATCACGAAAATGTTCGAAGCGGCCTCGGGGAAGCGGCCAGCGGAAGAAGTGCGCGCCGAGATCGGGGCTTGGGCGCTGAGCTCGCCGGCGATGTGCGAAGAGGACTTCATCGCGCGGTTCGCTCCGTCGCTGGGAGGTGATTTCGATGGACCTTGGCCCGCGAAGCCGTTCGCGTGCACTTCCGTCGACGCCGCTGACGGCTCTTTCATGGTCTGGAATAAAGACAAAGGAATTGGCTTGGCGCGCGCCGTAGCATCCAGTTGCGCGGTTCCGGGGATTTATCCGCCGATTTCATTCGGCGGCCATCGCTACATTGACGGCGGGATGCGATCGGCCACCAGCGCCGATCTGGCGAAGGGGCACCAGGCCGTCATCATCGTAGCGGTCACGGTGCGATCCATTCCTTCGTTCATCGCCGACGTGTTCCGCCGGCGTTTCGAGGGCGAGTTGCAGTCCTTGCGCGACGGCGGCAGTCGTGTGGAACTCATCGTCCCGGACGAGGAATCGAGTGCGGCGTTCGGCATGAATCTCATGGACGCCAGCCGCCGCCAGCCTTCCGCCCAAGCCGGACTGCGCCAAGGACGCATTGAGGCGGCTCGTGTGGGCGGGATCTGGCATTGAGACATAGTCGTCTTTTCCAGCGTGACCGGGCGAAATCAGACACGCACGTATTTGTTAAACCAATCAATCGTGCGTTGCCAGGCCAGGTCAGCCGCGGCTTTGTTGTAACGTTCAGGCGTCGCATCACAATTGAAGCCATGAACGGCGCCGGGGTAGATATAGCCTTCGTGAGGAACGTTGGCTTCCTTCAAGGCCATGTCGTAGGCGGGCCACGTGGCTGCCAATCGCGCGTCGAGCTCCCCGTGATGGACTAGAATCGCCGCCTTGACTTTCGGAATGTCCTCCTTTGCAGGAACGGCTCCATAAAACGGCACTGCGGCGCCGATGTCAGCTCCCAGCCGGACGGCCAATGTATTGGCGATGCCGCCTCCGTAACAGAAACCGGTGGCGCCGATCTTCCCCGAGCAGTCGGCGCGCGATTTTAGCCACTTCGCGGAGGCCACAAAATCCTCAGCCATCTTTTTGCCATCCACCTTGCCGAACATCTGGCCGCCGTGATAGTCGTCACCGGGAAAGCCGCCCAGAGAAGTGAGTCCGTCGGGAGCAAACGCCATGAAGTTAGCCAGGGCGAGCCGTCGCGCAATGTCCTCGATATGAGGATTGAGGCCGCGATTTTCGTGGACCACAATAATGCCGGGCAATTTCGCTGCCGTCGCGGCTCGTGTGTCGGCGCTAACAGGCCGGACGAGATATCCTTTGATGCTTCCGTTCCCTTGCGGCGACGGGACGGTCTCGTATGTGGCCTTGATCCGGTCATCGGTTTTGGACACCTGCTGCCCCAGAGCGTAGTTCGGCATCAAGGCCTCGATAATCGTTGTCGCAGCCAGACCGCCGATCGCAAATCGCTGCACGCCGTCCATAAAGGCACGGCGACTGATCACACCGTGAATAAAGAGGTTATAGAGTTCTACGGCCTCGCTCGGCAGTTTGGGTCTCGTTGGCTCCATTGTCTGACTCCTTTTTGAGAAATATCACGTCTCCCCGGTCGCCTCACCCATG
Organism: Terriglobia bacterium; assembly: GCA_963842485.1. GTDB lineage: Bacteria > Acidobacteriota > Terriglobia > Bryobacterales > Bryobacteraceae > Palsa-187. Next base: position 28,030 of record CAWJHI010000040.1, on the reverse strand, counting down.
CCACCCGCAGCAATCGGCGCGAAGATTTCGTAGCGGGCGGGTTTCGTCACCGGCAGAGAGCGGCATATGGCGAACCAGTTAAGTTTAGCCGATCAAAGAGCGGATTGGGCCTGGATCACGGCGCATCTGAAACAATTTTGCGAATTGGCGACCAGCCTGGGCCTTTCGCAACGCCCAAGCAACTCATCCCTTAACGCGAAAGTCGATTCAAAATCCACTGCTGCCGCGTCCTGGCAAACGAGAACCTGATATTTTCCGGTACCCGCGCGGCCGGTTGGAGTAAAATCGCTTCACACCATGTCTCCAGCCGATGGCGATCTTCCGTGCGCAAACGGGTCTCACCGATTCTGATCGTTGTCGCGGCCGTCTCTCGCTTCCGCCGGAACGTCGTCAGCGGTACGAAATCATCTTCGCATCGCTGCTGCCATCGATGAAAAACGCCAGGTCGACACCAGGGACCGAAACCTGCCGGGACATCGGATGGGGGCCGATAAACATCACGCCGCCGGTGGAAGCTGGCAGCGCCGAAAGAACGAAACTCGGGATTGTGAAGGAGCCTTTGCTGACATCTTCCGAGCAGGTGAATAACACATGCCCTCCGGTGGGCGACTCGGAATAGCCTCCGAGTAGAACAGAGCCCGGTTGTGTGCCTCCCGACCAGGTGATGGTGAGAGGCTGGGTCCGGTCCACGGTGGAGATGGCCGGTTTGTTCGACCACAGTATGTTTCCGCCGACGGTCATGCTTGCGCTGAACGTACCCACGTCGGAACCGCCGCCGCCCGCAACCGCGTAACTCCCTGCCGGTAGGTTCGGCCCGGCTGGAGTGCTCCCGAAAAGGGCCTGATATTCTCCCTTGCCGGTTGGCATCAGGGTCCAGGATCCAGCCTGTCCCGAAAGCGTCAGGGAGGGCCCGGCGTCGAGCCCTATGCCGGGGCTTCCCAGCGACTCGGAGCCAAGATTGCCGACCGTGCACGTTTCCTGGGACGAGAACAGACCGCCGATCCCCGCAGCCAGAGTGGCGTTGTTGCTGTACTGGCCGAAGCCCGCTACTGCGCCTTCCTGGCTAAGACTCACTGTATGACTGACGGCGGCTCTTGCGGCCGGATCCAATGCCTTCCACGCCGCGGAATATTTTGCTAAAGTGCGGCTCAAGGCCCGGCTGAACGCGCGCGGATCCTGAAGCCGCATGGCGCGTAGCAACCCGTCGACATCCTGTGGGGCGACCTTCACATGCAGCAGGCTGGAGAGTCTCGTGGCGAGATAGATACGTTGATTGAAACCGATAACCTGCAGCACGGATACGGGTCCTATCGCCAATGCTGCAATCTTGACGTTCTCTCCAGCCGCCGCGCGATTGAATGCGCCGGCAGGAAGCGTAGGCCCGGTATCCGAACAGGCCCCGCCGCTGCCGTTCACGGCGATTGAAACGAAATTGCTGAGAATTCCTCCGCTAAGGGCCGCGACCGGGACATAGCAGCCGGATAGACCCGCGGGCACTTGGAATGAAATCTGATCGACACCGCTGCAGCATCCGGACCGGCCGGCATAGATAACCTTCGCGGATTGCGTTCCCACGAAGACCTCGACACCCGGAAAATTGGGAAAGGTCGAGGGCACGACGTTGTCCGGCCCGTCGATCGCGCCCAGACCGGTTGCCCAGGCGGTGACGACCTCATTGGGCTGGGCGGTCACGGCGAACGATTTCACCGTGCCATCCAGCGCCGTGAAAACACCCGGCCCAAGCCCCGAACTGGTCGACGTATAAATCCCGACCGCCGACGGCACAACGTTCACCGTCACCGGGAACGGCGTTGGCTGTCCGTTGTAAGTCAGCGTCACCGCGGCTCGACCGGCCGGTGTATTCGAGGGCAAGATCGCAGCCGCGACACCTGCGGCGGAATACACCATCGGACAAGGCAATATTGCGGTACCGGACATCACCGTGATCGAACGTCCCGCCCAATTGGTTGGTCAGAGGATAGGAGCTTGCCTGAATCAGCTGAGCCGGGCCGAGATTCACTCCGAACACGATGAATAGTGAGCCTTGCGCAATCGTCCCGGAATAGTTCGCCGTACTCTCCGCTGAAAAGACGACGGGCTGTGCCGCTGCAGGGACCGCTGCCAAAGAACAGAACAGGAGCATTCGCCGGACCGTGAGTAGACGGTATGCGAAGGTTGATCGAATCATGTCTTGTATAGTGCGCTCTCGACCTGGAACGTTTCAAGCCGGGTGCGACCGTCAACGTCTGCGAGCGTTGGACGATGACATCTATATCCTTCGCATCCAGCTCGATTCGAAAAGAGATCCGCTGCCGCGACCGTGGATCTGCGATGCCAATTCATCTTCCGCGAGGCCCGCGATAGGAGAAAGTCAGGGTAGTCGATTGTTATGCTCTTATAAGGTGCGAAAACAGCGGACGAGGGAGGTACCGTCATGCTTTGCGTTCTGAAACGGTCGGTGCAGGTCGCCCAGACGAACTAGCATCGGGTTCGCTCCTGCACGGATACGGGCAATCCGTTACGCCTGTTGGCCGTGCGCAAATATCGGATCCTAACCGTGTCACGTTCGCCAAGGACGTTGCCCCGATCTTTCAGGAAAAGTGCGAGACGTGTCATCGTCCGGGCCAGGGCGCCCCGATGAACCTCCAGACTTACCAGGAAGTGCGGCCGTGGGCGCGATCCATCAAGGAGCGCGTCGCCACCAGGAATATGCCGCCGTGGCACCTCGATAAGACCATCGGCATTCAGGAATACGCCAACGATCGTTCTCTCTCGGACAAGCAAATCAAGACCGATCGTGCAGTGGGTGGACGAAGGCGCGCCGTTCGGCGATCAAAAAGATCTTCCCGCCCCGAAAATATGGCCTGATGACTCCGGCTGGCAGTATGCCAAGATCCTAGGCCAGGAACCCGATATCGTCGTGCATGTCTCAGCCGTTGACCATCCCGGCCATCGGACAGGACCAATGGTGGAAGCCGGTCTCGGATGTTCCTTTGACGGAAGCGCGTTGGATTCGCGCGGTTGAAATGCGCCCCGCTACCGTCGCCGGCCGCAGGGTCACGCACCATGCGGTGACCATGCTGGTGCAGTACAAGCCGGCGTCTCCGGAGGACGCGGGCGGTGACGCCGGCCTTCTGATGGAGTGGTCGATCGGTAAGAACTACGACGCGTTTCGTCCCGACACTGGTAAGCTCATCCTTCCCGGCGCGAAGATTCGCTGGGACATCCACTACCACTCGGTGGGCGAACCGATCACGGACCATCTCGAACTCGCAATCTATCTCTATCCAAAAGGCCAGAAACCGGAACACCGCACGCGTCTGTCGTCTCCTCTTGCCATGTATTCCAAGAACGACCTGGACATCCCGCCGAATTCCGTCGCTTCCACCCAGGGGTTCACGCTACTGCGTTCCGCTGCCCGCCTCGAAAACTTCCAGCCACACATGCATCTTCGCGGTAAGGCGATGGCCATGCAAGCGATCCTTCCGGACGGTACGGTCCAGATGCTCAGCTATGTCGACCGGTTCGATTTCAACTGGATGGTCAACTACATCTACACCGATGAGTCGGCGCCGGTCCTGCCTAAAGGCACGGTCCTCCATATCACCGCCTGGTATGACAACACCTCGGCCAACAAGTACAATCCCGATCCGAACCAGTGGGTCGGATATGGCGACCGCACGATTGAAGAAATGGGAGAGGCCTTCGTAAACATCACCAACATCAGCGATCAGGAGTATGCCGATTGGCTCGCGAAACACAAATCCTCGGGCAAGACGGCGCGCGGCGGTCGGTGATGGGTAGGCGAAGATTCGCGATCGCAGCCGTGGCAATTGCGTTCTTGGCGGTGCCCGCCGACGCGCAATTCAAGTTCAAGCAAGTGCCATTTGAACGGCCCCATGAGAGCGGTCAGAGTGTTACGCCCGCTTATGAAGGCTGGTGGCAGAACTCCGACGGCACCTACAATCTTCTGTTCGGTTACTACAACCGGAACACCAAAGAAGTCCTTGACATCCCCATCGGCCCGGATAATCACATGGATCCTGGCCCGCCCGATCAGGGCCAGCCCACTCACTTCCTGCCTCGCCGCCAAAAAGGCGTGTTTACGGTCACAGTTCCCAAAGATTTCGGCGACACGCAGCTCACCTGGACCATCGTGTCGAACGGCCATCGCCTCTCCGTTCCCGCCCATCTGGGCGCGGCCTGGATCATTAACCCGATGTCGGAGATCGGCATCGGCAATACTCCGCCGACCATCAGTTTTGACGAAAAAGGCCCGTCGGGTCAGGGGCCGAAGCCGGTAGTCGCGGAGCGAACGGCCACAACAGGCGAGCCGTTGACCTTGAGTGTCTTTGCCGCCGATGATGACAAGAGTCTCGGCATTAAGGTATTGCGAGTCGTGCTCGCAGTCGCACTGGAAGCGAGAGGCGAAACAGCCGCGGCAGTCGTCCACGGGGAGGATGCCGTCGCCACTCCCGAACTCCTGGCGGCGGCAGCCGCTGCGGGATTTGACTCACAGACGATTGCCATGTTCAAGGGCGGCCCCAGCGTCAGCCTAACCTGGCAGAAGTACCGCGGCACAGGCGAAGTTACCTTCGACAACGCACGGCCGCAGGTTGACGAGACTCCGGGCAGCGAAATCCCCATAAAGAACGTCTTCAACGGTAAGGGCACGACCGTCGCAACTTTCAGCCAACCCGGCGAGTACATTCTTCGAGTGGTAGCCAACGATTCGTCCGGCCCCGGCGGCGGCGACTTCGTCTGCTGCTGGAGCAACGGAGAAGTCAAAGTCAAGGTCAATTAGGCTTTGTAAGGCTCGTCGTTCGACAGAACCGGTTCTTGCAAGAGGCGCGACAAGACCGCGCCAGGGAAAGAACCCACTTCTCCAGAAAAAGTCCCACACTTTTGACCTTAAGTGTTTAAAACATTTGTCACGATCGTTGAAAACTAGGCCTCTCGTGTTTTGGCCGTATTCGTGCACCGTTTCGTGCCCGCAAGAATCAAGTGCTCTCAAGCGGGTCGATGGGTAGTCCGCCGCATTAGCGTTCGGAGCGGCCGGATTGCGCTCGAAACCGGCGCCGCAGTTGTGTAGCCACGCTCCGGCGACCTCTACCAATTGGGTAAGGAGTGAACGTATGCTCGTACGCGTGCTTAGATCCTGTCTTCCGCTCGCACTGCTTGCCTGCGCTTCGAGCGCCAGAGCCGAGGACGTTGCACAATGTTTTACCGTGCGCGAGATGGTCAAAACCGAGGATTATCGCTACCTGGTCAACGCCATTAGCCGCTGCTCGCGGGAATACAATGCCGTCTATGTCATGGTCTCGTTCTGGGACAAGGATGGGAAGCATATGGACAACGGTGTATGGGCAATCTACTGGTGCCGGCCCGGGCGGCGTGAGATTCACGAGTTTCAGATCCCTCGTGGGGCGGCTGGCTTTGCAAAGGTCACCGTACGGAAGATCACGACCGACTCAGAAGTGGCTCTAAGGGAGTAACGGTCGCCGCGCGCCACGAAGGAGCCAAATAAGCCCCATTCACTCCTCGCGCAGCAGTCTCATTGGATCAATCGACAGCGCGCGTTGCGCCGGCATCCACGTAGCCAGGAGTCCCAGCGACAACATCGCTAGAACAACGCCAGCCAATACCAGCGGATCGCGCGAAGTTGCCTGATAGACGATCGATGCCAGCACCCGGCTCGCCAGAATTCCGAGGAGCAATCCTGACGCAGAACCTAGAGCCAGCAATTTGAACGGCCGGCCCAACGCTGCCCGCAGAACTTCCTTCCGCTGGGCGCCGAGGGCCATGCGAATGCCCAGTTCTCTCAGCCGCTTACTGACCGAATACGCCGCCATTCCAAAGATGCCTGTAATCGATAGCATGGCGGCCATCACGCCCAGCACACCCAGTGACGCCGTCGCCACGCGCGAAGGAAACAGAGCCAAGTCCAGTTGTTCGTTCCAGGTTTGGATCAAGAATGGCAGCTCTCGATCCATGCCTTGCACGGTACTCTGTATCGCCGCCGCCAGTGGCTGCAGATCGCGGTTCGAGCGCACCACCACCGATGTTTCACTCATGGGCGCTTGCAGGATGGGGAGAAACAGCGCAGGCTCTGGGTCTTCGGTAAGGTTCAAATATTTTCCATCTTCAACCACACCCACTACTTCGATGCGCGTTCCATCCCGCATCTTGAAGCATCCTCCCACCGCGCTTATGGTTGAGCCGAAGATCTTCCGGGCAAGCTCCCGGTTCACTATGGCGACGCGTGGCGAGCCTTTACCGTCATGCCAGGAGAACGCCCTGCCCGCCAACAAGACGGTACCGGCCGCGCGGAGGTATCCAGGAGATATGTTGAGCCTGAAGGCGTTCGCAGCGGCATTCGAAGGCCTGAGATCTGTCGTTAGGTCGGTAAAGATAGCCTCGGCGAACCCGCCCCCATCCAATGGCGGCCGGCCAACTAATCCCACGGACTCTACGCCGGGAATCGTCTCCACCGCATCCAGCATGCGCTTTTGCATTTCGGAGACTCGATCGCCGCGGTAACCTGCGATATTCAGATCGGTCTTTACCAGAATCGCGTTGCGAGGCTCAAAACCGAAATTTGCGTGGAGCGAGCGCGCCAGTCCGCGCACGGCAACCATTGAAGAAGTGACCAGCACTGCACAGATCGCGATCTGCCCGGCCAGCAACAGGTCTCGTACCGTGATTCTTCGCCCAACCGTTCCGCCCCCCAATGTTGCCGAGTGACCGGCTTTGACGATCTGGTATGGGTCAGTCCTCAGTACTTGGCGCACCGGAACAAGGCCGAACAGAATTCCGCTCACCAGCGCCAAAACCAAGGCTAATCCATAAACACTTGCGTCTGGATTCACAGGTACACTAATGGGAAATCTGGGTACTGGCTGCCACACACTGAGGCCGCGCAACAGTGCTACGCTGCCCCATAGCCCGGCCGCGCCTCCGGCGAGTGAGATCAGCACCGCTTCGGTCAGCAATTGCCGCAGTATGCGGCTACAACTTGCGCCCAGCGCGAGCCGCAAGGCTACCTCGCGGGAACGGTCTGCGGCGCGAGCGGCAAACAGGCTGCCCAGGTTGGCGCAGGCTGCCAGCAGAATCAACCCGGCCAGCAGCATCAGCCCCGTGACGAACGCCCGCATGGGACCGCCAAGAAGGTTGCCATAGAGACCGGGACGAGCCAATTTGAAACTCGTGGCGCCGTGGTCCATCGGATAGGTCTTTTCCAGATATGCGCCAATCGAGTTTAGATCGGCAACAGCCTGTTCTGGAGTGACTCCCGCTTTCAGATGCCCCAGCGTCATGAATACCGATTGGGTCCCGCGAGCGTCGAGAACATTCTTCCCTTCAAGCTGCTCCTGATTCACCATCGGCACAAAGAAATCGGGAGTGAAAAACGACAGAGTCCCGTGGAACGCCGGCGGCGCCACGCCGACGATGGTAAACGGATGCTTGTTCAGTCGAACGGTGCGGCCCACCACCCCACGATCGTCTTGAAAATGGGTTTGCCAATACGCATAGGCGAGCACGATGCACGACGCGCTGTTGGGGCCATGCTCATCGGAGCCGTGGAAGACGCGGCCCAGATACGGCTGAATGCCCAACACGTCGAAGTAGTTTCCGCTCACTGAATTGGCCCAGGCGCGGGATGGATTTTCGCCCGTGTCCAATCCAACTTGATCGATGGTGAAGGCCGCCAGACCGTCGAAACTGCGGTTGCCATCGCGCAGGTCGAGATAGTCAAGATACGACTCGTACATGGAATGCTCGTGTCCGTGCTCGATTCCGTAAAGGCTCTCCGCCTGAGGAACGTTCAGCGGACGAAGGATCAGCCCGTTCAGAACCCCAAAGACGACGGCGTTCGCGCCAATGGCCAATGCCAGCGTCACAATCGCGACGATTGTGAATCCGGGAGACTTGCGCAACACCCGAAGGCTGAAGCGCGCATCCTTAATAAGGGTCTCGATAAAATCGCCGCCGAGCGCTTCACGGGATTCCTCCTTGAACCGCTCATGACCGCCAAACTCGATGCGCGCGCGCCGTTCTGCCTCGGCACGATCCAGGCCGGAACGTTCCAGATCATCAGCGCGGTTCTGGATGTGTGAGCGGAGCTCCTCCTCCATGTCATCCTCCGTCTGAGAACGATGAAAGAACCTGGCGGCAAGGGAACGAAAGTAGGCCAGGAGTTTCATATTTCCTCCGGTTGAGCGGCAAGGGCGGAACCCATGGCTGCGGCAAGGCGGTTCCACCCGTCGGTTTCCTCTCGCAGACGCTTGCGCCCCAGTGCCGTGAGCTCGTAGAACTTGGCGCGACGATTGTTGTCGGATGTGCCCCAGCTCGCTTTCAGAAGGCCCTGACGCACCAGACGGAACAAGGCCGGGTAGAGCGCTCCCTGCTCAATGAGCAGCGCGCGGTCGGAGATTTGCCCGATGCGCAAAAGAACTCCGTAGCCGTGCAGAGGACCGAGAGAGACTGCTTTCAGAATCAGTAGATCGAGAGTTCCTGGAAGAAGCTGGGCCTGACCGGGCATTTGTACACTCCTAAGCTAATCAGGAGTCTATCACCAACTCTCCTAAGCTGTCAAGGAGAGAACAGACCAGGAGCGCAGAACGGGATGGGATCATCGTCAAGTGTAAGGAGCGGCTCAAATAAGCGCGATACTGTCCTTATGCGTCGATTCTTGTGCGCGTTCCTGCTTTCGGCCTCGCCTGCTGTTTTTGCGCAAACGGGCCATCTGCTGTTAAGAAAACCAACCTTGAGCCGCACCCAGATCGTGTTTTCCTACGCGGGCGATCTGTGGAGCGTTCCGCGCGACGGCGGCGAGGCAACACGGCTGACTGCTGGACCGGGAATCGAAACCGATCCGATTTTTTCGCCCGACGGGTCGCAGATCGCTTTCACCGGCGAATATGACGGCAACGTCGACGTCTTCGTCATGCCGGCATCGGGCGGCGTGCCCAAGCGCCTTACTTATCATCCCGGCCGGGACGCCGTAGCCGGATGGACTCCCGACGGCAAGCGCGTGCTGTTCCGTTCGCACCGTGCGGTTCCGAACGATGGCGACAGGTTGTACACGATGACGGTCCAAGGCGGAGGTTTGCCCGACGAGCTGCCGCTTCCAATCGCCGAAGAGGGATCCTATTCTCCCGATGCGAGCCACCTGGCCTACGTTCCGGTATTTCAGGTGCAGGCGGCCTGGAAGCGCTACCGCGGAGGCCAGACGCGCAAGATCTGGGTCGCGAACCTCGCCGATTCGAGCGTGGTCGATATTCCGCGCGACAATTCCAACGACTTTAACCCGATGTGGGTCGGCGACAAGATCTATTTTCTTTCCGACCGCGAAGGTCCGGTGACGCTGTTCTCCTACGACATCAAGAGCAAGAAAATCACGCGCGCGATTGAGAATCAGGGGCTGGACTTCAAATCCGCGTCGGCGGGACCAGGCGCGATCGTGTATGAGCAGTTCGGATCGCTTCATCTTTACGATCTCAAAACCGGGCAGGCCAAAGCGATCGAGGTAAGGCTCGAAGGCGATCTGCCCGAGGTTCGTCCGCATTACGTGAACGTGGCCAAGCGGCTGAAGAATGCCGATCTGTCGCCGAGCGGGGTTCGCGCGGTGTTCGAGGCCAGAGGCGACATCGTGACGGTCCCAGCCGACAAGGGCGATTCGCGCAATCTGACCAACACGCCCGGCGTCATGGAACGCGATCCTGTCTGGTCGCCGGACGGCCAGAGCATCGCGTACTTTTCGGATGAATCGGGCGAGTACGCACTGCACCTGCGCGATCAGGAGGGCACGGGCGAAGTGAGAAAAATCGCGCTGCCGGACAAGGCCTTTTACTCCACGCCGCGCTGGTCGCCGGATAGCAAAAAAATCGCCTTCCTCGACAACCACACTCATCTGTTTTATCTCGACCTGGAAGCGAAGAAGCCGGTGCAGGTGGATACGGATTACTATTTCAACGGCGATGGTCTGGCGCCGTCGTGGTCGCCCGACAGCAAATGGCTGACGTATTCGAAGACGCTGAAGAGCCACATGGCGGCGATCTGTTTTTACTCGGTGGCCGATGGCAAGCCGGCCCAGATCACCGACGGGATGAGCGATGCGGAAAATCCGGTGTTCGACAAAAGCGGAAAGTACCTGTATTTCACGGCGAGCACCAATTCCGGCGCCGCCATGCAGCCGGATATCGAAAGCTTCTCTCGCCCGGTGACCTCCAGCGTCTACGTGGTGGTGCTCGCAAAGAGCGATCCGTCGCCGCTTGCTCCGGAAAGTGACGACGAAAAGAAAAAAGACGACAGCAAGAAGGATGAAAAGGACAAGAGCCCAGAGAAAGTCGAGACGAAAATCGATCTGGACAATATCGGGCAAAGAATTCTCGCGCTCCCGATGCCGCCGCGCCGGTACGTAGCGCTCCAGGCGGGCAAAAGCGGGGCGGTTTTCGCGGTGGAAGCGCCGCCGCCGTCGCCGGGAGGTCCGCCGGCGTTCACGATTCATCACTTCGATCTTGCCAAGCGCAAGGCGAACGTGACCATCGCCGGCGTCAGATTCTTCCGGGTGTCGTTCAACGGTGAAAAAATGCTGTACCAGCAGGGCGATAAGTGGGCCATCGCCGATCCGCCGCCGGTCTCCGACGGACCGGGACCAACGCCGCCGCCAGGCAATGAAAAAGCGCTCAAGATCCAGGATCTGGAAGTGAAAGTGGATCCGCCCGCCGAATGGAAGCAGATGTTCCACGAAACCTGGCGGATCGAGCGCGATTTCTTTTATGATCCGCATTACCACGGGTTGGATCTGAAGGCCGCTGAAGAGCGCTACGGAGTTTACCTGAACGGACTGGCGTCGCGCGAAGACCTGAATTACCTGTTCACGGAAATGCTCGGGAACATGACCGTCGGACACATGTTCGTGGGCGGCGGCGACCATCCGGAGGTGAAGCGCATCCCAAACGGGTTGCTCGGCGCGGACTACAAGATCGAGAACGGGCGCTACCGCTTTGCGCGGGTCTACAACGGAGAGAACTGGAATCCGGACCTCCGCGCGCCGCTCACGCAGCCGGGCGTAAATGTCGCCGCCGGCGAATATCTGCTGGCCGTGAATGGAAGCGAGCTGCGTGCGGCCGACAACATTTACAGTTTCTTCGAAAGCACCGCCGATAAGGCCACGATTCTCAAAGTCGGGCCGGACCCCTCCGGCGCCAACGCCCGTGACGTGACCATCACGCCGGTGCGCGACGAATCGCGGCTGAGACATCTCGCCTGGATCGAAGACAACCGCCGTCAGGTCGACCAGGCGACCGGTGACCGCGTGGCGTACCTGCACATGCCGGACACGGCCTTCGGCGGCTACACCAGTTTCATGCGCTACTTTTTCGCCCAGATCGACAAGGATGCGGCGATCATCGATGAGCGCTTCAATCACGGCGGAGCGCTGGCGACTGACATCATCGAATACTTGCAGCGCAAGCTAATGAGCGTCGCGACCTCGCGAGACGGCGCCGACTTCGTGCAGCCGCAGGGCGCCATTTTCGGTCCGAAAGTGATGATCATCAACGAATTCGCCGGCTCAGGCGGCGACGCCATGCCGTGGTACTTCAGGCGTGCGGGTGTTGGAAAGCTGATCGGAATGCGGACCTGGGGCGGACTGGTCGGGCTGATGGGATATCCCGAATTGATGGACGGCGGTTCGGTGATGGCGCCGAGCGCGGCGATCTGGAATCCGAACGGCACCTACGACGTGGAAAATCACGGCGTCGCGCCCGATATCGAGGTGGATCTCGATCCGGCGGCGGTGCGCCAGGGTCACGATCCGCAATTGGAGAAGGCGATCGCCGTGGTAATGGAAGAATTGCGTAACGCTCCGCCGCCGCAGCTGAAGCGGCCTGCATTCCCGGATTACCAGAAGAAACAGTGACCGGATTCAAGCTGAGTTCTGGTGGGGAAAATGAGCGGTGCGAGTGGACCATCATCACGGAGCCTACCAGCTCCGTCTTCCGAGTCACTGCGTCCTCAGTGGCCCCGGAACAGCCAAAGCCTGATGGGCTGATACAGCAGATAGATCGCCCCAGCCGCTAACCAGATCATGGAGCTGACCGAGAACGTTCTTGCGGTGATTCGAACTTCCGGCGTGCGGTCTAACTGCAGCAACGGACCACTTTCATTGGCCGCCGTCCGGTCATACAAGAACAGTGGAGCCGCGGCAAACAGCGCAAACACAGGGAACCAGGCTGCGGTGATCACCACATTTTCCTGCTGTGCCGGCCCACTTTGCCAGAGGAAACCGATAGACTTGACTGCGTCGGCAATCGCCAGTGCCGCCAGTGCGAGATGACGAATTGCGAGGGCTCGTCCGGCCGACCGCAAGCCGGTCATCAGATCGCGCGAGCGCTGAATGGCCGCCTTCCCCTTCAGCTTCTCGACCACGCAGACCACCGGCCACAGACAATCGCCGACCACCCAGCCGGGTCCACGGAACAACATCGATTGGGCCTGCGTCGCCACCAGCACAGGTATCATCCTGACCAGCTTCCAGAAGACTCGGAAGGAGAGGAACCTCCGGATGCGGACTTGTTCGTCCATCGCCATTAGCGCAGCGGCTGCGCGAAGCAGGTTGTCGCAGAAAATGAAAAGAACCGCCGCGGCAAGCGGGATCAGCACGATTCGGACAGCCGCGAACGGGAGTCGTCTCCGGCTCAGTTCAACCAGCAGGCCGGTGATCGACAAGATGGTCACGTAGATGGGCGCCAGCAGAAGAGCATATGCGGCGAGGTGTTGCAGCAGGAATGCCTTCGATCTTCGCAGCGCGAGAAATTCGGCGTCCAATGCGTTATGGAATCGCCGCGTGAATTCGATCGCGGAGGCCGGGCGATTCGCGGGATTGCGCGCGAGCCCGGCGAGAATCGCGTCCGATACGCCTCGCGGAATCTTACGGACGCTCGCGGGCGGAACCGGATTATCGCTCTGGTGATATTCGAACAACTCGCTTGGCTTTCCAGTGAAGGGCAGATCCCCAAATACAAGCGAGTACGCCACGACGGCCAAACTGTAGATGTCGGAACGAAAATCGATTTCCTTCCCGAACGCCTGCTCGGGTGACATGTACGCGGGTGTTCCGAGCAAGCTGCCTGGCATGGTTTGCGCGCTTGCGCCGCTGTCGAATGATCCAGAAGATAGACCGGAAGGAGTTGGCGCGATCGCGAGTGTTTCTATCTCCTCGGCCCGGACTCGGACGTTCGTTGACCGGGCTTCATGCGTCCCGTCCATCGCCACGGTTTCCAATTCGCTACCCGACACCGTAGGGCGATGCGTGACCATTTCGGGGCCACTTAGCTGTGATCCCTCTTGCACCGACGTTGCCCAATCGCCCAGCAAATTCACCTTGGCTACTCCAAAGTCGAGCACTTTCACCGTGTATCCGCCGCGGCCGTTTGGTTCCAGCCAGATGTTGTCGGGTTTCAGATCGCGATGAACCACCCCATGCCGATGTGCTTCCGCCAGGGCCAGTCCGATCTGATCCAGAAGGTCCGCGATTAGCGGCAGTGCAATGTGCGGAGTGGCTTTCTGAAAATCCGAAAGCGTCTGTCCGTCGAGAAACTCCATCACCAGATACGGCATATCGCCGCTAGCGGCTTTCGCGATGCCGAAATCCGTGACATTGACGATGTTCGGGTGGCGCAGGCGGCCGCATGCCTGCGCCTCGCGCTGAAAACGGGCGAGAAATTGCGGTTCTGCCGCCCACCTCGGAGCGATCACTTTGACCGCGACCACGCGAGTCGTTCCGAGATGCGTCGCCAGGTAGACGTTCCCCATTCCGCCCGCGCCCAGTTGCTTGTCGATCCGGTATTTGGCGTCGAGAATTTCGCCGACCATGGGGGGCCCAAAGAGTCCAGCCGCCATCATAACAATCGCTACTTCGCCGCGCTCGGCGCGCCAACATTATTCAGGCTTTTTGTGCGGACCCGACGCGGAGCCTTTAATACTCGAGAACACGGTTTGAAAGATGGTGTCGCCGAATGCGGCGTCGCCTTTGCCGTCGTAGAGTTCAGCCGCATTCTTTTTCATCGCCGCCAACTCCTTCGGCCGTTCCAGCGGCGTTGCAGTGTTGTTGGCCCACACTCCCTGAAGGTCCGGCTGTCCATCCGGGGTTCGGGGCGAAAGGAGCGCGGTGACTCCAAAGGCAAGAAAGAGGCGGCGATTGTTCATCTTTCCTCCACGATACGAGTCAAGGATAAGCGCAGTTGGCGACCATTCGCGGAAGGTTTCGTCGAAAGTTGTTGCGAGCGACATGCGGACGTACCACCAACGCGTTCGATCCGTGGGAACACTTCAGGCGCAAGATTTGCCGCGCCGCCACCGGCAGGAGATAATAGTATGGATTCAATGGCCAAAGTCCTTCGCAGACTAATCACGAGATCCGCCGTGGCGGCAAGCATGGCCATTGGCGTCGTGCCGCTGGCCGGACAGGCTTATCGCGCACCGCGCGGGCCCGGCGGCAAGCCCGACCTGAATGGAATCTGGCAGGCGCTGAATGAAGCCAATTATGATATCGAAGCTCACATGGCGCGTCCGGCTATGGCGCTTCGTCCCGGGCCCTTCGGTCCGGTCCCGGCCGCCCCGGTGCTGGCGCTAGGCGCTGTCGGCGCAGTGCCGCCGGGCCTTGGCGTGGTGGAGGGCGGTGAAATCCCCTATAAGCCAGATGCCCTCGCAACCAAGAAGCAGAACCAACAGGATTGGTTAAACCGGGATCCGGAGATCAAGTGCTATCTGCCGGGTGTGCCGCGCGCCACCTACATGCCCTACCCGTTTCAGATTCTCGCAAAGCGCCAGTGCGCTGACCTTCGTCTATGAGTACGCCGGCGCCGTGCGGAATATTTATCTGAAGGACCCCGGGCCCGCTCGGCACGACTCGTGGATGGGCCAGTCCGTGGGACGCTGGGAGGGTGACACCCTGGTGATCGACGTAACCGACATGAACGATCGGACCTGGTTCGACCGCGCCGGAAATTTTCATAGCGACAAGCTGCACGTGGTGGAGCGTTACACGCGCACCAGCCCGGATGTGATTTCCTACGAAGCCACCATCGAAGATCCGAACGTTTTCACGCGCCCCTGGAAAATCAGCATGCCGCTTTATCGGCGCCAGGAAAAGAACGTGCAGCTCCTGGATTTCAAGTGCGTGGAGTTTGTCGAAGAACTGCTGTATGGCCCGTACCGAAAGCACCCGCTAAGCAAATAATCGAGGAGGTGTGAATATGAGGAATCGATTTATTACAATGACGAACGCCGCCGGAATCGCGCTGGCGTTGTCGCTGACGGCCGTCCCCATGACTGCCCAAGTGACCAAGCATGACACCAAGAATGACACGAAGACTGCGGCAAAGTCCGCCGTGCCCCGCACGCCGGATGGACATCCCGATTTGCAGGGCACCTACGACCTGGCCACCATGACACCGTTCGAGCGGCTGCCCGATGATCCCCCGGTGCTGACCAAGGAACAAGCCGAAGCTCTTCAAAAAGCCGAGGCCGCTCGCAGGGCCAAAGACGCCACGCGCTTGGATCCGAATCGCCCTCCCCTGCCGGTGGGCGGTGACACGAGCCAGGGAAAATCGTTCTTTGAAATTCTGGAAAAGGCGGGCGGCGGCGCCGTCGGCGGCTACGATCGTCTGTGGCTGAACCAGGGCACGGCATACATGGTGGTGGACGGACAGATTCGAACCTCCATCGTCATCGACCCGCCGGATGGCCATGTTCCTCCCTTCAACGCAGCCGCGAAGGCGCGTGGCGCGGGAGGACGGGGTGGGCGGCCAACCTCGGACCAGGCCGAAAGCCAGGATGTCAGAGCAACAGCGCGGCGCGGCGAATTCGATAATCCGGAGCAGCGGCCACTGAGCGAGCGCTGCCTGCTGGGATTCGGTTCCACCTCGGGTCCGCCGGCGCTGCCGGACTATTTCTATAACGATCTGCATCAGATCGTGCAAACTCCAGACTCGATCATGATCCTCACCGAGATGGTGCACGACGCACGCGTGGTGCGAATGAATGCCGCAGCATCTTCCCAACAACATCCGCCGCTGGATGGGCGATTCGGTGGGTCATTGGGAAGGGGACACGCTGGTCATCGACACCACCAATTTCACGGACAAAACCCGGTTTCGTGGATCGACGGAGAACCTTCACGTAATCGAACGCCTGACACGCATTGACGACAAAACGCTGCTGTATCGCTTCACCGTGGAAGATCCGAATACTTGGGACCGGCCCTGGACCGGCGAAATGACTTGGCCGGCCACCAGCCAGCCGATCTACGAATATGCCTGCCACGAAGGTAACTACGCGCTCGGCGATGTGTTAAGGGGCGCTCGACACCAGGAGGCTGAGGAAGAAGCAGCGAAAGCCAAGAAGTAGCGAACGAGATTCCTGCCGGTCGCCCGGCACGCTCGATCGGCAAGCCGGCAGGATGGTGGCGCCTTCAACAGCGCCTATCTTGACGGATCAGTTGTCATGTGGCGTGAGGCGATCGCTCAGCTGCCGCTGAAACGTCGCCAGAGGCGTCCGCCAGCTTTTCCGCGGACACAGGCTCTTTAGATTCGATCCACTTCATCGCGGAGTCGCGCTCTTCCTCTGGACGATTCATCGCAAATGCCGCGACGACGCTCTTTTTCCGCAGCCACCACACGCTAAAGCTGTTACTCGAAAGATCGCCGCGATGAATGATTTCTTCCGCGTCTGCCGCATCGCCCCAAAACTCGTAAGAAAGATCGAAGACATCGGAAAAGAAATACGGGACATGTTTGAACGGCGCTCGTTCCCCCATCAGCGCCCGGGCGCAGTACTTGCCCTGTGAGACCGCGTTGTCCCAATGTTCCGCGCGTCTGCGTTTCCCGAACAGCACGTCCGTATAGTTCGCGACATCGCCGGCAGCCAGAATGCCGGGCCGGCTGGTCTCCAGATATTCATTCACCATCACGCCGTCACCCACTTCCACGCCGCTACCGGCGAGTATGTCCGTCGCTGGACGCACTCCGATGCCTGCGACGACCATGTCGCACCCGAGCGTTTGACCATCGCTGAACACCGCCGCAGCAACGGAATCCCCGTCTCGTCCCGCGCCTCGTAATTCGATAACGTTTGTCGTCTTGAGGAAGCGAACTCCGCGCGCGACGTAGTAATTCTCGAAGAAAAGGGACATCTGCGGCGTGAAGAACTTCTTCCAAATGCGGTCTTCGTACAGAACCATGGTAACCTCCATGCCCATCTGCGTAAGAACCGCCGCTACTTCCATTCCGATAAAACCTCCTCCGATAACAACCGTGCGCTTGGCTTTCTCGGCACAAGCCCGAATTTTCTTGGAGTCATCCAGAGATCGCAGGTATTGGACATTGGCGAGCCCCGCCCCCGGAATATCTAAGGTTCTCGGAAGCGCGCCAGTCGCGACAATCAGTTTCTCGAAACCAAACTTGTCGCCGGATGAAAGGGTGAGCTGCTTGCCTTCAGCGTTCACGGCCGCGATCGCGCAGCCGAGCCTGACGTTGATTCCGTGTTCAGCGTAGAAACTTTCCGAATCGATCCTGATCGCGTCTTCGGTTTCCCTGCCGGCCAGAAATCCTTTTGACAACGGAGGCCTCTCGTAGGGTATCGATGTATCCGCGGACAGAATCGCGAGATCGCCCGAGTTCAACCCAAGCTCCACCATTTGTTTGGCAGCATAACCCGCAACCATACCGCCGCCGGCAATCACGATTTTCGAGCCGTTCATACTCTCTCCCGTCGGCCGAGCCGTTATGGTTCGTTTTGAGAAACGTCCCTTCCTCCAGTTTCTCGAAATGTGTGGCGGAGTTGCTCCGGCGCGTTCATCACAATCGCGCCCTCCCTGTCAGACAACATCAGAGCGTCCGCGGCGGTGGTGTCGGGCCCGCTATCCGGCCGATTCGCCCGAGTTACAAAGTCATGAGAAATGCTATCAGTTCGGTCTCCTCGGCGGGCGTGAGGCCCAGGTTCATGAAGTTGTTGTAGTGATCGACCACCGCCTGCAATGTCGGGAACCGGCCATCATGAAAAAAGCCGCCCTTGGTATGCGTGAAGAGTCCCTTGAGAGGCGCGGTCCGGTACATTTTGGTGGGCGATCGATTGGCCTGGAAGTCGTCGATACCCAGCTCCTGCGGAGCGTGCATATTGAACCCAGGCTCCGTGTAAAGCGGAGGAACATGGCACTGGGAGCACTTGGCCTTGCCGTTGAACAGCGCCGCGCCTAGGATGGACGGGGTGTTGGATTGATCGCCCGCATCCGGCGATTGAGGCGCTGGAATCGCGAGCTGATAGAAGTGAAGCGCGGCCAGCTTTTCCGTAATCATGTCCGGCGTGTTGCGCACGTTGTTAAATCCTGCTTTGGCGGCGATTGGAAACTGCGAGGGATCGGCCAGGCGCGAATCGTAGAACGTCCCCGAGCCGTGCATCTCGAGGTTGGCGACTAACGCGTTCCAATACGTGGTGGACCCAAAACCAGTCCACGTGCCCAGATTCACGCCGGCGAGCCCAAAGGCCGGAGGGATGAGGACTGCCGACGTTGTCCCATCCGGACGGAATCCTTGGCCGTCCAGGAAGAGTTCAGCGTCAAACTTGCCGGGGCCCCAACTGTCTAGTACAAACCGTACCGTCTTATCATCGACGCCCAACAAGTTCGTGGCCACTGAGAGATCCGGAGCAAGAGCGACGATCGCTCCGACGTTGAGGTCGCGGTTCGCCCAGCCGTCCAGCCGGTGCCCGATGCCTGGAGCAAACGAATCGTCCACCGTCGAATGGCACAGAGCGCACTGGATACCCATCGATTGAAGCTGCCCGCTGGTGTCGAAGAAACCTGTGACGCCCACCACGGAGTTGAGTTTCATCAATGCCAACGTGTTGGCCGGATCGTCGAGATTTACGGCGCCGCTCGCGAGGCCGGCCTGAAGAGATTGTGGAAGCGCGTCCACGTCGACCTTCAACCCGACCGCGAGCGCGGTCCGTGGACTCACCCCCGCTCCGACACCGCCCAGTTTGCTGCCCGCAATCGCCTGATGAAGCTTCAGCGCGTTGCCCCAGAAGACCTCGTCTCCGAAGGTGTCGAAGCGAAACGTGTGGCGGCCCGCGGTGATCATTTTAGCGGCGTTGTTGTCGACGGCGGTTTCCGTTGCGCGGCGATCATCCTCGGCGGATCTCGCTCCTGGCACAAACGCCAAGCCTGCCAACAGAATCGAGACGCCCAGAGTCCCCGCTACCAGCAGTCTCCGCGGGGTTGTGGTTGTAGGTTGCGTTCTTTGCTTCATTTTTTCAGCCTCTTCGGAATCGTGGTCCCTGGTCTGCTCGGCGGACGCGGCGGCCGCGAGTCACCGATCAGATGGAACCAGGTTGTTCGGGGGGATACTTCAGTTACGCTGCCGCCGCGGGGCGCTGCGAAATACCTTGGGAACGCGGTTTGGAGGCGCCCCCGCTATCAGCCGATTCTCTGACTGCGGTCAGGTTCGCCAGGGCGTAGGCGGCGACTGCCATTACGGCGTCGCGAACGGCAAGGTCATAGAATAAGCCACTGGTCGCCAGATTAAGCGCGATGATCAATAGCCACACCGACGCGGCGAATGCGCCGATCTCGGTCCAACGCGTCAAGATGGCCAGACCCACCAGCATCTCGACCGGGCCGATGATGTGCATGAACGTGTGCGGGCTGATCGGAAGAAGCCGCGCGGCCCACGGACTTATGTACATCGTCCAATCGGCGAGTATGTTGAAGAATTTATCCAGCCCCGCCAGAAATGCGGCGAGCCCAATTGCCATCCTCAGAGCCCACCACGCGAAATTCAACTTCTGATCGACCGCCATTGCCTCGCTCGTTCTGCTTGCATACGTACTGAGTGTCGATCGAGAGATTGGTTGCGAGAGAAAACGATAGACTTGAAACTTCTTGAGAAGTCAAGATCCGGTCTGGCGATGGTTAGATAGCTCAGTAACGTTAACAGAACCCGATATGTCTGCCGCCAAGTCCGCCCACACCGGAGTGTTTGGCGTCCCGCCGAATACCCACCGAGTGGCCAGGAAGGCGACGTCGTGATTGAGAAGCAGGCGGGCCTGTTGGCCGTACAATGCTCCCAAGGTTTTGCAAGTTCCGCAATAGGGTAGGCGGGGCCCGCGCTTCATCAACCCGAACATGCGGCTTATTCTAACCTGTTCGCGCCTGGCTGAGCGATCGCAGTCGCACCGGGCGTCCAGTAAAGATGATCCGCAGATTGCCGAACAGGCTGATCCGCATGGACGCTGATTACGGATTCTCTATTCCACGCCGAACGCGAGCAAGACATTACCGGGCATCGCGTTGAAATAGCCGTACCCCGAGTTGACGAAGACCATTCCTCCCACGACAGCAGGGCCCGCGCCGTCCAGCGACCCGCCGCGCGCCGGCGTCTTGTTGACGGACTCATATTCGCGCGCCGTATCGTAGTCCCACAGGATCTTGCCATCCTTAGTGGCGTAAGCCCGTAAATGGCCATCGACGGATCCCGAAAACACCGCGCCGGGGATTACGGTTACCGCGGCCGACTGCGCCGGGCTGCACCGCTCCTTCTTGCAATCGTCCGGCGGTGGAAGAACGCTCCACAGTTTTTCCCCGGTAGCGATCTGAATCGCGAACAGGCCTCCGCCGGCCTTAGGGTCGGGGACCAGGCCGCCGGCTCCCGGAAGCAGGTTGATGTCCGACAGGGCCGCATACACCACCTCGGCATCCGCCGCGGGTCCCCACTGGATTCCACCCAGCAGTCCGCCGTTGCCGATGCGAGTCTGCCACAGGATCTGCCCGCCTTTATCCGGATCGAGCGCGTGGACGACGCCCGATTTCTGACCGGCGATCAGCACGCTGCGCCCGCTCGGTAAAGTGCGCAGGATGGGGGAAGATCCGAAGTCGGAATCCGGACCCACCTGGTCGGGGCAGGTAGTCGGTTTCGCGGTGATGCAGTTGCCGTTGAACGCGTCTCCTTCGGTGATCTGCCGCGTCCACACGATCTTGCCGTTGGCTAGATTCAGCGCCAGGATGGCGTCGCTGGTGGGCGGTGCGGGGTTGGAATAGCCGTCGCCGGTTCCCACGTACAGCAATTTTCGTTTCGCGTCGATCGCCGGCGAATTCCATACGCCTACGCCGGAAGGTCCCCACAGCTGCGTGCCGGTTTTGCTCTTGCCGGTGGGCTTGGCGGGTTGGGCGATCGTGTAGGTTTTCCAGATTTGCTTGCCGGTCTTGGCATCCAGCTGGACCACGCTGCCGCGAAACTTGCAGCATTCAAAACTCGGGTCCGTCGAAATCCATTCATCGCGGGACGCGACCGGGACGTACAGGCGGCCCTCATAAAGCTTCGGAGCGCCGGTGACGCGCGCATAGGGATACTCTTCCACCAGCGTCTTCCACATCAGCTTGCCGGTCCTGGCGTCGAGCGCGTAGACGCTGGCGTGTAGATCCCCGAAGTACGCGATTCCGCCGGGGCCGATGGTGATCGCGCTTCGGACCCCGGACCCCGCCTCGAAGCTCCAGTAGGTGCAGCCGGTCGCAGCGTCGAGGGAATAAACCACTCCGCCGGCGCTACCGGTGAACACCCGCCCGCCGGCGACCACCGGCTGGGAATACGCGCCGATCGCACCTGGAAATGCAAACGCCCACTTCAGCTTCAGCTTCGGGACCTGGTCGGCCGGCAATTGAGCGGCATCGGCTGGCTGGAAGCGGCTGTTCTCCAGATCGACGCCCCACCCGTTCCATTGCGGTCCGGAAAAACTCTTCGGCGGGTCGCCTGGACACAGGCCGGCGGCTGCGTGTTTCTGGATCTCAACGGCCTTGCCGGTAAGGTATTCCGCAATGGCTGCGTGTTCGGCGCCGGAGAGGCGCGAGCCTTGGACGCGCATCGATCCGGCCGTGAGGGCGTAAACGATATGCTCGGACCCCATGGCTCCCAGCACCGAGTGGTTCTGATTGGGCGGCGACAGAGCCTCATGGCAAATCGCGCAATTCTTGACGTACAGATCGGAGCCATCCGGAACCGCCGCCGATACCAGCGCGCTGCTTCCTGCCAGCAACAGTACTCGCACTCGAAAGGTCATATGAGCCAGGGTTCCTATTGTAGTCTGAGTTTTCTTTCGGCACACCCTCTCGCCCGGACTGCCGCTGCCAGGAACGGACAATCACTCGTACCACCTTATCCAAGATACAGCCGCGGAACGAGGAGGCAAAACGAAAACGCCCGGCAACGGCGCACGCCGGGCCCCACCGTGCCCCACCATGCCCCACCACGCCACGATGAGCCTGCGCTTCGATCTCAAGGCGCCAGCAGAGGCGGTCGGGTGTATACTGACGCCGTACGGAAAGCCAAAACGGAAATCCCGGGTAACGCGATTCGCCGAAGGAGGAAGTGATCGCCCCTCAGCCAAAGGAAATTGCCGCGGGCGTGTACTGGCTTCAGACCTTCTGGGCTAATGTCTACCTCGTGCGATCCGGAGCGTCGTGGGCCTTGATCGATACCGGAATGCCCAAATGCGGCCGGTTGATCCAGGACACCGCGGTATCGTTGTTCGGAGCCGTCCGCCCCGCTTCGATCTTGCTGACGCATTTTCACGAAGATCACGCCGGCTCGGCCCTGGTGCTGTCGCGAGAGTGGAGCGTTCCAATTTACGTGCATCCTGACGATCTACCCTTCGTCACTGGAACGCCACCTCTGCTGATGGAACCGCCGAAAAAGCCGGACCCGCGGGTGGGCTGGTTCATGCTCCCTCTCGGGGTCCTGATCATGCTTTCGCAGGATCCGCGGCTGGCACGCTTCTTTTCGCGAGTGACCGAGCGGTTCGCCTCAAAGTTCAATTTGGGCGACGCCGCGCGTGGGTATGTCCCGGGTGATGGCGTTCCCGGTCTCCCCGACTGGGAGTGCATTCCCACGCCCGGCCATACACCGGGCCACGTCGCGTTCTTCCACAAGAGCGACCGTGTGTTGATCACGGGCGACGCCTGCTTGACAGTGGACGTCGATTCTCTTTGGGATCTGCTGAGGAACAAGCAGAGCATCGCTCGACCGCCGTCCGTGGCAACGTGGAACTGGCAGGCAGCGAAGGCGTCCGTTGCCGCATTCGCGAGGGTCGAGCCTCGAGTGCTCGCAAGCGGCCATGGGATCCCCATGACCGGCGCCGGAACCGCCCGGGATCTGCACGCCTTTGCCGATCACTTCTCCGGTGGCGCCACGACACGGGAAGGAAGATGAAATCTCCGTAGGATAAGAGAGGCAAACGCCGCATTTATTGAGACTGCGCCAACATCACAGACCCTCTGAAAGCATCGCAAAATCGCTCTTATACCCCACGATACTTCGGTACGTCCTCTTCCCATCGAAACCCTGAAATGGAACGTCAAAATTATCGGAATCTCTTCTTTTGAAGAAAAAACAATTCGCCCTCAAGCGATCGCGTGCCTGTGCAGCACCGCGCGTTCAAGGCCGGTTGCGGCCCAGTAACTCGTGGCTCGAAACCCAGTCTCCATGGAGCACGGCACAGGCGAGCGACGTCTCACCGGCCAGTATCGTGGCTGCGCAGATTTCTGCGAATTTGTTGGCCTTGCCGGTTCCGTAACAATCCAGAATTTCCAGGCATTGTCTCTGCGTAGCCAGTCCCGTGCCGCCGCCGCAGGTTGCCACGATCAATGCAGGCAACGTCACCGACCAATAGTAGTCGCCATTCTCCAGAAGCTGGCAGTAGTTGATCCCGGCATGAGACTCGGAAACGTTGGCCGCATCCTGGCCGGTCGCGATGAAAAGTGCCGCCAGCCCATTGGCCGCGTGCGCTCCATTATTTGCCGACCCGGCGAGAAATGCACCCGTCTGGTGAATCTGACGAGAGTAGAAGAGGTCTCTGGTATCGACACCCATCAGGCTCTTCAGCAGATCCTTTCGAAGCACGGCTTCCGCCACGACGCGTTTGCCGCGGGTCAAAATCGTGTTGAGATGAGAATGTTTTTTGTCCGTATCCAGGCCGCCCGAAAGAATGTACTTTAACTTGCCGGGATAAACGCGTTGGATCCATTCGCAGGCAGCCCACGTCGCCCGGCCGGTCATATTCTGGCCCGCGGCGTCACCAGTTGTATAGTTGAACCGCAGATAGCGCAGCGGTCCCACCTGATATTGGCCGATGTCGACCAGCTTGCCGAACCGCGTGGTCGCCTCGGCCTCTTGCTTAATGCTTTCGAAATTTTCCCCGACCCACCGGCCGAACTCTCGCGCTTCCACTGCGTCGGCGCAGATAAAGACCGGCGCCCGCTGCATGGACTGCTCGACGATGGTGGTCTTTACGCCGCCGCACTCCGTGACCAGCCGCATGCCGCGGTTGTAGCTGGCTACCAGGGTCCCCTCCGTCGTGGCGAGCGGAACGTAATAATCTCCCTGCGCGTATTCGCCGCAGACATGGATCGGTCCCGCGATCCCGATGGGAACCTGCGCCACCCCCACAAAATGTTCGATGTTCCCACGCACCATCGCCGGATCGAAAGAGTATCGCGCGACATGCGATAAATCGGCTCCGGTGTGAGCCGTGACGAAGTCCCGCCGCTCGGCAGCCATTTGCTCCGTATAGTCGTTCGCTTTGTCCCGCGGCACCCGCAGCCGCTCGCTCGCGATTTCGATGGCCACCCTGCTCCCTCCTTTAAATGGAAGGGCGCCCGAACAGCCGGGCGCCCCTTTGCACACGTCACCAGATCAGTTTCAGACCGAATTGAATCTGGCGTCCCGCGAACGCGGAAGTGAAACCGAGCGGATCCGATGACGGGAGATTCTTGTTCCCGTGTACGTCGAAGGGCCCGGTCAGCAGGAACGGATCGTTCACGGCGAACTGATCGTTCACCGAGCTGAAGTTGGTGTGATTCAATAAGTTCGTTCCTTCGATCAGCGCGTCGAAACGGATTCCTCGCTCGCGATTAACGTAGAACGCCTTGTTGAGCCGCAGATTGAAATCATAGAAATCCGGTCCGATGCCCGTGTTCCGCGCGACGTACCACGGCCGCGCGTACAGCGAATGCCCCAGCGTCCCGTTTTCGGCGCCGGGAACGCGAATCGAGAACGGAATCCCGCTGCGCAGGTAGACGATCGGAGAGAGCGTGATATCCGCGAGCGCGCGCGACAGGAAATTCTGACCCGTGCCGCTCTTGAAAGGAGTGGAATAGACCGCATTCGCCGAGAAGTTGTGCGCGACGTTGTAGTCGGAGATCCCGCGTTCCATGTACAGGCGCGTCGGGAAGAACGAAGCGAACTGAGAGTTGAAGTCGGTCGCGTCATCGATGGCTTTGCTGAACGTGTAGTTGATCTGGCCCTGCAGGTGATTGCTGTAGCGCTTGGTCAACGACGTCGTCAAGCCGTTGTAGATGGAGTTGCCCACCGACGAATAGGTGTTGTTTTGCGTGATGGACGGGTTGATGGCCGTGTATTGCGGACCCCACTCGGGATCGATCACGCCGGTTTCCTTGAAGTTGGTTTCCTGATCCAGCGGAATGTGAACGCCGCGGTACATCTGGTATCCGACTTCAAGAGACATGCTGGAACTCAACTGGCGGGCGATGCTTAAGCTCGCCTGAATCGTGTAGGTATTCTTGTAATTCGGCGCGAGATCGAAAATCACCCGGCCATTGCCTCCCGGTCCCGTAGTGATGCCGAATGCCCCGAGATCCGCAGCGGTCAACTGGCCGAAAGGAAGTTTTCCGCTCTGTAAGCCCATGCCCCACAGCTCCAGCACCGTCGGATCGGTGGCGCTGAGGACCGTAGCGTACTGATTGATGTATTTTCCGCTGTCGTTCAGAAGATTCGTCAGGTAGGGAATCATGAAGTTGACGGGTGCCACGAAGATTCCCGATCCGGCGCGAATAATGGTCTTCTGATCGCCAAACGGATCCCACGCAAATCCCAGACGTGGCGAGAAATACACGTTGTGCGGAACGGGCGAAGGTTCGGCATCGTAGTCCATCCGCAGCCCGTAGTTGACGGTCAACCGGGAAGTGGCTTTCCAGGAATCCTGGGCGAATACTCCGAGATAGTTGGCCCAACCCTGCCATAAGGGATTGCCGAATCCTTGCCGGTAGTCGACCGGCAGGCCGAGTGAGAACGATTCCAGAGCGCTCAGATTGGTAGCCGGAGGGCCGGTGGCGGGATAACCGTGCTGAAGGTTAAACCCAACCAGGTCGCCTTGAGCAGCGGTAGGAACCAGCGTGATCAGAGGAAGGGTACCCTCAAAGAAATCGAACTCTCCCCCAAACCACAGGTTGTTCTGGACCGTGTAATTCACCGGCCGGTAGGAAGCTCCGAATTTAAGGGTATGGTTGCCTTTCATCCACGTGAGGCTGTCTTCAAACTGATAGCGTTGCTGGTGCGCATTGTAAGGATCGGTGTAGCTTTGATTGAACACCCCCAGGTTTCCTAGAGACAGCTCCGTCGTGCCGGAGCTGAACGGGACCTGATTGGCTGAGTTGCGCGGAACCACCTGTACGCGGAGCTGATTGACAATTTGCGCGTTGAAAATATGGCTCCAGGTGCCCAGAAGCGTGTAATCACGGTCATAAGTACTGGCCGCGTCGCTCGATGCATACAACGTCGATGAACCGATGTTGGTGTAGTCCCAATGCTCCAGTGAGAAGCGCGCCGTCAGCGTGTCTTTTTCTCTGATTTGATAGTCGATGCGGGTCACCCAGTCATGGCTTCCAGTAGTGTCCGTAAAGACGCCGTTGTTCGCACCCAGAAGCTTCGCGACGTTGGGATTGGCCAGCGGCACCAGAGCCTGTTTGAAAAATCCGGCGAGGCCCTGCAGCGTGGGGTCGCCCGAGGCTGCCAGCAGGTTTACGTAATTGAGCTGATCGGGACTTCCGTTGATTCCCAACGCCTCCGGTGAGCTAAGGTAATTCCGGAATTCCGGCGTATCGATCTTCCGGTACTCATAGGAAGTGAAGAAAAACAATTTGTTCTTGATGATCGGACCGCCGAAGGTGACGCCAGGGAAGAAGCTCTGGTCGAACGGCTTGGTCGCGGTAGCTGTCGAAGAAGTTCCTCGCCTCGGTGTTCTGATCGCGGAAAAAC
Organism: Terriglobia bacterium; assembly: GCA_963842485.1. Classification (GTDB taxonomy): domain Bacteria; phylum Acidobacteriota; class Terriglobia; order Bryobacterales; family Bryobacteraceae; genus Palsa-187. Next base: position 923 of record CAWJHI010000040.1, on the reverse strand, counting down.
GCATAGCCGCTGCCGTGCCACTGGTTGCCGCCGCTCTTGGTGATGACGTTGACGGCCGTGCCGGAGGTAAATCCGAACTCGGCGGCGAAGGCGCTGCGATTCACCTGGAACTCCTGAACCGATTCCACGCTGATATTGGGCGTGCGAAGCTGTCCCGAGCCGTAGTCGTTCTCGCCGCCGTCGAACGTCACCAGGTTGTTCCGCCCATTGCTCCCGCCCACCGAGAACCCGGACGTGACGAATCCCGAATAGCCGGGAAATTGCGCGCGTGGGGCGTCGGAGCTGGAAACGCCGGGCAGGGTAAACACCGAATCCGTGAAGTTGCGCGTGATATTCGGAAGATTGCCGATCTGAACGCTGCCGAGCGTATTGGCCTGCTGCGTTTTTTCGGCCTCAATCAACGGAACCGCCTCCGTGACGATCACCTCACTCTTCACGGAACCGATTTGAAGATGAACGTCGAAGACTGCGGATTGGCCGATGGTCAACTCCACCCGTTGCGCCACCGCCTTGTCAAATCCCTCCGCGCGGACCTCAACGCGATAAAAGCCGGGCGGAAGCAACGGGACTTGGTAAGATCCATCGTCGCCGGCGGTCACTGTCTGGGTGACACCGCGATCCAGGCTCGTCACCACGATGGTCGCGCCGGGGATGACCGCTGCGTTCGGATCGTAAACCGTGCCCTTGAGCGTTGCTGTCGAAACGTCGACCTGAGCGTACGCCGCCGACAAAAGAAGTACCGCGACGATCAGGTAAAAAAAGATGTCGGAGAATTTTTTGCATGCGAACCCCCTTTTTCCGCGAAAACAACCTGGGGGACACTTCCGCTCGCGGCATCGCGGAAAGTCCCGCGTTCAAGGAGCCTGCTCGCCTCGACGTATTTCTCTGCGAGCCCTTAAGCTACGCTATCCCCTGGTTCTTGT
>CAWJHI010000039.1:0-99942 GCA_963842485.1 Terriglobia bacterium | reverse complement strand
TACGCATTCGCGCCCCGGCTCCGGCCCCGCGCAGTGCCGGAATCAATCCGAAAATCAGCGCAGCTCCGATCGAGATCAGGAGCGCGAAGGCCAGCGCCCGGCCATCCAGCCTATGGCCGGACGAACGATCTCGGCTCCGGCGTCGACCATCGGCAGTGTGTTGGGCAGGACCGCGCTCAGAAGATCGACGCCCCAGACGGCGAAGAAGACTCCAAGCGCGCCTCCCATCAGGCTAAGCAGGAGGCTCTCACTGAGAATCTGCGCAATCAGGCGGCCCGGCCGTGCGCCTAATGCCGCCCGAATCCCCAACTCTTTGCGTCGTCCTGTGACGCGCGCCAGCAGTAGACTCGCCACATTCACACACGCCAACAACAGGAGAAGTCCCACTGCCCCCAACAGCAACAGTAATGCGGGCCGAATGTATTCGAAGAGCGCCTGTTTCATCCCAACCACGGTCACATCCCAGCCTGCCAGCCGAGGCGTCTGAGCATCGATGCGGCGAGCGATGGTGCTCAACTCGGACTGCGCTTGCGCGAAAGTGACGCTTGGCTTCAGTCGCGCGACGACACCGAAATCGTGGTCGACGCGGCTCTTGGCGCGCAGTTGCGCGACCGGCCATGGCACGTAAAGGTCGGTGGGGAGCGACTGCCAGAAATCGGGAGCCAGCACCCCGATCACGGTGTACGGCTCGCTATTCATGTAAAAGGTTCTTCCGATAACGCGAGGGTCCGATCCAAAGCGCCGCTTCCAGAACCCGTTCGTGAGAACTGCGACTGGGTACCGTGCTTGACCTTCGCCCTCACCCGCCGTAAACCCGCGTCCAAGAACGGTTCGAGCACCAAGCATCGAAAGGAAATTCGTGGTTACGCGCAGACCGACGACCTGCTCGGGCTCGCCATCGCCGGTCAGAGTGCCAGTGCCGACCTCAAGCAACGCCATCTCTTCGAAGGATTGACTCTGCTCCTTCCAGTCGAGGAAATTCGGCCCAGACGGCCCTTCGCGCTTGATACCGTCCTTCAAGTCCGTTTCCCAGATCAGCGCGAGGCGATCGGAGCCGGGATACGGCAACGGACGCAGTACCACCGAATTGACGACGCTGAAGATCGCCGTGTTCGCTCCGATGCCGAGAGCGAGGACCAACAAAGCCACGATGCTGAAACCGGGCATTCTGCGCAACGTGCGCAAAGAGCAACGCATGTCCCTCAGGAGGGTGAGCATCGGCTTGTCCGTATGCAAGCGGAGGTCCGCTTGAAGCGACTGGGGAAGTGACTGAGACTGTTGACGTACCGCGAGGATCGCATCACCGCAAGTGTCCGCTTTTGACAATCACTCGTGGAGAACGGTCAGATTGGCGAACTTGAGCGGCGACCAACCCGCCAGCCCTTCCATTAGCGGCGGAACGTACTCGTATACTAGCGTGCCTTTAGGTCAGCCAGATTTTACATTATCGACCCTGCTTGGCACGGCCCGATCTTCAGCGGGAGCGAGTCAATTGACTCTGGCTGAGATCTTCGCAGGATTCCATCCGAGTGCAGCCATGCACCTGTTCGTGCGCGTCGAACTGGCGACGGCTCGATTCCGTCCGGCTGGTCGGCCATCCGCCCCCTACGCGCCACCAATGACAGCTGCTGGACCGCCGCCCACGGGCGCCTCAGACGATAAACCGCCGAAGATGGCGTATATTACGAGTGCTATGCGGGCTTCAGAGCCGCATCAATTGTGCGAGTGTTAGCTTGCGCCCACACTTCGTATTCGGTCAAATCGGAGTGCAACCTAGCGAAGTCAAACGCGGTGTAGATGTTGTGAGCTTTGATGTGATGTTCAATCTGAGTGAGTTGCTCCCTGAACGTCTTGCAATTCTTGTAAAACTCCTCAATGTTGCTCATGGCCTAAGCCTACTCCGATCTGAGAGAGCGTGTTATAGCTGGCGAGTAAAGGCTGTTCTCAGTATGAGGTACAGTATTTCGCACCGAATCGCTAAATGCGAGGATACAAAACATGCGAAAGTGTCTGGTTGGAGGAACGGCGATGTGAGCGGCAACACTTTTGGTCGTTACATCGGCATTGATTATTCGCCGGGCAGGGACTCCGACTTCAAGCCTCAAGGGTTTGCGGGTTTACCTGGCAACCCCGCGGGTGCCCCCGTCGGAGGTAAGACCACCGCTAAGCCCGCGTCGAATTCCGGTCCGGCCGTTCGTCTATATAGTGAAGGCACGGCAACCGGCCCCGAAGACCGATACAGGAGAAGTCATGACACAGTATTTGGTGGCTATTTACCGCCCCGAGAACTACGACCCGGCCGTCTCAGAGGACGAAGCGATGGGCCGCGAAATAGACGCGCTCAACGACGAGATGAAGGCTGCTGGTGTCAGGGTTTTTGTTGGCGGCCTGCAACCGGAAAGCAGCGCGAGGTCGCTGCGGTTGCAGCCCGCAGGTAAGGTGCTCATCACCGACGGGCCGTACGCGGAGACCAAGGAACACATTGGCGGTTTTTGGGTGCTGGAAGCCGCTGACCTGGACGAGGCGCTGGCGTGGGGGCGCAAGGCCGCCGTCGCCTGTCGGGCGTCGGTCGAGGTGCGTCCGTTTCACTGACGGCGGACCGACGGAAGCAACTGAGCGGCATGGACGCGGCGCAGATCGAGGGCCATCATCTCTGGCGTGAGTTTCTGGGTGCGGTCTCCCAACGCATGATTTTATTTCAGAACTTGCTTCAGACGGTTACCCAGCAACTCGATGCGTTTGCACAAAGGACCGTTTATGAGACAAGGGACGATAGCGGCTTGGCGCGAGATACTCGCCTCTGAGGTACCATCCACGAAACGATGACATAATTGCGCTATGAACTGTCCGATGCTGCTGCGATCCTGATGCAAATGGAAAGAAGCCAAGCCTTCACTTCCGCGAACGGTGCGACGATCGGTTACCGAACTGTGGGGTCCGGTCCTGCCGTCATCGTCATACCAGGCGTGCTCTCGATCGCGGCTGACTTCGACACGTTCGCTGATGTGGTTGCTGAAAGCTTCACCGTGCACACGCTAGAGCGACGGGGGCGGGGGGGCAGCGGCCCGCAGGATTCCGAGTATTGCATGGCCATCGAACGCGAGGATGTGATTGCGCTGCAGAAGAAAACCCATGCAACCTTCCTTTTTGGACACAGCTATGGCGGACTAATCGCGCTGGAAACGGCGCGAGACAATGCGTTGGTGAAGAAGGTTGCCGTTTACGAACCGGGCATCTCTGTGAATGGTTCTATACCGACGACTTGGGCAAGTACGAGCGCCTCCTCGCCCAAAACAAGCGACTTGATGCCTTCGTTGAGTTCTCCGCCGCCGTTGGCCCGGCTCGTGCGAGAAATACGCCTCGCTGGCTGCTGAAGTTGCTGATGCCGCTTGTGATCAAACGACAGGCATTACGCCAAAAACTAAATCTGCTCGAAAGTAACTTGCAGGAACATCATGAGATTGCGCGGCTGGACAACACCTACGGAAATTACCGGGAGGTATCCGCAGACGTTCTCTTGCTGAGCGGCGGGAAGAGCGACCTTCCGTGGGTTGCAGCGACAGTCGAGATGCTGTCGGATGTGCTTCCAGCGGTCCCAGTCAAGCAGTTTCCCAACCTCAACCACTTTGGCCCGGATCAAACCGGCCCGCGGGAAGTCGGCGAGGCGGTTAAGACGCATTTCGCTAGCTAGGCGGCGAGCCGCTTACGCTGAATGTTTCGAAAAGGACCCTTTCTGAGACTGCGTTGCGTGTACATGCGGGCCAGAGTGCGCCCTTTCGTTGCGCCGCGCGATAGAAGGGTCACGATCGATCCTGATAAACGCCGCTCACGGTAGGCTGCAAAGCCCGCCGAAGTGGTCACCAGGTACAGTTGGCTGCCTCCGAATCCCGCCCGAATAGGGCTGGTTCAGTTGCTATCTGCACGGACACCCGTGCAGTTCGCAACTGTATCGAGTATAACGATAGAATAGTGTCGCTGGGTGCAAATACAAGCCCTTGCGGAATAACAACTTAGCCCGGGAAATGAGCATGTTTCACAATCCCGCGAATTGTAAGAGTTTTCGCAAGCCGCCGGGGGCTCGCTCGCGAACCCGATCGATTGCAAGTTATGGTTGCAGTCCCATGGAGATCCCGCGAGCCTTCGCCATGGCGTTGAATTGCGCGACGGCCGAGACGTAGATGGTCTCGACGGCATCGTTCGCATCCGCGAGTTGATGCTGCAACTGCTTATTGAGTTCGACGGATTGATCCGTCGGCGGCAGGTCGGACCCGCCCTCCACCAGGAAAGCCAGATTCGTCAGCTTGCCGTAAAGCACCGTCGGGGCGCGGAATGCGTCTTCGGTCCGCCCGGTCAGAGAGAGCGGAAAGAATTTTGACTCGACCTCCTGAATCCGTTGGTCGAGCTTCTTCGCCGCCTCGATCACATCCGCCGATTTGGGGTCATCGCGAAGCATGGTGGTAAGATCGGCGATCTGCTTCCGTGTCCATTCAATGCGGTTGATCATCGCGGCGGATTGATTCATTTCGTCGCGCAACTGCAGCAGGAATTGCGTATTGGCCTTGATCTCCTGCGTGCTCGCCACATCGTGCGGATCGCGCAGAACCTCAATTTTTTGGGTGAACTCTTTGCCATCCACGCTCAGCTTCACCGTGTAAGTTCCGGGCGCGACCAGCGGACCGGTAGTCTCGTTGCGCCAATGAACCAGAGGCCGCCACCCTTCCGGCCCGGTAGTTACCCACGGCTCGCCCGGCGGGCTGTTGCGAATTTTCACGACGACCGGGGGATCGTAGCGGAGATCCCACCAGACCCGGTTGATACCTGCTTCCGAAGAGCCGGTCAGTTTGCGGGTGGGTTCGTTGTTGGGCCCGGCAATCGAGAGTTCCACTTTCTTGCCCGGCGTTTTCAAAAAGTAGTTTAAGTCGGCGCCGGCCGGAGGATTCTGTCCCACTACGTGATTGTTGACATCAATCGCGTGAGTGGCGTTGGTCCGCCGGTAGCGATACGCCGCCCGCGGCTTCAAGAAGTACGCGTCGGATTGCTGCGCCTGGTCATAGTCGCGCAGCGCAGTTATGTCGTCCAATATCCAGAACCCGCGGCCGTAAGTCGCCACCACCAAGTCGTTATAATGCTTCTGAATCGTGAGCCAATAAATCGGAGCCGGCGGCATATTGTTCCGCAAGAGCGTCCAGTGCGCGCCATCGTCCCAGGTGACGTAAATGAAATTGTCGGTGCCTAAAAAGAGCATGCCCTTACGCACCGGATCTTCCACGATGGCGTGGGCACTGCTGTTCACCGATTTCGGGATGCCCGCGCTGATCATTTTCCAGCTCTGGCCATAATCGGTCGTTTTGTAAACGTAGGCATTGTAATCGCCCGCGCCCTGCTCCAGATTGTCGACGACATAGGCCGTGCCGGCATCGAAATGGGAGGGCTCAATATTCCAGATAGTGCCCCACGGCGGCAGGTCCAGCATATTTTTAGTCACGTCCGTCCAGCTCTTCCCGCCGTCCCTGGTGACATTCACCTGGCCATCGGTGCTGCCGGTCCAGATGATGCCGGCCTGCACCGGCGATTCCGCGATTGCGTACAACACAGCGCCTTCGAACGTCATGAGATTGTCGGGATGAACACCGCCCGAGTTCTCCTCGTGACTCTTGTCGTTCAGCGTCAGATCCGGGCTGATCACTTTCCAGGACTGGCCGCCGTTGGTGGTCTCGTGCACGAACTGGCTGCCGACGTAAACGCGGTTATGATCGTGCGGAGAAATCGCAATCGGCATGGTCCAGTGCCAGCGGTACTTGACGTCTTTGGGCGCCCAGCCATACGTTGCTTCCGGCCATGCGGAAACCCACCGCGCCTGTCCTGTCCGGAGGTCCACCCGAGTCAAGTCGCCGTTGTAGCACCCCGACCAGACAACGTTGTTGTCCACCGGATCGGGAATCGTAAATCCGGGCTCGCATCCCCCCACCTGGGTCCAATCGGCTGCGCTGATCCCGCTTCCGAACGCGCCGCCGCCGAACGCGACTTGCAGGCTGTTGCTGGGACCGCGGAAGGTGGGTTCATCTTGGCGATTGCCATAAACGAAATACGGGATCTGGTCATCGGTGTAGACGTGGTACATCTGCGCGATTGGAAAATCGTAGGTCTGATAGCTTTTGGCGCGGTTCAAGCTGAGGCTCATCCCGTGGTCGTGCGAGATCATGATGCGGCTCGCATCGGTGGGATCGATCCAGAACGTCATGGCAATCTCCGCCGGGCTTGGCGATGTCGTTGGCCAGCGTAAGGCCGCCATCGCGGGAATAAGAGACGGCGACGGCGACAAACAGAATGAAGTCTTCATTGTCCGGCGCGACGGCGAAGCGCGTGTAATACGGCGAGCGCTCCGCGAGGATGTGTTCCTGGTTCACCAATTTCCACGTCCTGCCGCGATCATCGGAGCGATAAAAGCGCGGGGTGTCCTCCTGAATCAGTGCATAGACCCGGTTGGAATCGGTTGGGGCCACCTGCACCGCGGTTTTACCCAAAGCCTTGCCTGCCGGCGGCAAACCGCGGCCCGCGAGTTTGCTCCATGTGCTGCCTCCGTCATGCGATACGTACACGCCGCTGCCCGGGCCGCCGCTATGAAGATCCCAGGTATGGATCGCTACCTGCCACATGCCCGCGAATAAGGTCTGCGGATCATGCGGATCCATGGACAATTCCGAACAGCCGGTATCTTCGTTCACGAACAAGACCTGTTGCCAGGTCTTCCCTCCGTCGGTGGTGCGGAAGATCCCGCGCTCGCGTTGCGGGCGGTACATCTGCCCCACCGCACAGGCGAAGACGACGTTGGGATTATGCGGATCGACGACGATGCGGCCGATGTGGCCGGTGAGGTCCAGGCCCATGTGCTGCCAGGTTTCGCCTCCGTCCGTGGATTTGTAGATGCCATTGCCGAGCGAATAATCCGGACGTATGATCCAGGTCTCGCCGGTGCCGGCCCAGACGATATTGTGGGCCGAGGGAGCCACCGCCAGCGCGCCGATGGCCGAGACGTCCTGATCATCGAATACCGGCTTCCAGCGCACGCCGCCGTCGGTGGTCTTCCAAATGCCGCCATCCGACGCGCCCACCCACATGACCATCGGGTTGCCCGGCTCGCCGACGACGGCGGAGGTTCGATTCCCGCCGGGGCCGATGTGCCGATAACGCAACTGCGCAAAAGGATTCCTGGCCGGCGCGCCCGTCTGACCCGCGAGGGGTAGCGCCAAAATAAGAACCGCGGCGAGTCCCAGCAGATTCATTGGGATTCGCAGGACATTATTAGTTTGTGACCGCTTCATAGGATTGTGTCCCCTTTCCCTTTACTGACTTGGCCCTCGCAAACGTGTCTTGCCCATCGCTGAGCGGCGCCTGCGAGTTCAGTACGACTCCTTGCCGAATAGTGTACTCTCCTTGACCTGGATGGATTGGCCCCGGGGCGACAGCTCTGGCGCGGGCGGAAGGTTCGGCGAGTGAACACGAGATTCCGATACACCGGGAGCGCACAGCGCGAGAATATGAGCTGTTGACCTATCTAGAGCTTTAGGGTTGACACTAATGAAGACGATGCTTTCGGTAACGCAGTTGGCTCGCCAGTGCGGATTGAGCCGCAGCACCGTGCTCTATTACGAGGGGATCGGGCTGCTGCCGGTCCCGCCCCGCAGTCTCGGCAACTACCGCTGGTATGACCCCGTTCAGCTCGCCCGACTCCAGCGCATCTGTGCCTGCCGCAGGGACTGAAGCTGACGGACATCCGCGCGTTGCTCGCTCAACCCAGGAGCGGCGAGGCAGCCGAAGTTCTAAAACGGCGTGTCGCCGAGATCGGGCTGGAAATCGAGCGCCTCAAAGATCACCAGTGAGCCATTCTGCGCCTCTTGAAGCATCCAACTTCCATCGATAGGAGACGAAACATGACCAAAGAGAAATGGATTACCATCATGCGCGCTGCCGGCTTCCAACCGGATGAAATGCACCGCTGGCACCAGGAGTTCGAGCGCATGGCGCCCGACGACCACCAGGCTCGAGTATCTGAAAATTCCGGCCGCCGAGATCACCGGCATCCGTAAGGCGTGCCGCGAAGCCAAGAACTCATGCTACCGTATAACCTTAAGTGCACCGGTGAGGCGACTTCCGCGAAGCGCGAATCCTCCTCACTCGCTGCTGGCAGCCGATGGACCGATCAAAACGTTCCCGCTGCGGGGGGATCAAAGTGTGAAAATACCCCGCTCACGGGGGTTCAGGCCACGCCCTTGACTGCGTCCATGTCGGTTTTTCTCGTTGATTCCGCAAGCGAACAGCGTCCGTCCTCAAGTGGCAAAACGGGCTGGCTAGGCTAGGCGCTTCCAGGTGCTCTCGCACGTCTTGTCGAGGTGTTACCCTTATTCCCCAGTAGCGGCAAAACGCCGATTGCAGAACCATGACCGCGCGGGCGCCCAATTTCGTCGCCATCATCGCGCTCGCCTTCATCAGCGTCGTCGACGCACAACAAGTCCGGCCCACACCTCCGGGAAGCCCGACGGATGAGGCAGTGAGCGCATCGTCTTGTTGATAATCGGGTAAAGACATGGGAAACCCCGATCCGCCGATTCGATGCCGCGTGCTCTCGCTTTCCGCGTTTCCGGCTTTGAAAAACTACTCGCTGTCTTCGCTTTCGTCTGGTTCTGAATCCATGCGATGAGGTCTTTGCGGAAATCCGCAATTGCGGCTTCCCGCGCGTTCTTCGGTTGCCGGCAATGGGAACACAACTCTCGCCCTTTCTCGTCGGGGCGACAAAATCAAGGTCCTGGTTTGAAAAATTAGGCGAGCTCGCGCGGCTGAGGACGGCGGGCGCATGTGAGAAGTCTCGCGATGCCAGGCAGTGCGCAGCAGCGCCTACTTCACCCTCGTCCCCGTCCCCGTCTGCGACCCCTGCTCCAACTCGAACGATGGCGACTTCCGGTCAACCGCCGGCTCAAACGGCAACACCGCATCAATCTGGTCGACGGTGAAGTTCGCGATTACTAATGCCGGCTCAGTGAACGTAATCGTCTGCGGATTGGCCGGCCCTCTCAGGGCGCCTTCAAAGCCCTTGAAGACGTAGGATGGACTTGGCCGAGCTGATACAGTGACTTTCGTTCCCCGCTCGTAATATCCACTGAGATCCGAGGAGGGCGGTGTAACCGAGATGATTCCGCCGCCCGCCGGCGACACCGAGGTCGTCAACAGGTACTCGTAAGCGAACGTCGCCGTATAAGTCGCAGCCGCTCCTTCCTTGATCTGATGCGAAGCCGCTCCGCCGTCGCTCCAGCCTGTGAACAGATAGCGTGTGCCCTTCGGACCGGATTGGATCGTCTCGGTGGTGATGGCATGTTGGCCTGGAGATAAAGCCAGGGTAAACGGCGTGGCTTCGGCAGTGCCGCCATCGATGCTCACCCGAAGGCCGCCTGGATTGGTCTCGAAAGTAGTCATACCCGCGATTGGAACCGTCCAACGCGGAGTATTAACGCTATCGGGAAAGTTGAGCGGTTGATGCGGGAATCTGCCTCCACTCACTGAGTTCGGCGCCACACTCGTTTGACCAACGCTCCCGGATCCGGGCGCAGCGGGAGGAACCGCCAGAGCGACGCTGAGCACGAAACAATAGGTAGCGGCTCCCACCGAGTAGGTCCCGTTCACGCTGAGAACTTCGGGCGCGCGAGGACTAAAGGTGCCGTTGAAGCCAGCGTGGAGGACCACCGACCGGCCGGCAGCTATCGGGCCGAGGTTGAATGGCACCGACGGAGTAGCGAGCCGCCCGCCGTTCAGTGCGATGGCCCTCGCCGTCACGTTTTCTGCGGCTGCAGTTCCGTGGTTGACGATTGGAAGGGCGGTCAGGAGCGTCTGCGATAGACTCTCCCCCGGCGCCCCTGCTGACAATTCTACCGGCGATGTGGAGCATTCCACATCAACGGTGAAGAAACTTCCGGGTTGAGACGCGATTGTTATCGTAAGTTGATTGTTGTCGGCGAGTAAAACCGGCTTGACGATCCGCGGCGTCTGTCGGTTGAAATCGCCCGCGCCCAAGATCTGCACGCCGTTGAGCGAGATGGAAGCAGCTGTTATCCGGCTGCTACCGTCACCATTACCGTTCACTACCACGATCTGACATTGCTGGCCGCTACCGCAGTGCTGGAACGTTTCCGTATAGGCTTGTGGCGGACCGGCTGCTCGAGTGTATTGCTTGGGCCCAAACGCTGACGTCATTTGAGCAGCGGCAGACACTGGCATCATCCAGGTCGCGACGGCCGTCAACATTACGATTAGGAAGCACCGAAACTCCATGGTTACGTCCTGGCCAGAATTTGCGGACTGCTTAGGAGCACAAATTCATTCTTATGATCGCATGCTGACACGCTAGCGGAAAACAGAGCCTGGAACCGGCATCGGTAGGAGTGACAGGGGAACGAACCCCTGTCACTCAAAGTTGGTTCTACTGGATTACAGGGCACGATGGCCGGCCAAACAGAACGTAGTGGACATCGGTCTGTGTGCCGGTCTCGGTGCCGGTAGGCGCGTTGAGTCCGTAGCCAAACGCACTGAAAAGGTTCCCGGGATTAGCTGACGTTCCGGGCGCCTGCCGAATCGTTACGTAGTCTCCGAACCTGGTCGAGCCGACGTTGCTGTTCGTAGTTTGGTAGACCACGAAATCGCCCCAGAATCCCACCACGTGATTTTCGTAGTTACCGCCACCACCGAACTCCAACGAGAGGCCTACCTCGCCGGTACAGCTGTTGGTCGCCAGAGCCGGGTAAGTAAAAGCGTAACTGTTGTTCCAGATCTGGAACTGTTGAACCTTGTTAAAGTTGTTGCTGCTGTCCAGCGTCACTATCTCGACGTGGGGCTGTTGGAAAAAGTTGTTTGTCCCGGCACTCCAAGCGAACCAGACCAGGTTGCCTACCCGTGTGCTGCCAATGGCGGCGTTGCCTGGGAAGCCACTCAGTTTCGTCAGCCAGTCCTGGCCATCGGGTGTGAGCGAAGAGAGACCACTGGTGGGCCAGCTTGAAATTCCGAACGTCCTGCCAGGAATAAAAGCCATTGCCTTCGTACATCGAGAAGGCGCGTATGTGGCTGTTATCGTCTTGGCCGGCCCAGAAGACCCCATTTCCGGAATCCTGGCTGAGCTTGGCGCCCCAAGCATTACGACCATCCCCAGGATCCGTGTACTCGATAGTAATGGATCCACCAGTCGCAAGCGCGTCCAATGAGATGCGGACGACTTGGTGGCCCCAATCGCAAGGGCTCTTGCATGAGACCCCAGCATCCCAGTTCGCGTGAAGGAAGTTGTTCCCCACTGCCACGTCGGGGTAGTCGAGCGATGTGTCGAGGTTCTCGTTGGTAAAGCCAGTAAAGAGGCTCGGGGGAAGATCCCAGTAGGTCCAGGCTGTACCGCCGCTGCTGACAATGTCCTGCGGGCGTGCTGTCGCGATGCGATAGCCGTTGCCCTGCAAGAGCCAGACGAAGAAGCCGTCTGGCGCGGTGGTTCTGGGCGGGACATATTGCACGATTTGGTCGCAGCAGAACCCTACTACATCGTTCGGGAAGATTGTGGTCGGATCCAGGTGCTTGAAGGTGCTGCCGCCGTCGGTCGAATAAGCTGCGATCCAATTCGCCGTGGAGAAGATAACGCCTCCACCCGTTGCACTTGGGGTTGGGACCGGGCCGGCGCCGCTCGGCTCCGCGACCGTGCTGGCATCGCCGTTGAACCCGCCGGACGGAAGCCCTAAGTGGTTATTGGCTAGGAAGGTGATGCTGCCCGGATCGCCAAAGGGAGCCAGCATAAAGGAGGTTCCCAGGGATGGTGTGCCTGGAACGTTCGGGGTCATCGGGACCGTCCAAGGAGACAGTCCGTTAACGTCATCGTCAAAATTGGGCGGTTGTTGAGGGGGGAATCCGCCTCCGGTTACCGTTAAGGCCTGCTGCGTAACAATTTGGAGCGTCGTAGATCCCGGCGCGGCTGGAGGAATATTGAAATCGCTGCTAAGCGCGAAGCAGTAGGTAGCACTGCCCACGGCGTAGGTCCCGCTCACGCTGAGAGTTTCAGCGGCCTTTGGGGCAAAAGTGCCGCTGGTGAAGTCCGAGTTGAGGACAGCCGAGCCGCCGCCCGAACCGATCGTACCCAGGTTAATCGGCAAAGTTGGAGATGTGAGCGACGTAGGCGCCCCAGCGTCGGTGTCCGTAATGGCGGTTGCCGTTACGTTCGTCGCCGCGGCTGTTCCCGTATTGACGATTGTAAGCGCGGTGTAGAGCGTCCCGCTCAGCACACTATCTCCCACGCCGCCTGGCGATAAGATCACGGGCGAGGTTGCGCACTCCACAGTGACGATGATAAAACTTCCAGGCTTCGAGGCGAGTGTAATTGTGAGTTGATTGCTGGCGGTGAGCGCAACCGGCTTAACAATCATGGCCACCTGCTGATTGAAATCACTGGGACCAACAATTTGCATTCCGTTGAGCGAAATGGAAGCGCTACTAATTCGGTTGCTACCGTCGGGGTTGCCGTTTGTCACCACGATCTGACATTGTTGGCCACTGCCGCAGTGCTGGAATGTTGCGGTGAACGTATCCCGGGGGACCTGCACTGCGACTGTACTCCGTGGGCCCGAAAGCAATGGTCTCCTGGGCACTCGCAGATGCGGCGAAGATCAAGAGTAACAATATTGTCACCAAGACGATCAGGAAAGATTTCATCGGCGTGATTATCTCCCCAGATAGCATAGGCAATTTGAACTTGGATAGCGTTTGCGTCTTCATTGTTGTCCTCCTGGTGTGTTGAGTCGTCTTTCGGAAAAACTAGAGAATCAGGTGTACCGACATGCAGAATCACGGAGCCGCGCCCCGGAAATTACGAAGTCGGCAATTACTTAAAAATCACCAAACTGGTGAATGCGGGACACGTGCAAGGAGAGTTCCAGACCTGGCACTGCTCGAGTGCTAAGCACTATAAGCTTCTGAAAGCACTAAAAGTGCTGTTTTTCATCGTCGCGACTCAGGCCCGCCGGATTCGGCGTAACCCGGCTTACGTCTCGCCTAAGTACGGCAGAAGTTTCCGACTGAGTCGCGAAAGTATCTGTTAATCTGGCTGTTCTTAACGGAGTTAGAAACAATTACCGTAGGGAGGAAATAATTTCCGAACCTTCACCCGCACCACCGCGCGCTTGACATCAGCGATGTCGGAAGGGCAGGAGTGCTCACGAATCCCCGGACAGTCTGTTCCGGCGGTTGGAGGTTCAGAGCAAGTTTGTAAATGGAACTGCCGGTATAGTGGCGAACCCGTCAGGTGCGCCAGGAGCAGCTCCACCAGCGGGCCGTGACTGACGAAAGCGCCGCGTTTTGTCGCCCCAATAAAAAAGCATTCCCGCCCGCCAGTTGCCCGGTCTCGTCGCTGCGCGCATCGCTCTAAGGCGTAATCTCGCACAAATGTGACTTGCGATTCCTCCGAACCCGCGATGAATCGTCATGCGCGAAGCCGCGCAGAAAAGGATGATTCAAATGACTACAGAAACCAGCGACAAAGCCGTGCTTTGCGAATCCGAGCCCCGCGCGCACGCGCACGTTCTTAAGCTTCAGATTCCCGACGGTTAGCCACGAGTAGGGAAAGCTGAAGAGAGCTCGGCTTCGCCGGTTTCGTCGTTCCTACAAAAAAGGGGCCGTTCCCGCCAATCGTCCGATCTGAGGCATAATCGCGCCAGATTTGCCTTGCTGCTCCGCTCACTCGACCCCTAACTACGCACCACGAACCACGAACGCAATACTCACTCCGACCGCAACGCTTGCATCACGTCGACGCTCGCCGCCCGCATCGCCGGCAAGAACGACGCGATCACCGCCGACGCCAGCAGCACCACCCCCGACCCCGCCACGACAATCGCACCCGGCGACTGCGCATCGCTCAACACCCCCTGCGCGAGCGTCATCAGCCCCACGCCGGCCACGATCCCTGCCACAATCCCGATCACAGCGATCGCCGCGCCTTCGCCCACCACTCGCGCCACCAGATCCCGAGGCTGCGATCCGATCGCCAGGCGGATTCCAAACTCGCGCACCCGCCCGCTCACCGAGAACGCCAGCACGCCCGCCACGCCCACCACCGCGATCAACAGCGCCACGCCCGCGAACCCTCCGAACACGATCGTGTTCAGCCGCTCCGGCGTCAGCGCCTCGCTGCGAATATCCTCGAGCGTCGCTGCGCGCTCAACCACCTGGTCGGGCGACATCTCGCGAACCGTGCGCAGCACCGGCGTCACCAGCGCATACGGATCGCCATGCGTGTGAACGAACATCCGGCCGCCAAAAAGCGCCTGCTCGAAGGGCTGATACACCGTCACCGCGGGACCCGGCTTGACCTGTATATCTTCGATATCCGGCACGACGCCCACAATCCGCATCGGCTTCGGATCGACGCCGACGAATTTCATCACGGGATCGCTCCACGTCATGTGCCGGCCGACGGCGTCCTGGCCAGGGAACATGCGCTGCGCCCAGCTCTGGCTGACGATCACCACTCCTTCGCTGCCCTTGCGATCGCGATCGTCGAAGTCCCGGCCCGCGGCAATCGGAACGCCCAGCGCCGCGAAATACGCCGGCGAGATCACGCGCCATCGCGCCCGCGGATCGTTTTCATTTGAGACGTGCCCGTCCGCCGTGAATTGGAACTCGGGATCCTGCCCCGCGTCCCGCCACGGCACCGCGCTGCCGAGCGCCACCTGATCGACGCTCGGAAGCTGCATCAAGCGCCGGATGCATTCGCGGTAAAACACCTTCACCTGATCCTGCGTTTTTCCGTATACCATCATCGGCACGTTCACCGCCAGCACCTGCCGCGTGTCCATTCCCGTCTGCGCAGTCTGCAGCGTCATTAGGGTTTTGAGCAGCATGCTCGCGCCCGCCAGCAGCACAAAAGACGCCGCCACCTGCACGACCGCGAAAGCCCGCTGCTTGCCGCTGGTTGAGCCGGTGACGCGCGCGCTTCCGTTCGCCAGGCCGAATCCCTGCGAGGAGTCTCCCGACGGCAGCCGCGGAACATAGGCGAGCAGGACCGCGGCCACGATCGCCAGCAGTGCGCCCACCCACAGCATGCTCGAATCTACGGTCAGATCGAGCGCGCGGACGGAAAACCGCGACGCGTAGCGTGCCAAAACCGAAACCATCGGCTCCGCGCTCAAAACGCCCAACAGCGCGCCCGCTCCGCACAGGATCAAACTTTCGGCGAGCAGCGTTCGCCGCAGCACCGCGTTCGACGCGCCCAGCGCCGCGCGAATACCCAGCTCGCTTTCGCGCCTCACCGTCCGCGCCAGAATCAGGTTGGCGACGTTTGAAACGGCGATCACGAACACCAGCACGCTCGCGCCCATCAAAACCAGAAGGATGGTCCGCGCCTTCGAAGTGATCTGGTCGCGCAGCTTCACCGCGCTGATCTTAAAATACGCCTGCTCCGGGTAGGCTTCGCGGTGCTCGCGAATCATCGCGCCGTACGCCGTATTCAACTCCGCGCGAGCCTGTTCGAGCGTTGCGCCGGGAGCCAGGCGTCCGAAAAATTCGGTCATGCGGTGCACCCGCCCCTTCGCCATGGTCGCCGAAAGATGATGCGGGCTGGTGACGATGTTGGCGATGATCTCGGTGTCGGCCGGATAAGGAACCGACGGCTCAAGAACGCCCACAATCGTCCCCGATGTCGCCGGACCGAACGATTCAAGCCGCACCGTCTTGCCGAGCACCGACGGATCGCCGTGAAACTGGCTCATCCAGAACCGGTAGGTGAGCACGATCGCGCCGGCCGCCTTCGGGCCATCGTCGCGCATGTCCAGGAGCCGGCCGAGCACCGGATGCAGGCCCATGGTCTCGAAATACGATCCACCCACCACGCCAGCCTTGAGCTCGCGCGGCTCGCCGAGTCCGATCATGCTGAAACCGATCACCGAAAAATCGCCGAACTCGCTGAACGATTTCACGCTGGCGCGCAGGTCGTCGAGCTCGGGCACCGAAAAGTTGGTGTTGTCGGCGCCAATCCCCGGCGCGCTCTGACGCATGTAGACGAGCTGGTCCTCGCCGCGGTTCACCAGCGGCCGCAGAAGCACGCCGCGCACCAGCGTGAAAATCGCCGCGTTGGCCCCAATTCCCAACGCGAGCGTGACGATTACGGTAAGCGCCAGTCCCTTAGTCCGGGCCAGCGACCGGAGGGCAAATCTAATCTCGCGAAGGAAGGTCGTCGCGTCCATATCAGGATCGTATAGCATTTTTTTTCTCCACGCAGCCACATGAATTGGGCCTCGGGCACTGGCGTTTTTGTCGGGTCCTTAAAAAAGGGAGTCGATCCGACGATATGTCCCTGGTTTCTGATAAATCTCCTTGTTGAAGATTGACTTGCTGTTTCCCCAACAAGAGCGATGAATAGTCATGCGCGAAGCCCGCGCAGAAAAGGATGATTCACATGACGAACTCAGAAACCACCGAGAAAGCCGCCACCGTTGCGGAACAGGGCGCGCACGTCGCGCCGGACAAGGCGTTGCCGAGCCATCAATGCTGGTGTTTGAAACCGAGCGCATCCAATATTCACTAGAGAGCGCACGAGATCGCAGCCCCGCATTATTTGAGCGGCTGCACGATGACCGGCACGATGCTTGACAGGCCCACCGCGCGGGTATCGCTGGTCAGCGCGACCGTGCTGCCGGTGTTGTCGAACACCTCCAACGTTGTCATCACGGTGCAAAAACCTGTTGGAGCCGGCGACTCGACCGGGGTGGGAGTTGGATTGACGACGACTACGCCGCGGATCTCGGCGCGGGCCGCTGTTTCAGAAGTGACGGTCGCCCGTGTCACGTCAAGGGAAGTTGTCGTCGAGGGGGCGAAGTTGGGAACGACGGCTTGTTTCAGCAGATTGTTCTTGTCATCGAAGAACTGCATTTCGACAATGCAATTCGCCGGTTGCGTAGTGCCGGTGGCCGGGACGGGGTTGAGGTTCAGAACGTTGATCCGGGCGGTTTGATTGGTTGTGAAGCCAATCATTCCGGTGGTAAAACTCTGTTGAAAGATGATCGCGCCGCCCGGAAGAATTGGAATCGAGGAAAGAGTCGGGGGCTGGGCCAGCAGCGCCCCCTCGAAAGCAAGGATGCCGGACAGCACGCTTAGAAAATAGATGGATTTCACAGGATTCTCCGTTGGTAACGGTAGAACGGGCAAGACGCGGAAGGCCCCGGAACCCTTTCGATTTTAACAGAGGCGCGGCTTGCACGCGAACTTCATTGAAAGGTCAGTCATCCTTCCGCGGGGCTCCCGCGGGAACTGCGGGCTGATGCAGTGGAAACTACCGGCGGCACGCTCGCAGAAATGGAGCGTGAATATATCATCCGCGTTCTGCGGGAAACCGGTGGCGTGATCAGCGCCGCAGCCGCCCGTCTCGGGATGCCACGCACGACGTTGAACGCCATGATGCGGAAGCTGGGCGTCTCCCGCCAGGATCCTTGATTTATGCAAATCAGGATGATGCGGACCGGCAAGTATGGAAACGAAATCATTGCTGCTTGCGGCTTCATCCATCCTCTTTGCTCAAAGTAACGATTCGCCGATCAAATCTCAGAATCATTCGAGCTTGCCGGACGTCCGCCAGATTGTAAGACGCCTGCGCCGCTTTAGAAATAGATTTCCCGAGCATTGCTCCGTAAGATGAAAATGCACTGCGGCGATACCGCTTCTCCTCAGCAAAGCCGACGGGAAAACGCTTAAGACTCTAAGTGTTTCTGAGTGATCCGCCGGCACCCCCGGCCCCGAAGAAACGACGATTAAGTGCCGCTCGCCGGGAGGCGATTGCAGATGCGGCGAAGTGCCGTTGGGCGGCGGTCAAGGCGGAGAAAGCGGCGGCCATGCCGTCCGCGAGCGCACAGAAGGTGGTCTGATCATTTATGAGTTAGCTTCCGGTAAGCCCTTCCTTCGGCGTGGTTATGGAGACCTGTACGCCAAGTTCATAGCAATCGCGCTCCGGTTGGCACCGACAAATCGTGCCCCGCACCGTGGCATGATCCAACTCGATTTCGACCGAAGCTCCGCAATCTAACGGGAGGCGACTGCGCAAGCGCATGCCATTGGCGGAGATGTCGAGTACGCTAACCTGCATGAAAGGTACGGCATTGAATTCCAATACACGGAGGGTCGCAGCTTGATTGGGCTTGAAGCGAGATTCCCTCCCCATATTTACTTCAGTCGGCAGGAGAGTTCCAAAAGTACAGGATGGCTTTTGCGTTTTGTCGGGTTCATAAAAAAGAGTCGCCTCCCGACGATTTCCCTGGTTTCGGATAAAGCCCCCAGAATCGTTGAAGATTGACTTGCTGTTTGCATGCGCGCGTGAAATCGTCGGCGTGATCTACACTTGGTTGAATAATCTTCCATCAGACGGCTCCCGCGAATGTTCACTTTGTTTGGTAAAGGTCGACCATGAGTACTCAGTTCGCGACTTCTACAGATGGTACACGCATCTGCTACGAGGTTGCTGGCAATGGACCTGCAATTGTGCTCCTCCACGGCGGAGGCCAAGACCGTCACGTGTGGCGTAAGGCCGGTTGGACTGACCGCCTTGCCGCTCGGTTTTGCGTGATCGCTCTCGATCTTCGCGGCAACGGCGAGAGCGCCAAGCCGATCGATCCTGAAGCGTACTCCATTGACCTCTTGTGTGACGACATTCTCGCCGTGGCCGATGCCGCGCACGCCCAGCGCTTCAGTCTGTGGGGCTTCTCCTACGGCGGCAATATCGGACGTTATCTCGCTGCCCGCTCCAATCGTGTGGAATGGTTCGCCATGATCGGCGTCTCCTTTGGACCATCTGCCGACGACAACTTCCGTGGGATGATTCAGGAGATGCAGCAGCGTTGGAAGGCCATTATTGATGCTGACCGCGCTGGCATGCTCGATGTCGCTCAGATCCCTGAAAAAGATCAGCCCGCTTGGCGCAGTGGCCAGGTCAAGGTGATGCTGGGGTGGCTCAGTGCCTTGCTCGAATGGCCACCGGTCGAGCCGACCGAAGTGCGCTGCCCGACTCTTTGGGTGGTTGGCACCGCCAACAGCGCGGCAATGCAAGGCATCAAACATTACGAAGGGAAACTCGATGGGACACCGGTACAGGTGATCCTTGTCGAGGGTTTGACGCATGCCGAAGAGCTGGAGAACGTGGATCAGGTACTCCCGGCGTTGCTGAAATTCATGAGCAGGGAGTAAGCATCTACTTCTCAGCCGCAGGACCGGCTTCGTCAGCATCCTGGGCAGCAAGGGCGGGGAGAAGGTGGAATCCTCGAAGAACTTCGCCGGCGAGCGGAGCTATCGAATCGCAAAGTAGACCAACAACCGTCCCTTTCTTCACAGCGCCGCTTCCGGTACGGGCCGAGGGCGGCGTCGTTGCCTATCGGGTGCACTCGGCGGGTAACTAGGAGTCGGCGTGATCCTCGCCAGAGTCCCGAGCAAATACGTCGAACAACATGCTGGCGACATACCCGATGGCCAAGCCGGCCAATGAACATCCGGTCAACGCGACTGTTGGTGACAGACCGAGGCCCAAGCTGGTGTTCAACCGGGCAGCAAGGATGAGTCCTAGTAACCCGCCGGCGAGGCTGGCGATTAAACGTGTCTTCATTTTCTCTTACTAACGAGATCGGTCGAACTAGTTCGAAGACGCTAGGGCCGCGGAATCCAGGCCAAACCCGAAGTCGCTTAGAAGTCGAGTTGTTCTTTCTCAGTACTCGTGATCCGTACGGACCAGCCATGACGCGCCGTTCCGCGAGCAAGTGAGGTTACCACCAGTGGCGTCACTGGCCGGCGACCTGGGAACGAACGAGACATTCCGCGTGAAAATGTTTCGACACGCCAAAATGCACACTGTTGTGCCCAGAAGCATGCTCTGGCGCGTCGCGCGGGTTCGCTCTACCTTCGCCTATCACGCGCTACAGCGGGCAGGATAGCGTCAAACCGCAGAATTATCAGCAGGTTAGCTTGAAAGTACAGCTTACCGACTCCAGCCGCCAGGGTGTGCCGCGGAGGGTTCGGTAGACCCGATGGTTCAGGGCGACCGCGATGCCCCGGTCACGCTGGATCCATTCGGAGACAAACCGAGCGGGAGCTCCGCCGGACGCAGCGGCTCATCGAATTCCCTTGATGCCCGTCATTTCTCCGCCGTGAGGTTCACAATTCCACGGGACGCCGGAGCAACACGAGAGATTGTGGTTCGACGTGGTCGTCCCGGTCGACCATAACCAGGATGGCAATACGCTGCTCCCAAGCTACGCGGACCAGCTCCTCGACTTCTTTCTCCCGACTGCGGAAACGCCGCTTGCCATGCGCGGTTTCGAGCCAGAAGCCTTCGAAGTCGCCGAAGTGGTCAAACTGAATGCCGCAGATCTTGCCTTCATAGCAGACCTCCGCCTTGGGCTCAAATGGCTCGCCCGGCTCATGTCCGTGGCCCGGACCCTGCGGTTGACGCCCGCCCGGCTTCCCGCCCAACGCCACAATGCGCCCGCCAAGCTGTGAGATATATCGATTGAAGACCGGGTACCAGCGATTCTCAAGCGGAATGGTGGCTACGGTACGCTGCAACGCGGTCAAGGCGTCCTCATCTCCCGGCAGAATTTCCTTGGCAGTCTTCACCTGGATAGAGAATTGGAATGCTCCAAGAATGTGGCGCGCATTGCTGGGTTTGGGCGGCGCAACCGCCAGGCTGCTGGCAATTTGCGGCGCAGGGATATTCCCATTCGCGGGTTGCTGCGGCACAGGGGCCGGCGTGTCCATCACCTGGCGCACCACCACGCGGAAGGTTTGCCCCTTGTGGATGTTTTCCGGCAAGTCGAGCGTGATCAGACCGGCAAGATCCAGCGTGCCGCCCGCGGGAATCGGTATGTAGGTTACGCCCGCCGTCTTGCAAGTAAGCGTGTGATCGTCCACACGCTCCAAAGTTTGCAGGTTGAAGCTGCGCCCGGCCAAACTGAGAATTTCGACGGCACGAGCGCCCGGCAGATAAATGGTCGCCGGCGTGCCCACCGGGGTGTTGCCCCAGGCAATCATGATCTCGTCCGCCCCTTGCTTGGGCGCGGGCGTGGAGGTCGTCGGATGAACCTCGAAGGTGTGTTGCACGCGGTGCGAATTGGGGCTTCCCGGATTTTCGGAGTTATCGATCGCCAGGTTGCGCTGCGACAGCATACCGCTCGAGGCCGTGGAAACTCCCGCCGGAGTGATCGCCTCCTGGTCGAAGTTGATTTCCGCCACCATGCACTGGTGCGTGCCGCGAATCAGGTCGGCGATGGACTGCAACGTCCCGGTGAACGGTCCGCCGTCCATGGGCGATGGCTGAATCGGAAAGCGCTTATCGTTGGGCTGATTGATGTCCAGCCAGCACCCGTAATACATGTAGGCTTCCGCGCTGGCGGCCGCGGGTTTGATGTCCCGAACGTTGTTCGTGTCCGTCTGCTTGTTGAGGTTGACCGTATTGGCTTTGCGCGCCTCCGCAAAGAACGGGATCGTCACCAGTTCTCCGCCTTGAATGCCGAGCACTGGTATCTTGACCCCCGGCCCGCCGCCCACGCGATAGGTCGTGCCGGAGTTATATTCCGTGCCCGTCGCCGCCGTTTGGAACAGACGGAAAAAGACGCGCACGTTGGACGCAGTCGTAGTCGTGGCGCGATAGCGAACGCGGCAAAGAGCAAAATTGAAGATCGGCTGACCGCCCACTTTTTCGTTCCACTCCAATTCGTCGGCGGCATTCTCGCCTGCCGGAAGCGCCTCAAACGTCGCGTACGCCGCCACGGAACTCAAATTCGTGCGCAACTCGGTAAGCACCGCCTGGATAAAGGCGATCGGATCGGTCCCGAGCTTGACGCTGGTCCCCGGAAATTTCTGATTCGGCTGTAGCTTAAACACGCGCGTGTCGTTGCTCAGATACGAAATCGGCCCATGGTCCATGTACGGCGCATCGACCTGCGTCAGATCGATCACCGCGGGGCCGGACGAAATCCCTTGCGTGCTGGCCGTAAGCGAGAACGGAGTGACATCGGGACCGAAATCGGCGGTGCCGCTAAACGAGATGTTATAGCCGAACGTAATCCGTTGCGCCGTCGTCAGCGCGGAGTTGTCCTCAAGCAGCATGTCGTGGACCGCCTTCGTCATCTGCGCCGGCACAGGACTGAACTGGATCGTCGGCGCCGAAGTTTCGAGTTGCGCCGGCGTGGGGGTCGCCGTGGTGATGCCCAAAGCCGACGGGGCGAAGCCCTCCACCAACACGTAAAACGCATCGAGGATCGGCTGGCCGGACGCAATCACCGCTTTCGCTTCCTCTATGCCGATCTCATTGCGGTCGGTCACGATGTAGCAGTCCTTGCAGACCACGTTCCGTTCCGTCTCGATCGCCAGACCCGTGCCCGGATCCACGATGAAACCCAGGCGGAACCAGTTGTCGACCATGTCCTGAGGCGAACTGACCAGGCCGCGCGTCCAATCGAGGGCGGTGATCGCGCCTTGCGGGTAAACCGAATCGGGCCGCGCCGCCGGCCACCAGTCCGCGCCATCGGGAGCATCGCCCCCGGTGCAGGCCGTAAAATCGGACTGCCAGGGCTGTGCCATCGCCTTCGTGACTTGCCCCGGACTCATGCCGGTCTGGTCGAAACGAAATGGCTCGATGTACTTGATCGAACCGTCCCTGAGGGTCAGCGTCGCTTCGATACCCGGGTAGAAAGGCGCGCCGACGCAATTCTCCAGTACCGCTTGCGTCAACCCGTCCGGCGTGATCGCGGTCGGTATGGGCACCGGCCAGGTGGAAGTAGTAAAATTTCCCAAGCTCCAGCTCTGCATCTGCGCGTATTGGAATGGCCGCAGCGTGGGCGCGACATCCGCCTCACCCAGAGTGGGCATCGTTAGGCCGGCGTTCAGAAGAGGCATGTTCCCCCCGGCGGGAGGCGGGTTGGGATTCGCCAACTGATTAAAAATGGCTACCCGCATGGCGTCCTGACCCGGGCTGGGCGGGATCACCTTACTCAGCGAGCCGTGATCTCCCGGGCCGAAGGTGAGCGCCGATACTCGCAGCATCCCGATTGCGCGTTGGAGGATCGGCCAGATATCCGTCCCGAAGTCTGGCTCCCCCGGCGCGGCGAGCAAACCCAGGTCGATGGCGATTTGCCGCAGCGTGTCATACAAAGTGATGGGGGAATAGGTGCTCGGGGCGTAGCGCGGCGGAGGGCAAATCACCCACGCGCCGACGGCCGCGAAAGGCGTACCGCCGACGGTGATGGTTGCGTTCACGGGACCGTCGGAAACATCGTCGTGCCATCCCGGGTTATCCAACCAGAAAGTGATCGGGTTACTCGCCACCGGAGTGCTGCTGAATCCAAATCCGCCGCGAACAATCAACCGCCCGTCCGCATCTGTCGAGGCGTCTCCCAGGGGCACTTCCACCACCTGGCCGGCGTATGTATAGGTGCCGTTGGCGAACGTCGCGCTGTCATTGGCTCCATTCAGAGTGCGCGGACCCGGATCGATCAGGGCGCCGGCGGGTTCGCCGCGAAACACGCCTTTAGCGTTCGCAACGTGAATCGTCCACTGGATGCTGCCATCCGCAATCGTGAGTTCGCGATCGGTGCCATCGCTGAAATAGCCCCACAAACGAAACCGCTGAGCCTGCCTCCGGATGCGGCACTGAAAGTCCTTGTAATTTCCGTCCGCCGGCACGGGCGGCGGAGCGGGGAAGGGCAGTTCCGGCCCCAGATACCATTCCTGCGAGTTCCCCATCCGCGCGATTCCGATCGGAGGGTATATTTTTACGGTCTTCAGGGTCGCCATGGTTCGCTCCTCCGCTGCCAAAATGGAGCATTTGGCCAACGTTGTTCGTACGAATAATGTTTGGAAAGGCCTGCCAGATACTGCGTGAATTGCTCGCGGCACAGCTCGAAATAATGTTCGAGCGGCGCCTCGTCCGCGCTGTTCAAATATGTCGCGATAGCATCGGCTGCGCGCATGCCATTAGTCATGGCGCGAAAAACGCCCCAGCCGCACAGCGGATCGTGCGCCGCGCAGGCGTCTCCCACCGGAATCCAGCCTTGACCGTTCTGCGCCGGAGTGAAAGCGCTGTTGGCCGCGGCGGTTTTCATGAACCGTGGCCGTTGCGCCGCCAGGTCGGCGTCCGTGAAAAACGCCAGGACGTGACCTTGAGGAACGGGCGCGGCGTACCACCAGCCTTGGGGCATCGATTCGACGATCATGGCGTGGTTGAACTCGGCATTCCTCGGAACAACCGCCGTGAAGGCGATCAAATGGTCATAAAGACGCGGCCGCACGCCCAGCCTCCTCGCGACTGCGCAGGCACGCCCCGTGGCATCGACCAGATATCTGGCGGAGATCTCGCCATCATGGTCGAGCCGCAAGCACCAGCGTTCCGGTCGCCGGCGCAGTTCATCGAGACTTTGATAACTGAGAATCGGGATTCCGCGAGCCTGAACCGCCCGGCGCAAGTCGCCGTCGAACCGCTCGCGATCCACATGCCAGAAATGGCCGTAGCGGTTGAAGATGCTGTCCTTCGTCGATGACGGGGCGCCCCACGTCGTGCGCTGCTCGTAACCGGCAACGTGCCCGGCCGCGCGAAAATCCTCCCACAGCCCGAGCGCCGTGAGCGGCTCTCGAATGGCGCCGGTAAACGATTCGCCGCCCCAGTTTTTCTTGGCCGCGGGACGCTCCAGTACCACGCAGTCCACGCCCAGATCAGCGAGATGGACGGCCGTGGCCGCGCCGGCCGGTCCAGCCCCAAATATGCAGACGCTGCAGCTTTGCTTCATCCAAATCACCGCGCCCGAAGCAGCGGCATGGAGGACGGCCACGCGGGGAGCTGGTGCTCGATCGATGGCCCGGCCATCGTGCCGCCTTTATCTTTGTGTTTGGATTGTTGGTTCATCGGAAATGCTCCTTCTTACGCGCGGGGCACCGGCTCACTCTTCGCGAATATCAAAAATCCCCACGTAGCTGCCAGCCTCCGATACTCTCGACTGGCGTTCTTGGCATCATCACGGCGCCTTGCCAATTCTTGTTGCAAGCAGCGACACCGTTTCGTCCTACGATTTCAATCCAAATCGAAACTAGATAGTTCATTTTGTTTACGGATGCCATCGCGCTTGATTCTCGCGGCTGCACCTACAAGATTCTGGTGGTCATCGTACGTCGTCAATACAACTGAACAAGCGAACAGTCCGCCCCATCCCACCGCCACGACTCCAAGGCCGATCCAGAAGTTTCTAACCCAGCGTCCGCTCATATCGCCCCACTTCCACAAGGCGAACTCCGTAATCCCAAATAGCAAGAGCGTGAAAATAACGCCGCCCCAATTTGAACCAACGCGCGCCGGAGCCAACATCGCAGAACGAATGAGCAAGCTAACCAGATGTGTGATAAACATCTACGGCAACACCTTTCTAGAAGCGGCGCATATGGCAACGATGGGAACCGCTTGCCGCCTCCGATTGTACCAGGCCGTGTGAGTCTAGTAAGTTGTTGCCAGTAGAAGAGTATTATTAGCCGGAGCGCCAGGGAGCTACCAGGTTACGAAGCGCACGACGCCGGGAAGCCGTCTCTGGGTTCGCGAACCGATTCCCGGCGGCGGGGCTGCGTCGACTGAGAAACGGGCGATAAAGTGTCGAAATGGTACCGATTTGTTACGTGCGACGGTGGCAAACCGCTGATTACCTGACCGTTAGTCGTTCGCTCAATTTCAAGGGTCCGTGCCAAAACCCTTTGTCTTTCGGCTCGGGGCGCGCCCGCCGGAGTCGCGGTCGAACGACGGGAAGTGGTGTTAGCGGACGGCCTGCTTGACGACCCGTGCGACGGACTCCAGCCGCCACGGCGTGCCGCGGCGCGTCCGGTATTCCCGATGGTTCAGGGCCGCCGCGATGCCGCGCAGCGTCAGACCCTTGTCGCGCAGCCTGCGGATTTCCGCGAGTGCGGCCTGCTCGGCGGGGTCCGCTTCCAGGTGGTCGCCGTCCTTGGCCAGCCGGGAGCCGAACGCGATGTTCCCGACCCGCCTGCCCTGGCTGCGCTTGTGGCGGAGAGCGTCGCGCGTCCGTTCCCCGATCGCTTCCCGCTCCCACTGGCTAACCGCGCCCATAATCGTGATCACCAACCTGCCCGCCGCCGAGCCCGTGTCCAGCGACTCCGCGACCGAGATCAGCGCCACTTTGCGCTTCTCGAACAGTTCCAGCAGCTCGCACAAGTCCTTGACGCTGCGGGTCAGCCGGTCCAGTTTTGCGACGATTACTGCTTCCACTTTCCCGCCTTCAACCAGGGCGAGTAGCCGTTTGACGCCGGGCCGGTTCAGATCCTTGGCGGACTCTCCGCCGTCCACGACGACTTCATCCAGCTCGCCGCTGCGCACCGTGGCCATCGCGCGAATCTTGGCTTCCTGGGCCTCGAGCGAAACGCCCAAATA
Source organism: Terriglobia bacterium (assembly GCA_963842485.1). Classification (GTDB taxonomy): domain Bacteria; phylum Acidobacteriota; class Terriglobia; order Bryobacterales; family Bryobacteraceae; genus Palsa-187. The sequence continues at coordinate 73,478 of CAWJHI010000039.1, read as the reverse complement.
GGCTTGGCGGTCTGTGGAAACACGAACATAGCCAATGGTTTTCATTGCGGTTGTCATGTTAGCGGCTGGGCGGCGGGACATCAACCAGAATCCGCCTCGAACAGCCAACCCTGGTGCCAAAAAGTGCCCTAAAAGTGTTGATTAACGATTGAGAAACTGTTGATTTCCCGCGTCCTTGCACGCCAAGTTGCACATTTTTCGACCAGTTTTGGGCAGTTGCAAAACGACCGCGTTCGGCAATCCTCCCCGCAAAATCAGTTTCCCGGCTAGGCGAATACAAGGCGAAATATGATACCCTGGCCGTCGTGATGGCCCGGCGACCGAATGCGCCCACCCAGGAGCAGCTCACGGCTTCCGAACTGCTGGAATTGCGTCGCAAACTGGAATCGATGCCGCGCCATGAACTGGAGATTTTCTACAAAGCGACGCACAATGCCTGCCGGTACGTGATGCGGCCGCCATCGCCGCGGTTGATTCAGGAGCTGGTCCAAGCCTGGAAGATCCTTCGAACGCGCACATGACTTCTGCCAATTGGCGCTCCGTTCGAGCGGCGGCACTTCAATGCCCGGCCGCGGCTTCGCGAGCGCGGCACAGGTGCTCCTGATCGTGATCCTGCAGCGCTTGATTCGCCCGTTGGAAAGATTCGCGCCGGATCTCGGCGACCCGCCAGGCTCGTTCGAACTCCCTCCCGCGTGCCTGCTTCATCAGTGAGACTGCATTACGATACGCCAGCTCCGCCGCCGCTTGCTGCTCTTCCAACTTAGTTCGTAGAGAGCACATGTTGAGGTCCATCCTTGCCGTTTTGACAATACATGGAGGCAGTGGGTTCGCGGTCGCCCGTCCGCGTCGCAACCAACGCCTGCATTCTGTTTAGGCGGCACTAAGCTCGCGAAATTACCGTTCGATGGCAAATAGAAGATTGGTGACGTTGGGGCCTCAGAACTGGTCGGCCCTATTTAGCCCTCGCGCCGTACGCCGCGAGCCGGTTTGTCGTCTCTAAGTGCAACGAACTGCGAGTGCCGTAGGTGGTCGTCAGGCGTCCATTCCACGAACTCGAACTGTCCGACCAGCACGGGGTTGAGCCAGCGGCACTCCCTCATCTCTTCTGCAGTTAGTCCCTGGCCCCAGCGCCCGGCCCTCGCTTCCGGCAGATCCGCGAAGGGACACTGGGGAATCTCCAGAGACCGGAAGCGCTCGTATAACCGGGCGCGGGACGCCGGCGTGAACCCGGTTCGCGTCCGCGCCGCGTACAGGAGCCGGTCCCCGTCGTAGTAGCCAAAGATCACGGCGTCAAAATACTGCCCGCCGACCGTGTACCCTCCGATCACGAACTCCTGGCCTCGATTGACCCGCATCTTCTGCCAGGCACCGAAGCGCTTGCCCGGTTCATCGGTGCTGTCCAGCTGTTTGGCGACGAGTCCCTCGAGGCCCTGGCCCCGAACCGCCGTGATCAGATCAGGAAGGCTCGCTTCAAGCCGCGGAGATTCGCGGATCGGATCGCTGAGGCGGGCGAGGACCTCGCGCGCCAACCGTTCGCGTCGAACCGAGAGTTTGTCGAACATAACATCCTGGCCGGCCAGGATCAGCACGTCGAAGACGTAATAGAGCAGCGGTGCTTTCGAGGCGCCATGATTCTGTAGCGCGTTGAACGAAGGGCGGCCTGCAGTATCCAAGGCGACGACTTCGCCGTCAATGACGGTCTCGTCTGGCATGGACGCGAGCGCCTTCACGATTTCTGGATAGCGATTATCGAAGCTCTTGTTGTTTCGGGAACGAAGATGCGCCTTGCCGTTCGATTTGATCGCGAGCGCGCGGAAACCGTCCAGTTTCAGCTCGTAGGCCCAGTTCGTGCCTTCAGGCAGCTTCTGAGACGGAAGCAGCAGCATCGGCTCGATGAACCGGGCTTTGACCTCTCGCGCGGGCACAGCCTCAGTCTAGCCTTCGTGACAAGTCGTTTTCGGAGATCGCTAGACGTACTTCAGCCAATCATCACGCCCCCCGCTTCGATAGGGCGCGGGATTCCAGCGAGTCCCTTCTTCGCGAATCGATTCGGGCGCCACGCGGCGCGCAAACGTGAGCGCCAGCGCATCGGCATCATCGGGACTCGCCACACCGCGCTTGGCCATATCCTGTTTGGACTCGATCACCAGTTGATTCTGCCGGTTGATGTGGAGCCCCGGGCCGGTGAGGCCGACTTCGAGTATCGTGTCTCGCTCCGGGATGGCACCCGTAAGAAGCCAGTCCTTCATGCGATTCCACATGTGGGCCCGCATGTTCGCCTGGTGCCGGTCCGGGGACTGCCCACCGAAGTTCACTTCCATCACCCGGTCCTGAAAGCCCAGAATCTTCAGCCGTTCGACGTACGGCGCGCCGAACGCCGAGTCGATGAACATCATCGAGACTCGGTTCCGGCCCGTCTCGGACAGAACCTCCGCTAGTTTTGCAAGAAAGGCCCCGCGATCGTTGCGCGTGTGCTCACCTGGAATACGGATCGGAGGAATACAGCGCGCATCCATGCCGCGACGGAAACGCACTACGTTCCAGGCCGCGCCACCGCCGGACACGTCCACGCCGGCGATCAGCGGCTCACCGGGGAGCGTGATGATCTGGCGTTTCTGTGCGACCCAGACTCGCTCCTGGTCGATGAACTGCAACTCGGAAGCGCGCGGCGGAAGTCCCCGAACACGGACGCGCACAAAATCGCTGTCTTCCCCGTAGTCGTCGATCCACTCCTGAATCTGGACCTTGTTCGGCAGCGCGCACTCGCGCGAATCGATCGAGCGCACCTTCCAGCGGTTCTGCTCCCCTCCGTAGGTGCAGCGGTAGAACTTGCCGGTACTGCGCGTGGGGTTCCCGAACAGGAAGATCATGGGTTCACCGTCGGTGAGACCGCCCTCGGCCGCTTCGAAGATTTTGTCGGGGATGGAGCTGGCTTCATCGAACAGGTAGAACGAGGTCGAGCTCACGGCGTGCTGGCCGGCGAAGGCCTCCGAGTTTTCTTCCCGGCAGCTCTGCGCCGCGCAGAACCAGGTTTCTGGATAATCACGGTGGTAGATCCGGTTTCCCGTGGTCTGAAACCAGGACTGGTGACGCACAATCGGGTCCACTTGAGAATCGCTGCCCAGGTCTTGGTTTCGAGCTGCGTGAATGTGTTGGCGGTGACGGTGCCCTGGCAGTGCGGCCGGGTGCTCATGATCCAGTTCACGATCCAGGCGACCAATGTGGACTTGCCGATTCCGTGCCCGCTTGCTGTGGCCATGCGGATGGCCGCCACCGCCTGGATGCCGTCGAAACCGCGGGCGCGCACCTCGCGTCCCAGGTCTTCCAGAACTTCGCGTTGCCAGCGGTCGGGGCCGGAGAAGCCTGCCAGTTCGCCGGGCTCGCCCCATGGATAGGCCAGAAGTACGAAGGCGAGAGGGTCGTCGTAGGTATCGCCGATCAGCCAGGCGATCTCGGTTTCTTCAGCGACAGCCGTAGATTTACGAGGGATTCTCATCGGTCGTGGTGTTGGGTTGGCCTGAAGGCGCGCTGGAGGGAGCCTCGGATGGGTTGCCACCTTTCCGTTCGCTGGCGAGACGATTGCGCCGCTGCTGAAGCAGTTCAACGACGGAATGCGGAATCGGACCACCGTCCGGTCCACTGTGCTCGTTGGAGAAATAGTCCCTGTAGCCGAGCAGGTTCTTGGCAAGGAATATCGCAGCCGCGATGTTCCCGTTCGCCGCTTGTGAAAACAGGGTTCGGCGCACCGATAAGCGGCCCTTGGCGCGACCGCGCTCAATCACCTCGGCAAACGCCGGCTTTTTCTTACGTCGCTCGATGGTGCGGACGCTCACGTCAAAAAATGAAGCGATCTCCTCATCGGTGCACTGCAACGACGAGAGCTTCTGAAGTTCCGCCAGATTGATCTTGACGGCTTTGCGGCCGGCGCGAGGCCGCTTTCCTCCGTTCATATTGCTCCTCAAATGGTGCACGCGTGCACGATTTCGACTTTCAGAGACTTCCTCGTCGCTTGGGATCCCGGCCCGGTTCCCCGGTGCGCTTTTCGTTCTGGAGGATTTTCAACTCGGCAGACCAGTCCGAAAGCGCGAGACAGAGTCCCGCAACGTCGGTATGCCCCGACAGAATCAATGCTTCGATTTCCGCGATCTCGCGGTGACAGCGCGCGATTCATGTATCAGCTCCGACGCGCTCGGCTTTTACCTGTGCGAACGTCCGGCCATCGCCTTCGAGCGTGGCTTCCTTCCCGGTTAGTTGCTGCCAGCGCTCGACGGTCACGTCGACGTACCGCGGATCGAGTTCAATTCCGTAGCAGACGCGCTCGGTCACTTCCGCCGCGGCGACAGTCGTGCCACTCCCGAGGAAAGGATCGTACACCAGCTCGCCCCGTCGGAGATGGTTCAGGATCGGGCGCCGCATCAGCTCAACGGGTTTTTGGGTTGGGTGATCGAACTTTTGCTCATCGGAACCGCCCATGATCATCTTCGGAGAAGCCGCATCCCAGACAGTTGTGTTCTCACCCGGCTTCCCGTACCACGGAGCGTTCTTCTTCCTGACGTACCACGCCGGTTCGTGTTTGAACCAATAATGCGTCCGGGTCAGCGCGGCTTGCGATTTGCGCCAGATAATCTGCTGGTGATGGATGAAGCCAATCCGCAGCAGGCCGCACAGCACGTCCGATGTGAACCGCGATGCGTGCCACACATAGGCGACCTGGAGCGATGGCACAAGCTCAAACGCCGGCGACCAATCCGCGATGGTGTCACCGGAGATTTTCGTTTGGGTGTGGCCCTCGATCCTGTGCTTCATGTAGCTCGGCTCGGCTGGCCCGCGTTTGTTGATTCCTGCTCTGTCGCGCCATTCCGAGTCCAACTCGATTCCATACGGGGGATCGGTCGCCATCAGCAGCGGCTTGCTCCCATTCAGGAGGCGGGCCACCGCTTCGGCACTGGTTGCATTGCCGCACAAGACGCGGTGTTTCCCTAGGAGCCACAAGTCGCCAAGTCGCGTGGTCGCGACCTCCGGGAGCGGCGGCGCCTCGTCCGCGCGCTCGTCGATCAGCGGATCGCGCAACAGCGTATCGAGCTCGACTGAATCGAAGCCGGTCAAGTCCAAATCGAAATTGAGCGATTGCAGCTCTTCAAGTTCGATCCGCAACAGGCTCTCGTCCCAACCAGCGTTGAGGGCGAGCTTGTTATCGGCGAGAACCAGCGCTTTGCGCTGTGGCCGTCAGGTGGTCGAGCACAATCACCGGGACTTCGGTCATGCCGAGTTTCTGAGCGGCCAGCCGGCGCGCGTGCCCGGCAATGATCACGTCGTCGCTGCCGATCAGGATTGGGTTGGTCCAGCCGAACTCTTTGATGGACGCTGCGATCTGCGAGACTTGCTGTTCGCTATGAGTGCGCGCGTTGCGCGGGTAAAGGATCAGCTTGGCGATCGCCCGGAACTCGATCTTCAGTCGCCATGAAATTTTGCGCAAGGGTTACCTCCAAAGTGCTCTCTTCGAGCGATCCTTTCGGAGGGTGCGCTTTGCGCCGGCCAGACGAAACCGAATCTGAAAATGATTATACAGGACGCTACAGATTAGAGATGCGAGTCTACTCGTAAGTCAGTGTGTCCTATCCGCTGCCCGTTGCGAACATTTCGCATAAACTAGCGCGCATGTCCTTTACTGTAGTGCCGCTCTTCAATTACTGTAGTGCCGCTCTTCAATCTGAGTCTTTCAGCCGATACAAGTATTCAATTTGGTAGTGGATTTGTACTACGAGGCGTCCCTGGCTGGTTGAAAGATGATGTTCGCGTCCTCGATGACATCAACCGAAGCGACAGAGAGTCCACATTAGATGCGAAACATGCATTGGTGGCGGAATACGCCGCCGCCGCGCTCGGCCAACCTGATCCGGATTGGCAAGGCCAGCAGCCAAAATCTATTCAGGATCTCAAATTCCAATCGGCCATGCTCGCCAATCTGGCACTTTGGCTTAGGCAGCCGTCGCCAGTATGCTTCACGGTTTGCTTCCATGCCTTGTCATGGACTTTGCCAGGTGAGCATCCTCCGATCGTTCAGCAGGCTCAGAGTCATCCTCAGCTGTACTGCCATCCGAACGATTTGGCGAACCCTGTTTGCGCCAATCACGTTGCCAAGGCCGCCGAACTTCATGCTGTTCTCTCAACTGTTCCCCGAAAGAACCCTGTATGGGCAGCTCTACGCGCATTCTGGGCCGCGCTAACTTCGTACCAACCAGACTACAGATATCCGTTATTCTGGCAGGGGCTTGAATCCCTGTTTGGATCCGATGAAAACATTCGGGGCTTAACCAAGAGGCTATGCGAGCGGATCTCAGTTTTCCTCGCCGACACGCCGTCAATTCAGCTCGACCTGTATGACAATGTCAAAGCCTGTTACAAAACCCGATCCGAGATCGTGCATGGCCGATGGGAAGAAGGCCCTGAACTCGAAACCGTGATGGCCGACACCGAGGCCATCGTCCGAACCGTCATGCGGCACCTTCTGGAGAAACCGGGGATGCTTGAGACCTTCATCTCAGACCGCAGGGACGGTTTCCTCGAAGCATGGGTGCTTTCCAAATCAATCGATCCGCCACCATACCCCGCGCTCTAGAATCACGCGCTCTGCCGGGTCCGACTTCCAGACCTAGAGGAAACAGGTCTGGCGGAATGATTGCCATAAATTATGCTTTCAGCGGATAACGATCACCGTTCTCGCCGAAACGCTCGCCCCCGTTCTGGATGTCGCGTTAGTTTACCGGATCGTGTGTGGACTGGGCGAACATCACGTATTTCGGAACCCAAACGAGGTCGATCGCGCCGACGGCACCGTTGCGATGTTTTCGTACGATCAGCCGAACAACGTTGCGCATCGACTCGTCCCCGGGCTTATAAAATCCCGGGCGATGGACGAAGATCACCACGTCAGCATCCTGCTCAATTGAGCCGCTATCCCGCAGATCGGATAACCGAGGCTCATGATCGCCGGACCGGGATTCCGGCGCGCGGCTGAGTTGCGAAAGCGCGAGGACGACGCATTCACTCTCGGCGGCGCAGGTTCTTAGAGATCGCGAGATGAGCGAAACTTCCTGCACGCGGTTCTCGAACCGCTGACTCGCGGTTATCAGCTGGAGATAGTCGATCACCGCGAGCCTGTACGGGTTACCGCATCTTCGCTCTTCTGAAATCTTCGATCGGATCGAATCTATGGATCGCGTGGCGGTGGTAATCTCCAGCGGCCAGGAATCCAACTGGGCGGCCGCCTCTTCTACTTTTCTCCGCTCGTCGGCTTTCAATGTGCCTTGCTGAAGATCAGCGTGACGGACGCGCGCAATCATCGAAAGGAACCGCCGCAGGATCTCAGGAGTAGACATCTCGAGGCTAATGAACAGCGTACGAAGCCCCCGTTTCGCTGCGTGCGCCGACTGTTGAACGGCGAGGATGGTTTTCCCCGCGCCGGTCGGACCCGCCCCCACGATGAGCTGGCCTGGCTGAAATCCCATTACCGGCGCTCCGCTCCAGGCCAGAGGCACGAGGTTTCGTGGCAGTGCACAAAGGGTATCAATCCCGCCGGCGTCTTTGAGGCACTGTCCAAACGTTCGAGTGGGGACGTCGGTCTCAAGCTCTGGCTGCAGCGACCGAAGTTCTTCTGTGATCGCTGCAATTTCGGAAGTGTTAGCGTGGTAGCCCATTTCGACGGCCCTGCTCAGCCGCTGGCTCAGTAGGTACGCGCGTCGATCGACCGCGAGACGCCGCAGAATCCGCGCGAATCCTGCAAGTCGCGTTCCAGGAATTGCGCATTGGTCAAGATCAACGAGGCCCGACAAACCACCTACAGCGTCAAGCTTGTCACGCTCCCTGAGTTTCTCCGCGACGGCGTCGATGGTGGGATGTACTTCCGACACAAGTCCTGTTATCGCACCAAACACTATCCGGTGCTTCTCAACACCGAAATCGTCGGCCGTCAGGAACGCCACCTCCCGGAAGGCCGGCTCGCCGCCTTGGAGGATTGTGCCAAGGACCAGGGCCTCCGTATCGATGAGATTTCTTGCGTCGGTCACGGGGAACCTCCGCCAAAGTCCGGAAGCTTCACGTTTGGAGGCAGTGGTTCCTCTTCGTTGGAGTGCGATCGCGGCTTTTTGTCTTCTTCCTCTTCTTCTATTTCTTTATCTGTTGCCCTGATCGTGCCCTCATGTGGTCACGCAGTTTGTCACCTCGAAGCGCGGTCCCTTGGTAAGCACCCCAATCTAGGACAGTTATGATCGAATGCCGGTATAACGTCTGGCGTGTCATCAACTTCGCTTTCTCGAAGTAATCCAACGCACTCCTAACCTGCCGAATGCTGGAGCCTGACGCCACAGCCAACTTTTCAAGCAACGTCACGAATGAACCGGGCGTGAGGGCGACATTGCGATCGCCGTCCCACCATGTTGTCTCCCGCCAGTTCGCGCTCAGCAAGACCACAATCCAGATTCGAAACCATGCCGCCGGCAACTGCGCAACCAGCGGGTGGTCCAGCAAGGTTCGGGGAATCACAACGAAACCGCGATTCGGCGGGCTCACCGAATGCGTCCTCGGCACGCTCGGAAGCCCACTTGCTCAAAAGCTGACCGAACTAGACGTATTCGCCTATGGAGCGTTGCGCGAGATATTCCAATCACAGCGGCGACCTGCGCTACGCCATCCATGACCGTCAGGAGGTGGCAGATTTGGCGGAGATCAGCCGGCAGCTTGTCGACCGTATTTGCGACATCGAGCCGCAGCAGCAAGCGTTCCTCCGCCATCGGCGGAGGCCATCCTCGTCTTGGGATGCAGCCATCTTCGGAAATCAACTCAGCGAGATCGGGCGATTCGGCTTCCGCACCTGCGTTCAACGAGCAAAGCCGGATGCCATAGCCGCGTCGTGTCGCCCGTTGCGACTCGATCAGCCGGGCGACACCGTGTTTTACAACATGCCGCGCAAAACAATCGCGGGGCCCACGCCGCGAATCGAAACGTCGAACTCGCTGCAAGCAATCGAGGATGAGACGCTGCTGGATGTCCTCGATCTCGTCACGATGGAATCCGTACTTGCCGGCGAGTTGCTTCGCCTTGCGGCGAATGTAACTTAGAATGTCGTCGTTAAGGAATTGCTTAACATCGTCGTCCACTTCTGTCTACTCCCTTTCGGGGAAACCGAACTGTGGATGCGCCGATCTAGAGCGAAGACTGTGGGTACGCTCGTTGGCGGCCTCACCCACAAGGCCTTCGCGTTCGCGATCAGCCTACGTCTGGCGTTGCGTAATACTCCCGCGATTACATTCGTTCCTCAACCGTCGTCATCCGAAACGGGAGCCCCGCCTTGACTTCGATGCAGTCGACGATGCCGTTGCCCAGCCGCCGAAGGTTGTCAAACAGTTCAACGTGCTCGCGTTTTAGCGCGAAGTCGCTGGTTCGGAGTTCCGGTCGTACGCCGTTGTCGGGTGCGCCGAGTTTGACATCACGGACAAGCTTGGGCGCCGGGCTAAATTCCGGCTGGCCGGCCCGGATCGACAGACCCTCGATCCGGCCGTAGTTCATCTTTTGCATGATTTCGAGCAGCCGCTTCTGCGGAGTCGAGAGTGAGGACTTGCTTAACACCGCTTTTCTCCTGTTCTCTGAGTTCGGACGTGTTCGAGATCAGGATAATATTTCGGCTTTGTTTCGCGATCTGGGTAAATTCATCAACGGTGAGAACCCCAGTTCGTTGCGCCATGAATGAAATAGTCTGCTGAAATGCGTGCAAACGTTCACTCACCTTGGCTAAACTGTGTTCGGTGCCTTGCGTTTGGGGCCGTGTGCGCCGCGGCGCCGTTCGAGATGAATCAAATCGAGAACCCTCTCGATGGCGTCCCGGACCCCATCTGCCGTCACGCTATGTGTGGAGTTGGCGCGATATTCAGCGGCGATTTTTTCGACCGACATGCCCTCGATCTGGAACTTTGCTGCCCAAACGAAGTGTTGCAACTCACGCTTGCCTGGGCCCTTCACAAGCCCCGCGGCGCGCGCTGACTCGATTCGTGCCTCGAGGTAATTGTCAAGCCATCGTTCGAAGTCCTTGAGAACCCGATTCCGAAAAAAGGATTCCGGTTCTATGCCCATGTGCCAGTCGTGCGTGTCGAGTTCGACCGACCCTTGGAGCTGAGGGTGAACAGTCCTCAACTGAATCGGCGGCAACACTTCACGCTCCTTTGGGAACTCCCACCGTTTTTCACGCCACATCGGCACGCCATGTTGAACGTTTGGCGAGCCCCCAAGCGCAAAGTGCCAATCCAAAATGGTCGCCAGGCCGGCAAACAACCCCCATTCCGTTCTTATTAGAGTCGATTCCACTTCATGGCAGTCGCCACCCTACCGACTGTGATTGGCTTTCCCACCAGATTGAATCTCTTGCCCCAACGGATCAATGCGATCGCAGCTTGGTCCACGTCGCGGTTTCGCCTTCGGATAATATCGTCGCTACGGTCGGCTCGGGCACGAAGCATATCGACCAAACTCTCACGGCACCGCTTCTGGATCTCTACATCCGAGGTTCCGTTTCGACGCTCAGACTGGAAAGCGATCGCGTACATCGGCGAGATTTCTTTGTGCAAGCTATACAGCGGCGCCGGCGTAGCGTTCCAAATGATGAGAAGGAAGAAACTCCTGTGCCCATGCTCGGATTTCGTCCGGGGCGAAATAGTCTCCCAACAGCCCTGGGATCGTTACGCGATCGGTCTTCTTCACCCTGGGTGCTCGCCGCCGGCTGCGATCATCGCTATCAGAGCGTGCTCTCATCTGACTTTAGAACAAATTGAAAAAAGTTTGGCGGGTGGCCTTTCTCGGTGAGACGGTCTTCCCCTTGTTCCGGTATATCCGTTGATGAGGGCTATGACCAGATAGCGAGACGACCGCAAAGCGGACCTCGTTGTGGGTGCCGAACAAGGACACACCATGCGAGACGAGTTACGGGAGTCATTGAACATCATAGAAATTGAAACACAAGCTGGCCGATGCGAGAGCACCTATCGATCGGTCGCGGCGCTGGCCGCAGACATCGGATTGAGCGAGCGATCGACGCGCACCGCGCTGCGACGCGGCGGGATTCCGCACATCCGTGTTGGGCGTCGGTTCATTTTGGCGAAGGCGGCCATCGCTGAGTGGCTTCGAACAGCCGGCTCGCATAGCACCAGCCAAAGTCCAGTGCATTCCAGCGAACGCTCCGCTCTCGTTGCCTCTCCAGGCCATTCAGAGGTAACTGTCGTGAGGCCAGGCAAATTGGCTGGACGGACGTAGCCGCGCATGACAGGATCCATCTTCAAGCGAAAACGGAGAACCGGTGTTAGCTGGGGATACGTTTTCTTTGGTGGATGGGACGAGAACGGTAAGCGCATTCAGGTATTCAAGTCCGGGTTCCCGACCAAGGACGCCGCATCCAGGGCCGTGCGCGTTGCCATTGACCAGTACGAGGCCGCCCATGGTAAGGTCTTGCGCGAAATTGACTCGCGGGGCAGGCTTGTCTGGTCCTTCTCATTCGGTGACGCACGTGCTTCTGGGTTTGAGACGAAGTCCGAAGCCGAACTCGCTCTGCGGAAGGCGATTGCGCGCCGCGATGCTGAGAAAGCGAAGGAGGCGGAAGTGGAGGCCGAGAGTGGCGGGCCCCAATTCGCTCATTACTTCGAACACTGGCTGAAGGAACACGCGAGCCGCCGTTGCGCACCGAAGACACTCGAACGATACGGCGACATCGGAACCTATTTGATTCGCGAACTCGGTGAAATCCGGTTGAATGAGATGACGACTGCGAAGATTCAGGAGACCATTCACTGCTTGCAAGATCATGGTGGCAGACGGACCCAATCCGAACCGCAAGGGCGGCCGCTGGCGCCGAAAACCGTCCGGCACATGGGCACTCTCTTGTTCACCGTGCTCTCCGATGCGGAGCGGCTAGGCGTGCTAAGGATTCCGCACCCGATGGCAAATCGGCGCGTGCTGCTGCCGAAACTGACGAAGCGAAGGCCAGGGGTGCTCGATGCGAGTAAACTGCAGACTCTATTTGATCGCGCTCGCAACACTCGGCTTTATCCCTTGCTCGTATTGGCTGCCGCCACCGGTTGCCGCCGCGGGGAACTGCTCGCTTTGCAGTGGACGGACCTGAACTTCGACACAGGGCTGCTCACCGTATCCAAATCATTGGAGCAAACCAAAGCTGGTCTGCGGTTGAAGAGTACGAAATCTGAAGATTCGCGCCAACTGGGTGTGCCGGAATGGGCACTCGAGGCCTTGAAGGAGCACCGGAGTGAGCAGCGGAGAGACCGGGCCATTTTAGGAGCAGACTACGTCGACCACGATTTGATCTTCTGCCAGCCGGGCGGCCGATTCTACTCGCCGGACCGCTTGGGTGCCCGGGTGGTGGAACTTATGAGGAAGGGCGGGCTCGAAGGCGTGAGCCTTCACTCGCTTCGCCATTCGCACGCAAGCATCCTGCTCAGCAAAGGCGTGCCGGCGGTCGTTGTGGCCCAGCGCCTCGGTCACGCTGACCAGAACATAACGCTCTCGATCTACAGTCACGCTCTGCCGGCAGACACTCGCGTAGCGGCGAAGATTTGGAATGACGCAATGGCTGATGTCATCGCAAATACGCGGCGCACCGTAGCGTCCTCGTCGCCTAGCCCTGCACGGCGAACCGGTACCAAATAGCGAACCCTACCTTTCGTCCCGCGACGCAGCCCCTCATCCTGGCTTGGATTCGGCAGCCTATTTGGTTGTCGCGGAGGTCTTCAGGGCACGAACTCGACCAGCTCCCGCTCGCGCCCTTTCCCTCGGGAACCCTCGCGCATGTTAGCAAATGTTAGCCCGGAGCCCCCTCCGAGAGCGCTATGTGTAGGAAACAAAAGGAAGAATGTGGCGGGGACGACGGGGCTCGAACCCGCGACCTCCGACGTGACAGGCCGGCGTTCTAACCAACTGAACTACGTCCCCGCGTTTTGTCAGCCGGACTACAGAATAACACAGCCGCCGATTCCCTTGCATTTTGTCACTGAAACGCAACCAAGTAAAGAATAAGGACACCATGGAAAACTCGACCCCTTTCTGGTATGCTGGACCCACATGTGGTTCCTGCCTCCGCGCCAGCGGGCATTCGGGTTACGTCCTCCCTACTTTCACGTCGAATGAAGTCCAGCGTACAGATCAGTCGCGGCATTGAATCCCTGTTCGGGACCCGCGACGAAAATATCCGGCTGATCGAGGGCGGATTGAATGTGCGGACGCGGCTCCTCAACGATCGCCTGGAAATCGAAGGCGAGGATACCGCGGTCGCGCGCGCTGAAAATATCTTGACCGACTATGTTGCCTTGGTGCGCGAAGGCCATGTCTTCAACAATGGCGATCTGAACAGCTTCCTGCGTGTGGTGACCGCCGATTCGGAGACCAGCCTGCGCGGGATGGTGGAGAGCGGAAAGCAGCGCAGCTTCGGGAAAAAAGTCGTCGCGCCGAAGACCATAATGCAGCGCCGCTATGTGGATGCGATCGAGCGCCAGGACCTGGTGTTCGGCGTTGGTCCGGCGGGCACTGGAAAAACGTATCTCGCCGTCGCGATGGCGGTTTCCGCGCTGATGTCGAAGCGCGTAAGCCGCATTATCCTGACGCGGCCGGCTGTCGAGGCCGGCGAACGGCTCGGATTCCTGCCGGGCACGCTGCAAGAAAAGGTCGACCCGTATCTGCGTCCGCTCTACGATGCGTTGTACGACATGCTCGAGTCCGAGAAGATCGAAAAACTGCTGGAGCGCAATACGCATTGAGGTCGCGCCCATCGCGTTCATGCGCGGACGCACGCTGAACGACAGTTTCATCATCATGGACGAGGCCCAGAACAGCACGCCGGAGCAGATGAAGATGATTCTGACGCGGCAGGGCTTCAACTCCAAGATGGTGGTTACCGGCGATCCGACGCAGATCGATCTGCCGGGCGGATTGCGCAGCGGCTTGATCGAAGCGGTGGACGTGCTCCGCGGCGTGGACGGCATCGGCTTCGTGCAATTCGACGATCGCGACGTGGTGCGCCACAGCCTGGTGCAGAAAATCGTCCGGGCTTATGAGCGCTACAGCGAGCTGACCGGCGCCAACCGCCAGTTGTCGCTGAAGCTCGGCGAACTCCGCCGGCCGACCGACGCCTCCGGAACCGGCCGCTTCCACCGAATCGCCGGCCGCCTGAGCACGTTTCCATGTCACCCGACGACATACCTTTGCTGTTTCGCCATTCTTCGCGGCGAGTGCGCCGGGCGGAACTGCGGACGTTCTTCGACGACGCTGGTGCGCCGGATGGCGCGCGGGGCCGAGGTGACGTGCCTGATCACGGACGATCGCGAACTGCGCCGCCTGAATCGACAGTTTCGCGGCAAGAATCACGCTACGGACGTTTTGTCGTTTCCCTCTTCGGAAGGTGGAGGCGAGATCGCCATTTCGCTCGACCGCGCCATCGTGCAAGCAGGCGAGCGCGGCCACAGCATCGCCGACGAAGTCCGGATCTTAATGCTGCACGGCGTGCTGCATCTTTCCGGCTACGATCACGAAACGGACGGCGGCGAAATGGCTCGCGCGGAGGTGCGCTGGCGCAAGCGGATGGGCCTGCCGGCGGGACTGATCGAAAGGAACGGGCGATGACGCTCGTGCTGACCGCGCTCGCGCTGGCCGTGTCGATCATCGTCACGCTGGTCACCTGCGTGCAGCTCCTGTATCTGGAATCGCTGCGGATCCGGACGCGGGAACGCCCGTCTCTCGAATTTTTCAGGTCCACGCTGGAAGCGCGGCTCGGTCTCGAAACCGAGCGCGGCTCGCTGACCTTCTCGCTGATCAAACACATCGGACTGGCGATGATCGGCTGCCTGACGATGGGCGCGGCGATGCAAGGTACGCCGGAGTGGGAAGCGCTGGCCGCGGCCAGTCTGGTCGTGGTGTTCTATACCATCGCGGGAACCTATGTTGTTCCTCAGATCGTGTATCGATCGAGCACTGGGCGCGGGCTTCTGGCGCTGGTTCCGCTGCTGCGCGCGCTGGCGATTGCGGTGCGTCCGCTGGTGTGGGCCCTCGAATTCCTGCAATCGCTGTTCGAACTTTCGGGAGCGCCGCAATCCGGCGAACCCGCGCGGCCGGAGGAGCATATCGAAGCTCTGATCCTGGCGGGCGAAGAAGAGGGCATCATCGAGAAGGGCGATCGCGAGCTGATCCAGTCCGTGGTGGCGTTCGGCGATAAGACGGTGCGCGAAGTGATGACGCCGCGTCCCCGGGTGGTTGCGATCCGGCAGGATGCGACGCTCGAGGAACTGCGTCAACTGGTGATCAACGAGCAATTTTCGCGGATTCCCGTGTATCAGGACACGATCGATCAGATCATCGGATTCGTGCACGTGCGCGACATGTTCGAGCTCGACGAAGACGAGCGCGCGCGCCGCAAGGTGAGCGACATCATGCGGCCCGATCCGCGCGGTGCCGGAAACCAAGGCGGTCAACGATCTGCTGCGCGAGATGCAGGAAGAAGGCGCGCACATGGCCGTGGTGGTGGACGAGTATGGCTCGACGGCCGGCATCGTCACCATGGAAGACATGGTGGAGGAGATCGTCGGCGAGATCCACGACGAGCATGAGCCGGATCGCGATTCCCGAAAGGATCCCGACGGAAGCTACGTCGTCTCGGGCAGCTTCGACGTGGGCCGCCTGGAGAATCTGCTCGATTTTCATTCGAGCGAGGGAACCGAATCGACCACGGTTGGCGGGCTGGTGACCGAGTGGCTGGGTCATGTTCCCGAAGTCGGCGAAGAGATCGAGCGCGACGGCATCTCGATCAAAGTGCTGGCGGCGAACCATCTGCGCGTGGACCAGGTTCGCGTGGCAAAGGCGGCGAATGGCCGCGAATAAGCCTTCATCGCGCCGGATTCGTGGCGATCCTGGGGCGGCCGAACGCCGGGAAATCCACGCTGCTGAACGCGCTGCTGGGGCAAAAGCTGGCGATCGTCGCGTCGAAGCCGCAAACCACGCGCACCGCGATTCAAGGCGTGCTCACGCTTCCCGAGGCGCAGATCGTGTTCGTCGACACTCCGGGGATTCACAAATCGACACGCTGCTCAACAAGCGCATGATGGACGAGGTCCGCACGGCGGCCGATGCGCCGGACGTGGTGCTGTTCGTGATCGACGCGCTGGCGCGCGTCGACCGAAGAAGACGCGCAGGCCGTGGATCTGGTGAAGAAGATCCGGCGTCCCGGCGATCGCCGTCTTCAACAAGACCGACTGGCTGGAGGAGAAGCCCAAGCTGCTGGCGCTGATCGAACAAGTACCGGGCGCTGCACGATTTCGCGGAATATATCCCGGTCTCCGCCTTGAAAGGCGAAGGGCTGGATGCGCTGCGCCGCGAAATTATCGCGCGTCTGCCGGAGGGTCCTCCGCTGTATCCACCCGATTATCTGACCGATCAGCCGCAGCGGTTTCTGGCCGCTGAAATCCTGCGCGAGAAAATTCTGCATTTTGCCCGGCAGGAGGTTCCCCACTCGGTCGCGGTGCAAATCGAGTCCTGGGAGGAAACCGACAAGCTGGTCCGCATCGCGGCGACCATCTACGTCGAGCGGCCAGGGCAGAAAGCCATCGTGATCGGACCGGGCGGTGCGGCGCTGAAGAAGATCGGCACACAGGCTCGGAAGGAACTGGAGTATCGCGCTGGGCCGAAAAGTTTTCCTGCAAACGTTCGTGAAAGTGCGGCCTCACTGGCGCGACGATCCGGAATTTCTGGCGCAATCGGACTGGCGCAGGATGACTGGAATATAGGTTAATAAGATATGGCTCTGCGCGTAATCTCTCTCCTGCTCATTTTCGCTCTTGCGGTGCCGCTTCTCGCCCAAGGCTCTTCCAATCCGGACGATAAAATTTACGACCAGGTTCGCCAAAAGCTCGCGAACGATCCGGACGTGAAAGGCGGGGGGCTCGACGTGGCCGTCAAGAACGGCGTGGTTACGCTAAAGGGCGTGGTGCACGATGAACATGCGAAAGAGAAAGCCGAGAAGATCACCAAGAAAGTGAAGGGCGTCACCAGCGTCGACAATCAACTGAAGATCTTTGGGACCTAGTGCCGGAAATGGCGGACGCCGGTAAACACCATCGCGAGACCTAAACGGTCCGCCGCCTCGATCACCTCTCCATCACGCACGGAGCCGCCCGGCTCGATCACGGCTGTGATTCCGTGCCGGGCCGCTTCCTCCACTCCGTCGGCGAACGGAAAGTATGCATCCGAGGCAAGGACGGTTCCCGCTAAGGGCAGAACCGCTTTCATCGCTCCCACCTTAACCGAATCCACCCGGCTCATTTGTCCCGCGCCAACGCTGATGGTTTGACCGGCGCGAGAGTATACGATGGCGTTCGACTTCACGTGTTTCACTACTTTCCATCCAAACTCGAGCGCCATCCATTCGTCATCGGTCGGCGCGCGTTTGGTTTTCACCTGCATGTCCGCCCGCGTGAGGCGCCGCGTGTCGGGCGTCTGCGCCAGAAACCCTCCACTGATCGACTTGACCACCAGATCCGGAACGTCGCGGCGCTACACGGAGCAGGCGCAGATTCTTCTTCGCGCCCAAAATCCGCAGCGCGTCTTCGGAAAAGCCGGGCGCGGCGATCGCTTCAACGAACGTCTTGGCGATTTCTTCGGCGGTTTCGCGGTCCAGCTCACGATTGAACGCGAGCACTCCTCCATAGGCGGAGATGGGATCGGCCTCGAACGCGCGCCGATAACTCTCCGCCAGCGTCGGCGCTTCGGCGCAACCGCACGGATTGGTGTGCTTGATGATCGCGGAGGCCGGAGCATCGAATTCGTTCATCAATTGCCAGGCCGCGTCGAGATCCACCAGATTGTTGTAGGAAAGCTCCTTGCCGTGAAGCTGTTCGGCGCCGGCGACTCCCGCAGATCCCGAGGAATAAAGCGCGGCTGACTGGTGTGGATTTTCGCCGTAACGAAGCGCCAGCGTTCGCGGCGCGCGAATGTCGAGCGTAGCGGGAAGTGCGTCTCCGGTGGGCGGAATCTCGGCGAGGCGCATGGAGACCGCGCGATCATAGGCGGCCGTGACCGAAAACGCCTGCTTCGCCAGGCGCCAGTGCGTTTCCGCGGAAAGTGATCCGCCGCTCGCTGCGTAGCTCGTCGACGATCGCGGGATAATCGCCAGGCGAGGTCACCACGGCGACGTCCTGATAATTCTTCGCGGCGGCGCGGATCATGGTGGGTCCACCGATGTCGATGTTCTCGATCAGCTCCTCGAGTGGCGCGTCCTTCTTCGCGGCGATCTTTTCGAACTGGTAGAGATTCACGCAAACCAGGTCGATAGGCGGGATCCCATGTTCTTCGAGCGCTTTCATGTGCCCGGAATTGGCGCGCATCGCCAGTACGCCGCCCGCAATTCGAGGATGGATCGTCTTCACGCGGCCGTCGAGCATCTCGGGGAACCCGGTGACATCGGCCACTTCGCGAAGCGGCGCGATTCCGGCCTCTTTCAAAACTCGGTAGGTCCCGCCGGTTGAAACGATTTCAATGTCGAGCCGGGAAAGCGCGCGGGCGAAATCGACGATACCGGTCTTATCGGTGACGCTCAACAGAGCGCGATGGATTCTTGGCATGAAAGATCTATTCTGACATTTGACTGGTGTACTCTCAAACTTATGCGACTGGTAACTTTCCGCCACGACGGAGCGGCGCCTGAAGCAGGCGTCCTTTGGGGAGACAGAGTGACCGGCCTTGGAATGGATATGCTGTCCGTGATTGCGTCGGGCGAAACCCCGAAAGCCAGCGGTCCGTCCTACGAATTAGGGCAGGTCAAGCTGCTCGCTCCAATTCCGCGTCCGCCGAAACTGATCTGCATCGGGCTCAACTATCACGATCACGCGGCCGAGACGAAGATGGAGATACCAGTGGTTCCAACCATATTCTGCAAGTTTCCGAACACTGTAATTGGGCCCGGCGAGAACATCGTGTTGCCGAACAGGGACGGCCGCACCGACTACGAAGCCGAGTTCGCGTTCGTCATCGGGCCGGGCGGACGCCATATCCCAGCGCCGCGCGCCATGAACCACGTCTTCGGATACACCATCCTCAACGATGTAAGTGAGCGCCGGTACCAGATGGCGACGTCGCAGTGGATGATCGGCAAGACCTTCGATACGTTCGCGCCGATGGGCCCATGGCTGGTTACCGCCGATGAGATCGCGGACCCGCACACTCTTGACATTTCGCTCGAGATTGCGGGTGAGCGGCTGCAACACTCGAACACTCGCGAGCTGATTTTCAAGATTCCCGAGCTGATCGAGTATCTGTCGTCGGTGGTGACGCTGGAGCCGGGCGACGTCGTCTCCACCGGAACGCCGGCCGGCGTCGGGTTCGCGCGCAAGCCGCCGCGTTTTCTGAAGCCCGGCGACGAAGTCGTCATCCGGATCGAGCACATCGGCGAGCTGCGCAATCCCGTCTCTACCGAGGCTTAGCTAGCCTCCCGAGGGTAGGCGACCGGTGGGTGCGGGCCGCATCCAAATGGTAGAGGCTTAAAAGGTTATGCGGACGCCAATGAAAGTGGTCGGAAGTTTCTTCCTGGCCGGGATTCTGGCACTGGCAGCCCCAACGTACACGAATCCCGCGCGGCCAGGGACTTTGAATTACATCGAAGGTCAGGCTTCAATCGGCCGCCAGGCCCTGAATGAAAATTCCGTGGGCTCGGCCGAGTTGCAAGCCGGCCAGATTCTGACGACTCAGAACGGTAAAGTGGAGATTTTATTGACTCCCGGTGTGTTTCTGCGTGTGGACAGCAATAGCGCCATTCAAATGGATTCGCCGGGCTTGGCCGATACGGCGTTAACTTTGCAAAGAGGACGCGCGATGATCGAGGTGGCGGAAATTTACTCCGCGAATGACATCGTCGTTCGTCAAAACGGCGCCAGCGTCCGGCTGCTGAAGAGAGGGTTGTACGATCTCAACGCCGACCTGGCGCTGGTTCGCGTTTTCGACGGGAAGGCCGAAGTACAGGCCGGTCCGCAGAAGCTCGACGTGGGCGGTGGCCATCAACTGGTGCTGGGACATGCCGGCAAGCTCGAGACGCACAGTTTCGACAAGAACGCGGATCAGGACGCGTTTTATCGCTGGGCCAGCTTGCGCTCTTCATACCTGGCTGAAGCGAACGTGGACGCGGCCAGAACGTACTTAGCCGGAGGCATGGGCTGGTATGGTCCAGGCTGGTATTGGGACCCGTGGTTCTCCGCTTACACATGGATCCCCGGCGATGGCATGTTCTGGAGCCCGTTCGGTTGGGGATTCTACTCGCCATTCGCACTGTACGGGGTCGGATTCTATGGTTACGGCCTCGGTTTCGGACACGGAGGATACTTGCATCACTTCGGTCCTGGGTATCATCCGTCGGCAGTCGCGCGCGGATTCAGCCACAACGGCGGATTTGCAGGCGCTATCCGCAGCGGCGGGTTCGCAGGCGGTGTGGTCCGCGGTGGCGGCTTCGCCGGCGGTGGTTTCCACGGCGGTGGCGGAGCCTTCCACGGTGGTGGCGGCGGACACCGTTAAAAATCGTTTAGCGGATATAGTGTAAGTTGGGCCGTTTCTCAGTGAGACGGCCCTTTTTGCGTTCGGTTCGATGAGCGGCGCGGTATGATGATCAACGATGCAGTCGTTGTTGCAGGATTTGCGGTTTGGAGCGCGTGTTTTGCGCCGGTCTCCGGGAATTACTCTGGCAATCACTCTCGCGCTGATGCTCGGCATCGGCGCGAATTCCGCCATGTTCAGCGCCGTGGATGCGTTGCTGTTGCGCCCGTTCCGGTATCGCGATCCCGCCACCCTCACGATCTTATGGAATCGCGACGCGCAGGGCGGCGTTCGTAAGTACGTTACCGCGGCGGACTTTCTCGATTGGCGCGCACAGGCGAAATCGTTTTCCGACCTTGCGGCTTGGCGCGGAGCGGCTTACGTCGTCACCGGCGGCGACCGGCCGGAGCAGATCAACGGCGCCACCGTCACCGCGAACTTCTTTCGCACGCTCGGCGTAAAGCCGGTGCTGGGGCGAACGTTTCTCCCCGATGAGGACGGCCTGGACCATCCCGCCGCGGCGTCGAAAGTCGCCGTGATCAGTTATAAGGTCTGGCAGGACAGCCTGGGTGCGGATCCGAACGTGCTCGGGCGGACCATTAAGTTGAATTCGGTTCCGTACGCGATCATCGGCGTGCTGCCGCCGGATTTTCAGTTCTACTCGCGCACGCGCCAGATATGGACTCCGATTGTGCTCAACCAGAATCGCGATTATCACTATCTGCTGGTATTCGGGCGTCTCAAGACTCCGCGCGAGCGTGCTCAAGCGGAAATGTCGACGATCGTGCGCGGGATTGAGGCCGCTTATCCGAAATCGAACAAGGGCTGGGACGTGCAAGTGGACGATCTGCGCGAGTCGCTGATCAATCACAGTTTTCGCACCCGGCTGCTGCTGCTGTTTGGCGCCGTCGGAATGGTTCTGCTGATCGCGTGCACCAACATCGCGAGCCTGCTGCTGGCGCGCTCGATGGCACGGAATCGCGAGATTGCGGTGCGGATCTCGCTGGGGGCGACACAGGCCCGGCTCACGCGGCAACTGTTGACCGAAAGCGTTCTGCTGTCCATCATGGGAGGGACGTTGGGCCTGGGCCTCGCCTGGCTGCTGATTCGCGCCGCGCCTGGAATTGTGCCGCTGGACGCGATTCCAACCGCCGCGCCGATCGAGCTCAGCTATACCGTGGTTCTGTTCACGCTGGCGATTTCAGTCGTCACGGGCCTTCTGTTCGGCTTGGCGCCGGCGATGACAGCCGCGCGTCCCGACGTTCAGGAGACCTTGAAGGATTCCAGCCGCGGGTCGACTTCAGGCCGCGGCCGCCAGCGCGTCCGGCAGACCATGGTCGCCGCGGAAGTGGCGATCGCGCTGGTGCTGCTGGCAAGCGCCGGGCTGATGACGGAGAGTCTGCGCAAAATGTACGACGTCGATCTGGGATTTAATCCCAACCACGTCCTGATGCTGCGCCTGTTTCTACCCGCCGCGAAGTTCGATGCCAGGAAAGCGCTGGCGTTTCACCGGGAGGCGTTGCAGCGCATCGCGGCCCTGCCCGGAGTGAGCGGAGTCGCGGTCGCCAGCAATCTGCCGCTCGAACACTTCACGATGGAAGTGCCCTTTGACCTGGATAGCGCGCCGCCGCACGACCTCAGCGAGAAGCCCGCAGTCCCCTACGTCAGCATCAGTGCGGATTATGTTCGCACGCTCGGCATCCCGGTTAAGCGCGGGCGCGCGTTCACGGAGGCCGATAATGAAACCGCGCCGCCAGTGGCGGTCGTAAACGAGGCGTTCGTCAAGCGCTATTTTCCGCAGGAGAACCCGGTGGGCTTGCGCGTCCAATTGAACCGGCCGATCCTGGGCAAGAACGGGTTTGAGGACACCGTTCGCCCCGAAATTGTCGGCGTCATCGGGAATGTGAAGCTCGCCGACCTCTCCGCGGAACCGGATCCGATTCTGTACGTCCCGCACGCGCAGAGCATCTGGACCTCGAATTTCTGGTTCGCCGTGCGTGCTTCCGCCGATCCCGCCGGACTCACCGCCACCATCCGTCGTTCGTTGATGGAGATCGACAAGGAGCAGCCGATCGACCAGGCGAGCTCGATTCAGGCGCAGTTCGAGACCCGCTTCGCCGAGCCCCGCTTTCAGACGCAGTTGATGGCGACCTTCGCCCTGTTGGCGCTGATTCTGGCGATTGTAGGAATCTACGGCGTGAATGCCTACGCGGTGGCGCAGCGGCGGCATGAGATCGGCGTGAGGATGGCGCTGGGTGCAAACCCCCGTGCGCTGCTGCGGGACATGGTGATGCAGGGG
The DNA here is from genome assembly GCA_963842485.1 of Terriglobia bacterium. GTDB lineage: Bacteria > Acidobacteriota > Terriglobia > Bryobacterales > Bryobacteraceae > Palsa-187. The sequence continues at coordinate 50,569 of CAWJHI010000039.1, read as the reverse complement.
ATGCGGCTGACGGCGATCGGGATAGTAGTGGGCCTGGCGGGAGCCGTAGCGATGGCTTCGCTGCTCAAGAGTGTGCTGGTGGGCGTAAGCGCCACGGACCCGGCGACGCTCGTCTCGGTCGCCGCGATTTTGGCCGCGGTTGCCGCGGTGGCCTGCTATGTTCCGGCGCGAAAAGCGACGCGAGCCGATCCCGCCATCGCGCTGCGGCAACAATAGTTTCCCGCCGTCAACCGAACCGATCGGCGTTCCACAGCCGTTGCCCGCCGGTGGACGTGTAGAAAGCCCAGATTGCGATCGCGGTGACGGCCGCAAGCCCGACCATGCCGTTTCCGAAGTACCACGCCCAAGGATTGAAGGTCATTTGGAGCCCGTCCAGGATGTCGTACACGAAGGTACCTACGGCCAGGACCAGTAATCCATAGCGCACCACCACCACGGCCACGAGGCTGTAAAACAGCACCGCCTCAGTGGTCTGGATCACAACCGCGGTCCCGGTGTTCTGAAAGAAGATCACCACCGACCAGATCAGAACGAAGGCCGCGCCCGCAAGCCATCGATTTCGCAACAGCGCGCGGAGGACGAACAACTGGAAAAATGTGAACAGAGTGGAGCGGATGGCGACGGAAAAGTCGCCCACCCAGACGCCCATCAAGCCCCGGAACCCGACTAGGTAGTCCAGATTGCCCACGTTGGGCATCACGCCTTTCGCTTGCCCCCACACGTCCGTGAAACGGTCGAGGACCAGATTGAAAACGCCAAACGCGACTCCGATGAGAACATCGCGGCCGACGATCGGATCGCTCCCGCGGCCGGTGAGCACGCCCGTCCAGGAGATCAGCGCTTGCGGCCAATGCCGGCGCACGAAAGGCTCCAGCGCGACGTAAATGGTCCACATCACCACCGCGTAGAAGACGGACGTGCACAACGCCAGGAGGAAGACTCCGAAGGTCCCAAGGCCCACTGCGAAGTGCGCCCGGAAAATCCACAGCGCCATCTGAACCCAGAAGATCGTCACCGCCAGGCGGAAAGCGCCGCGGCGATCGCCTTTGTTTTGCCGGATGTTTCGCCACGCCAGCAGTGCTCCCCCAACCAGGATGACGAAAGTGAGCGCGGAGAGGATCAGCAGGAACGCCTGCCCCGCAAGCGGCGCGTCGCGCGGCGGCATGCGCAAGGGAGTGGTCCACGGTCCCCGCAAGGAAAATGCGACCGGTTTCCCGCGCATGGCCGCGGCTTCGATGCTTAATGGACGGTCCGTTCCGGGCCACACACCGGTCCACGCCGCGCGGGTGTCCGATGCCAGCAGAAAAGTCCACTGCGGCTCGGCCGGCCGAAGCTTGGACGGATCGATCTCCGCCGCGGCGAACAGCGGCGCCCAGTCGGCGGGGGGAATCGATTGGGCCGGCTCCTGCAACTCGGGCGGAATGGCGCGGAACTCGATCAGCCGCCCCTGTGCATCCAACGTCAGATTGACCATGCCTGACAGTTCCGGCGCCGGATCGTCGCCGCCAACGATTCCAGGCGTCAGACGATCGTCGTGAAATTGAGTGGCCACCAGCGGATACGGACTCTGCCGGTATCGAAACAGCAACACGCACGGGCGCCCGGCCAGGATTTCCCCCCAGCGGGGCCGGGGCTTCTCGTGGGCCTCGGCAAAATCGGCAAACTCCGAATCGAACAAGAAACCGAAAGCTTCATCGGCGGGACGATCCGTGTACCCGAACTTCTGGATCATCTCGCGCCCCTTTTCCGCCAGAATCTCGGGGGAATAGCCCAGCCGCATCCGTTCGAGCGCGCTCAGATTCCGCGCCAGCACCGCTTGCCCGATCAACCCCGCCACGATCGCCAGCAACGCGGGAATGGCGATGCGCGCGGCGATTCCGGCTCCCTCGCCGGCGGCGGCCACCATTTCGGGCGACGGCGTTTCGCCCGCCGCAAGCGCTTCGGCCAGCGGATCTCCGCCAGGTAGCGCGGCTGCCACCGCCAGCGCCGATGCCGGGCGTTTGGCGGGATCGGGTTCCAGGCAGCGCTGGATCACTCGCTCGATCCGCGGGTCCAAATCCTTCACCAGCGTCGATGGATGGACCTGTGTGTCGCGCGGGGCGGATTCGAACGGCCGCTTGCCGGTGAGCAGCTCATAAATCACCAGGCCAAGCGAATACAGGTCGCTCTTGGGCGTCACCTCGGTGCCGGCGAGCTGCTCCGGCGCCATGTACGCCGGAGTGCCGTTGCGCACTTCCGCCCCTTGGATCTGGTCGGCGAACCCCGCTAGTCCAAAGTCCGTGAGCATCGCCTGGCCGCGCCCGTCGAGCATCACGTTTCCCGGCTTCAGATCGCGATGCAGAACGCCTTTTTCGTGCGCCGCCGCCAAGCCTGCGCAAAGCTTCCGCGCGATCTCCAGCGCCTTGTCCTGAGGCAGGCGTCCAATGCGCCGCAGCAGTGAGCCAAGATCCTCGCCGTCAACATATTCCATCGATAGGAATAAGTGCCCGTCGATTTCGCCAACGTCGTAGACGCGGCAAACGTTCGGGTGGGACACGCGGCGCGCGATGCGGACTTCACCGCGGAACCGCTCCACGATGTTCGGATTCGCGGCTACCGATTCGGGCAGGAATTTCAGCGCCACCTGCTGGCCCAGAGTCAGATCGTCGGCGCGATACACTTCGCCCATGCCGCCGCGGCCGAGCAGCGCGACGATCCGGTAACGGGACGCGAGCACTTCGCCCGGAAGAAAGCGCCCGTCACCTGAAACTCGGGCTTCGCCCGGCGTCCTTGAAGAAGATCCGGATATCGGCACCGATGCCGCGACGGTACGTGTCGCAGCATCATCGGAGTTCGTGGGCCGGCCGCAAGCGGAGCAAAACCGGCTGTGGTCCGCAACCCCGGCTCCGCAGGCGTAACACGTCCCCATTCATGGAAATCATCGCATATACTTACAGCTTCCCGATCAAGCTGAAGAGCAGAATTGCGAGGACGATGGCGGTAACCACGACGTAGGTGCGATCCTTTTCCACGGCAAACGCCGCGATCGAAAACGCCACTCGCGCCACCGGTGTAGCGATCAACAGCAACAAACCGAACTGAATGACCGCGCGAAAGTGCCCGTGCGCGGCGCTCTGCACGATTCCGGTGGCGCTGCGGTACTCCGGAGGCTCGCCGTGAAACGTGTGATACGCCGGAAGCTCCTGGCCGTGCCGCACCAGGTAACCGATGGCCCCGATGGAGATCACTGCCGCTGAAAGGATCACGCCGCAGCGCAACAAATTCGCGACGATTTGCTCCATTTTCTCGTCACTGAGGGTCATTTCTTGAAACCGTTGTAAATCATCTCGATCGCCATGGTTGCCACTACCGCCGCGAAGGTCCAGCGCAGGACCCGAGTCCCGGCTCCCATGAGAATCCGCGCGCCCAGAATGGACCCCGCGAGCACGCCGAGCGTCACTGGCATGGCCAGGCCCGGATCGATGTATCCCCGGCTCAAGTAAATTCCCGCGCTCGCCGCGGCCGTCACCCCGATCATGAAGTTACTGGTTGTCGTCGATACTTTGAACGGAATGCGCATCGCCTGGTCCATCGCGATCACCTTGAGCGCACCCGATCCGATTCCGAGCAGCCCCGACACCGTGCCCGCGCCGAGCATCATTCCGAAGCCGGTCTTCACGTTGTGAGCGTGATACTCCTTGATACCTTCCCGCGTCGGATAATGCCCTTCCAGCTTGAATCGCGCAGCCAAAGCGTCGGGCTGGTCGCTTGTGACGTCGGGCGGACGCTCGCGCGTCGACTGCCACGCCGACTGCAGCAGTACGATCCCAAAGATCACGGACAAGGCAGAAACCGGGATCCGGGTCGCCAGATAAGCGCCTGCAAGCGCCCCGAGCGTAGTAGCCATCTCCAGGAACATGCCGATGCGGAGGTTCGAGTATCCTTCGCGCACGTAAGAGGCCGCAGCGCCGGAGGAGGTCGCGATCACTGAGATCAGGCTCGCGCCGATGGCGTACCGAATATCCACGCCGAGAAGCAGCGTCAGCGCGGGCGTCACCACCACGCCACCGCCGAGCCCGGTCAGGGCGCCCAGAAACCCCGCCAGCGCGGAAATCCCGAACACCACCGGCGTGAACTCGAGAATGGTCATCTCAGACCAAAGAATAGCGGGTTATTTGAGGTTTAATTGGAGCCCTTGTGGAAGAACTTCTGTTTGATGTCCGGCCAGAATTCTTTCAGAACCTGTGAGGCAGCATCCGTGCCCACCTGCTCCAAAAGCTTGAGCACATTGTCGGTGGCGTTCCGGTTATCGGGATAGTAGAGGTTCGATATGGCGACCGCGGACGCGTTTCCGACCCACTCGGAGTAATTGAAGCGCTTGTGCCCCGAATCCGTCTCTGTAACCATGACGCGGCTGAGCGCGTAACCGGCTCGCCCCCATTTCGCTCCAGTCCCGCGCCGGAAGTAGCGGGGATCTTCGTGAAGCAACGACGGAAACACGCCTTCCGTGAACATATTACCTATCGCCTGGTCGGCATAATTCGTGGCCAGCCGGTGCGCGAAGCCTTTCACGCCCTGACCGAAGCCTGGGTCCTGATCCGTCAGTTGCCCCAATCCGGCGAGCGCCCCTCCCAGGATCACTAACGGGTAATCGAAGGAGTCCTTAGCCGCGATTTTGAATTTGGTACTCGCCGGGATCGCCACACCTTCCTGTGAGGAATCCGCCGTACGATAGTTGGGCAACACGCCGAAAACTCTTTTCCCGCCAGGGGGTTCCTGTTCCTGGTCTTTGGCCGGCGCCGCGGGTGCGGACGATTCAGGCGCGGATTGCGACGCGGGTGGCTCCGGCTTAACCGCGTCCTGTTGCGGCAGTTCTTGCGCCAAGCACGGAATCGCCGCGATAAAAACGCCGAAAAGAACCGCGCCAGATAGGTGCGCCCGCCAGGGACGCGATGAGAATCTCATACTTTATTTCCGGGTCGGACTTCCGGGCTGGTACAACTAAAGATGCCGCCCAGCCCAATAAGGTTGCAGTTCAATAACCTTCCAGCCGGTCGATCCGAAGGTCCCGAGCCGCCTTCCTAAGTTGTTCCATCGCAAGGTCTATATGCCGAAAAGCAGCGTCCCGCCAGCCGATCGCTCGCGGATTATCCTCTTCCTCGCCGATATCCTTACGCGCGCTTACCAGCAACGCCATGACTTTCCGGAACCGGCCCGGGCGATCCAGGCTGGTGTCGATGCGCGGATGTTCCTCCAGATACTTGCGGTCGAGCACGGCTGCGTTGTCGATCTCCCGAATCGCGAGGTCGATTTCCCCGTCCACTTCATGGACATGGCGCATTACGTTCGGCTCATCGTGCACGCGCATCAGGAACTGCGCCGTGCGCAGATCCGTTCGAGCATGCAGGTATCGTGGATGCCTGCCTGGCGTGTCCGCCAGCGCCAGGAGCGCGACAGTCCCGAACAGGATCATCCCGGTCTTGAAGGTTTGCATGGGGTCCTCGTCTTCAGTCTTAGGCCTTCAGTTTTGAAGATACCGCTTCAGGTCCTCGGAGCGGAAGCAATGCGCCATGGCGGTATCGTTTGTAATCCGCCCCGACCGAACCATTTCGGCGAGCGACTGCTCCATAGTCATCATACCCGCAGCACGTCCAGTCCCGATAGCGCTATAAAGTTGATGATCTTCGCCCTTGCGGATCAGACTGCGGACGCCGCTGGTGGCAATCATGATCTCCACCGCGGGATAGCGCGCCATCCCGTCCGCTCCGGGGACCAGTTGCTGGGCCACCACGGCCAGCAACGCGAGCGAAAGCTGCTGCCGGATCTGCGGCTGGTTCGCGGCTGGAAACGAGTCCAGAATGCGCGACACCGCTTGCGACGTGTCGTTGGTATGCAGCGCGGAAAGCACCAGGTGGCCGGTTTCGGCGATAGTCAGAACGGTCGCGATGGTCTCGGGATCGCGCATCTCGCCCACCAGAATCACGTCGGGCGTCTGCCGCAGGATGCTTCGCACCGAATTCGTGAAGTCCGGGGTGTCGACACCGACTTCGATCTGCTCGACGATGGAGCTGCGGTTGGCGTGCACGTATTCGACCGGATCTTCCACCGTAACGATGTGATCGTGGCGCTGGGCGTTGATCAGGTCGAGCAGCGCCGCCAGGGTCGAGCTTTTCCCGCATCCCGTCGGACCGGTTACCAGAATCAACCCCTGCCGCGCTTCCGCAAACCGGCGGAGCGTAGGCGGCAGATGGAGCGATTCGAGCGTTGGAATCTTTTCCGGCAGCAGACGAATGCTTCCGGCAAGGGTGCCTCTCTGGTAATGAAGGTTCGCTCGAAACCGCCCGATGCCGGAGCGCGTAAAGCACAGGTCGGCGGATTTGCCACGTTGCAGTTCCTGGGCTTGCGCCGGACTCAACAGCGGGAGCAGGAACGTACGCGTATCGTCGCCGGTGAGCGCCGGCCCGGCTGCGGCGGAAAGCACGCCGTTCACCCGAAAAGCGACCGGCGCGCCGGCCACCAGCAGAATATCCGAGGCGTCGCGCCGCGCCGCTTGCGCCAGAAGCTGGTCCAGGCTGGCGGAATTCTGAGGCGCGACCTCCCGGGAGGCCTGCGCGGCCCGGTTCAGGTCTGCCACGATCTGCGCCAGCTCGTTCTCGTAACTAGGCACGATCTTAGTATGACGCCGTGATCGGCGGATTCGTTTACCACCTCCTTTTTCCGCGCAAAGTCAAAACATTTTATGCTGGATCTGTTGTGACTACGTCGCGCACCATGCCCGGCGGCTTCGCTGACCGGAAAAATCTCGAAAAAGGACCCGGCGGACGGCCGTTATGCCGGTGGTGCAATCTGGAAGTGCCACCGCGCCGGTTCACGTTCTGCTCAGACTGGTGCGTGCGCGAATGGCGTCTGCGCACCGACCCCGGTTATCTCCGCGAACAGGTTTTTCTTCGCGACCGCGGCGTCTGCGCGATCTGCAAAGTGGATGCTCCCGCAGCCTACGCCGACCTTCGGCGATCCCGCGGCATTGGACGGCTGAAGCTGCTCGAACGCTGGGGCCTGAAGAGTGTCACGCGCAAGACGCTGTGGGACGCGGATCACATTATCCCCGTGGCGGAAGGCGGCGGCGAGTGCGACCTGGACAACATCCGCACGCTATGCCTGGTGTGCCACCGCCAACAGACGCTCGAGTTGCGGCGCCGATTAAGCCAGGCCGCTAAATTCTGATAAACTCGCCCCATGTACAAAACTCTGGCGCTTTCATTCCTGATGATCGGAAGCCTTGCGGCGGCCGATAAACTCACCGTCGAAAAAGCGATCCAGGTTCGCGAGCCCTCGGATCTGCACGCTTCGCCGGATGGCAAACGCGTCGCCTTCACCGTTCAGGAGCCCCCCGTCGGAAAAGGATCTCTGCATCACATCTGGATGTACGACTCCACCACCAGCGAAGCCCGCCAATGGACCACCTCCGCCAAGTCCGAATCGATGCCGCGCTGGTCGCCGGACGGCGGTTGGCTGGCATTCCTGTCGGATCGCGAAGACGTTCAACAGCTCTGGCTGATGCCCGCTGCCGGCGGAGAAGCCATAAAGCTGACTACCGGGAAAAATTCGGTGGAGCAGTTCAAGTGGTCGCGCGACGGCAAGCTCATAGCCTTCCTGGCGGCCGAGCCGAAAACCGATGAAGAAGACAAAAAGCAAAGAGACGGCGATGACGAACGCGTGATCGACGCGGATCGCAAGCCCACCCGCCTGTGGACTGTCGACGTCTCCACTAAAACCGTGAAACGCGTCACCGCCGGAGCTCACGTTGTCCGCGAGTTCGATTGGATGCCCGACAACGCCCACTTCATCGTTGTCGCCACCGATCAACCCTCCGTTCCTCGCCGCAACCTGGAGCGTATCTTTTCCGTGTCGCTCGACGACGGAAAATTCACCGAGCTGCTCTGGCCGAAAACTCCGTTCCGCGGCATTCAGGTTTCACCGAACGGCTCCACGGTAGCCCTGGTCATGTCCCCCGGCGACGGACCCGGCGCACACGACTTGTTCCTCTGGCCGCTCAATTCCAAGACTCCCAGGAATCTCACCGGTCCCGTCAAGGATCGCCCGGTGCAGAATTTTCAATGGCTGAACGATAACGAGCTCGCGGTTCTGTACTCTAACGGATTCCATACCGAGCTCGACGCCGTCGGCGGGACTCCGCGCAAGCTGGTCCCTGACGATTCGCTCGACGTTTCGCAGTTCACCGTCGGCCCGCAAGGATCCGTAGTCTACGTCGCCGAATCCGCAGCCGTGCTTCCGGAACTCTACGCGGCGGGCAAGTCGGTCAGCCATTTTAACGATACCTTCGCGAACGTGAAGCTCGCCAAGGCCGAGCTGTTCCAGTACAAGAGCTTCGATGGAACCATGATCGAGGCGGCGCTCTATCGCCCCGCTGGCGCTCCTAGCAACCAGGCCGCGCCGCTGATCGCGATGATTCACGGCGGTCCCGCCGGCGTCTGGCGCGACCGCTTCGATGCCCTAACCCAACTGCTGGTTGCCCGCGGATACACGGTGATGCAGCCGAACATTCGCGGCTCGACTGGCTATGGCCAGAAGTTCCTTGCCTCGAATCACGGCGACTGGGGCGGAGGCGATTACAAGGACGTCATGGCCGGCGTCGACGATCTCATTCGCCGGAACATTGCGGATTCCAATCGTTTGGGAATTGGCGGCTGGTCTTACGGCGGTTACATGTCCGAATGGGCGATCACGCAGACGGATCGTTTTAAAGTCGCGATCTGCGGCGCTGGCATGGCGGATCTGGCCACCGAGTTCGGAACCGAGTCGCGCTCCGAAGGCGACGAATGGTATTTCGACACCCCCTACGAGAACCTGGCCGGCTTCCAGAAATCTTCGCCGATCGTGTATATCAAGAACGCCAAAACGCCGACGCTGATTCTCCAGGGCGAGGCCGACACCACCGATCCGATCTCGCAGAGCCAGATGCTCTATCACGGCCTGAAGCGCTACAACGTCCCCACGGAATTCGTCGTCTACCCGCGCGAGCCGCACGGGCTGCGCGAGCAAAAACACATTATCGATCGATACCGGCGCAGTCTCGACTGGACCGACAAGTATCTGTCCCCGTCAACCACCAGCACGCAGCCGTAAGGAAGCTTGAAGAGAATTATCGTAGGAACCGCCGGTCACATCGATCATGGCAAAACCGCACTTGTCCGCGCTCTAACCGGGATCGACACCGATCGGCTGGAAGAAGAAAAACGCCGCGGCATCTCCATCGACCTTGGCTTCGCCCACCTCGGCCGTCTCGGATTCGTCGACGTTCCCGGTCATGAGCGTTTCGTCAAGAACATGCTCGCGGGGGTCGCCGGCATCGACCTGGTTCTGCTGGTCATCGCCGCCGACGAATCCATCAAGCCCCAAACCCGCGAGCATTTCGACATCTGCCGCCTGTTGGGTATCCGCCACGGCGTCATCGCGCTCACCAAGTCCGATCTGGTCGATCCCGACCTGATCGGCCTGGTGCGTCTTGAAGTGGAGGAGTACGTCCACGGATCGTTTCTCGAAGGTGCGCCCGTCATCGCCGTCAGCTCCTCCACACGAACCGGTCTCGACGATCTGCGCGCCGCGCTCGAGCATGCGGCCGACACGATCGCCGGGAAAGACGCCTCTCGCCATCCTCGGCTGCCTGTTGACCGCAGCTTCTCGATGCGCGGCCACGGCGCGGTGGTCACCGGGACCCTGATCGCCGGGACCCTCGCCGTTCACGATGAAGTCGAACTGTACCCTACCGCCAAGCGCGCCCGCATCCGGGGCCTGCAAGTCCACAACGCGCCCGTCGACCGGGCTCACGCCGGCGAGCGCACCGCCGTCAATCTCGCGGGAATCGATTCGTCTGAAGCGCATCGCGGCATGATGCTCGCCCCGCCCGGTATCTTCCGGCCCACGCAACAAGTCGATTGCGTCTTCGACCTGCTCCCCGGCGCGCACCCCTTGAAGCATCGCGCGCCAGTGCACTTCCACGCCGGCACCGCCGAGGTCGAAGCGCAGGCCCGCCTGCTCGCTTCCCTCGATCCGATGAGGCCCGGCACTCGTGCGCACGTCCGTTTCGCGCTCGATGAGCCCCTGCTCCTGCTCCCCGGCGACCGTTTCATCGTGCGCATGTTTTCGCCCGTGGTGACCATTGGCGGAGGCGTCGTGTCTAGATATCGCCGCCCCACCGAAAATGCGCCGAGCCGATCTCGATCGCCGCCTGACCGCGCTTGAAACCGGCAATCGCGTCGCGCTTTTGGTCTCCGAATCGAAATATGGCATGAGCGTCGCCGACCTCGTAGCCCGCACCGGTTCGCTGCCCGCTGAGATCGGCGAGCCGGACGGCATCGTCCGATTGCCCGAAAACTGGCTGGCTTCTCGAGCCTGGATGGACAAGAAGACCGCGCAGTTTCGCGAGATCCTGAAGCAATTCCATAAAAAGAACCCGCTTCAGCCCGGCATCCCCAAAGAAGAGCTCCGCAGCCGCGAACTTCCCGGCGCACCTCCATTTCTGCTCGATGCCCTGATCCAGCTTGCGAAGGATATCATCGCCGATAGCGATATCGTCCGTCTCTCGTCCCATCGGGTCGCCTTGAAACAGGACGAGGAGGAGGCACTCGAAAAAATCGAAGCCTTGTTCCGTGACGCCGCTCTAACCGTCCCGTCAACTCCGGAAGTCCTGGCAAAATCCGGTATCGAGCCGTCCCGCGCCCGATCCTTGCTCCAGATACTTCTCAAGAACCGCAAACTGATCCGCGTCAGCGACGAGCTTATTTACCACTCCGCCGCGATCGACCGTCTACGACAGATGCTCGCATCCCGCAAGGGCACGCGTTTCTCGGTTCCCGAGTTCAAGGATTGGACCGGAATCTCGCGGAAATACGCCATCCCACTTCTCGAATTCCTTGACCGCGAACGAGTTACACGACGCGAAGGTGACTCGCGAATCATCTCTTGACAGATGGCGAATAAAAGGCGAATATGACAAGGTGTCCGAGCTGATCGGTATCGCGCGACTCGCCGCCGAAAGTCCCCGAATCGAGGCGAAACGCCGGGTCGAATATTTCGACCTCGCCTCGCGAAGCTTCCTCACCCGATGCGACAGCCCGCGCCTGCCGTTTCGCTGGACCATCAACCCCTACCGCGGCTGCGAATTCGGCTGTAAGTATTGCTATGCGCGTTACGCCCACGAATTCATGGAGTTGCGCGATCCGCTCCAGTTCGAGCGCAAAATCTTCGCCAAACATCTCGACCCGCTTCGATTCCGCGAAGAATTAGACCGCCTTCCTCTTGGCGAGCCCATCGCCCTCGGCACGGCCACCGACCCGTATCAGCCCGCGGAGCGCCGCTACCGGGTCACGCGCGCGATTCTCGAAGTATTCGCCGCCACCGCCGGCTATCGCCTCGGAATCACTACTAAATCCGATCTGGTGACGCGCGATCTCGACCTGCTTCGCGAGATCTCCCGCCGCCACTACCTGAGCATCCACGTCACCATCACCACCACCGATCGCGACTTGGCGCGATTGATTGAGCCGCTGGCTCCCCGACCCGATCTGCGTCTGTCGGCCGTTCGCAAGCTGACTGCGGCCGGCCTGCGCGTCAGCGTGTTCTGCGCCCCCATTATGCCGCTGATCAATGACACCGATCCGTCGCTCGACGCACTGGCCAAGTCTGCCAGACGAGCCGGATCGCGCGGCTTCGCCGGCAACGTTCTGTTCCTGAAACCCTGCGCGCGCGAAGTTTTTCTGCCGTTTCTGGCGGAGCATTTTCCGCTGCTGGTCCGCCGCTACCGCGAACGCTTCGAGCGCGCCGCCTATCTACGCGGCGATTACCCGAAGACCATCTATGAAAGAGTCGACCGCGTGCGGCAACGCTACGGCTTCGAATCTCACGCTCCCTCGCCGGAACCCGAACTGTGGCCGCAACAGCGGCAGTTGTCTCTTTTCGATTCGCTATGCTGAATGGATGATCGTCGACCCTGCGTCCACGCCGCCGCAGCAGCTCTACAAATTGCTGATCGGATCCATCGTGCCGCGGCCCATCGCGTTTGTCTCGACGGTCTCCGCCGACGGAGTACGGAATCTGGCGCCGTTCAGTTTTTTCAACGGCGTATGCGGCAACCCGCCGGTGGTATGCTTCTCGACATCTTATCGCGAGCCGCGCAAAGACACGTACGTGAACGTGAAAGCGACGTTCTGAGTTCGTGGTCAACATCGTCAGCGAAGCGTTCGCCGAGAAAATGAACGCTTGCTCAGGTGAGTACCCCTACGGCGTCGACGAGTTTCAAGTCTCCGGTCTCACGCCAGTGCCCAGCGACCTCGTCCGTCCCCCGCGCGTCCTCGAAGCGCACGTCAACATGGAGTGCAGGCTGCTTCAGATCATCGATGTATCCACGCGTCCCGGCGGCGGCAGCCTGATCCTGGGAGAAGTGGTTCGCTTTCACGTGGACGATTCGCTGGTCGACAATTTCAGGATCGATCCCGATAAACTGCGCGCGATCGGTCGCATGGGCGGCAACGAATATACTCGTACGCGCGATCGTTTCGAGATGGTCCGTCCGAAAGTCTAAGGCTCACTTCACCGCTGCGAGAATGGCATCCAGATTCTCCCGCGAATGATATTTTCCGTGCGAAAATACCGCCGCAATCCGGCGCGTATTCCGGATGTCCTCGAGCGGGTTTGCGTCCAGCATGACTAGATCCGCTATTTTCCCTTTCTCGATCGAACCCATCTCGTCGTTTTCGAAAAACTTGGCGGGTGCGATAGTCGCCGCCCGCAGCGCCTGATGCGGAGCCATTCCCGCCGCCACCAACTGTTCCAGCTCGTCATGGAGCGTCGCGCCGGGAATGGTCCAAGGATCGCCCGTATCGGTCCCCGCCAGCACCTCCACCTGGGTACGTGTCGTCAGTCCCACCAGCCGGTAAATTCCCTTGATCTGCTCCTTGTAGGTATTGTCGTCCTTCAACTCCGGCCAGGTTTTCCGGATCGACGCCGGCACGAATTTCAATCGCGGATCGCTCACGAGCTGCGCGTCGTTGGTATGCGCCATGCGCTGCCATAGAACCAGCGTCGGCGAAATGCGCACCTCGCGCACGGCGCATTTTTCGAGAAAATCCAGCGCTTCAACGTCCGTCGAGACGGCTTTCATCACCCCAAAGAGATGCTCCAGGCTCCGCTGCCGCGCTTCGATTGCCTCCCACGCCGTCACGCTCGCCGGCAGATGCCCCTCCATGCGCATGTGCCAGTGCCGTGCCTGTTCCGCCAGCGCGAAATAGGCATCGCGCGATAAACTCGAAAGCACCTTCACGAAATCGACGTCCATGTCCCAAAGCTGGTCGAACGCAGCGCGTGCCTCGTCGGGCGTCTTCGCCACCAGCACTGGGAGCTTCGGATCGTCCGACGAGCGCCCGTCCACCGGAGGCCCCGGCGTCACGATGCGCGGGCCGATTGCCTTTCCCGTTCTCAATTGCGGCGCGCCAAGCTGATGTCCGCTGGAAGTCGCTGCCCATATCCTGCACGCCGGTGATGCCGAACGCCAGAAACACCGGGAGCTGGTTTTCTTCATACCAGAGGTGGACGTGCATGTCCCACAAGCCGGGGATCAGAAATTTGCCATGCCCGTTGACGATTCGCGCACCGGAAGGAATTGCACCGTTAACAGACGCAATGTGATCGCCATCGATGACTACGGTGCGATGCGGGAGTGCAGCCGCCGTCGCGACGTCAATCACAGTCACGTCGTGGATCGCGATGGCGGCTCGCCCGGGAAGGCACGCCAGAAGGGCAGCGGCGAAAAACTTCATTCCTCTACTGAGAATAGCCCGTCAGGCGACATTAAAGAGATGCTTCCGCCGTTCTACCCACTCCTCGCTGGTACACAATCTGGGGCCGACTTCGATCAATCGCGGCAACAGGTAAAACAACCCCTGCGGCGTCCACCGTTCGCCATCGCGAGTCCGATAGCCGCGATCATTGATCGCCCGCGCTGCCTGTGACAGCGGACCGTCCTGGACAATAGTTTCCATCATCAGGATCAGCACCTGCACTTCGTCCGGATTCTCCTCCAGACGCTGGCAGTCGCTGGCTACGCGCAGGCCAAACGGCACATCCTCCACTGGAAGCGGCGCCTGCGTCGCGCCGCGTTCCCACTCCACCGCCACCAGCCGCCATCCCTGGGCCGTTTTTGCCGTGAAATAGTCGCCTGACGGCGGCGACGTCATAAAATCGCGCTCACGCTCGTGTTTCGGCATGACCGTGAGCTAAGCAATTGATTTACCAGCGTAACTAATTGCAAATACAGAGATGTAGTGGTCGCAACGTGTCCGTGTATGGGAATCGGTTCCCGGAGCCTGCACCATGTGATACACTCGAAAGGTTGGCTCGAACGAGCGCCGAGCCACTTCCAGGAAATTCCAATGCCAAAGTTGAAGACCCATAAGGGTGCGAGCAAACGGTTCAAGAAGACGGGGACAGGCAAAATCGTTCGTCATCATGCCTTCGCCCGTCATATCCTGACCTCGAAATCGCGCTCGCGGAAGCGGCGTCTAGGGCAAAGTGCAGTGGCCGACCCCGCCAATTCGCCTGAAATCAAGCGAATGCTTCCGTACTAAGCAACCTCGTGTGGACGGGCCACTCGCACGTGCCCGATCCGCCGCTTTTCATTAAGGAGAAGAAAACGTGCCGAGAGTAAAACGTGGAACCCACCGGCGAGCCAGCCGGAAAAAGACACTCGCCCTAGCCAAGGGCTTTTTCCTCACTAAGAGTAAGCTGCATCGCTCCGCGCAGGAAGCGGTCGAAAAGTCGCTGAAATACGGCTTCATCGGACGCCGCCTGAAAAAGCGTGACTTCCGTTCCCTGTGGATCGTGCGCATCGGCGCGGCCTGCCGTGCTGCTGAAATTTCCTACAGCCGGTTTATGAGCGGCTTGAAAAAAGCCGGTATCGACCTGAATCGTAAAATCCTGGCCGACATGGCAGTGAACGACCCTGCGGCGTTCTCCGCGCTGATCAGCCAGGCGAAAGCTGCCCTGGAGTCAGCATGAGCACGCCCGCGCCGGACACCGATTCTCTCGCCAGTCTGGAAGAACGGATCCGCCGCACCGTGGAGTTGGTCAATACGCTGCGCGCGGAGCGCGATGCCGCGATCGCCGAACGCGATCAGGCTCGCAATGCCGCCGGCGCCGCGCTGGCGGATCACCAGAAAATGCGCCAGGAGATCGACGAACTGCGCGGTGAGCGGAAGCATGTCCGCACGCGCATCGAAAAACTTCTCGGACAGATGGACCTGTTGAGCGGGGCCTAAGTCATGGACCCCGGACGGAAGACCGTTCGCGTTACCATCTTCAACCAGGCCTACACCCTGGTCGAAACCGAAGAGGCCGGCGAGGTGGAGGCTCTAGCCCACTCGGTAGACGAGCTGATGACCGATATCGCCCAGCGCGCCGGAAATGTGGACGGGAACCGTATCGCGGTGCTCGCGTGCCTGCATCTGGCC
This sequence comes from Terriglobia bacterium, assembly GCA_963842485.1. Classification (GTDB taxonomy): domain Bacteria; phylum Acidobacteriota; class Terriglobia; order Bryobacterales; family Bryobacteraceae; genus Palsa-187. The sequence goes on along the minus strand of CAWJHI010000039.1, from coordinate 35,066 downwards.
GACCGTCTGCGCGCCATCGAGCGCGAGCTCTCCGACCTGAAAGCGCGCGTCGATCAGAAGAGCCGCCAGTTCTCCGTTCTGCTCGATAAAGCCACCAGCGCCCGTGAGTGAACTTCTTCACTCAACGATCCTTGCACGCTTCGATTGGATTGAGTCGGGATTCGGCACCAGACTCGAGTCGCCTTCGCAGGATGAGATGGCGAGCCTGAAGCAGATTCACTCGGCCGGCGTGCTGGTTGCCGATCGCGCCGGCCTGATCGGTGAAGGCGACGCGCTGATCACCGCCCAGCCGGGGATCGCGTTGTCGGTTCGCACGGCGGATTGTTACCCCATTCTTCTGGTGGATTCTCGACGGCGAGCCATCGCGGCCGTGCACGCAGGTTGGCGCGGAACCGCGGCAGAGATCGTTCCGGGAACCATCGCGGAAATGCGCGCCCGATTTGGGACCAATCCCGCAGACGTGTATGCCGCGATCGGCCCCGGCATCGGCGGTTGTTGTTATGAAGTGGGAGCCGACGTCGCCCGGCAATTCAACAAAAGCGCCGGCCGCCTCGATCTTGCGGACGCGAACCGGCGTCAACTGACAGACAGCGGTGTCGAATCCTCTCACATTGACATGACGGCTCTGTGCACGTTCTGCGACGCGGATCGATTCCACTCCTATCGCCGCGACAAAGAGTACGCGGGGCGAATGGTCTCGTTCATTCGCTTGGTTATGCCGGGTCGATAAACACTACGGGCGCGGTACCGGGACATTTGCCGCGGCCCGCGCCCTGGTTTGGGTGTTCGGGAAGCGTGAGATGGATTAGGCCGCGCTAACCATCAGCTCGTCGAAGCTCTCCGCGCCATCGCCATTCTGGTTGCGATCGGCTATTTCCTGGCATTGGATGCAGAAAGCTGTCCACGGCACTGCCGCAAGGCGTTTCGGACTGATGTCCTCCTCGCAATGCAGGCACACCCCGAAGGTGCCTTCATCGATGCGGCGCAGCGCCGCGCGCACGTTGCGCAGCAGGTGGGACTCGCGGTCCAGATTGCGGATCGCCAGTTCCCGCTCCGCCGCATGTTGCACTTCGTCGAGAGCATCCGGGCTCTTCTCGATCGCAATGCCTTCGCGGTTCCGCACGAACTGGGACAGCTCTGCCTGTTTGGTCTCCAAAATATTTTTGAATTTGTTCAACTCACTCTTCGTCATCTGCCTTCTCCTGTCTCTCTTTCTCTTCTTTTTATTCTTGCTTCTATCTTTGCTTCCCGAGCACGTTCACTCTCGTCACATCGCATTAGACGCGAAGCGATGCGAAAAGGTTCAAGTCTTCGATTCCGTTGATAACGGGTTGGACCGTAAGCCGCGAAACCCTTTCACGGCGCATGGACCCCAGAGACTCTGCCGCCCGGCAGGTCTGGAACGGGAGCCGCAACGTTTCCGCCGCAGCCTTCCAAATCTCGCTTCTGAAAACCATATCACATCCGTCCGCCATACGCGAGCAATCTTATGGCCAATTCTTTCAAACCCTTGGAGCCGACCTCCCGCCTACAAGCGATTCTTATCGGCCCTCGGCCTCGAAACCATTACGTTCCGCTTCAGTTCAGCGGATTCGATCCCGCCTTTGCCTTCCTAAAGACGCCGAAAACGCTTCTAAGTTTCATTTGCCATTCAACGTATACTGTATAGCGACCCGGTAAAAATTCTCATCGGCTTAGCAGCCGTGACGCATATTAGCACACACTTCAGAGCAATCCGCGCCTTTTCCGTGCCCTTGGCCGCCTCCGTCCTCTTTATAGTGCTCGGTTCGATCTTTATTCCCTGCGCCGGGGTCCAGAACGACGAAGCGCTGTTCGCCGCCCCTCTCTATGAGGTGAATTCAAAGGACTTTTGCTTCACAGCCTTTCATCGCCAGATCCCGATTATGGTGATGTCGTATGTCGGAACGTTGAAAACCTTGCTCTACGCGCCTATTCTGGCGATTTTCGGCTCCAGCGTGTGGACCGTGCGGCTCCCCATGGTCCTGCTTGGGAGTGTAACAATATTTATTTTCTATCATTTAGCTAAACGCTCCGCTCCCCGAACGGCTTGGCTCGCGGCCTTCCTGCTGGCGACCGACCCGTCGTTCCTCCTTACCAACACCTTCGACTGGGGGCCGGTTGCGCTAGAGCTCTTTCTGCTTGTGACTGCCTGCTTATTCCTGGTGCGTTTCGCTGATCATTTCGTTTCGATGCGCGACCTGTTTTTCGGATTCTTCTGCCTGGGACTGGCGCTTTGGAATAAGGCGCTGTTCTCCTGGGCGCTGGTCGGTTTGGTTTGCGCAGGTATAGCGGTCTTCTGGCCGGAGATTCGAAAGGCACTTCGATTTCGGTTTGCGGCGGTGGCTTCCGCGGCGTTCTTGCTGGGAGTATTGCCGTTCGTTATCTATAACATCCGGCATCGCAACGCGACCTTCGGATCCAATGCAAAATGGGAGACCATCAACGTCGCATTGAAGCTTCCCATGGAGCGGGCGACTCTGAATGGCTCCGGGCTGTTCGGATATTTGACCACGCACGACTGGGACGAGCATCCGAAGGCGACGCTTAGCGTGCGCGGCCGCGTGGCCTTGTGGATCCGGGCGCACTTGGGGGGACATCGACAGAATGGCCTGGAGTATGCGTTTTTATTGGCATTGCTCGCCGTGCCGTGGTGGTGGCGTTCACGCGCGGCGCGATTCTCCCTGATTTTCATCCTGGCGGCCTGGACTGTGATGGCCCTGACGCGAGATGCGGGCGATTCGGTCCACCATTGTGTGCTGATCTGGCCCTTTCCACACCTGTTCATTGCAGCTACTTTCACGCGGGCGCGCTGGGCCAGCGTTGCGGCTACCGTTCTGATCGCGATGAATCTTCTAGTGTTGAATCAATACGTTCTGGACTTCGAGCGCGACGGCGCGGGTGCCAATTTTACCGACGCCCTGTTCCCGCTTTCGAAGGCGCTTCGCGACCCACGGGACAACGTCGAGGAGCCGATTTACGTGATGGATTGGGGCATGCTCAACACCCTTGCGCTACTTCACCAAGGCCGGCTTCTGTTGCGGCCCGCGGATGGGCGCTTCAGCGCGGACATACCCAGCGAGTTGGACCAACGGATTATCAGTATCATGTTTTCGGACCCGAATGCCGTTTATGTAGGGCACGTTCCGTCGCGGGAGGTGACACCTGGGGTCGGGAAGCGGCTGGAGCGCGCCGCCGCGGCTTCAGGGCTGCGCAAGGAACTGGTCCGCAGCATCGCCGACTCGAATGGCCGGCCGGTGTTTGAGGTCTTTCGGCTGGTCAAACTGCCGTAAACTTCTTGCCGAATTGTGCCGTTCTGTCCCAAGAGCGTGTCCAAGATCCACAAAAATCGACGTTTCTTGGCATTAAAGTAACGTAAAAACAATCACTTACATTGGGTAGCTCACGTGCCTTTGAGAAAGTTACAGATTGTCATGCGAATTCGGTCCAGTTGCGCGTTTCTCGCCGTTTTGACAGTGCTGCCGTCCTTTGCAACCACTTTGCAGAAACTTACGCTGGATGACCTGATTGCGCAATCCACCGCTATCGTGCGGGTGAAGGTGACTGGAGCATCGGCCACGCTGCGGGGCCGGGATATCTATACGTATTACCAGTTTCAAGTGCTTGAAACATTGAAGGGGACGCCACAAGCCGCGGTAGCCGTGCCCGGCGGGGTCACCGGCGGATTGCGGCAGATGGTGGCGGGCGCGCCGACCCTGACTGAGGGCGGTCAATATGTCATCTTTTTGTGGACCAGCCGGTCAGGCTTGACCCAGGTGTTGGGACTTTCGCAAGGCTTGTTCAGCGTAATGCAGGATAGCTCCGGAAACCAGGTGCTGGTGAGGCCGGCGGCGACCGGCCAGATGGTAGATAAAGCGGGAAACCTGGTGACCGATCAGGCGGTGACCATCAGCCTCAGCGATCTGCGTTCTGAGATCCAGAAGCCGACGGGGAAGTAGGATGAGGCGGACACTGGCGAGAGCTTCGTTGATGGTAGCCGCGCTGGCCGGGCTCGCGCCGTGGTGCTCCGCGTATTATTACTGGATCTACTTTGCGAATTCGGGCGGGCCGTATATTCCGGTTCCAGTCCGGTACGATCTAAACCCGGCCGACCAGTACGGGCTCCAGAACAACACGGTCACGTACCTGATTTCGAGTCAGGGCCCCACCGCGTTGATGCCGGGCGACAGCTTCCCGGCGGTGATCAGCCAGATCCGCGCGGCGGCCGAGGTTTGGAACGGCGTGAGCACGTCCGGAATACGGCTGGCATTCGGCGGACTGTCGCCGATGACCACGACGGATTCGTCGCCGGAAATCGACGTCGTTTTCACGGACGATATCACACCGGGATTGATCGCGTTGACCACCATCACGACCGTGCAGAACGCGGGCTCGGTGGTGGCAAGCGGCGCATCCTTCGTGCCGATGTTACGGGCGCAGATCCAGCTTCAGGCCGATCTCACCAATCCGTATTCGCAGCCGAGCTCGAGCGACGCATTTTTTCTGACGGTGGCGCATGAATTCGGGCACGCGCTGGGATTGCAGCACACCAAGACGTTCGAGCCTGATGTCGACCTCCTTCACGCGCTCCACCACCAAGGCCCAACCGCTTGCGGCCGACGACATCGCGGGCATTTCCCTGCTATATCCGGCGAGTGGTTACACGGCGTCGACGGGCAGCATCGCCGGAACGGTATCGATGAATAACGGCGGCGTGAACCTGGCGACGGTGACTGCGCTCTCGACTTCGGGCGCGGCGGTGAGCGGGCTGACCAATCCCGACGGGACGTACCGGATCGACGGCGTGCCGCCGGGCCAATATTACGTGTACGTCCAGCCGCTGCCGCCGGCCCAGCAGGGCGAAGCATATCCCGACAACGTGTACCCCCCCAACGACACCGCCCAAAATACGTACCTGGCCAATATTGGATTCGCCGGGCAGTTCTACGGAGCCACCACCGACTGGACGCAAGCGGAGCAGGTGAGCGTGAACACGGGCAACCTCGCTAGCGGCATCAATTTTACGGTACAGGCGCGCAGCGGACCCGCGGCGTACGACATGGTTCTGTACGGCGCCATCGGGAATCCGCAGGTGCAGGTGCAGGGGCCTCCGCTCGAAACCGGGATACCGGTGTATTTGTCTTTTTACGCATACAGCACAGTGACACCCAACGGCTATTTGAACTTTGCGCCGGGACTGAACATCAGCGTCATCGGAGGAGCGGCGCAGGTTTACGATCTGGCGGCGTACAGCCCGCCGCCGTATCTGATCATGGCCGCGTATGGTTATTCAGTGCAAACGGCGACGCCGGCCGCGCTGGCAGTGACTTGGAATGGCGATCTGTATGTTCTGCCCGCGGCCTTCACGGTGGTGCCGTCGGCGCCGCCAACGGTTGCGGCGGTCCGGGGGAGCACGGATAACCAGGGCAATGCGACTGTGATCGTAGCTGGCTCGAATCTCGGTATGGGCACGCGGGTGTTTTTCGACGGCGCGGCGGGAACGGTACTGGGCATGAATTCGGACGGCTCTCTGACGGTTGCGGCGCCGCCGGCGACGAACGGGTATCGCGCGGCGGTGGAGGCCCTTTCCACCGACGGGCAGACCTCGGAGCAGACGCTGGGTACGGCCGCGCCGCCGGTGTTCCCCTACAACGGCCCTGCGTTCCCAGCGGTCAGCGTGAGCCCATCGACGGTGATCGCGGGTACCGACAGTATGGTCACGATCACCGGCTACAACACGAATTTCGTGAGCGGCCAGACGGTGGTGGGTTTCGGATCGAGCGACGTGGTGGTGAAGCAGCTATGGGTAGTGAGCCCGGGCCTGGTGCTGGTAAACGTTTCGGTGGACTCCCAGGCGCAGGCACAATCGACTACCATCAGCGTGGCCAGCGGTCTGCAACTGGCGACTTTGAGCACGGCGTTTCAGGTATCGCCGGCGAACGGGGCCGCACAGATCAGCCTGCGGACGCCGATCGTGAACCAGGCGACGCAGCTCGCCGGAGTGCCAAATGGCGCCACCGCGGTGATCAACGTCACAGGGCTGCCAGCGACTCTCTGAGCGGCAACGTCGCGGGCTGGGCCCTAAACGTTGGCGGGCAGCCAGCGCCCTTTACGGTGAGCGCCGGCCCGAGTGGCCCCCAAATTCTGGCAATCGTACCGGGCGGCCTGTCGATCGGCCCGGCGGTAGTGCAGTTGCTCTCGCCGAGCGGCAATAATCCGCCGGCGGTGCTGATGCAGATCGATGCCGCTCCGCCCGTGATCAATACGGTGCAGAGCATCTCTGGCGCGCCGCTGGACGCGACGCACCCGGCCCACGCGGGAGACACGATTACGCTGACGGTTTCGGGCCTTGCGGACGAGCTCGGGAATCTGCCGGCCGCATCGGCGGTATTCGTAAGTCTCAATGGCGTCGCACAGAATCCAGCCTCGCCTCTGGTTGCGTATAACTCCTCCGGAGGGGTCGAGATACAGGTGACGCTGCCATGGAGCACTCCGGCCGGAGCGCTTCCGATCACCGTGCAAGTGGGCACGCGCCTGTCGGCGCCGTACACCATCGCCATTCATTAGTATCAGCTGCTATTTGCGCCCGCTTCGCAACAGCGAAGTTTCAAACCTCACGGCCAGCGGACCCAGATCCTCCACCGGGACCTTCATTTTCCGCAGCCAGTTGGGATACTGCCAGGTGCTGCCGGGAAGATTCTGCTGCTCGGTTTCGCCGGTCAGATCTTCCTGATTGACGATGGCGAGCGTGCAAGGGGTCGAAAGCAAGAATACCACAGGATCGTCCGCGAATCCGGCGTCGTTTAGAGCGCCGCTCAGGCGTCGCGTCTCTTCCTCCCGAGTGGAAAGCTGCTGCTGGTACGCGGCCTCATCGATCAACCCGGCCGCGCGCCTGGATTCGATATCGCGGCCGGCGGCGAATCCCGCAAGCGTGGGCAGGTCGTGCGTGGTGGACGATACGGCGGCGTGCGCGGGATACTCTTCGGGTCTCCGAAACGTCCCATCGGAATTCTTCTCAAACCACAAAACGCGATAGCTCAAAATGCCGGCTTCGGCGAGGGCTTGGCGAACTTCGCCCGTCACCGTGCCGAGGTCTTCCCCGATCACCAGGAATCCTTCGCGCACGCTCTCGAGCGCCAGGATGCCGAGCAGATCCTGGGCGTAATCGCGTACGTACGCGCCGTGAGTGGCGGGCATGCCGTCCGGTATCCAATACAGGCGGAAGAAGCGCATCACGTGGTCGATGCGCAGGGCACCGCCATGGCGCGCGTTCTTGCGGATGGATTGCGCGAACAACTCATAGCCGTTGGAGCGGTGCGCGTCGCGGTTGGGCGGCGGGAAGGCCCAATCCTGGCCTTGGGGCGAGAAATCATCGGGCGGCGCGCCGACGCGGCAGCCCGTCGCGAAAAACGGCCGGTTCGCCCATAGATCGGCGCCGAAGCGGTCGGTGGCCAGCGCCAGGTCATGATACAAGCCGATCTTCATTCCCATCCGGAGCGCGTGGGTGTGGGCTTCCGAGAGCTGCCGGTGGATGTGCCACTGGAGAAACTTATAAAACCGGACGTCGTGCGGATGTTCCTGCGCGAATTGTGCAACGGCGGGCGCGCGCGGATTGCGAAACTGCTCCGGCCAATCCGTCCAGAGCCAGACATTCGGATCGGCCCGATGCATATAAGCGTCGAGCGTGGAATAGATGGCGAAATCGTGCAGAGCCGCACCTTCGGCCTCGACAAAGCGATCGAAATCGGGAGAACCCGGAAACGCGTCGAAGATGGTCCGCAGCGCGGCAAGCTTCAATCGCGCCACACGCTCGTATTCGACGAACTCGGTGGATCGCAACGCGTCGATCTCCGCGCGGTCGACTGGCGCGTCCCCGACTTTTTCCACGTCGAGATAAATGAAATTTCGGTACAGCGTACACTCCGGCAGATACGGGCTGATGTTATACGGCTGCCGATTGGTGATCGCATGCAGCGGATTCAGCGCGATGAAAGCCGCGCCGGCGGGCGCGAACGCGTCGATGACGGCTTTCAGATCCGTAAAATCGCCGACGCCCCAGTTGCGGCCGGAGCGCAATCCGTACAGGCTGACGGCGAGGCCCGCGACGCGCTGGTCCATGGTCCGCGTCCGGGCCGGGCACACAATGAGCCGCGCGTGCCCGAACACTTCAAGCTCGGGTTCCTGCATCCAATACAGCCGAGCCCGGTGATAACCGGGCCGCAGCGGGCGCGGCAGAGGGAGCCGCTTGGCAAGGTATGGGCCGGCCGTTTCGAGGGTGGCCAACTCCGGCAGCCAGAACCAGTGATGCTCGACGTCGCCGTCCTCCCACTGGAGTTCGAGCTTGACGGAAGAGCCCGAACGCTCCGCGGGTATCCGCAGGCGAAGGGAATCGGCATCTTCCCGAACCACCAGGGTGGAGTCGAGTGGAAGGGTCCAATCTTCCTGCGGCGCCCGATCCGGGTCCGCGATGCCGAGCGAATGCAGAATCGCGCGCGCGACATCGTCTGGGGTGGTGTGGCTGCGGCCCCAGATATCGGTATATTCGGGCTCGATGCCAAAAGCGTCCAGAAGTTCCCGGTCCAAGGTTTCAGTGTAGCGGGGCCAGCTATAATAATTACGTGGCCGCAGATCCGAAGTTTCAATTGAGCCAGCCGCCGGAGCTGTTCGCGCGTGTCGACACCGAACCCGAACCGGACGAGTACGGGGAATCGATCGTCACGACAACGCTGGATAAGGCGATCAACTGGGCGCGCAAGAATTCCATTTGGCCGATGAGCTTCGGCCTGGCATGCTGCGCCATCGAGATGATGTCGATGATTGCGTCGCGCTATGACATTTCGCGCTTCGGCGCCGAGGTAATGCGCGGCTCGCCGCGGCAATCCGACCTGATGATCATCGCCGGCCGGGTTTCGAATAAAATGGCCCCGGTGATCCGGCGGTTGTATGAACAGATGCCGGAGCCGAAATGGGTGATTTCGATGGGCGCCTGCGCCACGTCGACCGGCGTGTTCTCGAACTACGCGCTGGTCCCGGTGAACCAGGTGATTCCGGTGGACGTGTACGTTCCCGGCTGCCCGCCGCGGCCGGAGCAGTTGATCTACGCGATCATGATGTTGCAGAAGAAAATCGCGCAGGATACCCACGTAGTCGCGAAAGTTCTCAACCTTGTCTGATTCGGGCCGATAAGCCCCGGTGAGAGGAGTCGTCAGGCTCTTCCCGGAGGTGACGCCTTGAATATATCGTCAACCAGCAGCCACATCAGCGCGCCCACTGAAGTCAGCGCTGCCCACGAGCCTGAATGTCGCCCAGCGCAATTTGATCCAGGCGGTGAAGGCCATCAATCCCGCTGAACTCTTCGGCGAGGATCACGCTTTCAACTTTGCCCTGGACCAGAAATCGAAAACCGATCGTGGTGCGCGTGGTGGACAAGAAGACGGGAAAGGTGATCGATCAGATTCCAGCCGAATATATGCTCCGGCTGGCCGAAGAGAGCAAAGGAGGGTGAACGCAATTCAGAATGGCATATACAAATCACGACCGATACCTGGAAACTGAAGTCCTGAACGCGGATCCGGTGAAACTGGTAGGGATGCTGTATCGCGGTGCGATCGAAGCGATCGGCGCGGCACGGCGTCATCTGGCTGGCGGAGAAATCCGAGAACGGTCGCGCCAGATCATGAAGGCGTGGGAGATCGTCGGCGAGTTGGCGCGTTCGCTGGATCACGCGCGCGGCGGCGAAATCAGCCGTTCGCTCCACGGGTTGTATACCTATCTACAGCGACAACTGCTGGACGCGAATAGAGATCAGATGGACGCGCCACTGGCGGAAGTGGAACAACTACTCAACACGCTGCACGAAGCATGGGCAACGCTGAACATCGAACAAGATCGGGCCGCCGAGCAGTACGAACCAGTTTGTTGCGAAGCGTAAACCAACGCGACTGCTTCCGCTACCATAGAGGAAGCGCATGTCCGAGATTGGCATCACTCCGGCCATCGAAGTACAAAACCTCCGGAAGGTCTACGGCGACAAAGCAGCGGTGGACGGGCTGAGCCTCACGGTCCAGCGCGGATGCTTCTTCGGATTCCTGGGTCCCAATGGGGCAGGAAAAACCACCACCATTAAAATGCTGATGGGCCTTGCGGCGCCGACTTCAGGCTCCATCGAGCTGCTGGGCCTTCCCATGCCGGAGCGCGCGCTCGAAATCAAGCAGTTGATCGGCCTGGTTCCCGACGAATCTTTGTTGTTCGACCGGTTGACCGGCGGCGAGTTCCTCGAGTTTGTCGGCCGCATTTACGGCTTGGATCGCGCAGTCGCGCGCGAACGCTCCGCCGAGTTGATGGAACTGTTCGAGCTCTCCGGCAGTTCGGGCAAGCTGATCACCGAATATTCCAAAGGAATGCGCAAGCGCGTGGCGATGGCCGCGGCGCTGATTCATCGGCCGCAATTGTACCTGATGGATGAGCCGTTTGAAGGCGTGGACGCGGTGGGCGCACGGCTGATGAAAGACATTCTGCTCGAACAGGTGCGCCATGGAGCTACGATTTTTCTCACTTCGCATGTGCTCGAAGTAGTGGAGCGGCTGTGCGACCGAGTCGCGATCATCAACGAAGGCAGGCTGGTTCTCGAAGGCTCCATGGCGGAGCTGCGCGGAGCCTCCGAGACGCTGGAGGACGCGTTTGTGCGGGCGGTGGGCATCGATCGAACCGCGGAGACGCTCGACTGGCTATAAAATGAATCACGCGCGCGCGATTCTGTGGGCGCAATGGCGCACGCTGCGGAACTCGCGTGGCGGCGCGGCCTGGACGGCCGTCATCGGCACCATCTGGTATGGCTTCTGGCTGCTGGCATCGGTGGCCGGTGCGCGCCTGGTGGCGAATCCGGAGAATCTCGGCCTGTTAAAGACCGGCTTGGCGGGCGCGCTCCTGATCGTCTTTTTGTACTGGCAGGTGGTCCCTCTGCTGATGACGGCGACGGGTGCGTCGCTCGACTTGCGTAAGCTTCAAGCCTACCCGATCCCGGTGTCGCAACTGTTCGCGATCGAAGTGATGTTGCGCGTCACGGCCGGCATCGAGATGGTGATGGTGCTGTGCGGAATCGCGGCAGGCCTCGCGCTGAACCCGCAGTTGCCTTACTGGTGCGCGCTGGCGGTGATCCCGTATGTGCTGTTCAATCTGTTTCTTGCCATCGGCGTGCGCGATCTGCTGCTGCGTTTAATGGCGAGAAGAAAAATTCGCGAAGTCGTGGTTTTCCTGCTGGTGATGTGCGCGACGCTGCCGCAAGTGCTGCTGGCCCATGGGACCGCGGGTGTGCGCCTGCTGTCCCTTCTCACGCGGGATTCGTGGATCGGATGGCCGTGGGCCGCGACGGCCAATCTCGCGCAGGGCCTCGACTATCTGAACTCTTCGGCGATCCTGTTCGCGTGGATGGTAGTCGCAGCAACGTTTGGAAGATGGCAATTCGTTCATACCCTTTCTTTCGATAAGGACGCTGCGGCGGCGAATGACAACCGGCCGTCGGCGTTCCAGGGGCTGGCGGAACGGTTCTTCCGGCTGCCATCGATGGTGCTGTCCGATCCGCTGGCGGCGCTGGTGGAAAAAGAAGTTCGTTTTCTGGTGCGGTCGCCGCGATTCCGCCTGGTGTTCCTGATGGGATTCACGTTCGGTCTGGTGATGCTGCTTCCCGTCTCACTCGGACGCATGTCGTTTTTCGGCCGCGACTATCTGACGGTGGTCAGCGTGTATTCGCTGCTGCTGCTGAGCGAAGCGTGCTTCTGGAACTCGTTCGGCTTCGACCGCTCCGCGGCGCAGATTTATTTCCTGGCGCCCGTGCCGTTCTCGCGCGTTCTGATCGGCAAGAATCTGAGCGCCCTGTTTTTCATCGCGCTCGAAATCGGAGCCGTGACCGCGGTGTGCGCACTGGTGCGAATGCCGCTCGACCTGCGCCATATCGTGGAGGCTTACTCGGTGGCCGCGGTGGTGACGATTTTCCTGCTGTGCGCCGGGAATCTGCTGTCCATTCACCAGGCGCGCTCGGTAAATCCGTCGACGCAATTCCGCGCCAATGCCGCCGGGCGCGTGCAGGCGATGCTGGTGGTCATTTATCCGATCGCGTTTATCCCGGTCGCCATCGCATATGTGGCGCGCTACGTGTTTGAAGTGCAGTGGGTGTTCTTTGCCGTGCTCGCATTCGATGCAGCCGCCGGATTGATCATGTACCGGATCGCGTTGGACTCGGCCGTGGGGGCGGCAGAGCGTTTGAAGGAACAGATGATCGCCGCGCTCTCGTCGGGCGAAGGCCCGATCGCCGGTTAACTGAATAATCCTTCAGTAAATCTTAGCTGTTTGACTATTTGTCTAAGCGAAGCTGTTTCGCTTCGAGCGCAAGCAATGCCTCTTTGGTGGGCAAACCTCCGCCGAAGCCGGTGAGTTTCCCGTTCGATCCGATCACCCGATGGCAAGGGATCACGATCGGGATCGGATTTTGCCCATTCGCCGCGCCGACTGCTCGCGACGCCTTCTCATTTCCGACGCGCTTGGCCAGTTCGCCATAGGAAATCGTTTCGCCGTATGGAATCTCCTGCAATCGGCGCCACACGTTGCGTTGAAATTCCGTTCCATCGGGCGCCAGCGGCAGATCGAAGCCCGTGCGCCGTCCGTCGAAGTACTCGCGCAGTTGCCGCACGGCCTCCGCCACCGGTCCTTGCGCGGATTCATGCCAATCCGGCGCCGGCCGGCCGGGTTTTCCGTTCTTCGGGAATTCTATGCGCTGAATCGTATCGTCGTCGCCCGCGATGAGCAGGGTGCCGATGGGAGTGTCGAGAAACGTATAGTTCACTTTCAATGCTCCATTCCGGCCGTTCGCCGGCTGCTGGCTTCCTTTCCATAAATACATTGCCGCATATGCGCGCCAGGGCCGCCATGCATCGGATTCATGAGCGTGATCGCGCAGATACAGATCGCCCCCGGGAAACGCATCCGGCTCGCCGAGCCGCATCGCGACATATTGCGCCGTCCACGGGCCGATTCCGGCGATGCGCGTGATTCGCGCCTCGAATTGATCCGGATCGAGAGAATCGTCAAAGCAAATTTCGCCCGAAACCACGGCGGACGCAAGATCGCGAATCGATTGCGCCCGTTGCCGGGTCACGCCGGCGCGCGTCAAATCCGCGCCTGCCAGAACGCTCGCGCAGGGAAACAGAACGCCATCTTCGACAGCGGTGCCGAATTCCGCTGCCACGCGGCCCGCCACTGTGGACGCGCCTTTGACGCTCACCTGCTGCCCCAGAATCGCGCGCACCGCCATCTCGAAGCCATCCCAACAGCCCGGCACACGCAGCCCCGGAAATGCGCGCACCAGCGGTTTCAAACGCACGTCGCGCTTCAGATGCGCGGCCACTTCCGCCGGGTCCGCGCCAACGTCGAAAATCTTCCGAACGCGTTCGACGATTCGAAACAGCGGGGCCGGGTCCGGATAACGGATTTGCACTTCGAGATAATTTTTGCCGGCGACGGGCCGCACCGCGATGGCGCCGGCTCGCCCATCGACGAAAATCGTGCGGCGATAGATGCCCTCAAAAACGTTTTCCACGCCGGGAATCGCGCGCGCGGCCAGAAAACTGCAGATCGAATCCCAATCGTAGGGCGGGCGATAACCGAGCCGGAAGGTGTAATGGCCCGGCTCGTGGACTTGCGCGGAGCGGGCGCTCGATTTTCGCAGTTCCAGCGGCGTGCGCTTATACAGCGCTTGAAACGTCGCGTTAAACCGGCGCACGCTGCCGAACCCGGACGCTAGCGCAATCTGCGTCATCGGCAGGCCGGTCTCATCGATCAATTTCTTCGCGAAATGCACGCGCCGGGTCTGCGCCACCGCAACCGGAGTCGCGCCCAGATAACGCAGGAACAGCCGCCGCAAATGACGCGCGCCGATGCCGAGCCGCCCGGCCAGATCCTCCACGCCCGCGTCGTCGAGTGCGCTTTCTCCGATCAGCTTCAAAGCTCGCGAAACCGTCGACGACGCACCCAGCCACGCGGGCGTTCCCGGCGATGCTTCCGGGCGGCAGCGGAGACAGGGACGAAAACCAGCTTCAGCGGCGGCTGCCGCGGTGGGAAAATACCGGACGTTTTCTTCTTTCGGCGACGGCGCAGGGCAGATCGGACGGCAGTAGATTCCGGTGGACGTAACGCCGATGAAGAAGCGTCCGTCGAACCTGGCGTCGCGCGCCCGCCGTGCACGCTCATAAACTCTGGTGTCCATCTGATTGGATTATGCCCCAATCGCGGAACCATGGCTGGCCGTTTTCGGACCTATTCGCTTAGAGCTCCAATTTGCCGAGATACAGCATTTCCTTCGGCGTGAACTTGCAGCGCACATCGAGCGGACCCAGCTTGGTCACAAAGGTCACGGTACCGTCATGCACCGTGATCAGATCGTTGCGCTCGAAGTAGAACAGCGTGCCCGACGTGGCGGGTGGTCCTTTCTGGTAGGACACCTTCACCAGGTAGATGGGATCGCCCCTCTTTTCGAGCTTGGTGTACTGCTTCAACATATCCATGCGCTGCTGAAACTCGGCTTCCGTCTCGTCGTTGGACTGACGGCCCAACATGGGCACGTCGCCGATAATGTTAAGGATGTAGTTGGCCGCCGGATCATCCTTCAACTGATTATGAGTCGCCTCGCGAATCGGAAGCGCCGATTCCCAACGGACGATGGCCGTGTACTTTCCCTCGGCCGCCGGTCCCGACGCTCCCGGAGCCACGGGCACGGTGCCATTTCGGCGGGACATTCCTCCGTACCCTCCCGTGACCGGGCGTCCGCGCGAATTCGAGCCGAGCCCGCCCACCGAATCGTTAGACTTGACGGTCGCTTCCCTGGCCCACGGCGATTTAGTAAGCAGCTCTTTCCGTTCGTCGTCGGTCCAGTCTTCCGGCTTCTTTTGGTTCCAAAATTCGCCTGCCGCGGACGCCCAAGCGGGCAGCCCGAGACCGATCACGATTGCGCCGCGCCTGGTCATTCGAGACGAAAGACGCCCTCCGGAACCCCGGCGTTACGTCAATACTTGGTCGATCGTCAAGATTTGGTCGCCAATTCAGCGGTTTGCGCGCTGTGTTTCGAGCAGTTTAGCATTGGCGCGAGAGATGCCCGTAGTTTTTCGGAGATTCTGACCTTGTCCTCATCGGCAGTCGCACTCAAAGAAATACCGCAGGGCCGCCCCCGTTCACGCAATCTTGATGTTTCGATGTTCCTGGGGATCGTGATCGCGATCCTGGCTGGGATCGCCGGAATCGCCGCGACGGGCATCCGGCTATCTTACTTTTTCCAACCGACCGGCTTACTCATCGTGTTCGGCGGAACAGTTGGCGTAATTTTCATCACCACGCCACGAAGCGCGCTGATCAACGCCTGGCATCGCGTCATGGATCTGCTGTGGATGCCCGACATCGACCGTGCGGCGCTGATCGACGAAATCATGACCTTTGTGAAGCCGGCGCGGGGCAACGGATTGATCGGAGTGGAGCCCTTGATCGAGCAGGCGCGCCACCCGTTTTTGAAGGAATCCCTTCTGCTTGCCCTGGATGTCCAGCAACGCAGCGAATTGCAGACCACGCTTGAAACCAAGATTCGCCTTCGCGAACGCCAGGGCGAAACCGACGCCAAGGTCCTGGAAGTCGCGGGTGGTTTCGCGCCCACCATTGGCGTGCTCGGCACGGTGGTTGGATTGATCGACGTGTTGCGTCAATTCTCGAACCTGTCGTCGGTAGCCGGCGGCATCGGTACGGCATTTGTTTCGACCATCTATGGGCTGGCGCTGGCGAACATCTTCTTACTGCCGGCCGCGAATCGAATCCGCGCCCGGGTCGCCGAGACGTTCGAGATTCACGAGATGATCAGCGAAGCGGTGTTGTGCATGTTCGACCGGATGCATCCGGCGCTGGTGCGGGAACGGCTGAACGCGTTCCTGCGCGAGGCGCGCGAGCAGTGAAACCGAAATATCTGCAACCGGAAAGCGGCAATCGCGACCGCTGGGTGGTCAGCTATATGGACATGCTGACCATACTGCTGATCTTCTTCATCGCGATCGCGGCACAGTTGGCCGCGCACCCGGCAACCGCTCCGCATCCCGCCCCTGCGGCGCCCGCGCCGGCGCCCGTCCCCACTCCCGTTCCGGTGGTCCCTGTGACTCCCGATCGACCGGTGCTGTCGAATGCGCAGCAGATCCTCGAAAAGCGCGGGCTCGACGCACACCTGGAGCCGCGTGGACTGGTGATCAGTCTGCCGCAGACCATCCTATTCGCGTCCGGCGACGACCGCATCAGCGCCAGCGCTCTTCCGATCGTCGAGGAGATCGCGGATGTGCTCCGCGACCTTCCGAATCAAGTCAGCCTGATTGGCCACGCAGACTCGATTCCCATTCACAATCGCCGGTTCAAGAATAACTGGGAGCTTTCGGCAGCTCGCGGCTTAAGGCTTCTCGAAACGCTGAACAACCGCTTCGGCATTCTCGAATCGCGTCTTTCGGTGTCGAGCGACGGCGCCAATCGTCCGAAGGGCTCGAATGAAACGCCGGATGGGCGCGCGGAAAACCGGCGCGTGGAGATCGTCATTCTGGACGAACCGCTCCAGTAAGTTCCGGTTAGGCCATCACCTTCAGAAACGCGGTCTTGAAGCGATCCATCTCCGGCTGCGTGCCCACCGAGACGCGAACGTGAGTCGGCCACACCGGCCAAAGCCGCCCGATGATCACATTCTGTTTCGCCATCGCGTCGACCACTTCGCCGCCCGGCCGCTTCACGTCGATCATGAAGTGGTTGGCTTCGCTCTTCACGTACTTGAAGTTCTTGGCTTCCAGGAACTCAAACACGTTGTCGCGAATATCCTTGTTGATCTTGCGGCGTTCCGGAACCAAGGTCTTGTTCTTCATGCTCGCCGTAGCCGCTGCCAGCGCCGTGATCGGCACGAAGCCAACGCCGTAAGGCCGCAGTTTGGCAAGCAGATCCGGCCGGCCCAGCGCCACACCCGCGCGGATGCCCGCCATTCCGTACACCTTCGAATACGTGCGCAGAATGATCACGTCCTTTCCTGCGTTCACCAGATCGATGCCGGGCTTCGCCAGCTCCGAAAAGTGCAGGTAGGCTTCGTCCAGTAGCAGGGTACATCCCTTGGGCATATTCGCGATGGTGTACTCGATGTCGGAGCGCGGCGTCAGCGTACCGGTGGGGTTGTTGGGATTGCAGATGTAAATCACACCCGCGTTCGGATCGGCCTTCACCATCGCTTCGACGTCGTGCGCGTAATCTTTGCGAAGTGGAACGTGAATCGCCTTGGCTCCGATGAACTTCGCGGTTTGCGCGCCGGATTCATAACCGGGGTCGGCCATCACGAATCCGCGCGCCGGCGAACAGAAGGCGCACACAGTTCGCAGCAGCGGATCACTGGAACCGGCGAATATGGAAATGTGGTCGAGCTTCAGACCTTCAGCCGCTGCATAGGCCTCTACCATTTGTCCCTGCTCATTATGCGGCGAGTACCGGCCGCCAAAGCGCGCCACCTTCGTAATCGCCTCGAGGGCATCGTCGCACGGCCCCAGCGGATTTTCGTTGGAATTGATGCGAACCGCATCGGCCGACATCTCGCCGCGCACGGCACGTTGGGCGAAGGCTGCTTCATTGTAAAAAGGAAACGCTGCACCTGCGGTCAGGACGCTGGCGATTCGGCCGAGCTGCCGGCGCGAGAAACCGCGAGAAAGGATGCTATCTTCCACGGCGGGGGTGATCGGAGTTTGCATTCGAATTCTCCTCGTGTGGGCAGTTTACTGGATGCGGACGACGAAGTCAAAGGGTCAAGCTATGGCAAGGAAGGACCAGTACCTTGGTTCTACGGCCGACGTTCAATCAATAGGTATTTGAGGTCTACGCGTCTGGTACGGCTTCCTCATTGCCCCCACGCGTACCAGACCATATGCTTAGCTTATGGAAAAGCTCCTCAGATTGATTCGGAGGGTGAGCATCTGGAAGGACACCCACGCGCAGGATCTCATTGAGTACGCCCTGATGGCCGGCTTTGTGGCGGTGGCGGCTGGCGCAATCATGCCCGGTGTATCTAATTCCATCAGTACCATCTTCAGCAAAGTCGGCAGCATCATGAAGAAGTCCTCCACCCAGGGAAGTTGACGTCCGGTGCAGAGATGGGCCAGGCTTGTTATAATCGGATCGACTACCTATAAGAATGTACGGGTTCGCCTTCGCTTGCCCGGTCGATCAATCACATGCCCAAACGCACATTTCAGCCGAACAATCGAAAGCGCGCCAAGACTCACGGATTCCGGGCGCGAATGAAATCCAAAGACGGACGCGCGGTGCTGTCGCGGAGGCGCGCCCGCGGCCGGCACAAACTGACGGTCAGCGACGAGAGAGCCGTCCGGACTGCCAAGGCCAGCTAACATCGACCGCGGCGGCGCGCTCACGTTTCCGCGATCGTCGAGGATTCTGCGCTCCGCCGACTTTCGAGTCGTCTATGACAACGGCTTTCGCGTTTCCTGCCCCCTGTTCGCGGCGTTCTGTTTCGCCCGGCGTGAAAACGCGCCGGGCGGGCATGCAGGCGCGCGGCTCGGGCTCACCGTGCCCCGGGCGATCGGAGGAGCCGTCGTCCGAAACCGGATCAAGCGGCGCTTCCGCGAAGCGTTTCGCGCTGCATCGCGCCGATTTCGGGCCGCAGTGGGACATTGTCATCAACCCGCGCCGCGCGGCGCTCACCGCGCCGTTCGCCGAAATCGAGCGGGCGCTCGAGAAAGTGATCGAAAAATGCGCGCACTGACGATCGCCATTTTGCGTATCTACAAGCGATGGATCTCGCCGGTTCTGCCCTCGGCGTGCCGGTTTCATCCGACGTGCTCGGAATATATGTTGCAGGCCGTGGAGACGCACGGCGTCGCGCGAGGCGTCTGGCTTGGGCTGAAGCGGCTGGCGAAATGCCATCCGTTTCATCAGGGAGGGTTTGACCCCGTTCGCTAAGGCGGACGATCGTTCGCTATGGAAAAAAAGGAAATGTCGATGGAGGCGAGGCTGCTCCTCGCATTCCTATTGATGGGGCTGGTGCTGTTCGGCACCCAGTACCTCTATAAGCCCGCGCCTCCGCCTCCAAACAAGCCGCGCCCGCCGAACGCTCGGCGAAAACCGACAGCGCGAAACCGCGCGGACATCGACGCCCGCGGCCCGCTCCCACGCTCCGCCGCAGCCCGCCGCCGAGATGCCCGGCCAGATCCACGCCGACACAGAAGAAACGTTTACCGTTGAGACCGACTGGTATCGCGTCGTGTTCTCCAATCGCGGCGCGGTGGTCCAGAGCTGGATCCTCAAGGCCTACAAGGACCACAAGGGCGAGCCGCTCGATCTGGTGAATCAGAAGGCCGTTGGCAAATATCCGGCTCCCTTGTCGCTGGTTTTCAAAGGCCAGGCTCCGGCCACCGATCCGAACACCGCACTGTTCACGCGTGCACCATTCCGCCCGACAACCTGAGCGCCGAGTTCGAATTCTCCGACGGCCGCGGCGTCACCAGGAAATCGTTCAAGTTCGTCAAAGAACAGCTATCTGGTCGCGGTGACGTCACAGGTGAGCGAGAACGGTATCCTGATTCCGCATTCGCTCGAATGGCGCGGTGGATTCGGCGATGAAACTGTGACCACCGCCGCGGCCGACCAGCACGTGGTCTACTACGACCTGCCCGGAACCAAGCTGTACGAGAAGGACCAGAAGGAAGGCAAGAACGGTCCGGTTTCGGCCAGCGGCCAGTATTCCTTCGCCGGCATTGAGGACAAGTATTTCGCGGCCGTGTTTCTTCCCGCCAACCGGGCTTCTGTCGAGGTGACCATCTTCTCCGATACCGTGCCAGGCGCTATCCGGCTCCGACGAGCAGCATGTGGGAGCGGCGGTGGGCGGCGACGGCGTCAACGCATTTTCCTTTTCGTCGGTCCCAAGGACACCGATCTTCTGCGGCGCGTCGATCCGAAGCTCGAAACGCTGATCGACTGGGGCTGGTTCGAGATTATCGCCAAGCCTCTGTTCCTGGTGATCAACTGGACCGCGGACAACCTGGTTCACAACTGGGGCTGGGCCATCATTCTGGTCACCGTCGCCATCAATCTGCTCCTGTTCCCGCTGCGGCTCTCGAGCATGAAATCGTCGAAGAAGATGCAGCGGCTACAGCCGCAGATCGCCGCGATCAACGCCAAGTACAAGAATCTTTCCCTGCGCGATCCGAAGAAGACCGAGCAGAACCAGGAAGTGATGGATCTGTACAAGCGGGAGGGCGTGAATCCCGTGGGCGGCTGTCTGCCGATGCTGTTGCAGATGCCGTTTTTCTACGCGTTTTACCGCGTGCTGAGCGTCTCCATCGAAATGCGCGGCGCAAGCTGGCTGTGGGTGCACGATCTTTCGCAGCCGGAAACGCTGGCGATTCGCGTGCTGCCGGTGCTGCTGATTGTCACGCAGTTTCTGTCGCAGAGGATGACGCCGCAGCCCGGCGTCGATCCGTCGCAGCAGAAGATGATGATGTTCATGCCGCTGGTGCTCGGCTATATGTTCTACTTCGCGCTCGTCCGGGCTGGTGCTATACTGGCTGACTGGCAATCTGGTGGGCATCGTGCAGCAATGGATGCTGAATCGGGGAGGTCCGCCCCCGGCGGTGGTGGACGTGAAGCCGGTCGCCCAAGAAGAAACGCTAGGAACTGGATGTGCCGAAAAGAAGTATACGCTGGCCGAAGCAAGGCCCCGCATCGAGCAATTCCTGAATCGCGTGTTTCCGCTGGCCGGCTTCAAGCTGGACTACGCGGTCACCGAAGGCGAGACGCCGCACCCGGATTTCGAGAATCCCGATCTGCTGGTCCGCTTCAGCGGCGCCGACGTCGATCTGCTGCTCGCCAACAAAGCCGAACTGCTGCTGGCGCTGGAACAGTTGACCATGGAAGCGCTGGGGATGCCGCCGGAGGAGCATTCGCGGGTGTGCTTCGACGCCAACGACTATCGCATTCTGCGCATCGAAGAACTGCGCATGAGCGCGCTGGCGGCGGCGGAGCGCGTGAAGAAAACCCGCGTTCCGTTCCACTTCAGCCCCATGAACAGCCGGGAGCGGCGCATCCTGCATCTGGCGCTGCGCGATCAGACCGAAGTGCGCAGCGAAAGCGTCGGGATGGGCCCCATCCGCCAGGTGGTGGTGGTGCCGTCCGACATGAAGACGCTGCCCGAGCCCATTCGCCCGCCGCGTCCGCGGCCGGAAGACGACCGTCCCGCGCAGGCCCTTCGGCCGCGGCGACCGCGGAATCGCGCGGTGGTCCGCCGGGCCGCGGACGCGATCGCGATCGCGACGTCCTGACCGTGAATCGTCGATGCAACTGCAACGACACCATCGCCGCCGTTTCCACTCCGCCGGGCCGTGGCGGAATCGGCATTGTGCGCCTATCCGGTCGCCGACGCGCGCGCGATCGCCGAAAAAATCCTGCGGATTCCCGCGTCGTACGCGTGGAAGCCCTGGACCGCGACCCTCGCCGAGCTGCCTGACGCGGAAAGCCACGCCGTCGATCACGTGGTGGTCACCTACTTCGCCGCGCCGCGATCCTACACGGCCGAAGACGTGGTCGAAATCTCCTGCCACGGCTCGCCCGTGGTGCTGCGCCACGCGCTGGAACGCGCCTGCGACGCCGGCGCGCGCCTGGCCGAGCCGGGTGAGTTCACGCTGCGCGCCTACCTCAACGGACGCATCGATCTGCCGCAGGCCGAGGCGGTTCGCGATCTGATCGACGCCACTACGCTGTACCAGGCCCGCATCGCCGCGCAGCAGGCCGAAGGCTCGGTCTCGCGGCGTATGAAGCCGCTGAAGGAGCAGTTGCTGGAACTGATCGCGCTGCTCGAAGCCGGCATCGATTTCGCCGAGGACGACATCAGCGTCGCCCCGGCCGAAGAAATTCTCCGCCGCCTCGATCCCATTGTTTCGGGCGTCGCCGCGCTGATCGCGCAGCTTCGCCTACGGCAAACTGGTTCACGACGGATTCACGCTCGCCATCGTGGGCCGTCCGAACGTCGGCAAGAGCAGCCTGTTCAACCGGCTGCTGGAACAGAACCGCGCCATCGTCACCGAGATTCCCGGCACCACGCGCGACCTGGTTTCCGAAACCGCTTCGCTCGACGGCATTCCAGTGAAGTTCGTCGACACCGCCGGAATTCGCCAGGGCCAGGACCTGGTGGAAACCCTGGGCATCGAGCGCAGCTATCAGGCCATGGCCGACGCCGATCTGACGCTGGTGGTGGTGGATCGTGTCCGCGCCGCTCACGGCCGAAGATCAGCGAGCTGATCCGGCGCGCGCGTGGCAGCAGGGCAAGATGCCTGGTCGCCGGAAACAAGTCCGATCTCGCGCCCGCCGCCATCGCTCGAGGAAGCGCATCGCTGGTCTCCGCGCTGACCGGCGCCGGGGTCGCGGAGCTTCGCACGCGCCTGGTCGACGCGATCGCTCCGCGCGGCCGCCTGGAACAGGAAGGCGGCTTCATCACCAGCCTTCGCCACGAACAGTTGTTGAAAGAATCGCGCGAAGCGCTGGAACAGGCCCGCAACGCGACCGTGCTCGGCATTCCGCACGAAATGCTGCTGCTGGATCTCTACGCCGCGCTGCGCCCGATCGACGCGATCACCGGCGCAACCACCGCCGACGATATTCTGAACCGCATCTTCTCGACCTTCTGCATCGGCAAATAATTATCCGCGGCCGCACTGTCAGGATTTCTTCCGCGTCCACTTTATTGAACTGCATCGGGAAACTGGTCGCGCCGTAATAGGCGCTCCACTGATCCTTATAGTGCTTCGATAGCGGCTGCCCCGATTCGCCGATGGTGATGTTTTGCACTGAATTGTCCAGATCCGCGAGGTCGACCACCATCCGCATCGACGGCCCCAGCCGCCGCGTCGTCTGCTTGATCGTGGTCGATCCTCCGCTCATCGCCACCGGACCGATGTTGAAATATTTCCCGATTAGCGGCAACTGGCTCAGCACAGGGTGCACGATTCGCAGTTCATTGAACTGCCCGTAATCCCAGTGCGAGACTTTGGAGCCCTGTCGTTTCCGACCCGGCGTTGACGGCACCGGCGAGACACTTCAGCAGCAGCGCATCCCAGTCCGCAAACCAGTCGCGCGGCCGCTCCCGCAATAGACGCTCCGCCACAGCCGGAGCCATTCCGAAACTCGTACGGATCCGTCAGACCCGGTGCAACGCGATCCACCAGAGCTTTCTTCAGCTCCTGATAAACCACCGCCGCGACCATAGGCGCAGACGTTCCCTTTTCCACTTGCCCGTTCCAGTTGCGAAGCAGATCCACTGCCTCGCGTTCCTGCGGATTCGTGCTCTTATGCACCTCCCACGCCGCGACCACCTGCTGCGCGAGGAATACCATGAACACCGAGTACACGTCCTTCTGGACGTTCAACATGTCGTGCGGCTGCCATTTCGCTTGCCGCTCCAGCAGCGTTCGAATTTCGCTCGAGCGGTAATACGGCGCGAAATCGCCATTGACCGGATAGCGGTAATCCTCCGGAAAGGGATTCTGATTCGCGGTGACGATGATTCCCGGCGCGGGATTGTAGCACTGCGGAAGGTCGTCAAAGGGCACGAATCCCTGCCATTCACAGTCGCCCGACGCGCCGTCGGCCGGAACATCGCCGTGGCAGTTCGCGGGACGAATCGGCACCCGCCCCGTGGCGTGATACCCGATGTTGCCATCCACATCGGCATAGACGAAATTCTGCCCGGGGCCGGGAAAGCGTCCGATCGCGCGCGTGAACTCCTGCCAATTCTTCGCGCGGTCAACGTCCAGGAACGGGAATTGAAACGTGGACGGGTCGGCTGCCGCCCAGCGCAGCGCGTAACGATGATTTTCGTCGCTGAGAAAAACCGGCCCGTGCCGTGTGATCCATTGATCGAACGGCACCGGCTTCCCGCCTTTCACGGCGATCGCGCCACGCTCCAGGCGCGTCATGGTGCCGCCGCGCGGAGAGTTGCGAGGGCGCCCACGGCCGGCGCTCAGCCCTGGGCGAGGCCGGCGAGCGCCTGACGCAGGATCTGCCGGCTGCGGAAGAGCGCCAGCTCCTGCCAATCGGGCAGCTCGGGATAGAATCTTGCTGCCGGATTTGCGCCTTGATGCGGCGGGTCTGGGGGCGGCCCAATCCACGTTGCTGTAGTTATGCAGCCAGTGGTCCTCGCGCAGCGCCTTCTGGCCCGAGCTGTTGGAGGGATAGGTGCCGTATTCGAGCGCGACGTAGCTCACGCGCTCGCCGAGCGCGCGGTGCCACTCGAGCTCGGCCATGCCTTCCTTCGGCACCGAGGAGGAGGTGCCGAGGGTGGGCTCGGTGAGCGAGGGGCCGAACCACGCCTTGCTGCGCCGGTGGGCGGGCGAGCCGGGCTCGTCGCCCGAGATCGGCTCGCCGTAGCCGAAGGGGCCGAGGCCGGTATGGTAGTCGACGACGGCCGCGAGCGCGCGCGCGGCCAGGCGCTGGTCGGCGATGATGGCCGCGAGCGTGCGCCGCGCCCAGGTGGGGGTAGTGCCGCCGTAGAAGGTGCCGCCCGGATGGCGGTACTGGCCGCCGCTGCGCGCGAGGCTGAACTGGCGCTCGCCGTGCTGCTTGCGGTAGTCCTCGAGGCGCTTCATCGCCGCCTCGAAGACGGGGCCGGCGAGGGCGGGCGGCACGAAGGCATCCGCGAGCTCATTTAGCCGCCCTCCAGTGTAGAGCCCCAGCAACGGCACCCAAAATTTTGCGCTGCTGCGCAGGACCGTATTGCCTGCAACCTTCCAATGCGTCTCGGACTCGCAGCCGGTAAAGATCGGCGCTGCAAAGATTGTGCGCAGCTCATCGACGGTGAAAGGGTCTCGCTCGTCGCGAGCCAACGACCTAACGGCGATTGTAGCCTTTGCAAAGGGGTTTGAAGTGACATCATCGTAGTGCGCAATGAGCCAATCGAAGAGGCCGGAAACAATCGTGATCTGCTTGTTGATGTTGACAACTGACATAGGTGGCAGCGCCAGCTCGCGAGCCCTGCGAGCCGCTGCACGTACTTCCAGCCCACGCGTCTCTCTTAGCTTTGAGCGGTTGGGCGGCAATTCAGAAAGAACGGACTTAAAATCTCGGGCGTCACCTTTGGAGTAACCGGAAACGGGCTTGTCTCCCACGATCTCCAGGAACAGTGAGAGTGTCGCCTTGCAGGCGTCTTTCCGCCGCGCGCTCCAGCTCGAAGTGGACTTCTCCGATACCCAATCCACGGCGGCTACTGAAAGAAGAGGGCCTGAGGGCTGGGGTGAGGCGTGCGCGGAGACTTTTGGCTGCCCCGCTAATCGGTCCATCAGTGCTCGGTAACGAGCGTCGTCCGCCTTCCTGATGTCGTCCAAAGCGTCGATTTCCGCCTCGATGATAGCGCGTGACAGGAGGAGCCTCTGGTCCTTGACGGCAACCGCCGCGCCCAGCGTAGCCAGATGTTGATCGAGATGCGTCAGCCCTTCGGAAGCGTCGCCGACTGACAAGGCACTCCGAAGTTGCAGTGTCCGCTCCTTGTAGTGGTTCCACCAGTAGTAGGTCAAAAAGTCAGCGAGCGGTCGTTCCCCATCCTCCAGCAGCATGTCCATGTACGCTGTAGGGGGCAGCGGCACCTGCCGACCTTCGAAGAACGATTTTTCGTCCGCGTTGGCCTTCTCGAACAACGCCACCCGCTGGACGAAGTCGCGCTCTTTCACCGACAGGTAGTGGAGTTCCGCCAGCTTGACTGAGAGCCGCGCGATGTCGTCGGACTTAAGGGGCTTAATCGGTGCTTCAGGAGCATCGATTTTCAGCGGCCCGACATTCAGCTTTTTCGCCAGCTTTGACTTTGCGCATTGCATCGCATCGGGAAGTCGCTCGATAGCGGTCGCTTTGTCCGACGTTCGAAGAGACTGCCAAATTTCCTTGCAGCCAGCGCGCTTCTGGTCGCGCAGCGGAACAGCCAAGCGGAAGTACCAAGTGCGAGAGTTCTTGCCCGTCTTGCGGGCGACCAAGCCTTCAACGTTGGCCACTTTGACCATCCCTTACCGTAACAGCCTGCCGTAACAGTCCGGTAAAGGAGCACCTGAGTTCTCAGGTGCTTAGAGCGTGATCAAAGGCTTGGAAATTATTGGTGGAGCCGAGGGGAATCCACTGATCCCGAAGAATCGGAGACTTAGATTTCCCAAACCTTGAACGTATCGTTTTGTCGTTGGGTTGCGGCAGTCTTGACGCCGCTACGCAATTGTCCACCGCCTCGGCGGCACGGCGATGGACAAGTTTGCCGGCGCGCTCGACGCATGTTCAGCGCCCTGTCACGCTCCGGCCAAACGGACCCGATAGTCCGATCGAATTCACAGCCATGGATCCAAATCATGAAAGTCGCAGTGCTGGGATCGGGCGTTGTTGGCCAAACTCTGGCGGAGGGCTTCCTCAAGCACGGGCACGAGGTCATGCTGGGTACACGAGAGCCCAAAAGCGCCGACGTGGAGTCTTGGGTCGCCAAGACACCCGGCGCCAAGGCGGGCACGTTCGGTGAGGTCGCGCGGTTCGGCGATCTTGCGATCCTCGCTGTGCTCGGCACTGCCGCGGAGAAGGTGGTTGAGCTTGCGGGCGTCGAAAATCTTGCGAGCAAGCCCCTGATCGATGCCACCAACCCGCTTGCGGAAGAGCCACCCGTCCAAGGCGTGCTCAAGTTCACGACGGGCCCCAATGAGTCGCTCGGCGAGCGCATTCAGGCGATGATCCCGCGGACCCACGTGGTCAAAGCTTTCAACAGCGTCGGCGCCGCGCGCATGGTGAACCCACACTACGAGCAAGGACCGCCCACCATGTTCATCTGCGGCGATAACTCCGACGCCAAGGCGACTGTCGGAGAGCTGCTGCGCCAGTTCGGCTGGGAACCCTTCGACTGCGGGGGCATCATCGCGGCGCGCGCCGTCGAGCCCCTGTGCATGCTGTGGTGCATCCCGGGGTTTCTGCACAACGAGTGGACGCACGCCTTCAAGCTTCTCAGGCAATAGCCATTATGGTTCGCAGTCAACGTTTGGATGTGCCGTCCCGGATGCGAACCTCATCAGTCTTTGACCCATTCGGGACACTGCGCTCAGGTGCAACGACGTCGGAGAAACGCCAATGCGGCCGTTCCAACCGGCGCGCCTTTTTTGTGGGTTAGAAGTGTCAGCAGCCGAACAGCGCGTAAGGTCAAGCGGACTAGGGAGTGCTTGCGGATGTTCGTCCGAGGCGCAACCTTGTCAGCGGTTTTTGCAGCTATCGGGGTCTTGCCGGGCCCCGCTCTAGCAATTTGCTCGTCGCAGCTTGCCGTCCAAGTGCTTGGTTCAGGTGGTCCAGACGCCAATGATGCCCGCGCCAGCGCAGGCTACGTTCTATGGATCGATGGCCAGGCACGGCTGCTCGTGGATGCAGGTGGCGGAATTTTTCTGCGGTTCGGCGAGGCAAAGGCGAAATTCGAGACGTTGGACGCGATCGCGATCACTCATCTCCACGCCGACCACGTCTCGGACCTTGCCGCACTTTTGAAAAGCGGCTTCTTCAGCGAACGCACGCGGCAGTTGCCTATCATCGGCCCCTCCGGCGGCGGTGACTTCCCGGGCATATCGGAATACATGCGCATTCTGTTCGACCCCGAACATGGTGCCTACCGCTATTTGTCAGGCTATCTGGATGGGAGCGGGGGGCTAGTGAAGACCATTATAACCGAGGTCAAGACTGATCCACCAAAGAACGAAGTCGTCTTCAAGAACGACCAGTTCGAGGTCACGTCAGTCGGCGTGGCGCATGGCCCTGTCCCCGCGCTGGCCTTTCTCGTCGAGGCGGAGGGGCGCCGCATCGCGTTCTCCGGTGATCAGAACGGACACAATCCCCAGTTCGCCGCTCTCATCAAGGGTGCCGACATTCTGATTATGGATCACGCCGTGCCAGAGCAAACGGACGAAGTTTCTGGCGAGCTACATGCGCGCCCGAGCGAGATTGGTAAGCTTGCTGCCGAAGCTGGCGTCGGAAAACTCATTCTTTCTCACAACATGGCGCGCAGCCTGAGCCATCTCGATGAGAACCTGGCGCTGATCCGTCAGCACTATAAAGGGCCAGTCACGGTCGCCGAGGACATGACGTGTCTCGATCTTTAGATGATCGCCGAAATGCGTTCAGCCATCGAACATCATTCGGCCCGCCTGAGCTTCGTGAAGGATGAAACCTTCCAATGGGTCGAACTGACGAGTCCAGGGTGCCTGAGCGAGCAGGCTCGGCGCCAACTTCCCGCAAGGCCTGGTACACGCCGAGCTGATAAGCCCCTAGCGCCCCGCCACCCTGCAGCACAAGCACAACCTGGCCGAGGCCTGTGCCATCGAACTTCGGCGGATTCGAAATTTCATTCGTAAGCATGCCAAGTAGCGCTTCGGGAAATCGGAGAGCAGTTCGCTCCCTTTGTTCCACCGCGATGCAGTGATTTTATTCGTCGGAGACGCTCTGCCGTTCGGGGCCAAGCGTGCGGCGGCAGCTCCACAGTCGTGGCATTACATACTCTCATCAGGGCTCATGGCCGGCGGCAGAACATCAGCCGAGATCAACACCGCCGGTTCGTTTGAGTTATTTTTCCACCAGTGTTGTAAAGGACCGAACTCTCCGGTGACATCACCGGCCTTGTGCTCGATGGGCTCGGAGCACGTGCTGCGGTACTCGGTGATGGAGCCCGAAATGATGTAAATGTTCGCCGGCCGCTTCTCATGACTGTGCCAAGGCACGACGCCGCCCGGCTCAACGACCAGCTTCCGCATCCGCATATTGTAGCCGCTGAAACCCTTCCCGAGCGGTGCGATATCGATCGAGGAGATAACGGTGTCGGTGACGCCCGACGGCGCTGACGGGCCCGGCTTCATGGCATCGGTTGCCGTCTTACCTGGAGGGCAATCCGCGGCCCGTACAATCGTCGGCGTTGTAGCCATTGCGCAAAATGTGAGAACCGCGGCTCCAAGTCCGCAACTGCATTTGGAGCGATGACTCATCATTTGGATCTCCCTGTGGTTCCTTGAACTAGCTGAGTTGCCCGCCCGGAACTTGCTGGAGACCGGGCGAAATGGAAGTGGAGTTTGACACCCGGCTGAGCAACCGCCGGGTGTCTCGTTGGAGAACAACGATTGGGAGAAGAGCGATCAGGTCTTCGGCTTGACCGCCTCGTCGAGACTGAAGAGAGCACCCTGAATCTTATCGCACTCGGCCTTCGTCATCTCGAGGAAGCCCTTGCCCTTGCAGGCATTCTGACCCTTGCAGGCATTGCTTGCGGTCTTGCACGCGCCTTTGCCCTTGCAAGAGTTGGCGCCGTTGCAGTGGCCTATCCCTTCCTGCGCAATTTGAGTGGGCGCACTGAGGGCAGCACCGGCGATGAGGAGCGTTGCTGCAGCGGCGGCAATAGCCGCGCCTGACCTCACATCGATCTTCATGGGCTTTCTCTCCTTGACTGTTGAAAAAACACTGAGGCGCGAGCCGCCGATTACAGCAGCTCGCCTCCACGTACAGACCTCATGGCCTGCGCATAATGTTCGCAGCGTTTGGCACCCGTGTTACGTCGGCTAGAAATTGTTGCGCATGACGTTGCGCGAGCTCCTCGCTTAATGCTCGCCGAGGCTCTCGCGAATATGAGCCATGATCTGGTCGCGAATGCCCTCGAAGGACTTACTGTCACCGGCCATGCAATGATCGTAGCCCGACACGGCCATGCGCATCATCGCTGCGCGGTGGCCGGCGGGCATGGTGACGGGCCCGCTCACCGCCTTTGCGAGGGCATCGAAATCCTCTTCGCAACCGGCGGAGGCCGGAACAGCCAATATGATGAAGGTGACGCCGGCGACGAGCAATTTTCTGAGCATACTGAGCCTCCTTGAGAATGACTGCCTCTCGGGAATGATCCCAGGGGCGGCAGCATTTTGTACTTGAGGCAGAACTGCTCCAGGGCTCGCGATTGGATAGCCTGAAGCTAAAGCTCCCGTTCTTGCCACGCAGAGGGAGCGGAAAGTAGCCCGATGTGGTTAGCCGGCGTGATCGAGGCCGAAACGCTTCAGCGCCGATTTCGCAAGGTCGCGATGGCTAGGCTCATTGATATTCGGCGAGGTAGCGGCCGGCCTGCCTGCAAGAGCCGGATCGAGCTTGGCTTCATCATCACGACTCAACAGGGCGACCAACTGCTGGCAGCGATCCAACGCGATCGATCGGCGCAACATCATAGCTCCCGCCGCGTGACGTCGCGCGCGGCGTAATCTCGAATGACCGATCTATTACTGCCCGAAAAGGCTCGTGATCCAATCATCCGGCTTCGGTTTGGATCGATGTTTCTTGGTGCCCGCTTTGGGCCCGGGTGCCTGATTGTCTTTGGGAAGTGTCGCCGCTGTCGGTTGAGTTATGGCCGCGGGTGCTGCCCCGGTGACAGGCGCAGCGGGTGCGATGGCGGCACCAGCATTGGGCACAGAGATATTTTCGGACTTGGGTTCCGCGGGGCTCATCGACAGAGCTCCGGTTACCGCGGTAGCCGTCGCCGGAAGCGGGGCGTCAACTGCCAATGAGGTCCCCTCACCTTCCCCCACTACGCTAAAGGGTGCCCAGTATGCCGGATGCACCTCATCGGGTGCGCCCTTGTCGATCAACGCGAGCATGGAGCGGCGCATGGCCTCGGCGCGACCGATGGATTTGTCCGCTGCCATCGTGCCGATCGCGCCCGTGATGAGTTTCACTGTTGCGATCGAGTAGACTGACCAGTGCGACACGAGCAACGCGCGTGCTCCGGCATAAAAGAAGGCGCGGGCAAGGCCTGAGAGCGCCTCGGCACCCTCTGCGCCGCCTGCCGCCGTGTTGCAGGCCGAGAGGATGACCCAATCGGCATCGAGCTTGAGCTCGGTGATCTCGCTAGCCGAGAGGTAGCCGTCGTCCTCTGGCGTCGCCGTCTCGGGTGGTGTGAGGATCAGCCCCGGCTCGGCATTTCCTCTTATCTGGCCAGCGAGCGCGCCGTGGGTCGAGAATTGCACGATGCGATAGGTAGCCAGAAGGCCGTTGCTGCTCAGTTCCTTGACTTCACGTTCCGTGGCCCGGCTGCCAAGCCTGATCTCGTCGCCGGGCACGCCGAGATCGCTGGCGACGGCGCAGAGCTCATCCGCGGTCTCGGGCAGCGGCGCTTGGAAGCGTATCTGCGCTAGGTCGGTGACCCCTTTTTGTTGGTCGAGTGGCGCGACGCGCCCGCCTAGCCCGAGGGCGCTCGCCACCTGCTGCTTCACCTCCGGGCAGCGCTCCTTCTCGCGGGCTTTGTGGGCGGCCTCGACTTGCCAAGGCTTCTCGGGATTTCCGTCGAGCAGCGGGTTGCCAAAGCCGATCAGCGGTTTCGTTGCGCGGCTCGTCTTGGCGTTTTGGCGCAGGGCTTTGAGGCTCGCGACGGATGGCAGCACCGTGATGGCGTGGCGGCGGATGAGCCATGCCGCGTTCGCGTAGCCAGCCATCTTTGCGTCCTCCGGTGTCCCGCCCACCAACACCTGGAAGGGTAGCTGTGTAAGCGGGCCCGACGGGACAACGAGCAACTGCCTGAAAGTGCCATCCGGGGTCTTGAGCAGGTCTTCAACCTGGCCGAACAACGCCTGGTACAACTCATTTGCCTTGGCGATATCGAAGGGTAGGGGCTCACTGTCGGATACCTCGCCGCCAGTTAGGGTTTTACAGCGCTCGCGTCTGGCGATCTGCGTCTCCTTGCGCCGCTTGGCATCCTCCGTCGCATCAGACCACGTGCTCGCATCCGTCCAGTTGCTGCCGTCGAGCCCGCAGCGGAGCGCGGCAACGCGCTCGTCGAGCGCCTTCGTCCCAATGTCAATCTTGGCCCAGCGACTATCTGTCTTGGTGACGACCCAGACGAAGGTCTCCTCAGGCGTCGGCTTGAACTGATCACCACTGTCGAGGAACAGCGCCAATACTTCGTTGCCGCTGAGCTGGGCTTGAACGTCTGCTAAACTCAGTGCTTTGGGGCTCGCCAGCGCGGCGTAATCGGGGAAGTCCTTCTCAAGGTGTTTGTCGATCTCGTCGATGCGCGTGTCGATCTCGCCAATCCTCGCGGCGTTGGCGCCCTCGGCATCGCTGTCACGCTGGTCTGGAGGCTGAGCCACGGCGGCAATGCGTGTCGCATCTCGCTTCTGCCACTCTCCAACCAGATCCTGCCGTTCGCGGACCATCGCAGCCAGTTCAGGCTGGCCCGTGGCGGCGCGTGCCGCCATCTGCGCCAAAGATTTGGCGGCCTCCGAGCTTTGCGCCCATTGCGCCGTTTCAAACATCTCGGCAGCTAGTCCTGTCTCAGTGGCCGGCTCGGCACCTGCAAGGCGGTATGCGGCCTTGATGAACACCAAAAATTGCCAACTCAGCAGTTCGGCCTCACTCTTCCCCGTTCCGGCCCGGAATTGGCCGATGGCGCCGGCGCCGCGTTCGGCGCGGCGGACGATGCCGGTGCTGCGCCGGCCGTATTCGGCAGCCTGGCGCCAATCCTGCTGGGCAAAATACATCCCGGCCAGGCTTCTGAGCGATTGGGCGACATCGGGATGGTCGGGGCCGAGCGCTTTCTCGCGGATCGCAAGCGCGCGTTTGAACAGCGGTTCAGCCTCCGCATAATGGCCTTCATCGGAATACACTCCTGCAAGGCTCTCGAGCGATTGCGCGACCTGTGGATGGTCGGGACCGAGCGTTTTCTCATCAATCGTGAGGGCGCGTTTCAAGAGCGACTCGGCGTCGCTATAGCGACCCTGGTCGTCGTATAGCAGGGCCAGGTTGTTGAGCGTGGTGCCGACACCGGGGTGACCTCGAGCTTTTTCCTCGATAGCGAGGGCGCGCTTAAAGAGCGGCTCGGCGTCCGCGTAGCGGCGCTGAGTTAGGTACAGCCCAGCCAGGTTGCTGAGTTCGGTGCCGACATTGGGGCTATCGGGACCGAGAGCCTTCTCGTTAATGGTGATGGCGCGTTTCAAGAGTGACTCGGCATCGCTATAGCGACCCTGACCCACGTACAAATCAGCCAGGTTGTTGAGCGCGGTGGCGACGTTGGGATCGTCGGGGCCGAGCGCCTTCTCGTAGATGGCGAGGCTGCGCTTAAAAAGCGGCTCGGCCTCGGCGGTGCGGCCCTGCTTGCCGTACAGCCGGGCCAGCCTGTCGAGGGCAGTACCGACCAAGGGGTAGTCGGGGCCGAGCGCCTGCTCGTAGTTTGCGAGGACGCGCTTAACGAGCGGCTCGGCGTCCGCGTAGCGGTTTTCGGCGTCGTAGAGCAGGGCTAGGTTGTTTAGCGATTGGGTGATCAAGGGGTGGTAGTCGGGGTCGAGCGTCTTTTCACGGATCGCAAGTGCGCGTCGGAACAGCGGCTCGGCGTCCGCATAGGCGCCCTGGGCGCTGTAGAGCAACGCTAGCCTGTTGAGCGTGAGGGCAACATCAGCATGTTCGGGGCCGAAGAGCTTTTCAGCCAGTGCCAACGCGTGCTGGGCAAGAGGAACAGCCTCGGAATATTTGCCGGCGTCAGACAGCTTTGCGACCTGGTCATTGAGAACACTGAGATCATCCGACTGCGCCCATGGGGCGCTGGCGATACCTGCGACCAGGGCGAATAGTGCCACGCCCAGCCACCGCCGCCATGCCTCAACGCCCATGCCCCGTTTCCCACAAGATAGAATGTAGAAGTCCACTGTGTGCTTGATGCGAAACAGTGGCAAGCCTGCGATGCAGTTAAGGGAACAACAGCGTTCGTCGCCTACCGGACGTCTCTCTTGTTAATTGCGTCCAGCCGGACAAGCACCTCGTCCGACAACAAGCCAGCCGATAACTTCGGCAAAATCAGCGCGCCTGGAAAATGCGAGCTGCAAGCCATGACGTGCGTGATGGCCGCCTCGGTAGGCGCAGGTCGGGCCACACTATGGTTCGCTCACACGCGGCACCCAGCCGGTACTTGTTTTCAGATAGCTACGTTTGACGGCCGCCCAGGCAATACGATGCGCGGCTTCCTCCTGCCGCGGATCGCCGACGTGAACTGCATAGGCATGGTTGAAGGCTGCCCGATAGATGTCTTGCGCGTGGTCAGGCAAATGGCCACGCACAGGTTCCGGAAGATCTGAATTAAATGTGTACGGCATCGGCATTAATCTGCGCGCCAGAACCGCGCAACCAAACATCGGGGGCGACCGATAATCTGCTAGGTCCTTCGTTGCGCGCGTTCCCGCACAGAACCGTTCCTTGAGGGTCCACGCGGCTTCCGGCCAGATCTCCCAAATCTGCATCTGGCGAATGACATCGCCGACTTCCTTAGCGCTTATGCGGCGGCCTTGTATTTCGGCAGCGGTTTTGCGGACGGCGTTTGCGTCACTGGCTCCGATCGCGACGCTCCGGCGAGGCGCAGATAATAATCTTGGTACTGTTCCCAGGCCGTCCGCCAGAACTCAAAGTATGTCTGCTGCACCTCTTGCGGCGTCCTACAGCGCGTTAGGCGACCCCAAAACTCAAAATCCTCCTGCACGCGCCGGGTGATGAAACTTGAGGATTCAGTCAACGCGGCGACCGATGGTTCAAAGCTTTGTTCGGGGAAAGCTTCGAGAAAGGGCCGCATACAAGCAAGCCAGCGGTTGAAGGCCACTGCTTCTTTTATTGATGACATGGGGATTTTCCACACTATAGTTAAAATAAGTGATGTTGGCCGTAACCGACATGATCGGGATCAATTCACGAGCATAAATATTCCAACCGGGAGCACGCGGCGCGTGCCCACGGCTATGCCGTAACTTGGCGTGGCGCCGTGGCATGCAGGCGTGATTTCATACCTCTCCAGGCGAGTAAGCGATTCCGCTGATGGCCCGTCGCTGCGGACCGTTAATCACGGTGGCTGGTTACAGGTGAAAAATCGAGTCTCGCATTCGATAGGCCACCTTCATCGGCGAGTGCAAAGCCGCGACGGTCGAAACGAGCCTGGCATTTTCGATCCCGGGGACGATCCC
>CAWJHI010000038.1:0-7508 GCA_963842485.1 Terriglobia bacterium | reverse complement strand
CGAATCGCCAGGTGTTGGTGTAGCGCTCTGGAAGGCGTGCAGGTGGAAAACCTGACTCCGGATACGGCGCAGGATCTGAAGCTCGCGCCGCAAACCAAAGGCGTGGTGGTGGATCAGGTCAGCCCGGACAGCCGCGCCGCCGAAGCTGGATTGCAGCAGGGTGACGTGATTCAGCAGGTGAACCACAAGCCCGTGACCAGCGTGAACGAATTCAAGCAGGCTATGAATACAGCCGGAAACAATAATCCGGTACTCCTGCTGGTGAACCGCGAAGGAACCACGTTGTTCGTGGCAGTGTAACGTGTTCTTCGCGGTCTAACGCCCGCACGGCGCGCGGCGGCTCTCATTTCCGGTCGCCGCGCTGCCCAGTGCAGACGTTCCCTGACTTGGCCGCCACCTCAACAGTCGCGGCCCGACGGCCGGACTAGCCGACCCTCCGCGGCTAACCGGCCGTCGTTTTTTATGTATCATCCCGAGTATGCGGTCGGGCCGTCTTCGGCTTAATGCTCGCCGCAGCATCCGGTCAGCAGCCGGCGCCGGCAGGACTCCTCGTAGCGACCGAAAAGTCGCACGATCCCGATCTCAGCCACTCCGTGGTGCTGCTGATCCGTTCCGATCGGGACGGCGCAATCGGCCTGATCTTAAATCACCCCACCAAGACTGAAACCTATTTCGGCGGACCGATTCCACTCGGCGTTCGAGCTCTGATTCGCTCCCGAACCCAGCCCGATCAGTCCGACCCTGTAATTCCCGGCGTGTGGGTGACTTCTCAAATCGAGAAACGCACTGGCGTTTTTCGGATATACGCCGGATACGTCGGTTGGTCCGCCGAACAGCTTGCCGATGAAATCGCGCGCGGCTTGTGGCGCGTTCTTCCAGGAGACGCCGCCATCGTCTTCGACCCGAACCCCGCCACCATGTGGTCGCGCTTGCTACGATAATCGCTTGTCCACTCCTTTTAGAGCCGCCGTGGTGCAAGCCGCGCCGGTGGTTTTCGACCGTGAAGCCACCCTCGAAAAAGTTCGCACGCTGACCGCCAGCGCCGCATCGCAAGGCGCGCGCCTGGTGGTGTTCCCGGAAGCATTCGTTTCCGCGTATCCCAAAGGCCTCGACTTTGGCGCGCGCGTCGGTGGCCGGACGTCCGAAGGCCGCCGCATGTTCCGTCGCTACTTCGAAAGCGCGGTCGATGTCCCGGGTCCCGCGGTCGATTTCCTGGCCGAAACCGCGCGCGAGCATTCCGTCCACCTGGTGATCGGCGTCATCGAACGCGACGGCGGCACGCTCTACTGCACGGTTCTGTTTTTCAATCCCCAAGGCCGCTACCTGGGCAAACATCGTAAGCTGATGCCGACCGCGATGGAGCGCCTGATCTGGGGCATGGGCGACGGCTCCACTCTCCCCGTCTTCGACACCGAACTTGGAAAAATCGGCGCCGTGATCTGCTGGGAAAATTACATGCCGCTCCTGCGCACCGCCATGTACGCGAAAGGCATCCAACTCTACTGCGCACCCACCGTCGACGATCGCGACACCTGGGCGCGATCGATGCAACACATTGCCTTTGAGGGCCGCTGCTTCGTGTTATCCGCCGTGCAATACCTGCGCCGCGCCGATTGCCCCCGGGATTATCCCGCAATTCAAGGCAACGATCCCGCAACGGTGCTGATTCGAGGCGGTAGCGTGATCGTGAACCCGCTGGGCGCTGTCCTCGCCGGTCCCAACTACGAAGGTGAAACCATCCTCACCGCCGACCTCGATTTGAACGAGATCGTCGAGGGCAAGTACGATCTGGACGTCGTAGGCCACTACGCACGCCCAGACGTGTTTCACTTTTCCGTCAATGAAGGTTGATTTGCCGCGTACTGAGGGTCCGGAGCCCGCACGATCCGCTCTATCTCGCTGTAATCCAGCCAGTTGAGCGAGCAATTCTCACAGGTGTCGATGAACACGTTTCCTGGACCGCCGTACAAATGCGCATCCATGTCTTGTTGGCATTGAGGACAAACCAGCCGGCGGTCCAAATCTTTCCACTCCGGCGGATGCGGAGCGTCGACGGTGCCTTCGCGGCGCGCGCGAAGGTCCTGCACAATCTCCACGAAAACGTCCATGCCGATCAGCATCCCGCGGCATCGTTCGCAATACCGCATGCGATGGCCCGCGATCGCGGCATGAATCAATCCAACCGCGCACACCGGGCACGACACGCCGGCAGGCTCGCCCAGAACGCGCACGCCATCTGAGTTGGGTTCCGGAAACTGAATGTTCCCGCAGTAATCGCAGGTGAGACACTCCGCGTCTTCCTTCAACCGCATGGCGGCGCCGCAGTTCGGGCAGGTCATGCCCGATCCATCGGCTTATAGCAGGAATTTGATTAGCGCCCAGCTCACCGCGCACCCCACCGCGCACGTCGCGGCTCCCAACACCATCGCCGTTCCGCCCACTTTCGCGAACACTTTCAGATTTACTTCCAACCCCATCGCCGCCATCGAAATGGTCAGCAGTATGGACCCTGCTTCCGCCAGCACGTCCGCCATGCTCACCGCGTATCCGCTGTGAAACTGGAGCACCGGCAGCAGTCCCGCCGAGTTCAGCAGGAACAGCGCGAAAAATCCCCACAAGAACGGCGGCACCAATCTTCCATAGTGGATCGTCACCCGATCCTTGCGCGTCCGCGCATAGCCATATGCCAGCATCAGCAGCAGAGGCGCCAGCAAAGCCACGCGGACCAGCTTCACCAGCGTCGCCATCCCGCCCGCTTTTTCGCTGAACGCAAACCCGGCCGCAACCGCCTGCGGAACCGCGTGAATGGTCGACCCCGCCCACACCCCGTACCCTTCATCGGTCATTCCGAACAGCCCGCCCAGGAACGGACTGACGAACATCAGCACCAGCCCCAGCACATTGATCGCGCCCATCGACAACATCACGTCTCGATCTTCCGCATCGATCAGCGGCGCCACCGCGACAATCGCGCTATTCCCGCAAATCGCGGTCCCCGCGCCGATCAGCACACTGGTGCGCGGCCACACGCCCAGCATCTTTCCGAGCACCCACGCCGCGACCATCGCCGCCGTCATAGTTCCCACGATGATCAGGCAGGCCCGAAGCCCTACCGCCGCGGCATGCGCGAAGCTGAGCGTCGCGCCGGTCAGAACGATGGTCAGCGGAATCGTCCGTCGCACCGCATGCTTCGCGCCGTCGAGCACAGTCTTGCCTAGCGGCAGCAGATTTCCGGCCAGCGCTCCTGCGAAAATCGCCAGAATCGCCGCGCTCACCGGCCTCCGCACCGTGGCGCCTTCCACCCGGAACGGCGCGAACGGCAGGTAGTGAATCGCATAAGCGAGCCCCGCCACCGCCAGTGCCGCCATCCAGCCCGGCCACGGATTCAGCGCGTGATGCTTCGCCTTCTTCGCCGGCTGTTGCTTTTCGACCACCGGCAGGTCGTAGACGCCTTCCATCGACCCCAGCGACAACAGTGCCTCCGGGCTCAGCTTGTGTCTGGTCACGGTCGGGGGCATCTAAGGGGTTACGCCCGCCTTCTTGAAATCGCCACCCTCGACGTAAGACATCGCGGCCATGTCGACGTGCCGCTTCAGCGCGGCGTTCACGTCGGCCGCCGAGAGCGCCGCGATCTTCCGGTCCAGTTCCGCGTCCCGCGCCATGGTCCATCCGTACTGCGCCTGAAGCGCCAGCCGGCGCGCCAGAAAGCCGTCCTCTGACCGGCGAGCCTGCTCTTCCTGAAGCAGGGCCTGCTTCGCGACGTCCACTTCGTCGGCTGCAAAACCATCCGTCAGCAGCTTGCCCATTTCGTCCTTAAACGCGGCCTCCACTTTGCTTGTATTCTGCGGATTCGAAATCGCTACCGCCAGAAACTGCCCGAACTGATCCGTCACTCCGGCTTGGAACACGCTCCGCACCGCGTAACTCAACCCCTCTTTTTCCCGAATCCGCAGAAACAAATGCGATCGCGACCCTCCCCCAATCATGGTGTTGGCAAACAGCAGCGCCGGATAGTCGGGATCGGCTTCGTTGAGCTTCATCGTCATCCCCGCCTCGAAAAAAGCATTGGCCTTGTCCGGAGTTTCGATCGATTCATGGATCGCGTCCAGCTTCTTCCAGGTCCGCTCTAACGGCGCATACCGCGCCGCGCTCTTCCAGTTACCGAGCAGCTCGGCCGCAAGTTTCTGCACTTCCGCGGCATCGAAATCTCCCACCACCGCCAGCTCCGCGTTCGATGTCCCATAGAAATCCGCGTGGAATTTCTTTACTTCATCGAGCGCCAATTTCTTCATCCCGTCAATCGCTTCATCGAAGGTGGTGATGGCGCGCGGATCTCCCGCCGGATAAGGGCTCAAGTGCCGATTCATGGTGTTCACCACCAGCGTCTGCGGCTCCCCGCGCTGGCCTTCGATCCGCCCGATGTTCGACTGCCGGAGTTGTTCGAGATCCGCCTCGGGAAACGCCGGCTCGCGCAGCACCTCCGCCGCCAGCCGCAGCGCGCCCTCCAAACCCGCGCGCACCGTATTGATGGACAACGTGACCCCTCCGCCTGCCGACCCTCCCGCGCTCATCTGCGCTTTCAGCTTGTCGAGCTCATCCTGAAGCTGCTGCCGCGTGTGTTTCCGCGTTCCCCGCATCAGCATCGCCGCCGTGAACGTCGCCGCCGCGTCCTTCCCGAACAAGGACTTCTCGTCTCCGTAGTGCATGGTGAGAATCGCGGCAACCGTCGCCCCGCGCGTCTTCTTCGAAAGCAGCGCCAGCTTCATTCCGTTCGGCAGCGTCACCCGAACTGTCCGGGCGTCGATATTGGCGGGCGTCGGATCGAACGCCTCGCCATCCTCGATTGCCACCCGCCCCTTATAGTCCTTGAGCATGGAAGCCACGTCGGGCGTCGGCGGAATCTCAGCTCGCTCCGGCTGCGCCGCCGGGATAAATCGTCCCAGCGTCCGGTTCGATTCCTCCAGATATAACTTCGCCACCCGCGCGACGTCTTCCGGCGTGACTCTCCCGATCCGGTCGCGATCCAGAAACAGCAGCCGCCAGTCGCCCATCGACGCCCACTCGCTCAGCGCGATCCCGATGCTTTGGGAGTTGTTCAGCTCCAGCTCGATATTCTTCAGCAGCCGCGTGCGCGCGCGATCCACTTCCTCTATCGACGGCGGCTCTTTCACCACCCCGTCGATCGCCGCCAGCAAAGTCTTCCCGGCGTCGGCGAGCGATACGTCTTTCCTGAACTGCGCGCTATACACAGCCAAACCAGGATCGTGAAGCTGATAGGTGTCGCCCGCGATCGAAATCGCTTTTTTGGTCTCCACCAGCGCTTTATACAGCCGGCCCGCGGGCTGCCCGTCCAGAATCTGCTCCAAAACCTCCAGCGCCGCGAAATCGGGATGCGGACCGGCCGGGATGTGATACGCAACCATCACCGCTTGCGTATCGCCGGTTCGTCTCAGCACTACCTCGCGCTCGCCGTCCTGCGCCGGCTCCTCGGTGTAGGTCGGCGACAGCTTGCGCGCCGGCCTCGGAATCGCTCCGAAACGCTCCTGGATCCAGCCGAGCGTCTTGGCCTCATCGAAATTGCCGGCCAGAACCAGCACTGCGTTATCGGGCTGATAGTAATTTCGATAGAACGCTTGCAGCTTGTCGATCGGCACGTGTTCGATGTCGCTGCGCGCGCCGATCGGCGCTGCGTCCGTAGCGCGTGCCACAGGTACGCGGTCGACATCACGCGCTCTTCGAGCACCCGCGCCGGGCTGTTCTCGCCCATCTCGAACTCGTTCCGCACCACCGTCATTTCGCTGTCCAGGTCCGATTCGCGCGATGCATCGAATTCACCATCCGGTCCGCTTCCATGTCGAGCGCCCACTTCAGATTCTGATCGCGTGGCATCCAGCGTTTCGAAGTAGTTGGTCCGGTCGTACCCCGTCGAACCGTTGAAATTCGCCCCGTGATTCGCCAGCTCAATCTTGATGTTGGCGCGATGCGTGGTGCTTTTGAACACCATGTGCTCCAGCAAATGAGCCATGCCCGTCTCGCCGTATCCCTCATGCCGCGAGCCCACCAGATATGTCACGTTCACCGTCACCTGCGGCTTGGTCTTATCCGGGAACAGCAGAACGTCCAGACCGTTGTCCAGCCGGTACTCCGTGATCCCTTCCACCGAGGTGATTTTCGTCTGCGCCAGGCTCAGCGCGGCGGTGATCGCCAGCGCCGCCAGAGTCCTCATGCGATTCAGCCTAACATGCATCTTCTGCCTGTCATCATGACGCCCGTCACTTGACTTTCCTGGCGTTACTATTCTATGGTAACGTTTCGACTTGGCCACGCCAGGACGGGGCCCGGCCGTGCATTTTATGGCATTTCTATGGCAAAAAAACAGGCCGCTGAGGCGCGGACCGTGGACCTTGTTTTAGAATCCACGCTGGAAAGCGTGGATATCGCCGAAGAGACCGTCCTGCGAGAGGCCCAGGAGCTGGGTTTCGATGAAGACGATCAGCACCGGATCGGAATGTCGGTGCGGGAATGTATGGTCAATGCAGTGGTACACGGGAATTGTTACAACGCGCGCAAGAAGGTGCATATCTCCGTTTCGCGAACGCCGGAGCGCCTGGCTGTGACCATCGCCGATGAAGGCGAGGGGTTCGATCTCAACTCGCTGCCCGATCCGCTGGCGAATGAGAATCTGCTGCGCCATTCCGGCCGCGGCCTGTTGCTGATTCAGGCCTTCATGGACGAGTTTCAAATGCGCGCGCGGGAGCCTAAAGGCACCGAAGTGAAAATGGTAAAGTACGTCGGGAAATCGAGTTAACTCAAAGAGGGAGGGGAATCTGTGAGTGTGAAATTGACCACCCGCCAGGTGGGTGATGTGACGGTCGTGGATGCGGTGGGGCGCATTACTCTAGGCGAGGGTGCCAGCACTTTTCGCGATACGGTTCGCGAGCTGGCTTCGGCCGGCCATAAGAAGATGTTGCTCAATCTGGCCGAAGTTACTTATATCGACAGCTCCGGCATCGGGGAAATGGTGTCAGGGTTTACCACCATCGCCAATCAGGGCGGTGCCATGAAGCTGCTGAACCTGACCAAGCGGGTCAGGGATTTGCTACAAATCACCAAGCTTTATACGGTTTTCGAGGTCTTCGACGACGAGGCGGCCGCCGTTCGCAGCTTTTCGTAACAAAATATAAAGAGAATTAAGCCGAGTCGGGCTCACTGTAAAGTGAGGGAGGGGCCGTGGTCCCGGTACGAGAGCCCAAGACTTATTCCATCCTGCTTGCTGATGAACTGACCCTGGTCAGAGAGGGCCTGGCTGCCCTATGCGAGGCGAACGTGCAGTACCGCGTCGTCGGCCAGTGCTCCGATGGTGCGTCCGCCATGCGTTTGATTGAAACGCAACGGCCCGATATTGCCGTTTTGGACCTCAACCTTCCCGACCTGTTCACTTTGGAACTGGTGAAGCGTTTGAAAGGGGCGGGCGTCGCTACCAAGGTGGTCGTTCTCTCCACGCGTCG
>CAWJHI010000037.1:0-24299 GCA_963842485.1 Terriglobia bacterium | reverse complement strand
GAGCGGGCGACCCTCGACCGTTACATTCGAGGCGAGAACGTATCTAGGGCCCAACTGGAGCAGGTCTGGAAGACCACAACCCAAGCGGCCAACGGAGTCTGGGACTCACCGGTTTACGCTGAGTTTCTCGCAGCCGTCCGGGACGTCAATGCGAAGCTGCCCGCCGACGCGCGAATTCGCGTCTTCGGGGGTGACCCTGGACCAGAGGACAATCGTAGCCGTGAGACCGCCGCTTTCTCCGTTCTGAAGGAGCAGGTGCTTCAGAAGCGCGGTAAGGCCCTGGTTATTTACGGCGCCGCGCACTTCTATCGGACGATGCCAAGCGACTACCTTGCGAGCATGGGCGAAGACGTCGGACTCGTAAGGATGCTGGAAGCCGGCTATCCCGGCCGGACTTTGGCGGTGATTCCAGTGGGCCCACTCGACCTTCCGGTCGGCGCTGCCAAGGGCATTGATCCCGACTTTCAAAAGTTCGACCACGCTCTAAAGACCCAGGTGCGTCCGGTGCTGGTGCCCCTCCAACGATTGCCCTTCAGGGATTTCACAGCTGAGGAGTTCCTTGGCCGCGGGGTGTTTAACTGCCGCGGCCCCGGCGGCTGCGTAAGCATGTTCAAGGGCAGCACACTTACTCTCGGGCAGATAGCTGACGCGTGCGTTTATGTTGGTGGGGGCGCCGACGTCCATAGGAAAGCGAAGCCAGCTCGATAGCGGATAACTCCCCGTAAACGGCGTAGTGTAGACCCAAGCCCCCTGATGGCCAACAAGGATGCCTTTCAGCGCGCTATTCACGCAACCTCCACCAGTTCCAGCCCTTGCACGTTCGTCCGCGCGATGTCCGTAGCCTGCGCCCAGTTGCCACCGAACGCGACCGTCACGCGGCCCTGCGTGTTGCTACCGGGGGGATCGTAGTTGCTGCCGATCTGCCGACCGGACGTCACGTCGAAGGGGTTGTAAAAGACGAAGGGCGTCAGCCCGCCGTTCTGGGAAACCCAGAAGCTGTACAGCGAAGAAAGCAGCGATGAACTCAGTCGCTTGCTGAGCCGGAACGTCCGCCGCGAGGTCTGCGCGAGTTGCGACCGCTGGACCGTCCCCTCGTGATCTTGGTTCTGGAGCTGCACGTATTCGCGCAACTCCCTGAACGCGGTGCACAGCGAGGCCGGCATCACGCCGCTCGGCACTGCGTATTGGATGTTTCCGGGCATGCTTTACTGCACCCTGAAGCTCTGTTCGAACTTGGCCCAAACGATCCACAAGGTGCCGGTGTTCGTATCAGCCGCGTTGCTGCCGCGCCGATACTGGCGCGTGATCACGGCTCCTGTTGGAATCTGACACGTCGAGTTTATGCCGAGGCTATACGGCGGGGCGAACTCGTTGACCGAAGAACTGCTGATCGACGAGCTGCTGCCGCCCGACGTCACCGGAAGTGAACTCGAACCTGACAGCATCGCCGGAAAGCTCGGCCCGCTTGACAGGCTGAATGGCGCGCAGGCCATGAAAGCGATGAACTCCACGTTGCCGCCGGAGGCATCCGCGGAGCCAGCCCACGATAGGGTCACCAAATTGTACGTCACCGGAGTCTCAAAGAGCATCGAGGCGTATATGTCGCCGTTTCCGTGGGCCAGCGGAACCGCCGCCATCGGTTTGTGCGCAGCCGCGGAGTACCAATATGATGATCGCCAGGCGTTCGCCTCGCCACTTATTCCGCAAGGACTGTCACTTTCCCCTTGCCTTTCTCGCGGGTGAGAGTGATGAATCGTCATGCGCGAAGCACGCGCAGAAAAGGACGACCGAAACAACATGACCAACGCCGAAACAAACGACAAAGCCGCCACCGTTGCGGCACTGGGCGCGCACGTCGCGCCGGAGAAGGCCGCCTCGAACAAGGGGGCCACCCGGAAGAAGGGCGCACCCAAGGCCCAGAAAACCGCCAAGGGTGCCAAAACCAAGGCCGCAGCCAAGAAGGGAGCCAAGGGCGGCAAGAAGGCTGCAAAGCCCGAACGCAAGGCAACTGCCCCGCGCGCTGAGAGCAAGGGCGCGAAGATCTTGGAGATGATTGGGCGGACCAAGGGCGCGACTCTAGCCGAGATCATGAAGGCCACCGACTGGCAGGCCCACAGTGTCCGTGGTTCATCTCCAC
The DNA here is from genome assembly GCA_963842485.1 of Terriglobia bacterium. Taxonomy (GTDB): domain Bacteria; phylum Acidobacteriota; class Terriglobia; order Bryobacterales; family Bryobacteraceae; genus Palsa-187. Next base: position 22,162 of record CAWJHI010000037.1, on the reverse strand, counting down.
CGCCGGCAAGAAGCACGGCGTCAAGATCGAGTCCTCGAAGAACGAGGCGGGCGACCGCGTATACCACAGCCGCAAGTAGAGACACCCACCTGCATCGCCCACGCCGCCGCCGGGTTCAATGATCCGGCGGCGGTCCTCGTTTTGTGATCGTTGTGAACGTCATCGCTCGGCTCAGCAGTGCCGGACTGCGGTTGATTTGAACGGCGCTTTACGGGAGGAATCGCGGACAGGCACAATTAGGGGACACAAGCGACTTATCGAGAGTAATCCATCGGCGTTCCCGATGGGGCGGGTTAACCGACTTTAGCTGGGACGTCACTAACTCGCGTCTGCGGCGTTCCGGGTTTGCGGGCGCCGCCCGCGTTGCGTGTCCGCTATTGCCTTACTCCGCGCGCAAAGCCTCCACGGGCGAAATGCGGCTAGCCCGTAACGCCGGAATCAACGAGGCCAAGAACGCCGACAACCCCAACGCGGTGGCGGCTGTCAGCACCACGAAAGGATTGTACGGATTCATCCCGTAAAGCTGGTTGCCCAGAAATCGTCCCGCAGCAAACGTCAACGGCAGACCAAGAACGAGCCCAAGGACGATCAGTCCGAACGCCCCGCGCAGAATCATCGCGACCGCGTCCAGCCGGCTCGCGCCCAGAGCCATCCGCACGCCGATCTCAGTCACGCGCGCCCCCGCATTGTAGGCCGTGACCCCGTACATTCCGATGCACGCCAACACGAGCGAGAGAATCCCGAAAAATGATGTGAGCCGTGCGATCAGCCGCTGTTGCCGGAACAGATTGGCCACTTGCTCGCTCAGGGGCCGGATCCAAATCAGCGGCAGATTCGGATCTACCGAAGCCATGGCTTGTGTGAGTTGCGCAACCGACAGATTCACTCCAGGCCTCGTCACGATCACGATGTCCTGCAAATAGTGCGAGCCCGGATCATTGTCCGGAACGTCATGCTGCACCCCCGGCAGAAAAAAGATCAGGCTTACTGGCTTGTCGAGAGCAAACGTCAAATAACGCGCGTCCTTCGCAACGCCGACGACCTCGTACAATCGAGATGATTGACTCTCAAGCCGTCCAAAATGTTTTCCGACCGGATCCTGATTTCCGAAAAACCTTCGCGCGAACGCCTCATTGACTACCGCCACATGCCGTGATTCCGCGGTATCCTGCTCCGTGATCCCGTGCCCTCGCAGAATCGGGTTCCCGACGGCGTCAAAGTACCCGGCCGTCGTGCGAACCATGGACGCGAAGGTGTCCTCTTTGGGTCCGGGAGGTGGTTGCCCATCCACCCAGACAGTGGCACCCCAATTGGTCCCATTGAGCGGCGAGTACAAGCACAGCGCGACCGATTCGACGCCGGGAATCCTCGCGAACGAATCGTGAATGCGATCGAACAGCCGCGTGAGTTGCGCCGGCTGGTAGCCGCCGAGCCGTGCATCCATGTGAGCGATGATCCTCCGATCCTGATCGAATCCGAAATCCTGAGTTTCCAGCCTGTGCAGCGCAGCCGTGAGCAGTCCTGATACCGCGAGCAAGACGAGCGACAGCGCGGCCTGGACCACCACCAGCGTCTTGCGCGAGAAAGAACCGGTGCGCGCAGTGGAACGGCTCGCGCCCCGTAATGCTTCTATCGGATCGACTCGCGTCGCCATCCATGCCGGTGCGATGCCGAATGCAGCTCCTACGATTACCGAAAGTCCTAGGGCGAACAGCAGCACCGCGAAGGATGGCGACGCGCTAATTGGTATCTCGGCCAAGCCGCTCAGCGACGGGAACGCGAAACGCAAGATCAAGCTCGTGCCCGCATATGCGATCCCCAGCCCCGCCGCTCCGCCGCACAGCGACAGCACGATGCTCTCGATGAGCGGCTGCCTCACCACTCGCGCGGCTCGCGCGCCCAAGGCGATGCTCAACAACGTCAGCCGCCGCCTCTCCAAGCCGCGAACCAGCATGAGATTGGCGACATTGGCGCACACGATCAGCAGCACGAATCCGGTGACCGTCATCAGGGCTTGGAGCCAGTGCTCGTATTGTTCGCGCATGCTGGTGATGCCGGCGCCGCCTGGGCTTAGATACAGGGTTTGATCCGGAAAGTTGGCCCGCGCGTTCGCGTTCATCTCGCCCCAGCGCGAAAGGAGCCATTGTTTCAGTTCCACGCGCATTTCGGCTTCGATCGATGCTCGCGGCGTGCCCGGCTTCGTTCGCCCGATCAAGTCCAACCATGCAGACCCTCGATCATGCAGATCGTCGGCCACAAGCGAGGTGTTCAGCGGTATAAACAAATCGGGCGGATTGTTGCGCAAAGTGTCGCCAAAGAATCCAGGCGGTGCGATTCCCACCACAGTAAATAGCTTGTTGTCGACCGTGAACACGCCACCGATGACCGACGAATCCGATCCGAATTTCTGCTGCCACAACCGATAACTCATCACCGCGACCTCCGGAGCGCCAGGCCGGTCGTCCGCTTCTGTTAATACGCGACCCGCGTACGCGTTGATGCCGAACGTCGCGAAATAATTTCCCGAAACGAATTCGCCCGGATAGCTTTGGGCCGGCTCCGTCCCGCCCGCCCGCCGGACGCCCAGGAGGTGAGTGCTCGCTGAGAATGCCGATAGCTCCGCGAATTCCTTGGTATTATCGCGGAAGTATTTGTACAAATCGTAGGAGGCGAGAGAATGTTCCTTGTCCTGATCATACGCGCCCCAATAACAGCAGCGCGCTTCTTTGCCCAACCGGACTAATTCCGAGGGACTCGCCACCGGCAGCGATTTCAACAAGACCGCGTGAACCAGAGTAAAGATGGAAGTGGTCGCGCCGATCCCCAGCGCGAGCGTCAGCACCGTTGCGATCGTAAACGCCGGAGCCATTCGCAATCGTCGCAGCGCATAGCGCGTGTCTTGGATCAACGTTTCCATAGACGGCAATCCTCTTTGCTCGCGGTAGCTTTCCTTTACGGCTTCTAGCGGTCCGAATTTCCACACCGCTTCGCGCCGGGCTTCCTCAGCCGATAAACCGGCGCGAATGTTTTCATCAGTCTGAAGCGCGATGTGCGCTTCGATCTCCGCGCGCAGCCGTTCTTCGTCTTTTCGCGCGGTCGCCCACGAACTCAGCCGCTTGAAAAATCGTCGCACAGTCTTCATTCGAGATCTTCCGCTTTCGCCGCGAAGAATCGCGCAATGATCGCCGCCGTCTGTTCCCAGCTCCGCGTCTCGGCCTGCAGTTGCTTGCGTCCGTCGCGCGTCAGCCGGTAGAAGCGCGCTTTGCGATTTTTCTCGGAAACGCCCCAATCGGACGCGACCGAACCCTCTTGCTCCAGCTTCAGCAGGACCGGATATAGAGTGCCCTGATTGACGTTGAGAAGATCACCGCTAATTTGCTCGATGCGCCGCGCGATTCCATATCCATGCAGAGGGCCCAGCACGTCGAGCGTCTTCAGAACCATCAATGCCAGCGTGCCTTGCAGGACGTCTGTCTTGTTGTTCATTGGGTTCCCAACAGGAAGCATCGCACACTTTCATTGGGAAAACAACAGGAGCTATATAGTCGAGACTGTCGCGATCTGTGAGCAGCGCAGCCCTCCCCGCAACGATCACGGCAACGCTGGCCGATACCTCCGTTATTCGTCAACCGGGGTCGACGGGCGGAGAAGTCGGGTTGTGAGAGACTACTCCCAATAAACGGCCTCCGGCTCCCGGGATCCTGGTTTCGATCTCGACTCCCGCGATAAGTCCTCGGGAAGTCGCCATCGAGGTAGGAGCGCCGCCGCTCCGATCGCGCCACCCGAGTCTGACAGGATCGGCGTTTGACAAGACCAGCGAGCCATCGATCCGGTACGATCAAACGATGTGCAGGGTGGCGTCCGTCGGTTTGATTTCCGACACCCACGGACTTTTGCGGCCTGCGGCCCTTGTTGCCCTGAGCGGTTCCGATCTCATCATCCATGCCCGGGATGTTGGCACGCCCGAGATCATTGAGAAACTACGCGCCGTGGCGCCAGTGGTCGCGGTTAGAGGGAACATCGATAAGGACGTTTGGGCGTCCCGACTGCCGTCAACGGCAATCGTCGAGGCGGGTTCGGCCCTGATATACGTCCTTCACGATATTGCGCAACTGGATCTCGATCCAACAGCGTCTCAGTTCAATGTGGTTATCAGTGGACACTCGCATAAAGCCCCGCCACACCGAACGGAATGGCGTCATGTACGCGAACCCAGGGAGTGCCGGGCCTCGGCGTTTTAGATTGCCGATCACGGTCGTGCGCCTTGATTTACGATCGCCACCGTGGAGAGTCGAGTTTATCGCCCTGTCCGATTTAGAAAAATCGCGACCTTGATTTGACCGGCGTTGGTCAGGAGTATCCGTAGAACGACGGGCCGCTGCCCCACGTAGGCTGAGCGAAGGGACACCCTGCTACGATAGCCATCAATAACCGCGATGTTGATGGTGCGGTTCCGCGGTTCCGCGCGAGAATTCGTCCCGTCGCCGGGACAGGAGGATGTAATGAAGAACATCAAGCGAAAGCTCGTGATTGCCGGCATGACGGCGTCATCCGTCGGTCTGGTGCTTCTGATGACGATCGGGACAAGTCCGGCGCAATCGAACGACGCGGCGCTGGTTGCCAAAGCGAAAGGCATTCACGAACGCGTCCTCAAGCTCGACACGCACAACGATATCGACCCAGCCAACTTCACCCCCGATTGCAACTACACCATGCGCCTGACGACGCAGGTCAATATTCCGAAGATGGTCGAAGGCGGCATGGATGTCTCGTTCATGATCGTCTACGTCGGCCAAGGCCCGCTGACACCCGAGGGGTTTGATAACGCCTATCGCCAGGCGGTGGCGAAGTTCGACGCGGTTCATCGCGCTTTCACCCGAACGGCGCGCGGAATACGACAAGCGGCTGGCTGAGATTGACGCAAAGCTGCCGCCTGCGGGCCGAGCCACCGTGAAGGACTTCGTGAATCACATCGACTACGCAGTTAAGCTCATCGGAATCGATCACGTCGGAATTTCGTCGGACTTTGACGGCGGCGGCGGTGTGGACGGCTGGAACAGCGCGGCGGAGGCATTAAACGTCACGCTGGAACTGGTTCGGCGCGGCTACACAGAAGAACAGATCGGAAAGCTGTGGAGTGGCAATTTGCTTCGAGTTTGGGAGAAGTAGAGAAGGTCTCGCAAAAACTGCGGCAAAAATAGAGGTGAAACAGGCTTGCGCCATTTTGCCGACACAGCCGCGAATCGGCGTTTTGCGGGACCGATTGCCGAAACTTCCCACCATGACCGGTTTTCTAATTTCACGTTACGATAGGCCCATGCGATTGCTCGTTTTTTCAACAATCATGGTGTCTATGATTTCCACGCTATCTGCGCAAGCACCCACACGACCGGCCATGACTTTGACCATTCCGGGATTTCCCGACGGCGGCCAGATTCCCGTTAAGTTCAGTCAAGCCGCTCCAGGCGTTCCCGCCGGCGAGGGTACGTCGCCGGCGATGAGCTGGGCCAACGTTCCCGCCGGCACGCAGAGTTTCTTCCTCCACATGCACGACCTGGATCTCGCCCGCAACAAAACGACGGACGATCAGGCGCACTGGGTCTTTTGGAACATTCCAGCGACCGCAATCGGCTTGCCCGAAGGTGTACCCAAGGGATCGCAATTGCCTGACGGAAGCTATCAGATCAGCGCCACAGGAGCCATGTACCGCGGTCCGGGAGCCGCCGCCACCGGTCCGCTCCACCACTACGTGTTTGAGCTCTACCCTGGACACCAAGCTGGACGTGAAACCATCGGCCGACGCTTTCGAGACGCGCGCCAATGTGATGAAAGCGATTCAGGGTCACATCCTGGCGAAGGCGGTCTACGGGGGCCTGTTCCGGCGGCCGCAGTAGTCACAACGCGTAGGCTTCCCATATGCAACAAGTACGATCGAAGTGGACGCGGTTGTTTTCCGCGGCAGTCGTCGTCGCGATGTTCGCGATCCAATCCGTTCAGGCGGAGTTGCTGGAGAAAACCAGGAAGGTGGGCCGCACCACAGTTCAATATAAAGTCGTTCTTCCCGGCGGATACGATCCAGCGAAGACTTATCCGGCGGTCCTGGTCTTCGGCGGAGGCCCACAGACCATGAACACGGTGGACAGTGTTCTCAACCGCAACTTCCGCGCGGAGGCTGAAAAGCGGGGCTACCTCGTGATCGCTCCGGCAGCGCCGGACGATCAGTTGTTCTTTGAGGACGGGGCTCGCATTTTCCCTGAGTTCCTCAAGATGGTCCTGACGGATTACAAGATCCAGGACAACAAGTTTCATATCGCCGGACCATCCAACGGCGGAATCGCCGCCTTCTACGTCGCGGCCGCGAATCCTGAATACTTTTTGTCTGTCACCGCATTTCCGGGTTTTATGTGGGAGTCCAGCCCGGCTAAACTCCGGGCTATTTCGAAGATGTGCGTCTTCATGTACGTCGGTGAGAATGACTAATACAGGTGGCATCCGGAGATGAAGAAGGAAGCCGAATTCCTGCGCTCTACCGGAACGGTCGCGCGCTATACCGTCGAGATGGGCCAGCCGCACCGGCTCGAAACGCTAGCCGGCGCCAATGCTGGACGCTTGTTCGACGGATTTGAGGAAACCAAAAAGGGTTGCAGTCAGTAAAAATGAGGGGCTCGCGAATCCGTCCCGTAAACTGAAACAGGAGGAGTCATGAGCGACGGTCGCGAGGAGCGTGAGGAACGCGAAAAGCGTCTTGAGCAGGAACGGCGAGAGAATCGCGAGGACCGCATTGACCGCGAAGACCCGCATGAGTGGGAGCCAGAGCGGCGTGACTCCTAACCGGATAGAATCAAGAACCGCATATGAATCGCCCAGCCGCACGCCGTTCGGTTGCCGGAATGTTGCTTTCTCTCTGCCCCATGGGGGCCCAGGACCGTGCGGATCGTGTGCTCCTAGAGGCCGAACAGGCGCAGGAAGCCGGTGTGCCGGCCCTGCTGGCGGCGATGAAAGGCAATGTCCGCTCCCAGATGCTCGCGGCCCGCGCCATCGGCCGTCTTGAAAACCCTTCTTATCGTGATGTCCTCATTTCGCTGCTGGACTCCCCTGATCCGCAGGTGAGGCGCGCCGCCGCCGGCGCCTTGGCACAGATGCGCGCACCCTTCGCGTGGGACAACGTCCTTAAGAGGGAACGCGACGGCCCCGTCCGCGCCGCGATCTTCGAAGCAATCGGCCGTGCAAAGCCCGTAACCGACGATGCCGAATCGGTGCTGGCCGGTGGCCTCAAGGATGACGATCAACATGCGCGCGCCGGTGCCGCCCGCGGACTGGAGTCGCTGTTCCACCTGAATTCCAAACCGCCGCGTAAGGCGGCTTCCGCTACCATCGCCGCCCTCCACAAGGCCTTCGAAGCCAATCGCACAGCTAGCGGCGCACCCGATAGCAACGACGAGATCCGCGAACTGGTCCTGCTCACTATGCACGCAGCGGGGGATCGAGACTCCGCCGCCATGGAGAGCGCTCTCGCGGACCCTAACGCTCAAATCCGGCGGCTGGCGGTGCTTTACACGGGAACATGGGTGCAAGACTCATCGCCGATTGTGCAGTACGAAGCCCTGCGTGGCGCGCCCTCATGTGACCGCGCGGCGACTGCGGTGAGCGATGCGGACGATCATGTAGCGCTTGAAGCGGTGGATCTTCTCGGCAGCCTGAAATGTGACGCCGCGTTGCTGACGCCGCTCGTCGTGAGCGGACGCCCATGGCGCATCCGCGCGCATGCGCTGGTTGCGCTGGCCGCCGTCGATCCCGCACGGGCACGGGAGAGGATCGCGGGCATGGAGGCGGACTCAACGTGGCAGGTGCGTGTATACGTCGCGAAGGCGGCGCGCATCGTGAACGATTCCACCGTGCTCGCCACGCTCGCGCGCGATCGAAACCCGAATGTCGCCATCGCGGCGATGACCACGCCTGACGACGCAACGAGGGCGCTGCGCTCCGAACACTCGGGACTGATCCGCGCCGGCGCTGAACGCCTGAAGAACACGCCCGGCCTGAAGGATAGCCTTCCCCAGCTCGTCGCGGCATTCAACCGGCTGACCGCCGGCGGCGCCATGACCGTGCGCGATCCGCGGGTGGCCTTGCTGACGCGCATCGGCGAAATCGAAGACCGAAGCACCGATAACCTGTTGCGCCAGGCGCTGCATGATCGCGATCCGGCGATTGCGGCCCTGGCCGCGCGGATCCTGACCAACCGCACCGGGGTGGCCGTCGCGCCGCAGACGACCTGGCTCCCGGTCCCCGCGATCCCGCCAGCCGAATATATCCGTGGACTGGCCGGTGCGCAGGCACGCATTACCATGCGCGGGCTCGGAACCATCACAGTGGACCTGCTAACGGAGGAAGCGCCGGTCACTGTCGCCGTGTTTGCCCAACTGTCTGAGGCGGGCGAGTACAACGGCCTCACCTTCCACCGCATCGTGCCAAACTTCGTCATCCAGGGCGGCAGTCCCGGGGCCGATGAATACGACGGACGCTCCCGCGAGTTCATGCGCGACGAAGTGGGGTTCGCGCGCAACGCCCGCGGCACGATCGGAATCTCAACGCGCGGCCGCGACACGGGCGACGCGCAAATCTACTTCAACCTGGTCGACAACTTCCGTCTCGATCGCGATTACACAGTGCTCGCGAAGATCCGCGACGGGCTGACCGTCATGGACCGCGTACAGGAAGGGGATGTGATCGACCGCATCGAAATTCTCCGCCTTCCGCCCGCCCCGCAACGCCGCAAGTAATTGTGCTGGACATCGCACTGCGCCAGACCAGTTCCGCAGAGACCGGCGAAAGGTTTATCAAGCCAATTGGCGACGTCCGTCGTTTCGGATGAGTGGTCCACAAACGGCGTTCTAGGACGTTACTCCATGAAGTCGACCCCCTCCGCGTCAGTTCGCGGCGCGTTGTGGGTGGGCGTCGGACGTGACTGGCGTTTTACGGGAGTAATGTCACATAAGCCGACTTCAAATGCCGCTTACGGTCCAGCTTGGAAGAACGAGCCGACGCAAGCCGACCCGGACGCTATAGGCTGTGCCTATACTGTTCGCCGGCGCCGTGCGTTCCCCTTTGATCCGTGCCGTCTACGGTGACGGGCTGGAGAGTGTTACCGCAGAGGCCGTTGAACCGATTGGCGCCGCTACGGCGCTTTCGGGCTAGTGCGCTTGTTGGGTGACCTGGCCGTTCCGGGTGCCGGCTGACCACCGCCCGAGTTCCGCAAGGACGCCCATTATGCGCTACGCGTGCTGGCGGCGGCAACCGGCTTAGCCGCAGCGGCGCCGGTTTCGGCGGGACAGGATCGTCTTATTGGGTGCTCACCTTGGTGATGATGCCATGGATGGGCTGGGGGCCGAAGTGCGTCGTTGCGGGTCCGTTGTAGACGATGGTCACGTTGGAGAACGTGACGGTTGAGCCGCCGGTGATGCAGACCTGGAGAGTAGAAGCGCCTTTGGACTCAAAAGGCGCGGGGCTCCCATTTGCGGCCGTGGTGCTTGGCCCGTTAATGACCACTCCCGCGCTGGCGGGGGGGTGCCGGGACTGTTGGCCGGGCAGACAGTCATATCGTAACTGACGGTAGCGCCGGTGACGCTGATGTGGTGGGTGTGGGGTGTGCGGGTCGATGGGTTGTTGGGATCGACCTGAGTGGGGTCGGTGATTCCGTAGTCGGACGTTTGCATGGTGAGGTCCGCGGTGAAGCTGGCTGTGCCGGAGGGGCTGATCTCCGCGTTCCAGTTACCGCGGAGTTCCCACGGGCCGCCGGAAACGTCGGCGGGCGTATAGTCGTTGATGATCCCGCCGAAACGAACGGTCCTCAGATCCTGGCCGAATAACGCGATGCCGCAAAGGGCGGTGACGATTAGGGTTCTCATGGTGCCTCCTGTCAGAACACAGTGCGGCAAAGTGGTAAGTGTGGGCAAGTGCAAACGGGTTGAATGCGGGTTTTAAACCCTTGCACGTTGTTGAAAATATGATGTATTCTCGGAGACGTGGCCCTCGCGCCCACAGATCTTGATGCTGCGCGCCGGCAACTGGAACGGGTTCTGGCAAGCGAGGGTTTCTCGCGGAACGACCGCATGAGCCGCTTCCTGCGGTTCCTCGCGGAGCGCCACCTCGAGGGTAACGACGACTATTTAAAGCAATCGGTGATTGCGGTCGAGGTGTTTGGGCGGACGCCGGGCCATGATCCCTCGCAGGATTCGATTGTGCGGACCGAGGCCGGGCGTCTTCGCTCGCGGCTGGCGGAATTCTACCTGAACGAGGGCAAAGACGACCCGGTAGTGATCGAACTGCCGAAGGGGCGGTATACGCCCTTATTCCGGCCGCGAGAAGAGCGAAAAGAGCCTGCGCCGCGGAGCCGGCCATGGACGATCGCGGCAGCGGCTCTATTAGTAGTGGGAGCGGGGGCGCTGGGGGCGTGGTGGATCGGGCAAAGGAGCGCACCGATAGCGATTGCGGTGTTGCCGCTGGAGAACCTGAGCCATGATCCGGCAAGCGACTACTTCGCGGACGGGTTGACGGACGAACTGATCCGCAATTTGTCCCTGATCGAGGGGTTGTCGCCGCGGTCGCGGACCTCGTCGTTTGCGTTCAAGGGCAAGGCGCGGAGTGTGCGCGAGGTGGGGAAGGAGTTGGCGGCGGAATATATCGTGGAAGGTTCGGTGCTGCGGCTGGGGACGCAGTTGCGCGTGGATGTGCAATTCGTGCGCGCGCGCGACGATCTTACGGTGTGGTCGGAGCGCTATGACCGGGCCTTGACCGATGTGTTTCGGATTCAGGATGAGATATCAAGGGGCATCGTGAACAGCTTGCGCTTAAAGCTGGGGCGGGGCCGGCGGCGGTATGAGACGAGCGCGGAAGCTTACGATTTGTACCTGCGCGCTAGAGCGATGGGAATTCAGAACGGATTGAGCGGCGAGATCGAGAGCGGGAATCAGTTTGAACAGGCGATTGCGCGGGATCCATCGTTCGCGCCGGCGTACGCAGGGTTGGCGGCGGCTCACGCCGCGCGCTATGGATCCGGGTATTTCAATCCAGGAGACGAATCGCCCAAGATGCAAGCCGCGGCGGAGAGGGCTCTGGAATTGGACCCGCTGTTGGCGGAGGCGCACGGCGCGATGGGGATGGTGTACGCCAATCAGGCGCAGTGGGCCCGCGCCGAGGCGAGCTTCCGGCGGGCGCTGGAACTGGATCCGCACGATTCCGTGATCTATGGGAATTACGCGCTGGAACTATTATTTCCGTTGGGGCGCGTTGCGGAGGCAGTTCGTCAGTTGCGCATCGCGCTGAAGCACGACCCGATTGGGGCGCGTCTGCGGTACATCCTGGTGAATGCGCTGATCGCGAATGGGCGATTTGACGATGCGGCGCGGGAGTGCGAGGCGCTGCCCGCGGATTTTCCCGGCCGGGGCCAGTGGCTGGGACGTGCGTGGTTAGGACAGGGGAAAGTGCGTGAGGCCATTGCCATTCTGGAAGACGAGGACAAGCGGCGCGCACCGGTACGGGGTTACCTGGGCTACGCGTATGGACGGGCGGGGCGGCGTGAGGAAGCCGAGAAACTCGCCGCGGCGGCGACGGATGCTTACTCGCAGGCGCTGACTTATGCGGGGATGGGCGATAGGGACCGGACGGTTGAGGCCTTAGAGGGGATGGCGGTGCTGGGGCCGGTGCGGTTGGGGAGGACTTTGACGTACCCGGAATTTGTGCTGGTGCGAGGGGATGTACGGGTGAAGGCGCTAAGGAAGCGGGTAGGTCTGCCGGAGTAGACAGACCGATTCCGCGTGCAGGGGTGTGCCATCAACTGGCGGCGCTGGCCGGCCGGTCGACTCAATGCGCTTATTCGCCCCTAGCGCGACAGGGTTGATGGCCGATAACGGGTCGTAAACGGCGTTGTGGGAAGTTGCCGCTCGCCCGGGCGAGTGACGCGCTACTCGGAGAAAGCGCTGCCAAGGCGCAGACGGTATTGATCCCGATAAAACGCGCCAGCTTTGACCGAACCCTTCTAGCAAGGGCTACTCTTAGGACGTCGCCGTCACATCAGATGAGGCCTCACGCCTTCTATTCGATGAACCGTGAGCCGGCTCGCTTTCGACGAGCCTCAACTCGGCCGACCAGTCCGAGAGCGCCATGCACAGACCTTCGACGTCCTGGTGCCCGGCTAGCAGCAACGCTTCGATGGCCGCGATCTCAGCATGGCAACGATCAATGGCCCTACGCCGTTCCAGCTCGGATTCGTTTTCGTGAGAGGCAGTCATCGTTAAATGTCCACGCAAATACTACCAGTGAAACGTCACCTCGTAGGTCCTAAAAGAAACGCCCTCGGACCGGGCGTTGCACGGGTACGGTTGGCTGCTCGGGCCTCCTCGGCTGGCCGACTCTCTTCGTAAGCTCTGCCAACCGCTCCTCCAGCGTCTTCCAGCTCAATTCATTGAAGCGGTCCATGCCGTACACGGCTGCGGCAGACCTTGCGTAGGATCTCGCGTCGACGGCCTCATTTCTATCCCGCGTCTTCTGCCATTCCGCCCGTCGGTAACCCTTCACGATGCGTGTAACCAACTGCTCGGCCGTAAGCTGCTTGAAGTATTCCTCACCATACTTCGGGAAGTGGCAGTAACCCGGTGGATACGGCTCGCCACTTTCCTCAGTGGGACGCTCAAGTCGCAGCCAGCGGTACTTCCTCTTTGATCATGCCGCTGTTCACAGGCCACACCTTGATCCCCAGGCGAACTCGGTCTCCTTGTGGTCCGACATCGATAGGAGATGGCTGGCTGATCGGCGCAGCCGCCCGAGAGTCGCCTTTGATCACCACAGCCCGCGCACCGCCGTACTTCCTTGTCCAAGCGTAGACCTCGGGCGTCGCGTATCCGGAGTCGATCGCGAATTTTACGATTGGCATAGCCACGCCTGCCTCCGTCATGTAATACGTATTGAGCACCGCCAGGAGCTTCTGCCACACAGCTCCCTCCGCGGTTTGCCCTTCGAGCACCTGGTAATCCACGGACCAGGATTCCTTCCCGCGCCCCCAACCACTTCGAGCTCGATGCGATCCTTCTGGATATCCACGCCGGCCGTCAGAAACAGGCCGCCGTTCGGAACCGTTCCGATCCGGTAATCCTCACGCCGGTCGTAAAGGCGCTGCCATTCCGGCGCATCGCCCTGTAGCGCCCAGGTTTCGCCCAGGACGGTGTTGATAAAGACCTGGAGCAGAGCCGGGTTCTTCTGCGCCTCAGCGAACATCGCCGCGGCGTCTGCCCAACTGAACCAGCCCACCGGGCTGTACAGGCTTGAAAGATGAAAGCCAGCCGCCTTGCCGGGTCCGGGCGCCGCGGGACGCCACTCGCCTAATGGCAGCATCCAGTGCTTCTCGTGATTCTCGATCTCGCCCTCGCAGTGGACGCAGATATAGACGGCACTCTCGGGCTCCCCCTTGGGCCAGCGTACCTGCGGGAACTTCAGGATCTGATATTCGTTGCAATGTGGACACGGAACCCAGAAGTATCGCTGGTCGCTGTCCTCGAAGCTCGATTCGATCCGACTGCGGCCGGTGATCTTCGGCGTCGAGATCATGAATATCTTGCGCCGAGCGAAAGTACACGTCCTCGCCAGCGCCAAGTTGACCGGGTCGCCTTCGCCATCGACATCACCGGGGTAGGCATCCACTTCGTCGCAGAACAGGTAGCGGGCCGCCATGGACCGCAAACCCACAGCGCTGTTGGCCCCGGTCATGACCAGGAGCCCGCCGGGAAATTCCTTCGCCAGCATCGTATTTCCAGAGTCGCGCGAACGCGGGTCGCTCACCAGTTCCCGGAGCACCGCACTCTCCTCGATCAGCGGATCGATGCGCTGTTTCGAGTTGCGCTTGGCCATTTCGACCGTGGGCTGGACGGAAAGCATTGGGCCGGGCGCCTGGTGGACAACGTAACCGATCCAGTTGTTCCCGCACTCGGTACCGCCGATCTGTGCGCCCTTCATCAACACCACGGTTTCGACCGCGGAGGAGGGTGAGAGACAGTCCATGATCTCGCGCAGGTACGGAGTGCGGTCGGTGCGCCACGGGCCCGGCTCGGCGGAGGCGCGCTGGGATAACGTCCGGTAGGAGTCCGCCCACTCCGAGACTGTCAGCAGGGGATCAGGCCGAGCGCCCTCAGCCGCTGCGTGTGCGTAAATCTCTTCAGCCGTTAGGGCGATTTGCATCAGAGAACTCCGTCAGCGCTTTGCGAATCTCGGTTGCCAGTAGCTCGTGAACCCTCTGCGGATCGGCCTCCGCAGCCAGCACCGCTGCCAGCCGGTTCGGAATGTTCAGCATGCCGTCGCGAAACATGCGGTACCGGTTAAAGGCGGCGACCTGCATCTCGTCCCGGCTCACCAGCTTCTCGGTGCGCTCCTCGAAATCGATCTTGGCCAGCCGCGCCAGATAGCTTTCCCGAACGGCGCGGGCTTTCGAATACTCAAGCCCGGATTCGAGCTTCGGCGGTTCGGCTGGTTCCCGGCGTGGAGAATCAGCGTGATGGTGGGCACTCTGGGGCGCGGCCAACGCTGGGGCATCCTTATTAGTAGCGGGGTGCTTGGCCGGCTTCGAAACCGGCCGGGGGCGAGGAGCAGTGTTGCGAGCCCAGTTCGCGTCCGCCACCTCCGCATCGAGGCTCTCGTATATGTGTCATTCGAAGCATGGTCCGTTGCTTTACGCCAGGGGATCGAAGCAGCCGCTCGAAAGCTCGAACGAGATTCCGTGAACATCAATTCCTATGAAGTTTGGCTGGAAGAGCCCGTGTCGCTTGCGAACGTAGCGGACCTCGAAAAGATGTTCGACGGTCTATTTGCCCGCTGGGCAGCGATCTTCGGGAAGTCGGGCGGCTATCCACGAAGGAATGCCCGATGATTCCAGCGTCCCGAAGTCGGGCAGAGAACCTTTCTTCGAGGAGGCCGTCTCCGGCACGTGCGCGGCCTGTTCCGCAACGGCTGCGGCTTTGTCGTTGGTTTCCGTGTTCGTCATTTGAATCATCCTTTTCTGCGCGGGCTTCGGGCATAACGATCCATCGCTCGGGTTGAGAGAAAAACGCAAGTCACATCTTCAGCGATCATTGGCCCAGTGTTCGAAACCAGCGCGAATCGTTGGGAGCAGACTATTTCTTAGTGACCCGACAAAACGCCTCGCCTGACCCCGCTAGAGGTGCCCGTATTTTTCGAGCGCTCGAAGTAATGGCAGGCCATTTCGAATGTCGTTTCGCGCGCCAGACTCGCTCTTAGACCACTCGATCACCTGGGTCAGAATCCTATCTAGCGAATCAGCCGGAAGAACGAGTACTCCGTCGTCATCCGCCACCACGACGTCGCCGGGACGTACGGAAACCCACTCTTCCAGCGCGCCATGCACGCTCACAGGGGTCTGGAAAGAGGTGACGCGCCAGCGTCCGATGGCCTGTGCGGGAGTTCTGTAGCGAGCTATGATCGGCATCTCAATCGACTGAAGAAAGG
This sequence comes from Terriglobia bacterium, assembly GCA_963842485.1. Lineage (GTDB taxonomy): Bacteria > Acidobacteriota > Terriglobia > Bryobacterales > Bryobacteraceae > Palsa-187. The sequence goes on along the minus strand of CAWJHI010000037.1, from coordinate 6,655 downwards.
ACAGGTCACGAATTCCGCCGTCTACCACGACGCCTGTACATCCCCTCGCCAGCATTGCGCTTCCCAGCAGATCGCCGAAGCAGCATACGCCGCGAATATCGTTACCCGCCCAAACCGGCACGACGCCCTGCGCCATGGCATCGATCGCGGAGAGTTTGGCACGATCCCCGCCCCCTGACCACAGGTGCGACTCACCGGAAATGGTATATGCCGGGCCGATGAATTTCGTTCCAGATCCTTTCACCGAGAATAGATTCGTGTCCAGGACGGGTGGCAACCAACCGAGCGAGTCAAAGACGTCGGCGATGACAGCCGTTCCCGCTTCCAGAAGAGGCTCGAATTCCGGATTCATGGTCTATGCATTGGGGAGTTTGACGACGAGCACACGGCGGGGCAGTTTGTTCGGGTCCACGTTCGCGATGCGCGTGATCTTTCGTCCCGCTTTTGTCAACGCCGTCACTTCGACGTCCACGCGCCCGTCCTTCGGCAGGCCGAAGTGCACCGGCAGCACGCTCTGCGAACAATAGCCGCTTCCGCTGTCGACGATCCGTCCGCCCCACACCGCCCGCGTTCCGGGCGCATAAATCCGGACCTCCGATCCGGCCTTAGTCGCATGACCCTGATGATCGAGCACCATCACCTGCAAGGACCGCCGCGCCTGTTCCGGCGGCAGCATATTTTTATAGAGATAATGTGTGCCGCCCGGATTATTATTCGCAATCGCCAGGTCGAGCGCGCCGTCGCCGTCGAAATCGGCCCACTGAATCCCGTGCGTCGCGCCATGTTTGACGAACTCGGGCGGAAGTGCGTTGGTGAATCGGTCGCCGTCGTTGTGAAACAAATAATCCTTTTCGTTCACGGGCTTGTCGATGTAGGACGACACGTATAAATCCACGCGCCCGTCGTTGTCATAATCACCCCAGTTGGACGGGGTTGCCTTTTCGCCGCCTGCCACCCCGCGTGATTCGGCGACATTAGTGAATTTTCCGTGGCCGTCGTTGTGAAACAGGAAATTCGCGCCGTACCCCGCGACAAACAGATCCAGGTTGCCGTCGTTGTCGAAATCAGCGACGCTCGGGCCGTTGCTTCCGAAAGTCGCCGGTCGGCCGAACGCGTCCATCCCCAGATCGTGGGCCACATCCACGAAACGGTTGCCGTCGTTGCGGTAAAGTCCATTCAGCGTCCCGTCCTGATTGGCGGTAAACACATCCAGCCGGCCGTCCTGGTTGAAATCGAACCACACCGCACCCACGGTCTTTCGAGGGTCGTCGACGCCCATGTCTTTGGCGACATCGACGAATCGATTGCCTTCGTTGTGAAAGAGCATGTTGGGCGCGTCTCGAAACGCGACAAACAGGTCCACCCGGCCGTCGTTGTCGAAATCGATCCAGGAGATCTGGCGCGTCTCGCCCTTCACATCCACGCCGAGATCTTTGGCCACGTCGACAAATTTACCACGGCCCTCATTGTGATACAGCTTATTGGCAACGCCAGATCGTCTGGCGAATCCGACACAGAGGTCTAAATTTCCGTCGGCGTTGACATCGCCCCACGCCGCCGCGCGCGTGTCGGGGAGGTCATTGACCTTCAGATCGGCGCCGACCTCGACGAATTTTCCGCCATCATTTCTATACAACCGGTTCGGAAGATCCGCTTTGAAGCCGACGAACAGGTCCACATCGCCGTCGTTGTCGAAATCCGCCCAACAGTTCGGCTGCGCGCCGGCGGCCGCGAAAAGCTCGGGCTGAACCGGCTCGAAGTGCGCTCCCGTCGGACCCGCCCACGACCGTTTTCCCGCGAAAGCGGCGAGTACGCTCGCCCGCAAGAAATCACGCCGATGGGCTTTCATTTGGCGCTCTCGCTGGTGCCGTGGGCGCGATTGTAAGGCCCCGCTTTTCGTGGTAATTTTTCCGGACGCATGGCGGTGTCATAGGCGAACGTCGCCACTACGATCGCCGCCTGCACCAAGTCGTCGCGCTGAACGTGGTCTACCGTATCCATGTTCGAGTGGTGCGTGCGCGAGTTGTACTCGAGGCGGTCCTGCATGAACTGGAAAGCCGGAATCCCGACCTCGTCGAAAGATGCGTAATCCGATCCGCTCACCGAGCGCGGCGCAATGGTCCCGGGAACATCCAGATCGCGTAGCGGCTGGAACCACGTCCTGAAAATCGGTGCAATCGCGAGATTCTCCTGAAGCCAGATGCCGCGAACCCGCCCCGTTCCGTTGTCCATGTTGTAATACGCCGCGACGTTTTGATACTCCGGCTTCGGCGTCTTCGCCGCCTCGTCGAACAAGTGATCGCGGACGTAAGCCTTGGAGCCGAGCAACCCTTCCTCTTCCCCGCTCCAGAGCGCGATTCGAATCGTGCGTCGCGGTTTCAAGCCAAGCGCCTTCAGGATTCGCATGGCGTCCATCATGACCGCACTCCCTGCCGCGTTATCCGTCGCTCCGGTTGCGCTCTGGTGGCTGTCGAGGTGCGCGCCGAGAATCACGAACTCATTCGATAACTCCCCGCCCGGAAGATCGGCGATCACGTTGAAGCCGTTTGGCTCCGTCTCGTCGTAAAACTGCGTCTGAACGTTCAGCTCCACTTTGACTGGAACTTTCTTATCGAGAATCCGAGCCATGCGATTATAGTGCTCCACCGCGAGCGTAATCGACGGCACCAGGTCCTTGCCGGCATGTTCGCTGTCGTGCGGACCGCCGGTGGTGACGAAGATCGTCCCGCCATCGACGTGCTGCGTTCGCCACGACATCTGGTTGTCACCGGCGACCATGTACGCGTCGCCGCCGCGATCGAGCGCTGCGATGACGCCTTCTCTCGCAAAGAATGCCTGCGTCCGATCCGCCAGCGTTGGTTTTGACGGATCGTGAACCGGCTCCCCAGCGAGCGGCGCCAGCGGACTCGTCTCGGCTTCCTTCAACAGCGGATCGGTCCAGCGCTGGACGATGATCCCCTCCAGCATCTTCACCTCTCGAGCCGGCTGCGTCAGCACGATCTTACCGGCGAGCTTGCCGCGGTATTTTTCGAAATCGGCGTCGGAGTTGATGTCGACGCGGATCACGTCGCCGCTGACCGTTCCCTTCGTGCCGGGCGTCCACGACTTGGGATAACCGATCAGCGGCGAGATCTGTGGCTCTGTCATGTGCGCGCTGAAGCGCACCAACGACCATCCCTTCCCGAATTTCCAGCTTTCTTTGTGGATGTTAGCCAGTCCCCACTCGCCCATTTTCTTCTGCGCCCAATCTGCTGCTTGCTTCAGGGCCGGGGTTCCTGTGAGGCGCGGTCCATAAACATCAGCGAGCCAGCTTACCGTATCCATCACCTGCGGATGTCTCAAGCCTTCCTCGCGGATCGCGGAAATCGTCGCCGGATCGATCACTTCTTGCGCACGCTCCTGCGGCCGGGCGATGGTCGCTAACCAGCCGGCTCCAATCACGATCACGACTGCCCATATACCCTTCTTCACACGGCTCTCCTATTCTGCAAATTCACTGCTTCTCCGTCGAACGCCATGGGGGTGCCGAGTCCCCTTGATTCCGCCTGTTCGAATACATACGCCGCGGCTGCGATGTCTTCCACGGCAATGCCGACGGACTTGAAAAGAGTGATTTCACGATCGTTGGCCCGGCCGGTTTTCCGTCCCGTTACGATCTCTCCGAGCTCGGCATACACATCGTCGAGTCTAATCGAGCCGCTCTTCAGAGCTTCCCGCAAATCACCTCCTTCTTCAAGCGCCTGATCCTTGAAATCAACGACAATTTTGCTTCTTTGAAAAGTCACTGCGTCCAACTCCCGCTTGGCGGGCGTGTTTGCGCCGACTCCGCTGACGTGTGTACCCTCTTCGAGCCACTCGCCGCAAAAGACCGGCTCACGCGCCGTAGTGGCCGTCACCACCAAATCACTTCCGGCGACCGCCTCCTGCGCATTGACCACTACACGTGCGGCAACGCCGAATGTCTCGCTCGCGTGCCTCGCCAGACCCTCGGCCTTGGTGCGATCCAGATCGAAGATCTTGATGTGCGAAATGGGCCTCACGGCCACCAGGGCAGCCACCTGCTGTTTGGCCTGCACGCCTGCTCCGAAGATTCCCAGAACCTTGGCGTGCTCCCGTGCCAGGAACTTCGCTGCTACCCCGGTCGCCGCGCCAGTTCGGATGCCGGTGAGGTGTCCGGCGGCCATGACAGCGCGCAGCGCGCCATTTTCCGCGCTGAACAACAAAATCGCGAAATAAGTCTCGCCCAAAACACGCTTACCGGGATACCCGGTCAGCGTCTTCAGTCCAAACGCACCGATGCCGGGCATCGACGCCGACATCACGCGAAATGCCCCTCCGTTTCCGGGAAGATCGAGACTGACACGCGGCAACAAAGTGGCCTGGCCTTCCGCGTATTGGCGGACAGCTTCTTCTACCAGGCGGACCCCCTCCGCCATAGAAATTGCTCGCGCGACATCGGCTTCCGACAGGACCCGAACCATGCGTCCCTTCCTTAGGTCAGAAATAGGTCAGAAATAGGTCAGAAATCAAATCTGAATCCGCCCTGTTGCGCGCGCTTAGGAAGCTCGCTATTCGGAGTCCCAAAAGCCGACGATTGCATGGAACCTGCATAGTTATAGAAATTGTCGGCATTGAACAGGTTAAAAACTTCCCACATGAGTGTCGCCGAGAAGCGCTCGCGAAACTTGAAGCTCTTGCTGAATCGGATGTCGGCGTCTGTGTAGTCCGCGCCGCGGCGATCGTTGCGCGGCTCGGGGCGAAAATAGATGTCATAGATACTCGTGACGGTCCACGGAAGCGGGCTCCCGTAACGGTAGAGCCCGGAAACTTGTATCCCGTACGGCAGCGAGTACATCCCCTCGAAAGCGACCGTGTGCCGGCGGTCTTGATCGGCGGGCCCGTCGTCGGGTGCGATGTTATAGGGGTTCGTCATCAGTCCTCCGCCAATCCCATCCGCTATCGTGTCCGAGGTGGTGCGTGCCAGCGTGTAGGAAACGCCGAGGTGCAGCTTGCTTCCCCGGTTGTATGTCATTCTGGTCTGCAACGCAGTGTATTGGGTCCAACCCAGGTTCTTATACAGCGTGATTTGGCTGAAACGTGGGTCGTCGGTGACGAAACTTCCGAGCTGAACAGCCTGCGCCACGGATTCACCGGCGGGCGGGACAAGATTCGTCTGGTTGTCCACGATCATGTTTCGGCCATGTGCGGATACGAAATCCGCTTGCACATAGATCCCGGAAGCGAACTGGTGCGTAGCCCCGGCTGAGATCTGCTCGGTATAGGGGTTCCTGAAGTTGGGATCGAGGCCGTTCGCGTTTTGCGGCAGGAGAACAGCTGAGGTCAGGTTCGGCGCATTCGGAAAATTTGACGCGAGGAACGCCTTTAGCTGTGTGATGCTTCCCGACGGGTCGGCTGGATTATAAAAGGGATTCTGGCTTGTGTTGTTTGCATTGAACTGATATCGGCCGTTATTGAGATATGTTCCATTCGTCACGATGTCCGTGTAATTGTAGTGCATCTGATCGTAGAATATTCCCGCGCCGACTCGAATCGTGGTCCGGTGATCAGCCGTCGGCGCCCATACCATGCCAAGACGCGGCGAAAAGTCTTTCCGGTCCGGTTTGACTTTGTACACGACCGGGCTGCCGTAGCCATACGACGTCTCAATCCGCTGGTTGTAGCCATCTACGAGCTGGTTCCCGGCAGTGATCGCGTTATCGACCTCCCACCGAAGGCCGAGATTCAGAGTGACATTATCGCGCACTTTCCATGTGTCCTGCACGTACATTGCTCCATTCCAGTGAGCCTCGATATCCTCGGCGAAGCCGCGAGTAACGAGGTATTCATAGGGATAGCTAGCTGGATTATTGATGTTGAACGCGAGGTCTTGGGCAAAGTACCAGCGCCCATGCTGCGAAGCGTCGATATTCATATCCATCAGCGGCCGCGAGATCTCTCCGCCGAACTTGAGCTGATGACGACCGGCGATGTAAGAAAAATTGTCATCAAAATACAGGTTCGTCTCACCCTCCAGCCCACCAAGACTGCCGCTGCCGAAATGCGCTCCGGGAAATGTCTTCTCCGAAAACAGCCCGAGCTGTGAAGTATCCTGCAGCAGATCGATCCCGCCCAACTTATCTCCGGTGAGATTTGAGAATATGCTGACCTTGTTCACGCCATAATACACACGCGCCTCATTGAACGCCCGGCTGCTAAACGTGCTGGTCAAATTTCCAACCATGCTCCATATTGGGCCTGTGTATAGTCCACGGCTCTCTAATGTCCAGAGCGGCTGGTTGTCGCAGCCTTGGCCGATCTGGGACCACGCTGGGGGCGGCGTACCAGATAGTCGCCAATCCATCGTACCACCCGAGCACGCTGTACGGACTCGCGTCGGTGAAGACGCCGTTCGGCCCTCCGACGCTTGGATCGTCGCCCGACGGATGGAAATGGGCCTCAACTTCGATCCGGCGGGCGCGGCGTTCTATGCTCCCAGCGCGGTAGCGCTGGACGCATTGGGCAACGTCTTTGCGACCAATAAGACCGGCGACAGCGTTAGCGGCTTCCTGACGACGGCGGAGCAACTACCGCACGGACGAATTCATCTGGTCCTGCCGCACGCTTCAAGACACCGTAACTCAACGAAGCAACGACA
>CAWJHI010000036.1:0-16329 GCA_963842485.1 Terriglobia bacterium | reverse complement strand
CAAACGATACGCTCGCCGCGCCACCGAAATTGGCGTCGATGAACGGAGCCATCCGCTGCCCCACTCCGTTGGCGACCCGAGGCTCTTCCGGGTAACTCAGCGCGTGGAGCACCACGGAATCGCCCGGCCACAGCAGGCCCACGAAAACCGATTGATCGGGCAGTTGGAGCTCCCCCTCCCAGTTGGAAAGGCTGGCGATCCCGTTGGCTCGGTCGACGTTGTATCCGTGGGTCGCAATCAGAACGTGCCGCCCCTGGATGTCGCTCAGAAGTTGCGGGAGAGCCAGGCCGGCATAGTTGTTGATATCGGTGCCCTGACCCAGCGCCACCGAATTCGCCAGCCCCCCTCCTACCGCCGAGATGCGAACGTCGAGGAATCTTGACATGACGGGTCTACTTCTTCACCAGCTGCAACGTGTTCACGGCGGTGGCCAGGGCGGTGGAAAGATCCTTGGCGACGGGGGCCAGCGGCGTCGCCAGCACGCCGACTAACAAGAACATCCACCACTCTTGTTGACCGGTGACCTTGCATCCGTAATACGCGAGTATCAGGGAAAACACCATGGCCCAGAATCGGGTTCCATTCTTGAAGGACTGGTCGCCGCGCTCATAGGCTTCATCGAGAAGCGCCGTCACGATCAGATCGAACCGCGCGAAGACATCCGACTGGGCGGGCGTCAGCGTGGTTCCCGACGCGATGCTCTCGGCAACCTCGGTGAGGATCCCGGCGTCGACACCGGTCGCCCGGGCCAGCACGGCGGCATTGGCCGCGCTCAGGTTCAGTTTGATCAGGGACTTGGCGATCGCTTTCTGGCTCCCGAGGTCGGTCCCGTTGTACCAGTTCGCCCGCAGCGTATCCAGGATCTTCTCTTGAGACAGCGCATTGGAAGGCGCGGATCCGGAAGGCGTCAAAGCGGTCACCGCCGCGGTGATTCCGCTGAAGCCGATGCGATTCACTCCGCCGAACCACAGGGCTTTGGTCGAATCCACCAGGGCAAAGGCAGCGGTGCCCAGGCCTCCGATGGCGGTTACAATTTGCGGCGCATTTTGCAGATTCAGGGGCATTGCTTTCTCCTTTCTCCCACCAATCGGTAAAGACGAAAAGCGAGCACAATACCCTTCACGGATTTACAATCCGAGGAAACGCGGGCCCGGAAACCCGTTTCGAGCAAACGGCGGGTTCGGCTAGAATCTGAGGAAGGGGACGGAGCTGAGTGTTGCAGTGGTGCCGAATTTGAGTGTGTCGATTCTGGCCGTCCCCTTGGACCCATGGAACGCAACCATTGAAAATGAAGAGAACATCGGAAAACGAATGACGAGCCTACTGTCATCAATCCGCGCCTTCCTTTCGCGTACCAAAGGTTCTGAATACAACCTTAGCCCAATGTATGTGGGTTTGCGACAGCAAATATTCGAGGTCGCGCCGTCACGTTTTGCCAACGATCGAGCGCGACCTGTGTGGGGCGTTCTTATGGAAACCGGATTGCCCAATGGTATTTCGACACTAGTCATCTTGGCTGACGGAACCGTTAGCCTTTACTTTAGCGGAGGGGGAGGAATTCTCGGATCCGGCCAGCATGAGACTGCGCGCAAAGCAGCGGGAATCCTCCTAGACGCTGCACCTGAATTCATCGGATATATGCAAGAAACGCTTGACCATCAACTCCCTCGCCGCGGTCAAACGTTAATTTATGTGCTTCATGATCACCGCGTCTCTAAGTCCGAATTCCAAGCGGACGATCTTCAGCAAAGCAATTCTCCGATTACTCCACTCTACCTTAAGGCGCTGGACGTGGTAACGCAGATACGACTCGCGACCCCACGAAGAGAGGGCTGATCGCAAGGAACTACGCGAACTACGCGAGAGAGGACGAGGGGACGAGGGGGACAGTCAAGGGACGAAGGGACGAAGGGGACAGTCAGAATCGACACGAGAAAAAATAGAGCGAAAGCGTTGGACAGCTCCGTCCCCCTGAGAAGAATCGGGGAGTCGAGGCACTCCCTGAATGCAGATGGGACGCAACGCTCGATGTATTCTACCGGGACTTCCTTACCACGTGACCCAGCGGGGTACGAATCGTCAGAAGGTATTTTTCTCCGCCGCCCATCGCAAGACGTATTTGAGTCTGATCGCACGGCACCGGGAGGATGCGGGCGTGCGAGTGCTGGCTTACTGTTTAATGTCCAACCACGTGCATTGGGACGAAGGGGACAGTCAGAATCGACACGAGAAAAAATAGAGCGAAAGCGTTGGACAGCTCCGTCCCCCTGAGAAGAATCGGGGAGTCGAGGCACTCCCTGAATGCAGATGGGACGCAACGCTCGATGTATTCTACCGGGACTTCCTTACCACGTGACCCAGCGGGGTACGAATCGTCAGAAGGTATTTTTCTCCGCCGCCCATCGCAAGACGTATTTGAGTCCGATCGCACGGCACCGGGAGGATGCGGGCGTGCGAGTGCTGGCTTACTGTTTAATGTCCAACCACGTGCATTGGGTGGTGGTGCCGGAGCGGGCCGACTCGCTGGCGGTGTTGTTCCGGCGGGTGCACGGAGCCTATGCCCAGGCGGTGAACGCCGGACTCGGGCGGAGCGGCCACCTCTGGCAGAATCGGTTTTACTCGTGCCCTCTGTCGGAGCGGCATTTGTGGATCGCGCTGCGCTACGTGGAGGCAAATCCGGTGCGGGCGGGCTTGGTCGGAAATGCCGCCGCATTTCGATGGTCAAGTGCGGCGGTGCATCTGGGAAATGGTCGCGATGGGGCGAACGTTCTGGATGGAGCGTTCTGGCACCGGTCGGGAGGCTCGGAGACATGGCGCCAGATGCATGGTGCGGCCGAGCCAGCCGACCAAGTCCATCTGCTCCGGCGCTGCACTTATGCGGGAAGGCCCTTTGGAGACGAGGAGTTCGTGGCCCGCATGGAGGATCACTTTCGACGCAAGTGGCGGCGATGGAGTTTCGAGCAAACGGCGAGTTCGGCTAGAATCTGAGGAAGGGGACGGAGCTGAGTGCCACAGTGGTGTCGAATTTGAATGTGTCGATTCTGGCTGTCCCCCTGGACCCCCCTGGACCCAGCGAGGCGGACCTCCCTCGGATCGTAATCCGTCGAATCGCTTGCGGCGAGTGCGAAGCACACCAACCCCCATGAAACCGGGCCGTCCCGCGAGGGGACTAAAAATCTGAAAAGGGGACAGAGCGCTCTGACACAATATCGACATGGGGAAAAAGTGCAAGGTCAGGCTGACCCTGTTTCCTTGTTTCGTTTCCTATTCCTTTCCCCCCGCTTTACGGCTTTTGGAACCATGATGAAAGGCCATCGAACCACAATCTGGACAAGACGCCAACTAGCATCACGCTAACAACGACACCCCAGACGTTCTTGCGCCTCTGGAGAATCGTTTCGTATCGGGCTTGTTCATCACCCCAGAGAAACACCGCGGAAGGATAGCATGTCAACAAAATTATGACGCAGGCGATAATGCTGACGCAGGCTACCGGGAGAAGTACCGCGCGCGCGGGCCGACTCGTCTGAGTTGGACTTTGGGATACACCATTATATTCAAGGACATTCTTGAGTTGCCGTGTTTCTATTTCGCGCAGATCTTCATCCGTTAACGTCGAGTGCTGCTTCAGCATTTCTGCCAATCGGTCAAGGTCAGAGTGGTTGAGCCACCAAGCGCTAGTAGGGGTTAGAGGTGCAGCTGCAAAGTTAAGAAACTGGGCCGCAAGAGCGATCAATGCCACCGCAAGTATGAGAATTAGTACACCGAGCGGCCTAGTGTGATGGAGTTGCGTTCTTTCAACCTGTTCCTCAATCTCGGCAAGCGTGCGGCTATTCCAGCTCGCGGATTCCCCTCTGACGCCAATGGAAACAACTTTCGTAACAGTGGTCGAATTCCTCGGGAATGACGACGGGCCGCCGAAATCGACCTGCACTTCATGATCTGGTTTGGCGGATCCAGGTGAGGAGGCAGAACAGAAAATCACCAACCGCTGGATTTTGTGTTTGCGAGTATTATCCAGCGCAAGTACGGCGTCAACGGAGGGCAACTCCTCTCTCCGGTCGCCGGTAAGGAAGACCTCGAAGTTATCGTGCAATGTAGCGTTTGGAATGCCCGCGAAAGATGCGTGTATGGTGTCAATGATACGGTTGAGTTTAGTTGGTTCCAGAAGAAACGGATGAGGATATTCCTTGTCAACTTTATTCATGGCTGGCGACGTTTGTCATTATACGGGATGTACCTTCACGGCGCACTCGAACCCCCAAAGCGTCTGCCTCCGCTGAATGTGGGGGAAACCCAGTACACTCAAACCCGTATTTCCTAAGAATCGATCAAACTTCAAAATAGCTACCGAAAAACCTTACAGCGACCTGAAATACTCCACCACCGCCGCCATCCCGAGCCTGTAATTTTCAATCGACATCTTCTCATTAGGCGCATGAATATTGTCATCCGGCAACCCAAAACCCATCATCACGCTTGGAATTCCCAGCGCCTGCTGAAACAAACCGACAATCGGAATCGAGCCGCCGCATCGCACATAAACCGTCTCTCTTCCGAACACCTTCTCCATAGCCTGCGCCGCCTTCCGGATCAGCGGATGTTCCGGATCTACCAGGCAGGGCGGGGCAGACGACAGCAGCTGGAACGTCGTGGTCACTCCCCGCGGAGCCGCCTGCGCGATGGCGCGTTCCAGTTGTTTCACCACCTCCTCGGGACGTTGATCGGGAACCAGCCGCAGGCTGATCTTCGCCACCGCACTCGCCGGGATCACGGTTTTCGAGCCTTCGCCAGTGAATCCTCCGCGAATGCCGTGCACCTCGAAGGTGGGCCGGGCCCACAGCCGTTCGAAGATCGGAATTTCCGGCTCGCCCGCGAGCGCCGTCGAGCCCAATTCCTTTTCGCGATACTCCTCGACATCGAACGGCAGCCGTTTCCAAGCCGCCAGCTCCGCCGCACTGGGGCGCTGAACGCGATCGTAGAGTCCCGGAATGCGGATATGCCCGTCACGATCTTTCAGCGCCGCGATCATCTGTGCCGCGGCCTCCACCGCGTTCGGCGCCGCGCCTCCGTAGTCGCCCGAATGCAGATCGGTGCGCGCGCCACGCACGTGAATTTCGCCGTAAACGATGCCGCGCAATCCCGTGGTGATCGTCGGAAGGCCTGGCGCGAACATCGCCGTATCGCAAATCACCGCGGCGTCGGCTTCAAGTTCGCTCGGATGGGAGGAAACATATTTTTCGATGTGCGCGCCATCGGATTCCTCTTCTCCCTCGATCAGGAATTTCAGATTGACCGGCCCTCCGTCACGCACAATCTCCGCGGCTGCTTCCATCAAAATGAAAAGTTGGCCCTTGTCGTCCGCCGCGCCGCGGGCGTAGATGTTTCCGTCGCGGATCTGCGGCTCAAACGGCGGCGTCACCCACTCCTCCAGCGGATCGGGCGGCTGCACGTCGTAGTGCCCGTAGAGCAGCAGCGCCGGCTTGCGGGGCGCGTGACGAAACTCCGCATAAACCAGGGGATTCCCATCTCCTTCGATAAGCCTCGCGCCTTCGAGACCGGCGCGCGCCAGCCAGTCGCGCACGAATTCAGCCCCGCGTTGGATATCGGGGGCATGCTCCGCGAGCGCGCTGATGCTCGGGATGCGCAGAAAAGAGACCAGTTCATCCATGGTTTCGCGGTTCACCGTACAATAGAGTATCGCGTTCTCCCGATGCCCCCTTATTTACTAAGGCTTGCATACATGGCGGAGTTCTTGGTCGCGCTGCTGACCGTCCCTGAGCTGTGGAGCCAGGTGGGAGGCCAGGGCCATCTCGATCTGATGCCTTGGTATACCAAGCTCGGGTTCATCGTGGGAATGGCCCTCACCGCCGTGGCCGGTACCGCGTCGGCCGTGTCGCATGAGCGGGCCTGGAACGCCAAAACGCTCGCCTGCCTGGCGTTGGCGTTGATGCTTGCCGTAGGGATGGCGGGCGTGACGTATTATTATCATGTGCACGAAAATGACGATACCGACACCACCGATGAGCCCGGCGTCGCCAGTTCGCGCGTGATCGCTACTCCCGGACCACGTACGTGGGTCCACTTATGAACGCGTTATGAACGACGTTAAATTCGGTTCGTGGACTGTTCCGGAGAGCCCGGTCACCATCGAGTATTCGCTGGTTGTGATTGAGGAGATCCGGCACGAAGTGGCGGAGGGGTACCAGCGGCTCTCGCGCGGCGGGATCGAAGTGGGCGGCGCGCTGTATGGAATCCTCGACGGGCGCACGGTTCGAGTGATGGCGATGCGGCCCATCGCCTGCGAGCATGCGCGCGGCCCCGGGTTTATTCTTTCGGACCGGGACCGCGCGGCGCTACAGGAACAACTGGCGCGCGACAACGAAGATCTGCATCTGGAAGGTTTGACCTCGGTGGGCTGGTTTCTCTCGCACACGCGCAGCGAGATCATGCTGAATGAATCCGATCGGGAGATCTATCTCGATCTTCTTTCCGGCGCAGTGGCAGGTGACGCTGGTGGTTCGTCCGGGCCGCGGAGGAAGCATGCGAGCCGGCTTCTTCGTGCGCACCGACGACGGCACGGTGCAGAGCGAGCGCAGCGCTCTCGAATTCAATTTCCCCGATCGGCTGGCGGGCGTGCTGGATCGTCCCACCGATCGCAATGTGGACCGTTCCTCGCGCGACCGCGGCGCGCGAGGCGTGCAGAGTTTGCCCAGCTTTTATCGCGCGGAAGCGGCCGAGCCGGAGCCCATAGTGGAGGAGTTGCCAATCGCCGGGCCGCAGTTGTTGCCGGCGCCTCCGCCGCGCCGCAAGTGGCCCTGGCTGCTGGCCTGGGCTGGCGTCGTGCTGGTGGCGGCGGTCATGGGCCTGCGCGTTTGGATGCTGAATTCCACTGTCCCGGAACCAATCGCGCTACAAGTGCTGGAGCACGACGGGCAGTTGCTGGTTCAATGGAATCCTTTGGCCAAACCAGTGGCTGCCGCCGCCGCGGGGTCGCTTGAAATCACGGATGGGGCCGAGCCGCGCTCTATCAGGCTGAGCCGTCAGGACTTGACGGCGGGGAAGTTCACCTACGTCCGCAAGACCGGGGACATTGAAGTGCGCATGTCGGTGCAAGATGCCAACGGCTTGAAAACAGAGGAAGGTTCGCGCTTCCTGGGCCCGCCGCCCGCGCCGCCGCCGAGTGTTCCAGACGTTTCCGAAACGCAAAAACAAAGTGAGGCGCTGGAGGCCGAAGTGGACCGGCTCAAGCGGGCCAATAGCGCGCAAACAGCCAAAATCCAGCAATTGGAGCGTACCATCCGGATTCTTTCGACCCGGCTAGGGATCGTCGACCAGGGAAAGCAATAATTTCAACAAGATAGCAATGTTACCACTGGTAACATTAAGCTATTGACGGGCCCGAACGGCCGGTTTTTTCTGTTGCTGCTGGTCTGTGAATAACTGCTCGGCTTGCTGCTCGGAAAGGTTAAAAGTCAAATGCGCCGTGGAACCATTCAGGGTGAAGCTGGCAGCGTCGGCGAGCGTGGTGGCGGCTGCATTATTGGCGTTGGTGGAAACCAGGCTCACCAGGAATTTCAGCACGTCTACCAGCGCCTGCGCGTTCGGCGCCGAAGCAGTGACGGCATCGCCGGTGAGCGTTACGCCGGAAGCCGAGAAATTCACGCCGCCGGAGGCCTGCAGCACGGACTGAAACAGATTGTTCTGCGAAATGTTTCCGAGGTTGCCGGTCTTGCCGTTCAGAAAATCCGAAAGGGGAGTGACGGTCGCGAACCAGGCTTGATTGGCGTTGCTGACGGACACGGCCTGCGACGCGAGGGCGCCGGTAAACATCGCGTTTGAGAGACGCCGGTCGACGGCGGCTTCCACCGTGGCCAAGTCTCCGATGGCGACGGTGCCGGCATCGATCAGCGCCATCGATCCTTGGGGATGCCCGGCCTGAGTTGGCGCGCCAAGGATGGTGACATTTTTGTACGTCGTTACAGTTCCACCCGCGGTGGTCGCGGCCGCGATGATTTTGGAGGGCACGAACGTGCCAACGCCCAGAATCAGCCCGTTATGGGCGTTGGAGGCGTCACCTGACGTGGCCGCCAGAATGTAATTTAGGTTATAGCGCGGATCGAATCCCGTGGCCGTGACAAACTTCAGAAATTCGGGATCGCTGGGCTGGATCTGCGACAAAATGTACTGCCCGAACGGCGATGCGGCGGCCTGGTCGACCTGAATTCCCGAGAGGATCTTGGCATCCGGCATCACCAGATTCAGAAGCGCCGGATCGACGGCGGCCGGCGCGAGTCCGGCGGCGAGCCCCAAAGTGAGACAGTAGAAACCGGCTTGGCGGAGGGTGTTCATAAGATTCCTTAAAGTCATTCTACGCTCTAGACGCTGAGGAGTTCGCATTATTACATTCCCAATTCGCAGGCTATAGTGATATTTGGGATTAAGGCCCCAGGTCGTCACCAGCGCCTCGCTGCCCGAGGTTCACGCGAGCGTGGGGACGTCGCGCGCCACCTTCTTCCGGCGGATGCTGGCTTTTGCCGGTCCGGCGTACCTGGTCAGTGTCGGGTACATGGACCCTGGCAACTGGGCCACCGATCTGCAGGGCGGTTCGACATTCGGGTACCAGCTTTTGTGGGTGCTGGTGATGTCGAACCTGATGGCGATCCTGCTGCAGACGCTGGCGGCGCGGCTGGGGATCGTGTCGGGGCGCGACCTGGCGCAGGCCTGCCGCGACGCGTATCCGCGCGCGGTGTGCAATGCGCTATGGGTGCTGTGCGAAATCGCCATTGCGGCGTGCGACCTGGCGGAGGTGCTGGGCGCGGCCATTGCGTTGCATCTGCTGTTCGGATTGCCGCTGCTGGCCGGAGTCCTGCTGACCGCTTTGGACACGATTCTGGTGCTGTGGCTGTCGCGCTACGGCATCCGCTTGATCGAGGGGCTGATCCTGTGCCTGATCGCGGTGATCACGGGATGCTTTCTGGTGGAGCTGGTGCTGGCCAAGCCGATTTTTCACGAAATTGTGTGGGGACTGGTGCCGCGCATCAACGACAAGAGCCTGTATATCGCCGTCAGCATTATCGGCGCGACGGTGATGCCGCACAACTTTTATCTACACTCCGCGCTGGTGCAGACGCGGAGAATCGGGCGCACGGTGGCGGACCGCCGGGAGGCTTGCAGATTTAATCTGATCGATTCCTGCGTGGCGTTGAACGGCGCTCTGATCGTGAACGCGGCGATCCTGGTTCTGGCGGCCGCGGTGTTCTTCAAGCAGCACGTCGCGGTGGTCGAGATCGAACAGGCGCATTCGCTGCTGACGCCGCTTTTGGGCACCACGGCGGCGAGCATTCTGTTCGCGGTGGCGCTGCTGGCGAGCGGACAATCCTCGACGTTGACCGGCACTTTCGCCGGGCAGATCGTGATGGAAGGATTTCTCCGGCTCCGCATGGTGCCCTGGCTGCGCAGACTGATGACCCGCACGATGGCGATTATTCCCGCGGTGCTGACCATCATGATTGCGGGCGAGAAGGCGACGCTCAGCCTGATTATTCTCAGCCAGGTGATCCTGAGCATGCAGCTTCCGTTCGCGGTGATTCCGCTGATCCGGTTCACCAACGACCGCACGCGGATGGGCGAGTTTGTCAATCGCGCCTGGGTGAAGGTGCTGGCGTGGATTACGGCGGCGATGATTCTGGGGTTGAATTTGTGGCTCGCTTACGATACCGCCGGCGCTTGGGTGACGGCGGCGCCGTGGCGCGTGGCGCTGATTGCTCCGGTGCTGCTGGGGCTGATGGGTCTTTTGGGATGGATCACGTTTGTCAAAGCGCGGCCGCCGTCGGCGGAACATCCGGCGTTGAGTTCGGTGGTGGCGGCGAACCTGCCCGCTCCGGAATATCACCGGATCCTGGTGCCGCTGGACCACACGGTTCGCGACCGGGCAGCGATCGCGCACGCGGCGGCGATGGCTCGGCTGCATGGGGCGACGCTGCACCTGATCCACGTGGAAGAGGGGGTCACCAGCCAGCTTTACGGCGCGCTTTCGTCGACGGCGGAGATTCACGAGGGCGAGGAATATTTTTCGGGCATTGTGCGGACGCTGGAGGCGGAGGGAATCCACGCAGAGCTGACCATCACGCACGGGCGGCCGAAGGATGAGATCGTGCGGCTGGCTCGGGAGATTCATCCCGATTTAGTGGTGATGGGCGCGCACGGGCATCGGGGGGTGAAGGATTTGATCTTTGGGAATACGATTAACGCGGTGAGGCATGAAGTGTCGGCGCCGGTGCTGGTGGTGGGGGATCAGTAAAACATGATGCGAGTCGCTCGCGTGGCCGCTAGAGCGGCTCGCCCTTTGCAGGCTGGCCCCGAAGCAAGAAAGTCTTCGGATATTTTCCCTCGCCGCAGATCTTGAAAGAGCCGAAATCCTCGAACCAGAGTCCGTCCGGCGCTTCCGGCTCGGATTCGCGCCATTCTTTCAGGCGATATAGATCCTCGGTTGTAATTTTTCGCTCCGCCCGACGCTCGAAGAGATGATCGCGAAGCGGCGGTGGGAGCTTCGCCCATTGAATTTTCGGCATAGAGACTCTTCCATCGATCTTAATCGGATGGCGAGGGAGTCGAGAGGAAGAAACTGCTTTACAAGAAGTATCGATAAATACTTGCCCGACTGAATATGATCCCGGTGACTAGTTGGGGAACTGTTCTCCAAACGTCATGCGCGCAAGTGTCTGCTTAATTTTCTTGCGCTCAACCGCATTTCTAGTTCTCTCCAGCTGGTCGGCTAACTCGAAAAAGCGCTTCTTTTCCTGCTCCTTCGATTCGAGACCCGCCTCAACCAGCTCCACCAGTACGCGATTCGCGCTGGTGCGCCGATTTTGGGCCAGGGCGCGGACGCGTTGCGCGGTGGGAGCAGGTAGAGAAATGGTTTGGCGGATAGAGTTTGAGGACGCCATGGTGCTATCTTCATCATACTGCACTACTCCGCAGCATGCGGCGGATCGCACGCCGGAGTGTTGCCGGGAACGGCCATTGATATTCCGATGACTGTGGTGGGTGATTAATAATTTAAATATGCGAATCGTGCTTACACTTTTTTTCGGGATCACTCTGTGTGCTCAGGAGCCGTTTAAGGTGGGGATTGCGACGCGGCGATTCACGCCAGACAAGCCGTACAATTGGCGCGACGCTCAGACGCAGGCTTTGAAGACGACCATCTGGTATCCGGCGAGTGCGGCGGCCGTCGAGGAGCCGCAATGGATCGGCGGTCCGAATTTTCCGATGTTCAGCGGAGGCGTGGGCGCTCCGGACGCCGCGATGGCTTCAGCGCCGGAGAAGTTTCCGCTGCTGGTGGTCTCGCACGGGACCGGTGGATCGGCAACGATCGAGGCTGTGGTGAAGTTTTTTGGGAAGAATCTTTAGGTAAGGATGTTGAAAGAAGGGGGACAGACCGCTCTGTCCGCCGTCGGGGTTGGGGTGAGATTGCGTGTGTGGATCTTGTGGACAGAGTGGTCAGTCCCCCTTTTTTCAACGGCTTCCTGATTTAGTGCGTCGGCTTGGTCACCTTTTGGGGTGTGACTTCCTTCGGCGATGGTAATTGCGAACTGTCCCATCCTCCGCCCAGCGCCTGGATCAAAGACACGCTGGCCATCATTCTCCGCGTTTTGAGCTGGACTTCGGTTACCTGGTTCGACAGGGCGATTTCTTCCGCCGTGATCACTTGCAGGTAGGTCGTGATGCCGCCCTGGTATTGGGCGTTGGCTAATTGCAGGGAGCGCGTGGCGTAGCCGACGGCTTGCGCCTGCTCGCGCGATTCCTGTTCCAGAATGCGCAGGGCGGCCAGGTTGTCTTCCACATTCTGAAATGCCGTCAGTACGCTCTGGCGATAGTTGGCGACGGTGACGTCGTAGTTCGCCTGCGCCTGTTCGGTGACGCCTCGACGCTTGCCGCCGTCGAGGAAAAGCTCGGAAATGGAGGGGCCCACGGACCAGAAGCGGCTGGGCCAGGTAAATAAGCTGAGCAGGCTGGAGCTTTCCAGGCCGCCGCCGGCGGCCAGCGTGACGGTGGGGTAGTAGGCCGCGATCGCGACGCCGATTTGCGCGTTGGCAGCCGCCACGCGCCGTTCATTGCCGGCGATGTCGGGGCGCCGCTCCAGAAGCTCAGAGGGAATGATGCCGGGAATGGAGGGAAGACCGGATTTGATGGGGGTGACGGGAATGGAAAACTCGGACGGCGGTTTTCCCAGCAGAATCGCGATGGCGTGTTCGAACTGCTGGCGCGCCACGGTGGTGTCGGTGGCCTGCGCCTGGGTTTGGGCAAGCTGGGTCTGCGCCTGCGCGACGTCGACCTGGGAGGCGACGCCCTGGTTGTAGCGGTTCATGGTAAGTTCCAGCGCCTTGGCATAGTCCGTTTCGGTGGAATCGAGGAGCTGCTTTTCAGCGTCCAGGCCGTGCAACTGGAAATAATCGAGCGCCAGCTCGGATTGAAGCAGCAGGCGAGTGGTTTCGAGATCGGCGGCGGTGGCCTGCGCGGTGGCTACGTCGGCTTCGATGGAGCGGCGGACTCCTCCGAAGAAATCGGGGACCCAGGAGGCTCCGACGGTGGGAACGGTCAGCAAAGCGGACTGTCGCGCGCCGCCGAGGCCGGTACTGCCTGAGGTGCCGCTTCCCTCGACGCTGGCGCCGGCCGTCAGGGTGGGATACAGGCCGGATCGCGCGACGCGAATGGAGGCTCGCGAGCCGCGATACTGCGCTTCGGCGGCGGCGAGCTGTTGGTTGGAAATATCGATCTGCTCTTCGAGCGCGTTAAGGTCGGGATCGACGAAAAGCTCCCACCATTTGCCGCGATGCAGGTCATCTTTGGGCTCGCCGGGCTTCCATCCGTCGGCTTCCTTGAAGTAGGGCGGCAGCGGCTCCTTGAAGCTGGGCGCGACGGAAGCGGGCGGCTTGACGTAGTTCGGGCCGACGATGCATCCGGTGCTGGCCGCCGCAATCGCGACCACCAGAAGACGCCGCATCACAGAGACTCCCGCGAAATCCACGGCTCGATGTATTCCGGACAATTGATCAGCTTAATATCCTCCCGCGCCTGGGCCGCGAGAAACTGCAAGCTGGGGCGGTCCACCAGCGTGACTTCGCTCATGTCGATCACGATCTGTTTCTGCATTCTGCGTGCTTTTTCGATGGCGCGGCGCAGCTCCCCGAGGCCGCCGCCGCTGCATTTCCCGGCCAGCGTCAGGGTGACCGGGCCGGCGGGATCGAGTTGTTTAGCGATTTTCACCATGTTCAAATTTCCTCCGGCAGCGGATGCATGGAGCGCACCGTCACCTTCTTGCGGCTGACGCGCCGGGCCATGCGGTCGAAGGCGAGATAGATCACCGGGGTGGTGTACAGGGTGAGGAGCTGGCTGAAAATCAAACCGCCGATAATCGCGATGCCGAGCGGACGGCGCAACTCCGATCCGACGCCGGTGCCGAGCGCCAGGGGCACGCCGCCGCCCATCGCGGCCAGCGTGGTCATCAGAATGGGCCGGAACCGCAGCAGGCACGCCTGATAGATGGCCTCGTGCGGGTGGCGGCCTTCCTTGCGCTCCATTTCCAGCGCGAAGTCGATCATCATGATGGCGTTCTTCTCGACGATGCCGATCAGCAGCACGATTCCGATCAGCGCGATGACGCTGAAGTCGGTGTGGCAGATCATCAGGGCGAGCAGCGCGCCGACGCCGGCCGAGGGGAGCGTCGACAGAATCGTGATGGGGTGGATGTAGCTTTCATACAGCACCCCCAGCACGATGTAAACGGTGACCAGGGCGGCGAGAATCAGAATCGGCTCATTACTGAGCGATGCGAGGAACGCCGCGGCGGTGCCCTGGAAGGTGGCCTGGACGCTGGCCGGCATGTTGAGGTCTTCCTTGGCCTTGTCGATCGCGGTGACGGCGTCGCCGAGCGATGCGCCGGGGGCCAGGTTGAACGACGCGGTGACCACCGGGAACTGTCCCTGGTGATTCACCACCAGCGGCGAGGTTTCGGGCTGAAATCTCGTAAACGCGCTGAGCGGAACTTCGCCGCCCTGCTGCGCTCGGATGTAAATATTTTTCAGCTCGTCCGGATTCTGCTGCAAATCGGGTTTCAGCTCCAGCACCACGCGGTACTGATTCAACTGCGTGAACATGATGGAGATTTGCCGCTGTCCGTAGGCGTCGTACAGCGTATCGTCGATCAACTGCGGCGTGATGCCGAAGCGCGAAGCGGTGTTGCGGTCGATCAGCAGTGTCGCCTGCAAGCCGCCGTTCAACTGATCGCTGGCGACGTCGCGCAACTCGGGAATTTTCTGAAGTTTGTCCAGGAAACGCGGGACCCAGTAGGCCAGCTCCTTCGCATCGGCGTCTTCCAGGCTGTATTGGAACTGCGTGCGGCTCACGCGATCCTCCACGGTCAAGTCCTGCACCGGCTGCATGAACAGGGTGATGCCGGAAACACTTGCGCGATTCCGGTTGCAGGCGGCGAATCACATCGCTGGCGCTGATCAGGCGGTCTTCGAGCGGCTTCAGGTTGATCTGAATGCGGCCGCTGTTGAGCGTCGTGTTGGTGCCGTCGACGCCGATGAAGCTCGAAAGGCTCTCCACCGCCGGGTCCTTCAGAATCACCTTGGCGAGATCCTGCTGGCGCAGGGACATGGCCGGGAAAGAGATGGTCTGCGGAGCTTCGGAGACTCCCAGGATCACGCCGGTATCCTGCACCGGGAAGAAGCCTTTGGGGATGATCCAGAAGAGATAAATGGTCGCGGCCAGAGTTCCCGCCGCGACCAGCAGGGTCATCGGCTGATGGCGGAGAATCACGGTCAGCGTTTGGCCGTAAAAGCGGATAATGCCCTCGAAAACGCGCTCCGAGAAGCGATAGACAGCGCCCTGCTCGTGGTCCGGCTTGTGATGCAGAAGGCGCGCGCACATCATTGGCGTAAGCGTCAGCGACACCATCGCCGAGATCAGGATGGTCACGGCCAGGGTGATGGCGAACTCGCGGAACAGGCGGCCGACGATGTCGCCCATGAACAGCAGCGGAATCAACACCGCGATCAGCGAAACGGTCAGCGACAGAATGGTAAAGCCGATCTGCTCGGAACCTTTGAGCGCGGCGGCCATGGGAGCTTCACCCTCTTCGATGTAGCGCGCGATATTTTCGATCATCACGATCGCGTCGTCCACCACGAAGCCGGTGGAAATGGTGAGCGCCATTAGGGTCAGATTGTTCAGGCTGTAGCCGAGCAGATACATCATGCCGAACGTCCCGACCAGGGAGAGAGGCACAGCGACGCTGGGAATGATGGTGGCGGCCAGCGTTCTCAGGAACAGAAAGATCACCATCACCACCAGCGCGATGGTCAGGATCAACTCGAATTGCACGTCAGCGACCGAGGCGCGGATGGTGGTGGTCCGGTCGGTCAGAATCCTCACGTCGATGGAGCTGGGGAGCGAAGCGCGCAGGGTGGGCAGGAGCTTTTTGACCCGGTCCACTACCTCGATAATGTTGGCGCCGGGCTGGCGCTGGATGTTGACGATGACGGCAGGAGTTCCGTCCATCCACGCGGCGAGCTTTACGTTTTCAGCGTCGTCTACGACGGTGGCGACGTCGGAAAGCGTCACCGGGGCGTTGTTCCGATAGGCGATCACCAGGGGTTTGTAGTCGCTGCTCCTCAGGAGCTGGTCGTTGGCGCCGATGGTGTAGGAGTTTCTCAGGCCGTCGAAATTTCCCTTAGCCAGATTCACGTTCGCCGCCGTAATCGCGTTGCGCAGGTCTTCCAGATTCAGATGGTAGGAAGACAGGAGCATGGGATTGGCTTGAATCCGGACGGCCGGCTTCTGGCCGCCGCTGATGCTCACCAGGCCGACGCCGGGCAATTGGGAGATTTTCTGCGCGAACCGGGTATCGGCGAAATCCTCCACCTGGGAGAGCGGCATGGTGGGGGAAACCAGGGCCAGGGTGATGATCGGCGCGTCGGCCGGGTTGGTCTTGCTGTAAATCGGCGGATTCGGCAGGTTGGTGGGAAGGAAAGTTCCAGCCGCGTTGATAGCGGCCTGCACCTGCTGCTCGGCCACGTCGATGTTCAAGTCGAGAGTGAACTGCAGAGTGATGACCGACGCACCGGTGGAACTGGTGGAGGTCATCTGATTCAGCCCGGGCACTTGCCCGAACTGTCTTTCGAGGGGCGCGGTCACGGAGGACGCCATCACGTCGGGACTCGCGCCGGGATAGAACGTGACCACCTGAATGGTGGGGTAATCCACCTGCGGCAGCGCGGAAACCGGCAGTTGCTTGTAGGCGACGGCGCCCACCAGCAG
>CAWJHI010000035.1:0-89153 GCA_963842485.1 Terriglobia bacterium | reverse complement strand
CTCGCAGCTCCAGGTGCGCGACCAGGGTGCGCCGCCGACTCCTTCGCCTGGAGATACGCCGAACCCGTGATCAGGGAGTTGTTGTTCTGCGTGTTCACCATGATCGTCTGCAGGTTGTTCTGCTCCTTCGGCGCCGTCTGCCAGCCATACGACAGACCGTAATACAGCGTCAAGTTGGGCTTAATGCGGAAGGAGTCCTGCACGTACATATAGGGATCCCAGCTCGTAGTGTCATCCCGCAGGAAGGTGCCCAGTGGCTGCGGTTGCAGGTTCGCGTTGCGAACGGCGAGCACGCCAACATTGTCCACCAGCCCCAGAATCGACGCATAATACCGGTCGTAGTTGGTCAACTGGTTCGAAGGGAGACAATTGCTGGTAACCGACGCACCGCAGGTCAGCGGCGTGTTCACCGATGGAATCGTCAGGAAGCTGCCCTGATCGATATCCGCGACCAGCGACGTGATCGACCCGATCACCTTGTCCGCGCGTGCATGAGTGAAACTAATTCGGTTCACGTTGACACCGTACTGGATCTGGTGCTTGCCCCAGATCTTAGTCATGTCGTCGTAGATCTGACCGTTGGTCAGCCACTGTGCTTGGAAGCGGGCGCGTTGTGTATCCATATCGATCGGAGAATCGATAAAGCTGGTCACGCCGCTGCCAATGGTGAGTGCGATCGGACCATCTGCCGTCTGCGATCCGGCGATGTTCAGCTTGCCGGCGGCATTGGACGGCGAAGTCGCGTTGCTCTGGCTGGTATCGCGAACCCAGCCTATGCGGAACACGTTTAGCCACGTCGGCGAAATCTGCCAGGTGAGCTGAGCGCTCGGTACAATGGCGCGCGCCGGTGTCGTCTCGGCTGAGGAGGCGACGCCATTCAGAATCGAGACATCGCCCGACGCGACGGTATCGCTGCGGTAATAGGTGGTGGTGAGGTTTAGGGTCAGTTTCTCCTTGAACACGTGATCCAGGCGCATCACCCCGTAATCGGTCTGGACCGGCGTCGGAAGAACCGCGTAAAACGATTGCGTATTCAACGTGTCGCCACCGGCCAGGTTGGGCAGCGGCATATCCGCAAACTGTTGCGCCACCGAAGGCGAGATTCCCAGACCGCGAGGGTCGCAGGCCGTGTTTCCGGCCGCGCCGCAGGCAGTTGAGTTTTTAAGGTTGAATTGCTCCAGCACGCCGCCGTTCTGGAACTCAAGAATGCCCTGGCGCAACGTCGCCGTCGGCACCGTGCGTGTGATTCCCGTCGCGCTGATAAACCTCCGCGCTTCGTAATTGGCGAAAAAGAACGTCTTGTTCTTCCTGATGGGCCCGCCCAGACGAGCACCGTAGCGGTTGTCGTCGATTCTTGCCTTCGCCAGTCCGGCGTGGTTGTTGTCCCACGTGTTGGAGTTCAAATCGTTGTTCTGCAGGAACTCATACACCGCTCCATGAAAATCGTTGGACCCGTGCCGTCCGATCAGCGTGACCTGCCCGCCCGATCCGCGCTGCAGCGTCGCGCTCGGGTTGGCGACGTTCGCGCGAAATTCTTCCACGCTATCGGCCGGCGTCGGAATCGATGTGTTGGTCGCGATCAGGTTTTGCGTGATGTCGATACCATCAAGCGTCACCGTGTTCTGATCGTCAATCGCGCCGCTGACGCGCATCGTGATCCCCGCGCCGCCGGCCACTACGCCCGGCTGCAGGTTCATCAGCTCGATCGCGTTGCGTTGCAACGTCGGCAGACGCAGAATGTTATCGGTCGAAAGCACGTTGCCGATCTGCGCATCCGAGGTCTGCAATGCCGCCTGCGCCGTAGCCGTCACTTCCACCACTTCTTTATCGCCGCCGACTTCCAGCTTGATTTGCGCCGTAGTGGTTTTCTCCACCTCTACCGTCAAATCCGTCATGGTGAACTGCCGGAACCCCGTCAGCCTCACTGTCAGCCGGTATACGCCCGGTATGACGGATGGAAACACGAAACCGCCGGAGTCGTCCGACGTCATCGTCTGCGTGGCGTTCGTGCCGACGTTTACCAGTTGAACTTCGGCTTTGGGTACGATCGCGCCGGTCTGATCCGAAACCGTGCCCGTCACTTTCCCGGTGTTGAGCGTCTGCGCCATAGCACCCGGCGCCATTACAAACATCCCCATTATTGCCGCCAGGACCAGCGCGAGCGCGGCCGGAAAGCGGTTTCCTCTAAACCCCTGTTTGGAACTCATGAACACTCCCCATTTGAGATTCGTGATTCTGGATTGCCGCCGGCTTGTCGTGCAAACGCAAACAAACCCGCCGTGCGGCCCCGTGTGGACCAATAATACATTTGGCTGGCTCAAAAATTTGCAAGCTTCCCCAAGAAACCAAAGATAACTGCGTCTGAGTCCGCCCACATGGCGGCCAGGCACCGAGACGGTGTGTGGCCGATGTTACCAATGATTTATGCCACTGTCAAGCGGAAAACACAGTCTCCCACCCACTCGTGGTGCGCACTGAGGCTATTGTTATCAATGTAGTGCGATTGTCCCGCGATTAGGCTTACGCGCTATGCGGCTCGCTTATACGGCCCTGTGCACCAGCGACAGAAACTCGTCCCGTGTGGCCTTCCGAGTCCGGAAACTCCCCAGCATAGTACTCGTCACCGTACTCGAACTCTGCTTCTCCACTCCCCGCATCATCATGCAGAAGTGACGCGCCTCGCACAAAACCCCCACGCCCCGCGGCGAGATCACTTCTTCGATCGCCTCCGCCACCTGCTGCGTCAGCCGCTCCTGCAACTGGAGCCTCCGCGCGAACATATCCACGATCCGCGGGATCTTGCTCAATCCCACCACTTTGTCCTTGGGCAGGTACGCCACGTGAATCTTGCCGAAGAACGGCAGCAGGTGATGCTCGCAGGTGCTAAAGAACTCGATGTCGCGGATGATCACCATTTCATCGCACTTTACGTGAAACAGTGCGCCGTTGACGATGTTCGCCAGGCTCTGTTGATACCCGCTGGTGATGAACCGCAGGGCTTTCTCGTAGCGCTCCGGCGTCTTCACTAAGCCCTCGCGCGACGGATCCTCGCCCAGCAGTTCCAGTACTTCTTTCACGTTTTCCGCCAGAGGACTCCGCTGCGGCGGCATTTTGATCAGTTTCTTGTTCTTCACGATGCTTCCAGTTCAAACATGTTCCGGTCCGTCTCCGAGACGCGAATTTTCTTAAGCCGCGATGCCAGCGGCCAATCCGCCGACAACGCTCCGCGGATCGCCGCCGCCAGATTCTCCGTCGTCGGCACGATTCCGTTCAGTTCCACTACATCTGTATTGAGATTCCGGTGGTCCAGCCGTTGCAGGATTCTTTCGCGCACCAGCGCGTCCAGCGTTTCGCGATTCGCCAGCTGTCCCGATGCGTCCGGCCTTCCCTCCACCGTCACCTCCAGCACGTAGTCATGACCATGCCCGTGGGGGTTATTGCATTTCCCGAACAGCCTCCGGTTCTCTTCGGCCGTCAAACTGGCCACGTCCAGCCGGTGCGACGCCGCGAATCGATACCGTCTCGTCAGTTTCACGCCTCGCCCCCATAATCCACGTACAGGTCGGCGGTCTCGTACAGTCGAACATTGAATAACCGTACCTTCGCGCCATCGATTTTCGGTTTCAGCCGCCTCCAGATTTCCATCGCCACATTTTCCGCCGTCGGCGTCACCCGGTCGAACGGCGGCACTTCGCGATTCAGGAAACGATGATCCATGGGCTCGATCACTTCTTCGTTCAGCACCTGTTTCAGCTCGCGCAGATCGAACACCATGCCGGTCACCGGGTCGGCTTCGCCCTCCACGGTCACCTCCACCACGTAGTTATGCCCGTGCCCGTTGGGATTCGCAGCCATACCGTACACGGCCCGATTTTCCGCCTCGCTCCAGGCCGGATTCGAGCATACATGCGACGCCGAAAACTCGGCTTTACGGGTTAAGAGCATGGTCCTACTCCTGTTCGATGCAACGATTCCCCCCGGCGATTCTCTATAATGATAGCGTGAAGCGGCTCACTGACTGGATTCTCTTAGGCTCGATCTGCCTCCTGGGATTGGCTTTGGTATGGGTGATCCAAGGGACGCTCGAGCAGAAGATCATCAACGCGGGCGATACCGCGCCCGATTTCAAAGTGGTCACCGAAACCGGCAAAACCGTAACGCGCGGGGACTTCGGCGGCAAGCTCCTGGTCCTGAACTTCTGGGCGAGCTGGTGCCCGCCCTGCGTCGAGGAAACTCCGTCGCTCAATGAGTTCGCGCGCGAGTTCAAGTCCGAGGGAGTGGTGGTCCTCGGCGTGAGCAGCGACCGAAGCGAAGTTCAATATCGCAAGTTTCTCGCGCGGTTCCAGGTCCCTTACGAAACCTCGCGCGACCCCGACGCCGACATCAGCGCCAGCTACGGAACCTTCCAGATCCCCGAAACCTATCTGATCGACCGCAACGGGAAGGTGGTCGAAAAGGTGATCAGCAATCAGAACTGGATGGACTCGGATTTCGTGGCGCGCGTCCGGAGAATGTTGTAGCCCCCGATGTCGCTCCTCCGGGACGTTGAAAACATCCTCGGCCCGCGCGGATACCTTCACAAGCCCGAAGACCTCAGGCTGTACGAATACGACGCCGGCATCGATAAAGCCCGACCCGACCTCGTGGTGTTTCCACAATCGACCGCACAAGTGGTTGCCATCGTCAAGCTTTCCAAGGAGCGCGAAATCCCGTTGGTCGGCCGGGGCGCCGGCACCGGCCTCTCCGGCGGAGCCATCCCGCGCGCCGGCGGAATCATCGTCTCGTTCGCCCGCATGAATCGCATTGTCGAGATCGATCTCGCCAATGAGCGAGCCGTGGTCGAACCCGGCGTCGTGAATCTCGATATCTCCCTGGCCGTGGATGCGCGCGGTTATTTCTACGCGCCCGATCCCTCCAGCCAGCGATCCTGCACCATCGGCGGCAACGTCAGCGAAAATTCCGGCGGCCCGCATACTCTCGCCTACGGCGTGACCACCAATCACGTCCTCGGCATTGAAGCCGTGCTGCCCGACGGCTCCGTCATCAATACCGGCGACAATTATGACGAAGCCGGCTACGATCTGACGGGTCTTCTGGTGGGCTCGGAAGGCACCATGGTGCTGGTCACCAAAATCATCGTTCGCCTGATGCGCAAGCCGGAAATGATCAAG
This sequence comes from Terriglobia bacterium, assembly GCA_963842485.1. Taxonomy (GTDB): domain Bacteria; phylum Acidobacteriota; class Terriglobia; order Bryobacterales; family Bryobacteraceae; genus Palsa-187. The sequence goes on along the minus strand of CAWJHI010000035.1, from coordinate 83,982 downwards.
ACCATTCTCGCCATCTACGATCGTCCCGAAGACGCCGGCAGCACCGTGGCCGAAATCACCGCGCGCGCCATTACGCCGGTCGCCATCGAAATGCTGGATGGCCCGCTGCTCCGCATGGTCGAAGAAGCCACCCACGCCGGTTATCCCGTGGACGCGGCGGCGGTGCTTCTGATCGAGCTCGAAGGCGTCCAGGAAGCTGTCGAAGAGCAGATCGAACAGATTCGCGACGCCTGCCTTCTATGTCGTGCGCGAGAGTTTCGCGTCGCTCGCAACGCCGAAGAACGCGAGCTGTTATGGAAGGGCCGCAAGAACGCCTTCGGCGCGGTCGGCCGTTTCAGCCCCGCCTATTACGTGCAGGACGGAGTGGTTCCGCGCACCAAGATTGCGTCCACGCTCCGGTTTATCGATGAACTTGGAAAACGCCACGGCCTCGCCATCAGCAATATTTTTCACGCCGGGGACGGCAACCTGCACCCGTTGATCATGTTCAACCCGCGCGATGAAGGCGCGCTCGAGCGCGTGCTGCGCGCCAGCGATGAGATTCTCGAATACTGCATTTCGGTCGGCGGTTCCATCACCGGCGAACACGGCGTCGGAATGGAGAAGATGGAGATGATGGAGCGGCAGTTTCCGCCCGATTCGCTCGAAATGATCGGACGGTTTAAGAAACTCTTCGATCCCGGCTGCCGTCTGAATCCCGGTAAGGTGCTGCCCACCGGCCGCGGCTGCATGGAAATCCGCCAGCCCATAGGAGACTTGAGTCTATGAAGCGCATTCTCGTTCTCGCGACTCTTTCCGCCTTGACCTTCGCCGGCGACCGCAAGCCGCTTCCAGGCCAGGCCGGCAATGACGCTATCGAGCTGGTCGGGTCCGTGCTGATCGAACGCCAGGAAGTGTTGCAGGCCGTCGGCATGTACGTGGGCCCCGGCTATATCGCGGTGCGCATGAAAGTCTCGCCCAAGACCGACAAGCCTCTGCGGATCAGTCCCGACGATTTCACCATTGTCAGCGGCAAAGACGGTCAGAGGTCGCAGGCATTGTCGCCCGGTCAGATCGCCGGCAAAGGCGCGCTGGTAGTGAAAGCGGCTCCCAATCAACCCGGCGGATACGGCACCACGACCAATGGTCCCATCTGGGGCGGAATCGGCGGCATCGGCGGAACGCGTCCGCCGGGAAGCGGTCATCCGGCGGCCAGCCCGGGAGGGAAGGACGATGATCCCAAGCTCGACACCGGATCAGTCGACAAGAAAGACGACAAAACCGAGAAAGACTCCAACCCGCTGATGGATGCCCTCAAGGCCAAGGAACTCCCCGAGAAGGAAAGCACGGAGCCGCTGGAGGGTCTCCTGTACTTTCCCATCGACGGAAAAATCAAGCCGAAGGACCTTCGGGTGATCTATAAAGGTCCGGCAGGCCGGCTGATCATGGAGTTTGCGAACCCGAAGTAATTTACTTGACGGATGCGATCGTCAGGTTCTCACCGTTCACTTTGCCGTTGACGGTAACCGTCTTGCCGACCATGTCCTTCACTTTCGCTTGCGAGTCGGCATCCAGCTTGTAAACCTTGGCGTCTTTGGTGACGATCACCGTCGCAGACCCGCTTCTTCACGCAGCTCTGCGAGCACTTGGTGGCGGCTTCTGAAGCATCCGCGTGCTTGGCGCCGCACTGTGCGTCGCCTACGAATCCGGTCATCTCGGCAGCGAACGTCGACATAGCGGCGAGCGCGAACAATCCAACGAGTTTCTTCATGGTGCCTCCTGGCAAAAGATTAGACTCCTCGGTACTATATCACCATTTCATCGCTCTTGCATCCCGCCACAGCCGCTCCAGATCGTAAAAGACCCGGGCTTTCTGTGGAAAAGACGTGTCACCAGGAAGTCGCCGTAATCGATCAGCACCCACTCGGCGTTCTCGTAGCCTTCGACACTGATAGGGTATTCGCCGAGGTTTCCAAGCTCCGCCTGAATCTCGTCGGCGATGGCCTGGATCTGCCGCGAATTGGCGCCGGAGCAGACCAGGAAGTAATCGGCGTACGACGTTACCTCACGCACGTCAAGCACCACAACGTCGCGTGCTTGCTTGGATTCGGCGGCGTGCACGGCGGAAATCCAAAAAGGTTCCGTTGGGTGCAATATTTCCGGCCGCGCCAGGTAACAGTTCTCCTGCTCACATCGTACTACAATAGAGAGAGTTTCATGTGGCTTCTTTTTCTGGCGGCAGCGATCGCCTGTGCCGCCGATTCCCGCGACTTGGTTCAGGCCAGAGAGCGTCTGGAGCAGGTGCGCGAACAGACTGCCGGCGGCTTGCTGCCCGCCGCGGCGATTCATGAGGCTCAAGAGGCCGTCGACGACGCCTCCGACGAAGCCATCCTCGATCGGACCCTGTACGGGGACTTGACCGAAGAGCAGGCAGCTTCCATGCTCGAAGCAGCCCAGCGCCGCGTGGCGCGCACCCAAGAGAAAGTGGAGCAGGGCCGCAAGCTGGTAGAAGAAGGCGTAGCCGAGCGTCTCCGCTTCGCGGATCTCGACGCGGAATTGGCGCGCCGAAAACAGGCGCTGGAGCAGGCCGAAGCGCGCGCCGCTCTGATCGCGCAAATCGTTGATATGGCTCAAGAAGAAAGTCTTCTGCCGGAACCGGCTCCAGGGAAGGCTGAGGAGCATGTTACCGGTGGTAATATTCTGGAGCCCCAAGATATCAAGGACATAACGCTCGCCTTCGAGAAGCAATTCGACAAACCGATGCCGATTAGCGCAAAAGGGTCTACCGCGGTGCATCGCGCCATGGGTTTAGACCATACCGGACGAATCGACGTGGCTGTGACGCCGGACTCGGCCGAAGGCGTCTGGCTGCGAAAATACCTGGAATCGAAAGACATCCCCTACTACGCGTTCCGCTCGGCCATTGCAGGCAAAGCAACTGGCTCGCATATACATATAGGTCCAGGGAGCACCCGCATTCACGCCTCCGACTGATAGAATCGTCGGATGTCTTCGCTCCGGGTGCTGATCAGCGCCGAACAAATTCAAGCCCGCATTCAGGAACTAGCCGCCGAGATCGACCGCGACCACCCCAAGGGTCCGGTTTACCTGATCGCGATTCTGAAGGGAGCCTGCTTTTTTCTGGCCGACCTCGCGCGTGCCATGAAAACTCCCACGCGGATCGAGTTTGTCGGGATTTCGAGCTACGGCAAAGGCAAGACCAGCTCCGGGGAAGTGAAGCTGACCAAGGATCTGGACACCTCCATCGAAGGCTATGACGTTGTGGTCGTGGAAGATATCGTCGACAGCGGGGTGACGCTGAGTTATCTGATCAAGATTTTCGCCCAGCGCAAACCGAAATCGCTGCGCATTGCGACTCTGCTCGATAAACCCGAGCGGCGGCAGCGGCCGGTGGAGGTGCACTATGTTGGATTCAAGATTCCGGACGAATTTGTGGTCGGCTACGGGCTCGATTACGCGGAAGATTACCGGAATCTGAAGGATCTGTGTGTGCTCAGTGAGTCGCCAGATGAAAAGGGTTGAAGTTGCTTTTATAATCGAACGCGTCGAGGCCTTCGGATTTTTTTAGGAATCCGACTACGGCGTAGGTGACGGGAGTCGCGACCACTTCATACACCACTTTGCCGACATAGGCGGAAGCTGCGAGTATGGCGAGTGTTTTCACGGGCGCCGTGCCGCTGAAGCCGATGGCAACTAAAACGACCGTATCGACGAACTGGCCGGTTACGGTCGAGCCGACGGTGCGGGTCCACAGCATTTTTCCGCTGGTCCAGAGCTTCATCTTGGCGAGGGTGTAGGAGTTGGTGAATTCGCCGCACCAGTAGGCAATGAGGCTCGCGAGGATCAATCGGGGGATTTGGTAGAAGACCGTCGCGAAGGCGTCCTGATTGTGCCAGCCGGGCGCGGGCGGAAGCCAGACTGTGATCAATCCCATGACCGCTAGCAGGCCGTTGGCGAGAAAACCGAGCCAGATGGCGCGACGCGATGCAGCGTAGCCGTACACTTCGGTGAAGACGTCGCCGAAGATGTAGGTCAACGGGAACAGGAGTTGGGCTCCGCTGATGACGAACGGTCCAATCTGGCAGAGTTTCTGACCGACCAGGTTAGAGATCAGCAGGACCACCAGGAAGATGGCGAGCAGCAGATCGAAATGGCGGTAGGTGCGCAGATCGCGCGCTTGGACGGCGACAGGTTTTTCGAGCATTTAAGGCTCTTAGTGTAGCAGTGGTTTCAGGGTGCGCAGGACGGTTCCGGCCACGATCTCGGCGCCCGCGGCGGTGGGGTGAATGCCGTCGCGCTGCATGTAGCGCATGTCCTTGGTCATGATATCGGACAGGAGGAACGGGATCAGCGTCAGCTTGTGCTCGGCGGCCAGATCCTTATAGATTTTTTCGAAGCCATGAATGTATTCATCGCCATAATTGGGCGGAAGCGTCATGCCGGCCAGCACCACACGCGCGCCGGCGTGTTGAAACGCGACGATCATCTGCTCGAGATTCGCTTGCGTCGACGTGAGCGGGAGGCCGCGGAGGCCATCGTTGCCGCCGAGCTCGACGATCGCGATGGAAGGTTTCAGGGACGTGGCCGAATCGATCCGGGATACGCCGCCTTCCGTGGTATCGCCACTGATGCCGAGATTCACGACGTGCCAGGCGTAGCCTTGCTGGTCGAGATCCTTTTGCAAATCGTCGGGAAAACTTTGGCCGGGGGCGAGGCCGTAGCCGGCGCTGAGGCTGTCGCCGAAAACCACCAAAATTTTTCGCTGGTCCTGAGTGACAGGTGGTGGCGTGGGACGCGACTCTTCAGATGGTTCGCGAGCGGGCTCGGGGGGACGAGAGCAGGAACTCGCCAGCGCGATCATTGCGATCAAAGAGCAGTAACGCATCACCTTCCCTCATAATATTAGATGGATGTTGAAAAAGGGGTCAGACCGACGGCGGTTTGAAAACGGGGACAGACCGCTCTGTCCGCGGTCAGCTGCATGCGTCTATGCAGGGTGTTGCATTTGGGACAGAGTGGTCAGTCCCCGTTTTCAACAAATTCCCGGGCGCGAGGTGTTTGCACGCGTGACAGGGTAGCCGGGGCGTCTCAAAAAAATTAAAAAATGGCGATTCTTGAAGCGCGCGCTCTTACGAAGATCATTGACACCGGAACGCATCGCGTGGAGATCCTGCGCGGCGTCGATTTCGAAGTTCCCGCGGGGCAGTTCGTGGCGATCATGGGCGCTTCCGGGAGCGGGAAGAGCACGCTGCTGGGGCTGCTGGCCGGGCTGGATACTCCGACCTCGGGAAGCATCGTGGTCGACGGAACCGATATCACGGGGCTGAGCGAAGACAAGCTCGCGGTGGTGCGCGGGCGCAAGATCGGATTCGTGTTTCAGAGCTATCAATTGATCCCCACGCTGACCGCGGAAGAAAATGTTTTGCTGCCGCACGAGCTCTCGGGCGGAAATGTCGCGGCGGGAACGGCGCGGGCTCGCGAACTGCTCGATAGCGTGGGGCTGAGCGACCGGCTGGATCATTATCCGGTGCAGCTATCCGGCGGCGAGCAGCAGCGCGTGGCGCTGGCGCGGGCCTTTATGGTGAAGCCGCCGATTCTGATGGCGGATGAGCCCACCGGCAATCTGGACAGCGTCAACGGCGCGCACGTGCTCGAATCTGCTGATCGCGCTGAATCGCCGCGAGGGAACCACGCTGGTGCTGGTGACGCACGATCGGTCGCTGACCGAACGCGCGGACCGCATCGTCACGCTGCGGGACGGGAAAATTATCGCGGACGAGATTCGCGAGCCGGCGGGAGCGGCGCGTCCATGAACCTTTCGTTGCGCACGGCGGCGCGAATCGCGTGGCGCGAAACGCGCTCGTCGATGGTCAAATTTCTATTCGTGGTGCTGGCGGTGGCGGCGGGCGTCGGCGCGCTTTCGGGAGTCCGCGGATTCAGCGAAAGCTTTCACGGGATGCTGACGACGGAGGCTCGTACGGTGATGGCGGGCGATCTTCTCGCGCGCCAGTTCGTGATGCCGTCGGCGCAGCAGACCGGCGGCCCTGGATGCGCTGGCGGCTCGCGGAGTGGAGTACACCTGGGTCACGGAAACGGTTTCGATGGCGGCGTCGAAATCGAACGACGCGCACGCCGGTGCTGGCGGCGCTGAAAGTCGTCGACCCGTCTAAATATCCCTACTACGGCGAGATGAAGTTGAATCCGCCGATGCCGCTTGCGGCTGCGCTGACGCCGGATACCGCGGTGGCGGGCGAGGACCTGCTGATGCGGCTGCATGCGAAGGTCGGCGACACGGTGCGGGTGGGCGAAAAGGATTTGCGCATCGTGGCCAGCATCGCTCAGGAGCCGGACCGCATGTCGGCGAGCCTGAACATCGGCCTGCGGCTGATGATGTCGCGCGAAGCGTTCGCGGCGACGGGGCTGATGCAGGTCGGCAGCCGCGCGGCGGAGCGATATCTGTTCAAGCTGGACGCCGAATGCGCCGCCGGTGGACGAAGTCGCGGCGGTCGATTCGCAGAGCGCTGCCGGAGGCGATGGTGACGGACTTTCGTCAATCGCATCCGATCATCACCAATGGCCTGGATCAAGCCACGACGTACCTGAGCCTGATCAGCCTGATCGCGCTGATTGTGGGCGCGATCGGCGTGGGGATGGCGATGCACGCGCATTTGCAACAGAAAATGGACCACATCGCGGTGATGAAATCGCTGGGGGCAACGTCGAAGGAAATCATCCGGATTTATACGATACAGACGCTGCTGCTGGGCGTGGTGGGCGGACTGGCGGGCGTGGCGGTGGGGCGCGGCGTGGAGCAGGTTTTTCCGCTGCTGATCAAGAAATATTTTTCGCTGAACGCGATGATGGGATGGCATGTTGCGGCGACGGTGCAGGGAATCGCGATCGGCGTGTTGACCACTCTGCTGTTCACGCTGCCGCCGCTGCTGGCGATTCGCAGGATTCGGCCCGCGCTGATTCTGCGGCGCGATATGCCGGAGGCAAGACTTCCGTGGCGGCGGCGATGGACCGAAGCGCGGGCCGCGTTGGGAGCGGGCGGCGTGATTCTGATCGGCATCGGCGGGATCGCGGCGTGGCTGGCGGATTCGCCTCGCGTGGGCGGATATTTCGCGGGCGGATTGATGACCAGCCTGGCGGCGTTGGCGGCTGTCGCGTGGCTGCTGCTGCGATTCGTGCGTACGTTTCTGCAAGGAACGCGATGGCGCATTCCTTCCTTAGCGCGGCAGGGGATGGCGAATCTGTACCGCCAAGGGAATCAGGCGCAGGCGATCCTGGTGTCGCTGGGGCTGGGGGTGATGTTCACGCTGACGGTGTACATGGTGCAGGATTCGCTGGTGGCGCAGATCATCGAAACGGCGCCGCCGGATGCGCCCAACGTGTTTCTGGTGGGCGTGACGCAGGCGCAAGTGCAGCCGTTAAAGGAACTGATTGCGCATCAGGACGGCGTGCTGGGCGCGCCGGAGTTCGTGCCTCGCGTGGCGGCGCGGTTGATCAGTGTGAACGGCGAGCCGCCCGCCGGGCCGCGGGTTCGCTACACCGGCAACGTCATGTGGGAAGGCGAGAAGCCGGATTACGTTCGCGTGGTGGAAGGAGCGTGGTGGAAGAGCCCGGCTTTGCAGACGGGTGCGGCAGCGGTGGTTTCGGTGGGCGTCGAAACGGCCAAACGGCTGAAGATCAAGCCCGGCGACTGGATCGAGATGCAAGCGAGCGGACGGACCTTTCAAGCTCGCGTGGTGGCCCTGCATGAGTGGGAACAGCGCCGGTTCATGCCCACCAGTTCTTTCGTGTTCAATCCCCCGGGGCTGGCGGATTTACCGGTGGCGTTCGACGGAGGCGTGCGGGTGAAGCCGGCGATGGTGGCGGCGTTTCAACGCTCGGCGTTCGAGAGATTTCCGACGGTGACGGTGGTGAATATCGCGGACGCACTGGAGATCGCGCAACAGGTGGTGGATCAGATCGCGCTGGTGATCCGGTTTTTATCGGGGTTCGCGATTTTGGCCGGGGCGATTATTCTGGCGGCGAGCATTGCGGGAACGCGGTTCCGGCGGGTGCGCGAAGTGGTGATTCTGAAAACACTCGGCGCGACCAAGCGGCACATTGTGCGGATCTTTTCGGTGGAATTTCTGACGCTGGGCGTGGTGGCGGGCTTGATGGGCGCGATTCTGGCTACGATTTTTTCGAGCCTGGTGCTGAAACGATTATTGAACGCGCAGTTTCAGTTCGACCCGAAAGCGGCACTGGCCGCGATCGTGCTGACGGCGCTGTTGGCCAATGCATCGGGGTGGCTGGCTAGTTTCCGGATTCTGCGGCAGAAGCCGCTAGAAGTTTTACGGGAAGAGTAGCGGCTCCGATCGACACCGAAGGAGAATGGCGGATGGTTTACGCCTTCCTCCCTATTTGCAGGTGCCTCTGCAACTCTTGTGGTCGGCTTTGCAGGATTTCTTCGCCTGTTTGGTGGTGGCGCGGTTCATGCAGAAGTCGTAGTTGGAATCGCAGCGCTTCTTGCACTGGGCTTTCTTGCTCGCGGCATGGGCCGAGGGAGCAGCGAGGGCAAGAATCAAGAGGGCGATGGCGAGGCGCATGGCGGGCTACTTTTCATCTTAATCGAACTGAATCTTAATCGAACTGGGCAATGGAGCTGTCGGTTTCTTCGACGAATTTCTCTACCGACATCGTATAGATCGCGGGCTTGCCGTCGCGATCGCTGCCGAAGAAAATTCGCTGGCTATTGGGGGCGAAGATGGGCGCGACCATTTGGGCGTTGCTGGCGTGATGCTCGGCGAGGGTCAACTCGCGCTTCACGGATCGGACCAGCAGGAGGACGTGCGGCGAGGCTTTGCTGCCGCTGGCGCCTACGAAGACGCTGGCGTCGGCGTTCGCTCCGAAACCGACGAACTGGGTGGTGTTGGCGATCAGCTTGTCTTCGTTCGAATCGGGAGTGAATTCGCGCAGGTTGTGGAGTTTGTGGGGGTCGGCGGGATAGTTCAGATAGAACATACTGCGGCCGTCGGGACTCCACTGGGCGGGGCCGGTTTCTCCTTCGGCGAGGCGGAGGCGGTAGTTTTGTTGCGCGTCGTAGTTGGCCAGCCAGATGCTTCCGGCGCGGCGATATAGAATGGAGGCGCGGCGGGGGCGGGGAAGCGGGTCGCGGATTTCTTCATCGCATTCGACCAGTTTGGCGGGTGTGCCGATGGTCATGTGAACCAGCATCAGACGGTAGGAGGAGCCCTTTTCGACTACGCCGGCGAACTGTGCATCGTCGGCGACGCCGAGGCCGTGGCCGCGCTCGGATTCATCGGGAATGCGGTAGATTTCGTGGGTTTTGAAGGTGGACAGGCTGGAGCTGGTGAGCGATTTTCCATCGAAGAAGCAGAAGGAGTGGTCGCCTTGCAGGAGCGTGAGCGAAGCGGGATCGAGATTCTCGCATTCGGTGAGCTGACGCGATTGGCCGTTCTTGAGATCGAGCCGGTAGGCTTCGAAACGGCCGGTCATGTCGGAAGCGTAGAGGAGAAACCCGCTGTGCCGGGCTACGCATCGGCCTGCCGGGAGAAAGCAGGTGTGGGCCGGATCGGTGAGGCGGGATATGGGGAATTCGGTGGCCGGGTCGGGGTAGCGCTTGACGGCAGAGAGAACGGTACGGCCTTTCCCGATGGTTTCCGCCGCGAAGGAAGCCGCCGCGGAAAGTGAGAAGAGAAACCAGCGCCGCGAACGCGCCGCGGAATCGCGGCTTGCCATGACCCGATGTTACCACGCCAAAACTCCAGGAGCTGGTTGAAAAAGGGGACAGACCGCTCGGTCCACGACCACGCTTCTGCAGCGGTTTGCGGGCAGGGACAGAGGAGTCGCTGTCCCCTTTTCAATGCGATGAACCCTATAGAAAACTTTGATTGGACGGGTGGAGGGGTTGCGGATTACGCTCATTCATGGTTATCGACTCGGATGTTTCCGTGTTGCGGCGGGTGAGCCGGGTGGTAAGCTCGGAAATCTCACTCGATGAGATGCTGGGCGAGATTGTAGGACTGGCTACGCAAGCCAGCGGATGTGACGCCTGCCTGGTGTATCTGCTGGATTCCTCAAGCAATGAATTTGTGCTGCGCGCATCGCTGGTGCCGCACGTTTCCGACCTGGGACAACTACGCGTGCAGATGGGTGAAGGCGTAACCGGCTGGGTGGCGGAAAATCAGTTGCCGGTGGCGCTGTCAGAGAACGCGAGCGAAGATCCGCGATTCAAGATCTTCGCGTCGCTGATCGAAGATACCTATGAAGCGCTGGTTTCGGTGCCGCTGGTGAACCCGGCGGTGAACAAGGGGCGCGCGATCGGCGTCATCAACGTGCATCATCGCGAGCGGCACGAGCACACCGAGGACGAGATCGCGATCCTGACGTTCATCGGCGAGCAGGTGGGCGGGGCCATCGCCAGAAGCCTGCTGGAAGAAGAGAACGCTCGCCTGGCGGAAGAGACTGCTGAAATGAAGCGGCAGTTAGAGACGCGCAAGACGGTGGAGCGGGCCAAGGGCATCCTACAGCGCCGGCACAATCTGACGGAAGAAGACGCCTACTTGCGGCTCAGAAACGAGAGCCGGCGTTTGCGGCGTCCCATGAAGGATCTGGCGGAGGCGGTGATCCTGTCGGAAGAGATGACGCGCCGGAGCGATTCGTCGTCTTAAAAGAAAATCAACCAGTTAAAAGAAACTCAACCAGCGAGGGCGTAGCCGGAGGCGGCTTCGTCGCAGGGGGTGAGATTCAGGGTCAGCCAACGCGCTAACTGGGTGAAGTGCGAATTCGTTTCGACTAAACCGCACAGGGGCAATCCGGTGAGGTGTTCGGCTTCGGCGGGACCGACGCCGCCGGGTTCGCGGGTGAGCAGCAAGGCGCAGCGATCGTCGAGTTTGATCGAGCGAAGCCACACCATCTTCTCCTGCACGGCTTCGAGCGACGCGCGGGTGGAATCCGAGACCATGAAAATCACATCGCAAGCGCGCAGAACTTCCAGGGACTGGGCGGCTCGGGCGTCGGTGAGGTCGGCTGAGATTACTCTATAGCTCTGGCGGGCATATTCCAGCAGCGGACCGAGCTGGTGCGCTTGAACCTCGGCAGCCGTGAGGACTTCGAGGCCGTCGCGTTCGGTGACGAGGGCGCCCCAGGTGTGGCCGTCCAGGCGGCGCGGCGATTCGTTAGGACGCCACAGGGGATAGCCGTCACGGTGAAAATCGGCCAGCAGCACGGTGACGCCAGGGCCCTCCGCCAAGGTGCGGCTCAACTGCTGTGCAACCGCACCTGCCTTGGAGTCGCCGTGTGCTGGCACGAACGAAAGTATCGAACCGGGTTGCCGGTCCCTCGGAGAAGGAACTTCCGATTTTCCCACGTTGTTTTCCACCGGCCGGGTAGGATGCACACGAGTCGCCAGAGTTGGGCCATTGACAATACAGGAGATAACGGACGACGGGGCCTTTTGAACGGGCCAATCTGTCCCAGAGAGGCGGGACAGGTTGGCGCTCGGTCCAATCTAACGGCGCCCGGCGAGTTCCTGTTTCATCGCGTTGTTCTGCTGGTAGGCCTGATTCTGATAGGGCCCTTTGATTCCGGCGGCCTTTTCCATGAACTGCTGGCCGGCCTGCATCTTGGTCCTGTCATTGGTAAGCTTGCCGAACTGATAGTCGCAGATGCCGAGGGAAAAGTAAGCGGTCCCCAGCCTAGGGCTGCCCTGAATCAGCGGGAGCGCCAGCTTCAGGTTCTTATCGCAATCGAGCCAGCCTTGTTTTTGACCGTTCAGGAAACCAACGTAGAAATATCCGGTGCCGAGGGCTTCGTTCTTGGTTTTCTCCCAGTCCGCCTCCGAGACGCCTTCCGGTTTCGGTTTTCTCGACGCGGCGATCAGCCGATTGGCGTTCAGAAGCGAGGGCCTTCCCTCCATCAGGGCCAGCAGCGCCACGATGGAATCGGGGCGCCCGTTGACGATCTTGGCCATGCCGTCCATTTGTTTCGCGGCCGATCCGCCGGGGACTTTCCCCAGCGCGACCAGATACGCATTCGCGCACAGGTCCAGATACTGGCTCTTGGGGTTTTGCGCCAGAAGGGCGTCCACGAGCTCCACGATCTTGGCGGGCTCGATGGGCTGGTCGGCAGTGGTGGCGAGAGCGTACTCGGTATAGGTGGAAACTTCCTTGCCGTATTCGACGCGCTGCGCCCAGTCCTTGGCTTCATCGGCATCCGCGGGCTTCGGCGCGTTCACCAGCGCCTGCGCGAGCTTCAGCGTTCCCGCGACCGAGGTCTTGACGGCATCTGGGTCCTTCTTCGCGACGGCGTCTTTCAATTTCGTGTACGAATCCTCAAGTTCGTCTGGCGAGGCCGACACGGTGCCCACCAGCGAAGCCATTGCAATGGCGATCATCCACTTCTTCATAAGCAACATCTTCAAGGTCCATCCTCCCAGAAGATCGATTATACATCCCCGAGCGCCGCGTTATAATCCCATCATGCCGAGAATCGAAAAGCATGCCCCAGGCGCATTCTGCTACGTCGAGCTTTCGACCACGGACCAGAACGCCGCCAAGAGCTTTTACACATCCTTGTTGGGATGGTCCATCAAGGAGTTTCCGATGGGCCCCGGCGACATCTACACGATGTTTCAGGTGGATGGCGCGGATGCCGCGGCGTGCTACACGATGCGCGCCGAAGAGCGGTCGCAAGGCGTGCCTCCGCATTGGAACCTCTACGTCGCGGCGGTGAACGCGGACGTCACGGCCACGCAAGCCGAAGCGTTGGGCGGAAAAGTGCTGGCGCCGCCGTTCGACGTGATGGATCAGGGAAGAATGGCGGTGGTTCAAGACCCCACGGGCGCGGCGTTTTGTGTGTGGCAGGCGGCCAAGGGCATCGGGATTCAGATCGGCGGCGTGAACGGAACGTTCTGCTGGGCCGATTTGAGCACGCCGGATCCGGAGCGGGCGAAGACGTTCTACGAAGGCGTGTTCGGCTGGCATCTTTCCAAGGGAGAAAAGGATCCGTCGGGCTACCTGCATATCCAGAACGGCCAGGATTTCATCGGCGGCATTCCACCGGCGGCGCACCGGAATCCGCACATTCCGCCGCATTGGCTGGTGTACTTTCTGGTGGACGAGGTGGACGCGGGAGCGGCGAAGGCGAAAGAAATGGGCGCGGCGGTTCATCTGGCGCCGATGAGCATGGAGAACGTGGGCCGGATGGCGGTGCTGGCGGATCCTCAGGGAGCGTCCTTCGCGATTTTCAAGCCGTCGCCGCGCGGCTAGATGCACCCTGCTTATTGCGACGTCAGCCTGCCGGTGCCGATGGACCAGCCGTTCACGTACCTGATGCCGGAGACGCTGCGGCATCGGGTGCGCGTGGGGTGCCGCATCCTGGTTCCGTTCGGCCAACGCAAAATGACCGGCTTGGTCTTGCGGACGCATGACGAAGCTCCCGCGGGAGCGGTTCGCGAAGCTCTGCGGCTGCTGGACGAGGAACCCGCGCTCGACGAGGAACTGCTGAAGCTGGGACGCTGGATCTCGGAGTACTATTGCGCTCCGCTGGGGCAGACTCTGCGGGCGATGACTCCACTGTCCGGGGAAGTCCGGCATGGGAAGATTTATTCGCTGACGAAGGCGGGCAGAGACGTCGCCCGGCAACTTTATTTCGGTGAGAACGACGAGGATCCCTCTACGCAGGTTCTGCGCCTGCTGGACACGCGGCCGTCCTCGGCGCCATATTTGACGCGCAAGGTGGGGAGCGCGGCAGCGGTGCTGCGCTCGCTGGAGAAGAAAGGGTTTGTCGAAGCGGAAGATGTGGCGGCGGATCGCGATCCGCTGCGGGCGGGGGCCGCGCGGTTGCGAGTAGAGTTCGCCAAGCGGCCGGGGGAAGTAAAACTTCCGAAAGCCGAGCGCGAACTGCTGTCGTATCTGGAGCTGCATCCGGGGACGCATCGCGTGGTCGGAGCTGGAGCAGATCGTCGCGAAAGCGAGTGTGGCGGCGCGGAGCCTGGCGCGGCGCGAGCTGGCCCGGCTGACGCTGGAACCGGTGAGCGCCGGCGCCGTCGCCGGTACGCGGACCTCACTTGCTGAATCCGCATCAGCAAGAGGCGTTCGAACGGATCCGGGCCGCGTTGGAGGCGAAACAATTTCAGACGTTTCTGTTGCAGGGCGTGACCGGGTCCGGGCAAAACGGAGATTTATCTGCGCGCGATTGAGGCGGCGCTCGCGGTGGGGCGCAACGCGTTGATGCTGGTGCCGGAGATCGCGCTGACGCCGGCGGTGGCGGGGCAATTTCATCAGCGGTTCGGCGAGCGCGTGGCGATTCTTCACTCCGCGTTCAACGATTCCGAGCGCGCGCAGGAATGGCGGCGGATTCGCTCCGGCGAAGCGGGTGTGGTGGTGGCGACGCGGTCCGGCGTGTTCGCGCCAGTGCGGAATCTCGGGCTGATCGTGGTGGATGAAGAGCACGATCAAAGCTACAAGCAGCAGGAAACGCCGCGCTATCACGGCCGCGACGTGGCCATCGTCAGGGCGCGGGACGCGGGCGCGGTGGTCGTGCTGGGGTCGGCGACGCCGAGCCTCGAAAGCCGGTTTAACGCGGAGCGCGGCAAGTACGCGTATCTTCGCCTGCCGGAGCGCATCGAGGGGCGGCCGATGCCCGAAGTGAAGCTGATCGACATGCGCGAAGAGTTCCAGGAAACGCGCAAACAGGCCCTGTTTTCGCGCGCGCTGGTGGATGCGGTGAAGGACCGGATCGAGAACGGCGAACAATCCATGCTGCTGCTGAATCGCCGGGGATTTTCGAGCTTCGTGGCGTGCCGCGCCTGCGGAGCGCGGATGGAATGCCAGTACTGCTCGGTCACGCTGACGTATCATCGGCGGGACCGGCGCATGCTGTGCCATTACTGCAACTATTCGGCTCGCGTGCCGGACCGGTGCCCGAAGTGCGATAGCGACTACATACAATTTCTGGGGACCGGGTCGGAGCGGGTGGAGGAGGAGCTGCACGGGGCGTTCCCGCGGGCGCGCATCGCGCGGCTGGATCGCGATACCGTGGGACGAAAGCGCGACATGGAAACCATCCTGGCGGGTTTTCGCGACGGCGATTACGATATTCTCGTCGGGACGCAGATGATCGCGAAGGGGCACGATATTCACAATGTCACGCTGGTGGGAATCGTGAGCGCCGATATCGGGCTGGGCCTGCCGGATTTTCGCGCGGCGGAACGCACATTTCAACTTCTGACCCAAGCGGCCGGCCGCGCGGGACGGGGAAACACGCCGGGAATTGTCTTGATTCAGACGATTAATCCGGATCATTACGCGATTCGATGCGCCGCGGCGCAGGACTATGATTCGTTTTATGCTAAGGAAATAGACTTCAGGCGGCTCATGTCCTACCCGCCGTACGGGGCGCTGGCCAACGTGCTGGTGCGCGCGTCGACCGAAGAAGAAGCCCGGGAGCGGAGCACGGCGCTGGCGCGATCGTTGGAGCCTGCCGAAGGGGTGAAGGTGATGGGCCCGGCGGCCGCGGCGATGGTCCGGTTGAAGAACGAGTATCGTTATCAGATGCTCTTGAAGGCGTCGAGCCGGAAGCGGCTGAATGAGGTGCTGGGGCAAGTGCGCCGGTTCGCGGTCAAGGAGAAATGGAATCCGGTGTCGCTGGCGATCGACGTGGATCCAGTGACACTTTTGTAAATGAACGAGTATCTGATCATCGATGAGAATCTTCGCGCGGCGATGCGGTTTTTCGGAGAAGCATCGGGGTCGGGCGAGGTGTGCTCGCTGGACGGAGCGGTGGCGATGTTTTCGGGGCTGGATTACGGGGTGTTCAACATCGGTCTGCTGACGCGGCCCGCGGCGGACGGAGAGCTGGAGACGCGGCTGGCGGACCTGGCGCGCTACTTCCGGGAGCGGACGCTGCGCTGGTCTTTCTGGTTGTGCGACGATCTACTGGACGCGGCGGCACGAAAACGGGAGAAGCATACGTTTTCAACTTTCGGGCTGCGGGCGATCTCGCAACCTCCGGGAATGCTGGCGCCGGCGCTGCTGGCACCGGTGCGTCCCTTGCCGAAGATCGAGTGCAGGCCGGTCCGCGATGCGGCCGCGCGCACCGTGTTTGCCGAAATCACCGCGGTCGCGTTCGACATTCCCTACACGGTGGCGCACACGGTGTATTCGCGCGAGGAGGCTTGGAACGGGGATTATCAGGGCTTCGTGGGGTTGGTGGATGGAAGAGCCGTAGCGATTGTCGCGATTGTGCCGGCGGGAGGAGCGATCGGAGTGTATTCCTTGGCGACCATGCCGTCCTTGCGGCGGCAGGGTTACGGCGAAGCGCTGCTGCGCGCGGCTGCGGCGGAGATACAACAGCGAACCGGGCTGACCCAACTGGTGCTTCAGTCGACGGACGCGGGGTACGCCATGTACCGGCGCATGGGATTTCGCGACGCTACAAAATTCACAGTCTATCTGACACGATAAACGGTTAAAATTGGAATGACATGTGGTTCCTTCTGGCCGCTTTCCTGGTTCAAAGCGTCGACTATCAGGCGGAGGGGATCAAGGCGCTGGATGGGAAGCGGTATGACGAAGCGGTTGGATTTTTCGTCAAAGCGGTGGCAGAGGATCCGAAGGACTACGGCGCACACTTTCATCTGGCGCTGGCCTACAGCCTGCTCGGAAAGGACTCGGAGGCGATTCCGGAGTACAAGACCGTGCTCGAACTCAAGCCTGGATTGTATGAAGCGGAGTTGAATGTGGGGATCAGTCTGCTTCGCACCAAGGACGCAGCGCAGGCGCTCCCGTACCTGCAAGCCGCAAGCGAGCAAAAGCCCAAGGAGTTTCGACCGGCGTTTTACGCTGCGCAGGCGGAGTTCGACGGCGAGCACTTCGCCGAAGCGGAGGCTGGGTTTACCACGGCGCTCGCGCTGAACGGGAGCTCGGCCGCGGCTGAATCGGGACTGGGCCAGGCGATCGCGCGGCAGGGGCGCCTGCGCGACGCCGAGCCGCATTATCGCAAAGCCGCGGCCCTCGATCCGTCGTATAAGAGTCTGTTGCTTCAGCTCGCCGAGTGGGATGAGAAGGAGCATCAGTCGGCGGAAGCGATCGCGATTTACCGGGAGTTCCCGGAGAACCCCGGCGCGCAGGAGCGGATGGGCGCGCTGCTTTCAGAGTCGGGCGATGCGCAGGACGCGATTCCCGCGCTCGAAAGCGCGGTGGCGAAGTCGCCTACGGCTGCGAATCGTGTGGCGCTGGCGCAGGCGTATGTGAAGACCAAGCAGCTGGACAAGGCTGGGCCCCTGGTTGCGGCGGCGCTGGCGAGCGATCCCAACGACTACGACCTGCGGATGTTTTACGGACGCATGCTGCGCGACCAGCGCAAGTTCGAGCTGGCTGCTCCGCAGTTTCTGGCGGCATCGAAGCTGAAACCGGAAGCGGCGCAGCCGTGGAATGAGCTGGCGGGAGTACTGATCGTGGGCGAGCAGTATGCGCAGGGGATCGCCGCGCTCGACCGGGTGCGAGCGCTGGGCGCCGAAACGCCTTCGCATTTTTACCTGCGCGGGCTGGCGTACGATCACCTGCATCAACTGAAAGACGCGGTGGCGAATTACAATAAGTTCTTGGAGTTGAGCCAGGGGAAATTCCCGGATGAAGAGTTCAAGGCCCGGCAGAGGGCTCGCATTATTCAGCACGAGTTGGACAAACGGTAGGTAGAAGTATGCAGTGCCTGCTGATTTTATTGCTCGCTCCCGGTTTCAATGCGGACTTGAGTTCGGTGAAGGCGGAGACGAATCTCGAGCGCCGCAGCGACCTGGCGCTGGATTATGCCAACACCCAGCTGGACGAGGCTCGCGAGGCGTATCACGCGGGGGATGCGGCGAAGTGGCAGGCCGCGATGGAAGATGCGCGCGCTTCGGTGGAGTTGTCCTATCAATCGCTGGAAGAAACCCGCAAGAACGCACGCAACAACAAGTACTACAAGCGCGCGGAGTTAAGGACGCGAGAACTGCTGCGGAGGCTGGACGGGTTGCGCGAGTCGGTCGGCTTTGAGGAGCGTTCCGTGGTCGAAAAGGTGCGCGACCGGGTGGCGGAAGTCCACGACGATCTGCTCCAGGGAATCATGAGCAAGAAAAAGAATTAGGGGGCTTATGCGATTTCTTGCGATTCTGAGTTTGTGCGCGCTGCCCCTGGCCGCGCAAGCCGCGCGCGATTTTCTCACGTCAGACGAAGCGGACCAGGTGCGCGAAATTCAGGAGCCGAACGAGCGCATGAAGCTGTATCTGCACTTCGCGCGGCAGCGGCTGGACCAGGTGAATCAGCTTCTGTCGAAGGACAAGCCGGGGCGGAGCGCGCTGATCCACGATCTGCTGGACGATTACTCGAAGATCATCGAGGCGATCGACACGGTGGCCGACGACGCGCTGCGGCGCAAGCTCGCAATCGGTCTGGGCAACACCGCAGTGGCGGCGGGGGAAGCCGAAATGCTGCAAAGACTGCAGAAGATCGAGGATTCGCAGCCGAAGGACCTGGCACGGTATGAGTTCGTGCTGAAGCAGGCGGTAGACACGACCCAAGACAGTTACGAGTTGTCGAAGTCGGACACAACCGAACGCGCGACGGAGATCAATTCGAAGGACAAGAAGGAGAAGGCCGAGCGCGACGCGGAAATGACGCCGGAAGAAAAGAAACAGGCTCAAACCGATGCAGACAAGGCCGCCACTCAGCCGAAGAAGAAAGCTCCCACGCTGCGCAAGCCGACGGATCCACCGGTCGACAAGAAGCAGCCGCAGTAATTTACTTCTTCTCGGGCGCCGCGGGTGCGGGCGCCGCCGGGGTCTGGACCACGGGTTTCAGGTTCACCGGCTGGAAATTCACACGGCTGTCGAAGTCGATAAAGCAGAACATCAGGAAGATCCCCAGGAACAGAAATCCCGCCACCGCAATGATCGCGTTGACCGGCTTTTCGTGGTTCAGGTGCATGAAGATCAGGGCCACCAGGCTGGCCTTCACGGTGGCGATAAACAGCGCGATGGCGATGTTGCCGGCGCCGAAATCGACGTACGATGCCGCTACGGTAATCACGGTCAGGATCAGCAGCACGACCAGAGTGAGGAGATACGTCCTGGATTCATTGCCGCCGTGGGTGTGGGTGTGTTCAGTATGCGTGCTCATTTGATCAGGTAGTAAAGCGGGAACAGGTAAATCCAGATCAGGTCGACCAGGTGCCAGTACAGGCCGATCAAGTCGACGGGTGTGTAATAGGCGTGCGAAAACTCGCCGCGATTCGCGCGCACCGTGATCCAGGTCAGCAGGAGGATGCCGACCAGAATGTGGATGCCGTGCAGGCCGGTCATCATGAAATAAAAGCTGAAGAACGTGGCATAGCCGTGGCTGATGGTTCCCGCGGCGGTGTGGACCGTGTCGGTGACCTGCGCTTTGTACCAGTGTCCCGGCAAAAGACCTTCTTCGAACTTGTGCGAATACTCGAAATACTTGACGCCGAGGAAGATGCAGGCGCACAGGATGGTGAACAGCAGGAACATCACGGTCTTTGTGCGGTCGGCTTTTTTCGACGACATTACGGCCATCACCATGGTCCAGCTTGAAACCAGCAGCACGATGGTGTTCAGCGCGCCCAGCGGACGCTGCAAATGCTCATGCGCCTCGATAAATTCCTGGGGATAACGCGATTGCATCAGGCCGAAGCCGACGAAGAGCCCGCCAAACAAAAGAACTTCAGTGGCCAGGAACAGCCACATGCCGATCTTGGTGGTATCGGCCTGCTGCTCCATCGTGGCGAAATGGTGCTGCTGATGCGGGTCATGCCCGTGGCTGTGCGGATCTGCGATGGTCGTCGTACTCATGCGGTCCTCATTTGTGGCCGACCGGCTCCGGACGGTAATCGTACGGCGCTCTCTGAAGCACCGGTTGATCTTCGAAGTTGTGTTCGATCGGCGGCGAAGAAGTCTGCCATTCCAGCGTGGTGCCGCCCCACGGATTATCGGGCGCGTCCATCGGCTTGCGGAGGGATGCCAGCAGGTATGCGGCGGTGATGAAGAAGCCGGTGGCCAGAATCCAGGAACCCACGGTCGACACCATGTGATAGGGAGCATACTGCGGCAGGTAGTTGTAGTAACGGCGCGGCATCCCCAGGCTGCCCATGATGAACTGCGTGAAGAAAGTCACGTTGAAGCCGATGAAGACCAGCACGCAGGCGATGCGTCCCCAGAACTCGGAATACATGCGCCCGGTCATCTTCGGCCACCAGTAATGGATGCCTCCCACAAAGGCGATCACGGTTCCGCCCATCATTACGTAATGGAAATGGGCGACCACAAAATAGGTGTCGGTAAGATGCACATCGACGGAAAGCGTGCCGAGGAAGATTCCGGTCAGTCCGCCGATGGCGAACAGCAGCAGGAAGCTGATCGCGTACAGCATGGGCGTTTCGAGCGAAATATTTCCCTTATACATCGTCCCTAGCCAATTGAACATTTTGACGCCCGACGGAATCGCGACCAGGAACGTCAGCGCGGAAAAAATCACGGTGGCGAGCTGGGACTGGCCGGCGACGAACATGTGGTGGCCCCAGACGATGAAGCTGAGCAAGGCGAGCGATACGCTCGAATAGGCCACCGCGCGGTAGCCGAACATGGTTTTTCGCGAGAATGTGGGGATCAGCTCGCTAATGATCGCCATGCCGGGCAGAATCATGATGTACACGGCCGGATGCGAGTAGAACCAGAAGAAGTGCTGGAACAGAACCGGGTCGCCGCCGATCTTCGGATCGAAGATACCGATGTTGAAGACACGTTCCAGCAGCAGCAGGACCAGCGTGATTCCGAGCACCGGGGTGGCCAGCACCTGGATGATCGCGGTGGAGTAGATGCCCCACACAAACAGAGGCATATCGAACCAGCCCATGCCGGGGGCGCGAAGTTTATGCACTGTGGCGACGAAATTGATGCCGGTGAAGATGGACGAAAAGCCGAGAATGAAAACCGCCATGACCATCAGGCCGACGGTGCCGCTGGTGGTGGTGCTGTAGGGCGTATAAAAGGTCCAGCCGGTGTCGACCGCGCCGATGATCATGGAAGCAGATCGCCATCACCGCGCCGGTGCACCACAGGTAAAAGCTGGCCAGGTTGAGCCGTGGAAACGCGACGTCTTTGGCGCCCAGCATCAGCGGCAGCACAAAGTTTCCGAGCGCGGCGGGCACTGAAGGAATGATGAACAGGAACACCATGATCGCGCCGTGCAGCGTGAACACACGGTTATAAGTTTCCGCGGTCATGAGCACCCTGCCGAACAACATGTGCGAAGGCGTCAGCAGCGACAGACGCACCATCAGCGCAAACATTCCGCCGACAAAGAATGCGCCCAGAACGCCCACCAGATACATGACGCCGATCCGCTTGTGGTCGACCGTGGTCATCCAGCTCCAGATGCCCTTTCGCGCGTTGAGATAATTCAATGCCGGACGCGGCCGATCTCCGATGTGCGCTTGAGATGCAAATGTGTTTGCCATGTTCAATCCCCTATTTCTGTCCAGCCGCCGGCGCCGCGGGTTTGGGCGGAAGAGCAAGCACAGTCGGCGCCGGCGGTCCGCCATTCGGGTCGTTGCCGAGGACTTGATGAACGCCATAATCCCCTGAATTTCGTGCGGGCCGCAGCAGGCCTTGGAAGGTCGGCATGATCGGCTCAAAGCCGGCGACGATCTTGGCCTGCGGCTGCATCATCGACTCCAGCACGTAATCCGCGTCGACCAGCACCAGCTTGCCGTCGTTCATTTTTTCCATTTTTCCCCAAATGCCCTTCCAGCTCGGGCCGCCGTTGGCGGTGCGTGAGCCGTCGATGGAATGGCAGGTGGAGCAGCCCTTTGCGTTCCCACTGAAGCTTGCCCCATGCGGCCGGATTGGTCTTGTAATCCTCCCACTCGGTGCCGCCGGTCTCGACGAAGTTTTGAAAATCGTCGGGCGTGTCGACCACCAGCTTGGCGGTCATGTCGGAGTGGCCCTTGCCGCAATACTCCGCGCAGGTGACGTGATGAAGACCCAGAACCGTGGGCGTGAACCAGACTTCGGTGTAGCGGCCGGGGACGATGTCGTGCTTCACGCGCATGTCGGGGACGAAGAAATCGTGCAACACGTCCTCGCTGGTCATGATGAAGCGCACCGGCTTGTTCACGGGGACGTGCAGCTCATTGACGGTGCGCGATCCATCGGGATATTCGAACTGCCACAGCCATTGTTTGGCGGTGACCTGGACCTCCATGGCCTCGCCCGGCGCCACGGCATACTTCATCCAGCCGTTCAGGCCCCAGAAAAAGATGCCGACGCACAGCAGCAGCGGGCCGACGCTCCAGACGATTTCGAGCGTGGTGTTGTGGGTCTGATGCGGCGTCACGCGGCCGGGCTTATAGCGATACCGCCAGGCGAAATAGATCGCCGCGATCGCGATTCCCAGGAACAGGACCACGCTCAGCCAGAACAATACCCATGTACACGCCGTCCACTTCGGCGGCGAACGCCGAGCCTTGTGGAGGCAACATCGTTGCGCGAAGCCACTCCATTTATGCAATTCCCTCTTTGAGGCGAGCCGCTCTTTCCCGCTCGCCTTGAAACAAGCGCCACAGGAAAAACGCGATGATGAACACCGTCAAGGCCCCGCCGATGCGCATGACGGTGGCCGCAAACACAACGTAGGTGTGTTTGTTCGGATCATATTGATAGCAAAACAGCAGAAGTTTTTCGACCGTCATCGAGGTCCGGTTTTCGGAAGCCTCAGCCAGCGCGAACCGCACATCCATGGGGCGGAAACGCGTGCCGTAAAGATACCGAGCAATGCGGCCTTCCGGAGTCAGGATGAAAATCGAGGCGGCGTGCGCGAACTGTTCCTGCAGCGGATCGTACCGGTAATGAAACCCGATCTCCTCAGCCAGTTTCTTTGCGTTGCCGTCGTTGTCGCACAGGAAATGCCAGGTCGCGGGACGGTTCATACTGCCGAGGTAGGTTTCCTTCTTCCGGCGCGCCAGATCGAAAGACTCCTGCGGATCGATGCTGATGGTGACCACTTCATACTGGTCGCCCGGGATTCCAGGGGATCTCCCGCATCACCTGCGCCTGTCCGTTGAGGATCAGGTTGCACAGCATCGGGCAGGAGTAATAGACCAGATCGAGAAGGACCGGCTTGCCCTGGTGAAAAAATTCCTTGAGCGCGACGGGATACCCGTTTTCGGCGATGAACGTGAGGTTGAGATCGATGTTGCGGCCCAGATGCTCGTCGACCCCGACGCCTTCAAGCTGCGGCGGACGCACGCCGACGGGCAGCGCGGCGGGCTTGCCTGAAGGCAGCGGGTCCTTCTGCGCGAACAGCGGCGCAGCCAGGATCAGGAACGAAATTAGTCTGCGGCAAATCAAGTAAAAACTCATTTCGCGGGCGCAGGAGCCGCCGCGGGCGCGGGCTCCTCTTTTTTCGGCAAAGTATTCTTCGCCGGGTAAAACAGTTTCCCCGCCGCCGCTTCTTCACTGAACAATTCCATGGCGCGGTCGAGCGGGAATTCTTACGACGCCGTTTTTCTTGTCGGCGTAGGAATAATGCGTCAGGAACCAATCCTCGCGGGAATGCAGCGCGTTCAACTGCTCGCTCGGCGGCGCCAGAACTTTTTCATACACGGCCTCTTCCCAGATATGGTTGAAATACACTTCGAGCGCCACGATGGTCAGGATCAGCAGTGCGACGCTGCCGATGGCAAACGCGGCGATGGCTCCCGCGCGAGGTTCCGTATCATCGAAACCTTCGCGAGCATCTGCGTGTCGAATCTCTTGGTCGCTCATATTATGCGTTCTCGAAATGCAGTCCCTGTTCGAAGCGCAGATCGCCCACCGGGACCATCTTGTGCTTCTTGAATCGACCCCAGAATACGAGCCCGCACAGGCTGAGCGTGGCCGCGAGGGTCGCGAAATCCAGCCAGTGTATCTGCGGGCCGTCCTTGTAATACTCAGGCATCACGATCCAGTAGAGGTCGACGTATTCGACGATCAGGCTCCAAGCCGCCACCAAGCCGAGGATCGTCAGGTTGCGCTTGGCCGGGCGGCTGAGCAGCGTGAAAAACGGGATGATGAAGCGGATGAACGGCATCGCCAGTCCCCACCACAGCCAGCTGCCGGCGGTACGGTGACGATACCAGACGGTTTCCTCGGGAAGATTCGCGTACCAGATCAGGATGTACTGCGAAAACGCGATGTAGGTGTAAAACGCGGTCAGCGCGAACATCCACTTGCCCAGATCGTGATAATGCTCCATGGTGATCGATTTGGTCAGGATTCCGGAGCGGCGGAAGCCGAGCGCGACCAGGGTCACGACCGACATGAACGACAGCGCGCCGCCGGACAGGATGTAGAGACCGAAGATGGTCGAATACCACTTCGGCTCAATCGACATCAGCCAGTCGAAGGATGCCAGCGTTCCTACCACGACGACCAGGAACAATCCCGGCGCGCTCCATCGCGAGGCGATGTGCATCTGGCGGATCGACTTATCGCGTGTCCTGCTTGGTGGATTGGCGATAGATCGAGAAAATCCACAGCGACCACAGCGCGAAGAAAACGTAGGTGCGCAGCATGAAGAAGTTCTGCGAAAGATAGCCCGACTTCGCTGTCAGCACCGTGTCGTGCGCCACCAGGGTCGGCGTTGGTCCAGGAATAAATGTCCTTCAGTCCGAGCGCGACCGGGATGAACAGCAGCGCGCCGAACGGCAGCGTCACCATGATGTTTTCCATGATGCGGCGCACCGTGACGCTCCACGCCGAACCGCTCAGATACTGCACCATGACGAAGAAAAACGCGCCCAGCCCGATGACCGCGGTGTAGGCGAATGCCACGATATACGATCGGAAAAAGCGCGTGGGGTCCTGAATATAGCCGGCCACGCAGGCGATCACGGCGACCAGCGCCGCGAACATCAGTACGTTGCGGCCCGTCGCCCAGCGGGCGGGTTCCATCTGGTAGTTGTCGGTGTGTGGGTGGTGGTCATTTGGGCTGCTCATTGCAGGTCCGATCTGTGATCCGCCGGGACGTCGTTCATGGTCGCGTGCGCGGCCCGCTGCAACACGCGCAGATACGCGATGATGGCCCAGCGGTCCTCCACCGAAACCTGAAACTTGTACGCCGGCATGGTGCGGCGGCCGTTGGTGATCACGTTGAAAATCTCGCCGTCGGCGAACTGCACCACGCGATCTTCCATCAGATTCGACGGCTGCCAGGTAGGGCGCGTGAATCGGCACGATTCCCTGGCCCGATCCGGTGCGATCGTGGCACGGCGTGCAGTAGGTGGCGAATTTCGGCTGTCCGTTCTTCAGCAGATCCATGGTGACCGGCACGGGATTCTTGCCGACGTACATTTCGCCGTCCATGCCGGTGTTGTAGACGGTATCCTCGGCCAGCTGCCCGCGCGCCACCACACCCTCCGGAGGACGGCGGCTGTCGCGATCATCGGCGAACAGGTCGATTTTGCATCTGCGGCTTGAACTTGGGTTGCCGCTTCATGTCGTCCCAAACCTCGACAGGAGGATCCCGCTGGACGCTGAGCATCCCGACAGGAACAGCAGAGCGACCAGAATGCACGCCAGCGGCAGCGCGCAATATCCACCGGCCCACACAGACCGGATTGTGAGTCCTCATCCTTCCACCACCTCGACCGTATCGGCGCCGACGCTGCGCAGATGCTCGGCGGATTTCTGCGCGTCGAACTTGGGATCGTCGGCTTCGATCACCAGCAGAAACCGGTCGTCGCTGGCGCGATGCGCGTTGCGGTAGTTGAACGACGGATGATACAGCCGCGGCAATCCGTTCAACGCGAGCATTCCGATGACGCTCGCAAACGCCGAGAACAGCACCGTCAGCTCGAACGTGATGGGAATCGAGAAGGTGAAATCGAACAGCGGTTTGCCGCCGATCACCAGCGGATAATTGATCACGCCGCACCACCAGATCAGCAGCAGCGCCGTCGCGGTGCCGCATAGCCCGACGCAGATCACGATCCAGCCCAGTTTCGAATACGGAACGCCGATGGCGTCGTCGATGCCATGCACCGGGAACGGCGACATGGCGTCCAGCTTGGTGTAGCCCATTTCGCGAATCTTGCGGCCGGCATGGACCAGCTCATGCGGTTCCGCGAATTCGCCGATCACGCCGTAAACTTTATCGTCGCCAATGCCCAGTTTGTCGCGGATGGCGTTGGGGTCCAGGTTCATTTCGCCAGCACCCCCGTTTCCTGCCCTTTGAACAAAGTTTTCTCGTACGACAGCACACCCTTCACTTCAGAGATGGCGATCATCGGCAGGAATCGCGCAAAAAGCAAGAAGAGCGTCAGGAACAACCCGATGGTTCCCGTGAACGTGCACATGTCCACCCAGGTGGGATGGAAATAACCCCACGAACTGGGCAGAAAGTCGCGATGCAGGCTGGTGACGATGATCACGAAGCGCTCAAACCACATCCCGATGTTGGTGGTGATGCTGATGACAAACATCACCGGAATGCTGGTGCGCAACTTCTTGAACCAGAACAGTTGAGGGATAAATACATTGCACGACGCCATGGTCCAGTAGGCCCAAAAGTAGGGCCCGAAAGCGCGATTGATGAACGTGAATCGCTCATAGATGTTGCCGCTGTACCAGGCGATGAAAAACTCACACGCATACGCGTACCCGACGATCGATCCGGTCACCAGGATGATCTTGTTCATGTTTTCCAGATGCTTGATGGTGATCAGATTGTGGAGATTCAGCGCCCACCGCGCGATGATCAGCAGCGTCATCACGCAGGCGAATCCCGAGAAAATCGCGCCGGCGACAAAGTAAGGAGGGAAGATCGTGGTGTGCCAGCCGGGAATCACCGAGGTCGCAAAGTCGAACGAAACGATGGTGTGAACCGAAAGCACCAGCGGCGTCGAGATGCCGGCCAGGATCAGGTACGCGGCTTCGTAGTTGCGCCAGTGCCGGGCGGATCCGCGCCAGCCGAAGCTCATGATCCCGTAAATCCATTGCTTCAGCTTTTTCGAAGTGCGATCGCGCAAGGTGGCGAGATCCGGAACCAGACCCGTGTACCAGAACAGCAGCGACACGGTGAAATAAGTGGATACCGCGAACACGTCCCAGATCAGCGGGCTGCGGAAGTTCTGCCACATATTCAAATCCGAGTTGGGCACGGGAAACAACCAGTAAGCTCGCCAGGGACGGCCGGTGTGGAACAGCGGAAAGATGCCGGCGCACATCACGGCGAACAACGTCATCGCTTCCGCCGAGCGGTTGATCGAAGTCCGCCACTTTTGACGGAACAGAAACAGAATCGCCGAAATCAGCGTGCCGGCGTGGCCGATACCGATCCAGAACACGAAGTTGGTGATGTCCCACGCCCATCCGATCGGCCGATTATTACCCCACACGCCGATACCGGTGGCGACCAGGTAGGTCAGCATCAGGCCCAGCAGCCCGGTGATCGACCCGGTTACGCTGAGCGTGATCCAATACTTCAACGGCGTCTTGAGGACGTCGCCCTCGACGATGGAACTGATCTGCTCGGAGAGGTCGTGATAATCCTTGCGCCCGAATCAGCGGAGGATTCGTCTCCATCAAGGCCGGGTTTTGTGTGATAGCGATATCAGACATTCGTTATGCCAGCTCCGGATTCTCGTTCCGCAACTTCGCGAGATAGGTGGTGCGCGGCCGGATGTCGAGCTCGGCCAGCATCGCGTAGTTGCGCTCCTGCTTCTTCAATTTCGTGACGCGGCTGTTGGGGTCGTTGATGTTTCCAAATACGATGGCGTCGGCCGGACAAGTCTGCTGGCAGGCCGTGACGATCTCGCCGTCTTTGATGGCCCGCCGACCTTCATTCTTTGCCTTGATCCGGGTTTCCTGGATGCGCTGCACGCAGTAGGTGCATTTTTCCATCACGCCGCGCATGCGAACCGTGACGTCGGGGTTGTAGACCATCCCTTCGATTTCCGGCTCATGCTTGTGGAAGTTCAGGAAGTTGAAATGCCGCACCTTGAAGGGGCAATTATTCAGGCAGTAGCGCGTGCCGACGCAGCGGTTGTACGCCATGTCGTTCAACCCTTCCGGGCTGTGCGTCGTGGCGGCCACCGGGCAGACGTTTTCGCAGGGCGCATTTTCGCACTGCATGCACGGAATCGGCTGCTCCACCGCGCGCGGATCGTCCTCGGGACCCACGTAATAGCGATCCATGCGAATCCAGTGCATCTCGCGTCCGCGCGTTACCTGTTCTTTCCCGACCACCGGAATATTGTTTTCGGCCTGGCACGCAACCACACACGCGTTGCAGCCGGTGCAGGCTGTCAGATCGATCGCCATGCCCCATTGATAACCCTGATCGTAAACGCGCTCGGGATAAATCGACTGGAGCTCGGGGATCTCCGACATCTCCTCGATCGCCTTGGGGTTCTTCTGGTACTCTTCGATCGAAACTTCGCGATAGACCGGGCGGCTGTTCTGGTGCTCTGCGTTCACACCCTTGTCGTCGATGGTGCCGTGTTCCTGCGTAGACGCATGCTTGTGACGCTTGCCCGTCGGCGCGATCGAGAAGCCGGCGGTGAACCACGGTGCGTCCGAGGCGCGGATCAGGTTCGCGTTGAACCCGACCTCGCGGCCGACGCGTCCGCATTGCGTGCGGCCGTATCCGAGAGAAATCGTGACCGCCTGATCGGCTTGGCCGGGTTGAATCAGAACCGCGGCTTCCAATTTGTAGCTGCCGCGCGAAAGAGTGACCACATCGCCGTCGGTCAAGCTCTGCGCACGCGCCGTGGCGGGACTCATCAGCGCCGCGTTGCCCCAGGTGAGCTTGGTCATCGGGTCCGGCGCTTCCTGCATCCAGGCGTTGTTGGCGAACCGGCCATCCCAGGTGGCCGAGCTCGCGACGAAGGAAACTTCGATTCCGTCGGTTGACGCTTTCGGTTCCGCCGCGATCGCCGCTGCGAGTTTCTTCGCGTCCACCGAAGCCTTCGCGGCCTCCACCGGCTTCACTCCGGCGACGATACCGTCGTGCACCGATTTCCGCCACGATCTTTTCGCGATCCTTCGCGGGCCACTGCGAGGTCCAGAAATTCTTGACGATGTCGTAGGCTTTCTGATCCTTCGCGCCGGTGATCATCGCGACCATTTCGGCGGGAGACTTGCCGCCGTACATCGTGTCGATCATCGGCTGCTGGATCGCCACGGTCCCGTCGGAGCTGCGGGCGTCGGACCAGGTTTCCAGATAATGAGCGCCCGGGCACGTGCCACTTCGCCGATGCGGCTGTCTCGTCTTCTTCCAGTCCCAGATGAATCGAATTGGCGACCTTGGCGAGCGCGGCGGCAAATTGCAGATCGGCCGGCGCGGTATAAACGGGATTCCCGCCCAGAATCACCAGCGTCGAAACCTGGCCGGAGTTCATGTCGGCCGTCAGCGTCTTCAAGGCAGCGAGCCCGGAATCGATTCCCGGCTCGGCCTTTTCCGGCTTCACGTAGGAAACCGCCGCGCTGCCGAGCGACTGATTGATCAGCGCCGCCAGTGCGTGTACGCTCGCCGGCTGACGCGGTCCCGCGACCACCAGCGCTTCGATTCCGGCAGATTTCAGATCCTTCACCATCGCGGCCAGAAACTTCGCACGCTTGTCGCCGCCGCCCACGATGTTCAATCCCTGAATCGCGCCCAGCGACGCCGCCAGATCGATGGCGAACTGCTTCACCTCGGCGGCTTTCATCCGCAGCCGGTGATCCGCATTCGCGCCGGTGATCGAAAATTGAGATTCGACCGCGTAGAGCCGGTTGATCCGGTCCAGATCCTCTTCGGCGGCCACGCGCCGGCGCTTCGAAAACTGTTTGGTCGGAAGCGGCGACGGCGAATCGAGGCCCAGAAAATCCGAATCCAGCGCCACGATCACTTTGGCTTTGTCGAACTGCGGATGAACTTCGAGGGCATCGCCGAACGCGAGCATCGCGCCCGCGCGCTCGTTGTCGCGCGAGATGGTTTCGAACTCCACCCACTTGGCTTTGGGATATTTCTTCAGCGCGTCGGCGCGCATGGCCGCGAGCGAAGGCGAAATCACCGCGTCGCTCAGGAATCGCAGCCCGGAACCGTCGCCGAGCGAAATCCCTTTAAGGTACGCCTGAAACTCCGGCCAGCTCTTCTTGGTTTCCGCGCCGTTCTCGAGGAACCGCGCCGAGCGATCCGGATCGTACAAGCCCAGGATCGACGCCTGCTGCATCGCCGTCGCCGCGCCGAGACTAACGGGATGATCCGGATTCCCTTCGATCTTGGTGGGACGGCCGTCATGAGTCTCGACCAGCAAGCCGGTCGCCTGCCCGCCGAGTGTCATCACGGTGCTGTAAAAATAGGCTTGGCCGGGAATCAGATCCTCGACGGCCTTGGCATACGGCAGGATGTGCTCGACGGGCCGCCGGCACGCCGTCAATCCGGCGAGACCGAACGACGCGGCCATCAGCTTGAGAACGTTGCGGCGCGACTTGGCGTCCAGCATTTCGCTGGCGCCCGCGGGAAACTCGCGCTCCACCCACTGGCGGAACTCCGCCGTGCCGGCAAGCTGGTCCAGGCTCCGCCAGTACTTGGCGCCCGTGGCGTTACAAGTCTTGATTGAGATAAGACTCCGATTTCATCGATGACACCCCGAGCAGTTGGTAGGCGGATTCAGATGTTTTTGCGCGATGATTTCCTGCCCGATCTCGCGCGCGTCCTTGCCCAAGGCCGGATCAGGCTGCCAATCGAGCTTGGTCACCAGTTCCGCCGGCCGCACGTTCGGCGCAGGATCGCGATGGCAGGCCAGGCAGAACGCCATGTTCAGCGGCTTCTCCTGGTGCACTTCGATCATCTGATCGATGCGGCCGTGGCAGCTTACGCAGCTCACCCCGGCGGTGACGTGCGCCTGGTGGTTAAAATAAACGAAGTCAGGAAGAAAGTGAATTTTTACCCACGGGATCGGTTGTCCGGTCGCAAAGCTCTGCCGGACCAGCGCCAGGCGCGGACTCTCCGGTTTAACCTTGGTATGGCAGTTCATACAGGTTTGCGTCGCCGGAACGGCGGCGTAGGCGGCTTTATAAACGGTAGAGTGGCAGTAGAAACAGTCCAGTCCCAGTTGTCCCGCGTGCAGCTTGTGGCTGTAAGGTACCGGCTGGACCGGTTGGTATCCCGTATCGATCACCGTCGGGTAGGTGTAGTAAGCGTAACCGGCAACACCGGCCAGCGCGCCCAGGCCGACCACGGCGCCGAGGATCTTCAGGATGAGGTCAGACGACTTCGGAAAGATAGCAGCCATTGTAAATTGTTAATTTATGTTTCTACCACAGCTGGAACAGATACGCAAGGAGTGCATTAATTCTTGTTTTACAAGAGGAATTACAGTCTGACAAAAACGTTCGGCAACCTCAAGGTCCGGCCGAAGTTGATGGTGCTCCACAACCTCTTCTTTCTGGTGCTAACCTGCTCCGCATATTTCTCGCTGATTCCGCTGTTTGAAAAGTTGGTGGCGGACGCGCGGGCCCGCGAGGTCAGCATTATGCAGCAGGTGCCGCGCGCGGCGGGCGAGATCCGGCTCTCGCAGCAGTCTTACCGAAGCGCGGTGGCGCGGGCGAAAATCACGCTGTTCCTGGTGCTGGGGAGCATTTATGTGCTGGCGGTCCTGGTGCTCGAATCCGCTATTATGCCGCTGTATGTCTACCGTCCGCTGCGGAGGATGCTGGAGGCGGACACCGCGACGCAAGCGGGGCACCGGGACGGCGAGATCATTCCGCCCGAGGATATTCTGGGCGACGAGATCGGACAGATCATGCGGTCCCGCAATGAGACCGTAGCGGCGCTGCGAAAGCATGAAGACGAACTGGCGGCCGCGCTGCGGCGACTGGAAGAACAGGACCGCCTGGTGAGCCTCGGCCTGCTTTCGGCAAGCGTCGCGCATGAATTGAATACGCCGCTGGCGGTGATGAACGGATCCATCGAGAAGCTGATCGAGACCACGCGCGATTCACAAACGCTGGAGCGCCTGGCCAGAATGCAGCGCGTCGCGCAGCGCCTGCAGCGCATCAGCGAGAGCCTGGTGGATTTCTCCAAGGTTCGCAAACAGCACGTGGAGCCGATCGCGCTGCGGCCTTTGATTGACGAAGCCTGGGGCCTGGTGGCGATTGACGAAAAGAGCTCCGGAGTCGAGTTTACCAGCCACGTACGATCCGAAGATCGAGTGATCGGCAATTCAGACCGGCTGGTGCAGGTGTTTGTGAATCTGCTGAGGAATGCACTGAACGCGATCGAGAGCCCGTCGGGCCACATCGATGTGCGATCTCAACGGCGGATGCGTGGCGGGAAACCGTGGATGATGGTGGCGGTGGAAGACAATGGTCGCGGGATTCCCGCCGAAGTGCTGCCCGACATTTTCGACGCGTTCGTGACAACCAGGCTTGATGCTCGCGGCACCGGCTTGGGATTGACGGTCGCGGCAGGAATCGTCACGCAGCACGGCGGGACTATTTCGGCGAGCAACCGACCGGACGGTGGCGCGTGTCTGGAAGTATCGCTTCCGGCGGCTTAGAGTTTGGGGATTTGAATGGGTGAACTAGTTGGCTGAGTCCGATTGAGTCACCGCTAATAACCAACTGCTGGACCCTTGCGACGGTCACCGACGAACATCTGGTGCTCTTCTCTGGGCTCTGTTCGATTGCAGTTCCATGTTCACTATCTCGGCCGCATCAGCCAGTCGCTCACAGGAGCATGACGAATGGCGCGCTGGTGGTCACCTGTTGAGGCGTTGAATAACCAGTGGGACGATTCCGCTATTCCGAGTCGAGACCGGCCTTACGGATCAGGCGGCGCAACCCACCTTCGCCGGCGACTCCCTTGTGCTCTCCCGCGACTTTACCGCGCGTATCGATCATCACGTAGTAAGGATAGACCCTGGCCGCGTACCAGGCGGCGAGATTGGTGTCCTCGGTGAGCACAATCTTGCAGGATCGCGGCGATTTTTCGAGAAATTGCTTCACTTTTTTCTTCGATTCGCCGACGTCCACCGCGAGCACGATCAATCCCTTGCTTTGAAACTCGTCGACCATCGCGTCGACGGCCGGCTGATCTTGTTTGCAGTACGGGCACCAGGTGGCCCAGAACTGGATCAGCACCGCTTTGCCGGCAATCGAGTCGTTGTTGAAGGACTCGCCATCAATCGTTTTGGCTTTGAACTTCGGCGCAGGCTCACGAGTGTCAATCGCGAGCAGGCTTCCGCCCGAGGCCAGCAGCCCGAGCGCAGTTCGGCGGGAAACGGTGGTTCGCGGTAGCATATCAAACAAGATCTTATCAAAAAGACGATCATTAATAGGAAATGCGCGTCCCATTCTTTTTTGTCGACGTTTTCACTGATGCGCCGTTGACCGGGAATCCGCTGGCGGTGGTACCGGACGCGGAATCGTTGGACGTCGCGACTATGCAGGCCATGGCGCGCGAGTTCAATCAGTCGGAAACGACATTCGTGCTCCCGCCCACGCGGGCCGGAGCGACGTTCCGGCTGCGTTGTTACACTCCTACTGGATTTGAAGCCTTCGGCGCGGGCCATAATGCTCTGGGCGCGTGGTGGTGGATCGCCGACGCCGGCCGCAAAGTGGAGTTGCAGGATGGGAGCAACCGGTTTCATCAGGAACTTGGGGATCGCGTGCTGCCGGTGGAGATCGTGGCTGAGGGCGGAAAGCCTGTGGGTATCGTCATGACCCAATCGCCGCCTAAATTCGGGGCGGTTCAACAGGATCGAGTAGCGCTTGCCGCAGCCTTGCGGCTGGCTGAGGTCGATCTGGGTAATCTGCCCGCACAGGTGGTTTCGACTGGAGCCCCTCACATGCTGGTCGAACTTCGGAATCGCGACACGATCGCTCGCGCGCGGCCTGATTCGGATCAATTACGCGCGATCATGCTCGCCGCCGGCGGCCAGGGATGCTATCTCTTCAGCCTCGACCCGGAGAATCGCGAATCCACGGCGCACGCGCGGTTCTTTAACCCGGTGGCGGGAATTTCCGAAGATCCGGCGACCGGGAGCGCGGCTGGGCCGTTAGCCGCCTATCTCGTCAAGAACGCCCTAAGCGACGGGCAGCGCGTGGTGGTCGAGCAAGGATATTCGTTGGGACGCCCGAGCCGAATCGAAGTCCGCGTTCAGGGGGACCTGGTTGAGATCCTGGGCCGCGGAGTCGTCTCGGCGGAGGGATTTCTTAAATTGTAATAATGGCCTGCCGGACTATAAGCCGGTTTCTGGACCCCCTGCGGGGTGACAGTCATTCCTCTTGGCCGGGAATCTCTCCCCGGCTCCAGCGACCTACCCGGAAGTGAAACGGAGCGGGCCGCTCCTCCTCCCCTATTTGGTCTTGCTCCGCATGGGGTTTACCCTGCCGGCGCGCATTGCTGCGGCCGCGGTGCGCTCTTACCGCACCTTTTCACCCTTACCGGCCGAGAATTCGCATCCCCAGCAGGCGGTATTGTTTTCTGTGGTACTTTCCGTAAAACTCGCTTTAAGCGAATCCCCCCGGCCGTTAGCCGGCATGTTGCCCTATGGAGACCGGACTTTCCTCCCGCCGTCGTGGGATTCCTCCCATTCGAGCGGGCGACTGCCCGTCCGGCAGGCCCGCATCCATTATCTAAGTTCGGGGGATCAAGAGCAAGAAGATTCGTGAAACATCTCGCACAAGTGGCGTATCTACAGGCAGTTGGTGTATTCTGTAAGCGGATCGTTGCTGAGGTTGTCGCGGTCCGCAGTTCCAAAAGCAGTCATAAGTGTTGTACAGGTGAAGCCGAGGTAGGAATCAGCCGATTTCCCGGGTACCGGTACAGGTATTTTGCGGGTCAGACGCTGGGTGACGAATGGCGCCAGCCGACCATCTGGCCGCGCGTGGCTTCAAACAGGTTTCTTAGGGGATGTTGTAGTACTAGGAGGATTACTTCAATGTTAAAACGAGTCGCCGGCTTGATGGCTGTCCTGGTAATGATCGGGACCGGCGTATGGGCGCAGGGGCTGAACACCAACGCCAACAAGGATGACTGGGAAGAAATCAATTTCGACTTCAACTCGTCCGTGCTCGTGGACGGATTCCCGAGCTTGCTGCGGCTTGCCGAGCTTCTGCAAAAGAATCCGGGCTACAAAGTCAAAGTGGAAGGCCACACAGATCTGGTCGGGGGTAACGAATACAACGACAAGCTGGGCATGGCCCGCGGCAACACGGTGCGCGACTTCCTGGTAAAGTACGGCGCCCGCCCGAGCCAAATCGAAATCTCGACCCGCGGCAAAGTGGATCCGAAATATCCCGGTCAGAAGCCCTATAGCAAGACCGACGAAGCGCGCTGGATGAACCGCCGCGTCGTGGTCACGGTGATGGACGATCAAGGCCGTACAGTCAGCGCGGCCGGCGTCGGCGACGCGATTCGCGCCATGGAGCAGCCCAAACCGGTGGCGGGCGGCATGACGGATTGCTGCAGTGAAGTCCTGAAACGCCTGGACAAACTGGACGACATCGCGCGCATGTTGAAGGACCTGGCCGATCAGAACGCGGCATTGCGACGGGAGCTGGACGGGTTGAAGCAGGCGCAGCAGGTACTCGAATCGAAGGCCAATCAGCCCTCCTCGAAGCCGCCAACCGCCGACGAAGTGGCGCAGGCCGTCGAAAAGGAAATCGAGAAGAAGAAGGACCCCAAGTTCCAGTTACTCGGCGTAAACGTCGGTATGGATCAGAATGGAGACGTGACGGCCACGGGCCGGGGCCGCTTCTTTGGGACCTTCGCGGAACACTACGCCTTCCAGGCGCAGGGCGAGTATCTATATTTCAAAGGCCAGAAGGAAGGCCAGATCGACCTTGGTCTGGTGGACCGCATCGGCCGCTTCCAGGCGAGCTTGTTCTCGAGCTTCAAGAACGTTTCGCTCTCCGGCAATCAGAACAGCGGAACCCTGGGACAGGCCAACGTTAATTTCGACTACCTCTTTAAGTGGGGCAAACTGGGAGTGTACGGAACCTACGCGTTCCTGAACAACGCCCTGATCAACAGCCAGTCGGCGGTGCTTGCCAACGGCGTCACTTCGCCCGATCTTCTCGACCAGCGGTATTTGAGAGTGGTCAACTCGGCGGGCGCCAGCTTTAGCGCCGGCCTGTGGGGCAACAATTACCTGGAAGGCAACATCGGGTACCTGAAGAGCTTCGTGTATGGCGATCGCGCGGGCGGTACCTTGCGCTTCGTGTTCCCGCTGAACAATCGACTCGCGTTCACAGTGGAAGGCGACTTGAACCCGACCCTCCTGGGACCCAGCAACGACGGCCGTGCAGTGGTCGGCGTCATTTTCGGCAACTCGCTGCGGCCGAAGGAATTCCTGGCCCAGGATCGCCCCGTTCCGGTGGACGTGCCGCGAGTGCGGTACGAAATCATCACCAAACAGGTGCGCGTGGGCCACACCCCTCCGGTCGCGGACGCGGGTCCGGATCAGATCGGGGTGCCCGCCGGCCCCATCACTTTGAACGCTTCGGCATCCTACTCGCCTGACGGTCTTCCGATCACGTTCCACTGGATCGAGGACGGCGGTCCGGCCGTCATGCTATCGAATCCGAACAGCGCCATCACGTCGTTCCCGGCAACCGCGGGCCAAACCTACATTTTCCGCGTAGTGGTGACCGACAGTCTGGGAGGACAGGGCATGGCCCGCGTCCACATATCGACGTTGGCGGCGACCACCGTGGATATTGAATTCTTCAACGCCAATCCGACCAACATCGCGGCAGGCCAGTCCTCGACGTTATCGTGGAAAGTGCTGAACGCAACCACGGTAAGCATCAGCGGCATCGGAAACGTCGCGGCCGCGGGCTCGGCCCCGGTTTCGCCGACTGCGACCACCACTTACACTCTGACCGCAACCAACGCCGCCTCCAGCCAGAACGCGACGGCGACGGTGGTCGTGAACGGTTCGAGCACCCAGGTGACGTTCTGCTACGCATCGCCCAGCACCATCATTCTGGGCGAGTCCTCGACGTTGTTCTACCAAACCACCAACGCCACTTCGGTGACCATCACTCCGGGCATCGGAAGCGTGGGACTAAGCGGCAACTCCGTCGTGACGCCGACGGCCAGCACCACCTACACCATCACGGCGAATGGCCCCAACGGCGCAACCAACACATGTTCCGCGGCGGTAACCGTAACCAACGGCCAGCTTCCCCGGATCATCCAGTTCTCTGCCGTACCGCAAACCATCGCGTCCGGTCAGAGCTCGACGTTGCTGTGGGTCGTCGAAAACGCGACCTCAGTAAGCATCAGCAACGGCATCGGCAGCGTTTCGCTGGGCGGCACACAGGCTGTGAGCCCGACGGCGAACACCACTTACGTGCTGACGGCGACCAACGCCGCCGGCAGCGTTACGTCTCAGGCGGCCGTAAACGTGGGGGCGGCGGTGAGCATCACGTCTTTTACGGCGACACCGAACCCGTCACCCTCGCCGGGCGCACCGGTGGTGCTGAGTTGTCAGGCGGCTAACGCCACCACCATTACCTTGAATGGTACGGTGACCAACGGTGCAACCGCGACCATGACGGTGAATCCGCAGGCGACCACCGCGTACACCTGTATCGCCACCGGCGCCGGCGGTCAAACCGCGCAGCAGTCTCTGACGGTGACCGTCCCCGGCGGCGGCAGTGGAGGAACCTCCAACCCGACCATCGTGATCAAGGGCGGAAATATCATCACCACGAACCAGCGCAACATCCTGCTCGACGCGTCGGCCTCGTTCAGTCCGACGGGGAACACTCCTCTGACGTTCGTCTGGACCTCTCTGAACGATAGAGCGGTCATCACCAACGCCGGTTCGGCGATCGCTCAAGTGCAGGTGGGCCTGATCCCAGGCCAGTACCTGTTCCAACTGACGGTGATCGATAGCAAGGGCAACTCCTCCACCGCCATCATCACGGTGAACTGGAGTATCTAGCGGTTCAAATCGCCTGGGCGACCAGGGCCGCGGCTTAGCCGGGGAAGGTTTGATCATTCGATCGACCAGCCCCGGCGCCGCGGAAGAACTTGGCTGGCTCGCCTAAATCCGGCCGTCCGGGAGCCGGCAACCGCGCGCGACTGTCCGGTACATGCGTGCGATGTGAACCCGATGGAGGGGATTCGGAGGAAAATATTCACGGTCCAGACCGGGGCGATTCCGGTAGCCGCGCGCCACTCCTGCGCCTCCAATGTAGATCTCCGCAGTTTCACCGCGCCCCATCGGCTCGCGATTCGAATCGAGCAGATGGATCTGCACCCGGATCGAGCGGCAGATGCACTCCTCCCGCCTTCCACGCCGCCATTGCGGCGGTCACATAATCTAACGGTTCGGCGAGGCACAACGCGACCGGAACTTCCCGCGCCACGCCGAGCTCCCGCAGGTATCCGGCAAGCTAGTTGGCCCGAACCTCCAGTTCGCCGTAGGTGAGGCGTTCGGAGCCGGAGGAAATCGCGACCGCATCGGGCCAAAGCGCCGCCGCTTCGGAGACCAGTTGCGGAATGCACGCGCGCCGGGTACCGACGCTGCGCGCGGGAGGAAAGCTGGCCGGTCGGGCGGTCGGCGCTTGCTACAAAGCGTTAGGATGCATGCTTGAGAAACAGCATACGGACCCTAAGGTAACCCGCCTATGGAGGATCAGCACCGTTTTGGGTGACAAGAAAGGTCTAGTCGATCGGTACTGAGGCGCCACACAAAAGTCGTGTTTAGGTGACCGCTTTCCGCTGGAACCGGTAGAGACCCGCCGTGACTAGCGCCACGTCGATCACCGCCAGGGCCGCGATCACGGTCATGGTCGAAATGTGCGGGTACCGCGGCGCGAGCGTGCCTCGCAGGCCCTCGCTCGCATACACCAATGGATTCAGCAGCACCAGTTTTTGAAGAATGGGGAAGCTCGCCAGCGCGGACCAGGGATAATAGGTGCACCCGAACATCAACATCGGCGCCAGCACTACGCTGAACATCAGGCCGATCTGGGTCTGGCCGACGCTACAGCCGAGCGTTAATCCGCCCGCCGAGGAAAACAGCGCCACCATGACCGCGATCAGACAGACCAGACCTAGATGCTGCGTGTTCAAACCCAAATCCGAGCCCAGAAGGAATCGCGCGGGCAGGGCGACCACGGCCCCTGAAATCAGCGCCTGCAACATGCCTGCCAGGATTTTTTCAATCGCGATCCACTCCGTGCGGATCGGCGAGAGGAGCCGGTCCTCAATCTCTTTCGTGAACTGAAATTCGGCCAGCACCGGCATCGCCACCGCCTGCACTCCCGTCATGGTCATGGCGATGGCGATGATGCCAGGCAGCAGCATTCCTTTGTAGCTGGACGCCATCATGCCGCCGCGGATCAGCACCTGGCCAAAGATAAACACGAACATCAGCGGCTGTAAGAGCGTCTGAATGATCAGCGCGATCGCGCCGCGGCGCGCGACCCGAACGTCGCGGGCAAACAGGGCCAAGAACGTTTTCCAGTTCATTGACGCAAGCTCCTTCCAGTGTGGTGTAGAAACAGATTCTCGAGGCTCGGCTCGGAGATGTGAACGTCGTGTAGCTCCACGCCCGATTCCGCCGCCGCCGCAACGATGGGGGGAATCAGCGGGCCTCCTCGATCGGCGTAAACATCGGTCCCCACGCCGTTCTGGCGCACTTCGGTGACGCCCGGCAACTGTTTTAATCGATCGACAAGTCCGTCCGGCGAGGAACTGAACCGCAGCTGCAGCACGTAGCCGCCCGGGATCGAAGTCTTCAGCTCGGCCGGCGTGCCCAGGGCGATGATCTTGCCGTGATCGACGATGGCGACGCGATGGCACAACTCGTCCGCTTCTTCCATGTTGTGCGTGGTGATCAGAATCGTCTTGCCGAGCTGGTTATACTCGCGAATGATGCCCCACAGCAGCAGGCGTGTCTGAGGATCCAGGCCGGTGGAAGGCTCGTCGAGGAACAACACCTGCGGGTCGTGCATCATGGCGCGGGCAAGCGAAAGCCGCTGCATCATCCCCCCGGAGAACCCGCGCGTCAGATCGTCGGCCCGGGAGGTGAGCTGGAACTGCTCGAGCAGTTCGCCCGAGCGGCGATGCCGATCCGTGGAAGACATGCCGAAGTACGCGCCGTGAAACATCAGGATTTCACGGGCGGTGAGCGCGAAGTCCAGATTCGGCCGCTGCTGCACTACCCCGATCAGGCGCTTGGCGCTGACCTGCTCCCGCCAGACATCGAACGATCCGATAAATGCTTCGCCGCTGGTGGGGCGCACGCGAGTGGTGAGAATTCCGACGGTGGTCGACTTCCCCGCGCCGTTCGGCCCGAGCAATCCGAAAATCTCACCGGGCGCGACTTCGAGCGAGACTCCGTTCAGCGCTACGATCTCGGCTTTCGGCTGCTTAGACCGGCGCTGGAATCCTCTGCTGAACGCAGCGCCGGCCGCGGCCATCGGCGGCGGCGACGTGTACACTTTCCGCAGTTCGTTGGTTCGAATGCCGACGCCCATTACTTGCTCTCCGGCTCGCCGCGGTCTTTCGACAAGTCGTCCAGGTCCTCGCAAAACGCGCGCATGATGTCGCGCAACTGCTGCTGGCGCTCTTCATCGCTGCCAGCCCATTGGGCGGCGCGCAGAGCCGACTTGATAATCGCTGCCAAACGCCCGCTGATCGCGTAGGCAGCCGGGCCCCATTGGCCCCAATCCTCGAAGCACTCGGCGCGATCCCAGATTCGGCGCACCGCATCGGGATCGCCTTCAAGCTCAGCGCGGCCAAGAGGGGTGAGGCTGTAAACGCGGCGTCCGTTTTCGCGCTCCGACGCGATCATGCCTTCGTCTTCGAGCTGCTGAAGCGTCGGATACACGCTGCCCGCGCTGGCCCGGTACAAGCCGCCCGACCGCTCCTGCATCTCCTTCATGAGCTGGTAGCCGTGCTTCGAGCCCTCCTCGAGCAGAGACAAAATCGCCAGACGCAACTCTCCGGCTTCGAAGAATTTGGCGCTTTGCCCGGAGGCCATGGCGGCCCAAGCTTTCCAATCGTTTGCGTCCTGCGAAAGCTTGACCGAAGGGATTCTACCGAACTGGAATCCCGTCTTGTCGACCTTTATCCCATAGATAATGCTTGGTCTCCTCATGCATACACCTCCGTACGATGTATCGTATTGTATATCGTACGATATATCTTAAGTCGTATATCGGCCGACTGTCAAGAAAAAATTTATTCGCCCTTGCGCAATCCTGTCGACGCATCGAACCAGTGGAGTTTTTCGGGCCGGAATCGATACCAGATCTGCATGTCGAAATCCAGCTTCATTCCGGTGGCGGCGCGCGCTGTGATCTGGTTCGAACCATCGGAGATGATTACGATGGTCTCATTGCCCATTTCCTCGGTCACGTAAACGCGGGCCGTGGACCATTCAGGTTGCTCGATGGGCGATAACTGGATGTCTTCGGGTCTCACGCCCAGGACGCCTTCCGGTTTTTCAATCAAATTCATCGAAGGGCTTCCGACAAACTGCGCGACGAATGTGTTTGCGGGTCGATGATAAACGTTCGACGGCGAATCGTACTGCTGAATCTTTCCGTCGCGCATCACGGCGATGCGATGCGCCAGCGTCATCGCCTCGGCCTGGTCATGAGTCACGTAGACCGTGACAATCCGCAGCTCGTGTTGCAGATGTTTTAACTCGGCGCGCATCTCGACGCGGAGGCGGGCGTCCAGGTTTGAAAGCGGCTCGTCCATCAGGAAAGCCTTGGGTCGACGGATAATCGCGCGCGCCAAGGCGACGCGCTGCCGCTCGCCTCCCGAAAGCTGGCGCGGAAGATTCTGCGAGCAAACCGGTCAAGCCGAGCCGCGCGGCGACGTTCTGAACTTCGGCGTCGATCTCGGCGGCGGGGCGCTTGCGCACGCGAAGCGGGTAGCCGATGTTCTGGGCAATGGTCATGTGAGGATAGAGCGCGTAGCTCTGAAAGACCATGGCGATGTCGCGATCGCGTGCCTCGCGGTGCGTGACGT
Source organism: Terriglobia bacterium (assembly GCA_963842485.1). Taxonomy (GTDB): domain Bacteria; phylum Acidobacteriota; class Terriglobia; order Bryobacterales; family Bryobacteraceae; genus Palsa-187. The sequence continues at coordinate 41,941 of CAWJHI010000035.1, read as the reverse complement.
CGGCCCCGGCCAACTTGATCGACCCTTCATCACATGCTTCGAGCCCGGCAATAATCCGCAGCAGGGTCGATTTACCGCATCCCGATGGTCCCAGCAGCACGACGAACTCGCCGTCTTCGGCACGCAGAGAAACTCCGCTGACCGCTTCACGCGATCCGAATTTCTTTGTGATACCGGTGAGTTCAAGCGGCATGCTAGCCCTTCACTGCTCCCAGCGACAGGCCTCGCACCAGGTATTTTTGCGCCGCCGAGGCGAACACCAGAACCGGCAGCATCGCCACCACTCCCGCGGCGCTCATCGCGCCCCATTTGATTTCATATTGGGTGACGCGCGAGGCGATGCCGACCGGCAGCGTCATGGCAGCTTGGGTCTGCGTCAGAATCAGCGCGAACAGGAATTCGTTCCACGCGACCACCAGGCAGAACACGGCAGTCGCGGCCAGTCCTGGTTTCACCAGGGGCAGCACGATCCGCAGCAGCGCGCCTGCGCGTGTCTCGCCGTCGAGCATTGCCGCCTCCTCAATTTCGCGCGGCACTTCGTCGAAAAAGCCACGCATCATCCACACTACGAACGGGAGATTGAAAGCTGTGTAGACAATGGACAAGCCGATCAGCGAATTCAGCAACCGGGCCTCGCGCAGCATCAGGAATAAAGGAACAATGGTCACGATGGGCGGCAGCATGCGCGTCGAAAGGATCCAGTCGCCGATGCGATCGCGCCAGGGGCCCGGCCACTCGAATCGAGCCAGGCCATAAGCGGCCGGGACGCCGATCAGCAGCGCCGCGGTGGTTGAAATCCCGGCTAGCAGCACGGAATTGAGAAAATATGCGCCAAAGGAGCCGCCTCCGAAGGCATCCTTATAATGTTCCAGCGTAACGACGAACCCGGCCCACTGCGGCGGGTAGGCGAACTGGTCCACTTCGCGCTTCAGCGAAATCGTGATCAGCCAGTAGACCGGAGCGATCGCGACGATAAAGGCCCCCGAAGCGGCGACGTATTTCAATGCTGTCTTCATCGGCTCCTCATCACGCGCATCAGCCCGCGCGAAAACAGCATGGTCGCGGCCAGTAGAACAAACGACATCGCGGCCGCATAGCCGAAGTTCGAAAAGCGAAACGCGGTGCGGTAAATATACAAACTGACGGTTTCCGTCGCCGTGCCCGGACCGCCCTGGGTCAGGATGAAAATCTGGTCGAAGATGCGCACCAGGTCCATGGCGCGCAGCAGCAGCGCCAGCACCATGGTCGGTTTCAATAGGGGCAGCGTCACGTCACGAAAGATGCGCCATGCGCCCGCGCCGTCGATGCGCGCGGCTTCGAGCGGCTCCGGCGGAATCGCCTGCAACCCGGCCGAGAGCAGGAGAAACAGGAACGGCGTCCACTCCCAGACATCGACCAGGATCACGGATGCGAGCGCGGAATTCTGCCCGCTGGTCCAAGTGAACCACTCGGTCTTGAAGCCGAGCTGGCGCAGCATTCCGTTCAGCATGCCGAACTGCGGGTTATAGATCAATCGCCAGGCGACGGCGGCCACCACCGGCGGCAGCAGCATCGGCACCAGCAAGCCGGTCCTGAAGAATGCACGGCCGCGTGCCAGGGAATCCACCAGCACGGCCAGCGCGAGACCGAGCAGAAACTCGATGGTCAACGCGACCGCGGTCAGGACCATGGTCTGCACGCCGGCGGCGGCGAACACGCGGTCCCCGAACAAGCGCGTGAAATTTCCGGGATTACTCAGGCTCAGCTTGACCGAGTAGGCCAGCGGATAAATCGAAAGCGAAACCAGCACCACCAGGGCTGGCAGAACCCACCCCAATCCTTCCGGAACACGGCGCCGCTTCATTGGCCTCGCTCGAGAATCTTTCCGATCTCCGCCGAGGCGGCGCGCATGGCCGCAGCCGGGTCCGTGGCGCCCGCGTTGGCCTTCGAAAGGTAGATCCCGAACGTGTTTTCAATCTCGTTCCAGAGCGGGGTGCGCGGACGCGGACGCGCGGATTCGAGCGAGGCAAGTTGCGCCGGAAAAGCCCGGAATTTCGCGATCAGATCCAGGGATTCAAACACGCTGCGGCGCGTGGGAGGGTTCCCGCGCATGGCAGCCTGCTTCATCTGCGCTGCCTCGGTGGCCCAATAAATGAAGTCGAACGCGTCGGCGCTGTGTTTCGACGCCGCGGGCACCGCCAGCAGCCACGTACCCAACTCGCCCACGCCAGGCGCGCGCCCGGATGGCATGGGCATGAAATCGATCTTACCCACCACCTTCGATTTTGAAGGATCGTCCATGGCGGCGATCCACGCCGGCCAATTGATGCTCATCACCGCGCTCGACTGGAGCAGGTGCGCGGAAACTTCATCGGCATTGAACCCGGCGTATCCGGGCGGCGAATATTTCCCCAGTTCCAGCATGAATCGTAAGGCGTCAATCGCGGCCGGCGAATCGCAGGCGGGCTTACCGGACGCATCCAGCACGTCGCCGCCAAAAGCCCACAGCAGCGGCATGAAATCGGCGACCACGGCGTTGCCTGGGCGCCGCGCGCATCACATATCCGTACATCTTCTCGCCGGCGCCGATTTTCTGCGCCGCGGTCAGCACTTCCTCCCAGGTCTTCGGTGCGGAGAAACGGTACTTGGCGAACAGATCACGGCGATAGAAAAAAAGTTGGGAATTGCCGACGTAGGGCAACGCGTAGTACGCGCCCGTACGGTAAGGATTGCGGCAAACCTCCATGCACGCCGTGACGAAGTCGGCATCGGGCTGGCGCGGAAGCTGCGCGAGATTACCGCCTTCGACCATTCGCGGGAACCACGGATCGTCCAGCATCAGGACGTCGTAAGCGCCCGTGCGGCTGGTCAGGTCGAGTTGTTCTTTTTCGAACAGATTGGCGTACGGCAGCTCGATCACTTCGATGTGTACGCCATGCGAGGAACCCCATTCCTTCGCGGCGGTCTTGAGCGCCGTGCCTTCCACACCCGCGTTCACGGCGACTGCCAGCGACCTGTCCGTCGTCCGGTTGCAGGCGGCGAGACACACACAGAGTGTCGAGAGAAACAGGCGCATACGGTCGATTGAGTTTATCGCAAGCGATAGAGGATCGAAAAGCCGGTGCGCGCGACTTCGACGTAATTCGCCAGCCATGCCGAAAGATACGTCTGCCGGTCCAGCGCGAGCGATGGATTATACGGGCCCAGGCCGTCCACCACCCAGGTTGGGCGCGACGCGATCAGTTCTAAGCGATTGGGCAGGGTGAATTCAGGCGCGACTGGCGCGCTCGAGAACAGATGGCGGTCGGCCAGCACGCCCGAGATCGGCTGGCTTTCCAGGAATCGGGTGCCTGCGGGAAGTCCCGAATCGATAAAAATATCGGGACGAAATCCCCAAACGAAGAGCGTGTCACCTGGCTGCGCGAGTTCCCGGAGCTTCGCCGCCGCCGCGCGGCTTTCGCGGTCCATGGCGAGGTCGCGCGAGTGCTCCAGGGTGAAGTACGGCGGACCAAATCGGACCATCGGAACCGAGAGCAGTGCAGCAAGGGCCCACCACTTTCCCAGCAGTCCCCATCCGCGCGCTGCCGCGATTGTCATCGGAGGAAGCAGCAGAACATAGTAGCGCGGGAAGAATCGCAGACCCACAACCACTCCTGCGAGTGAAAGCGCGATCCACGCCGCCGGCCTCCACTTGCGATCGCGAGTAAGCGCGACGATCGCCCCGGCCACCAGCGCGGCCTGAAACCCCAGCCAGTTCGCCGTGCGTTTCAGACCTTCCATCAGCGGATTCTCGACAAACGTGTTGGCTGCGTAAATCGATCCCCACTGCCATGCCTGGCGGTAATATTCCCCCGCCGATCCATGCGCCCACAGCCAGCCGAGCGCAAGCGCGTTCGGCAACGCGAATCCCGCCAACAGCGCCGGCGCCGATCGCCATTGCCACAACAGACATGCAGCCAGCACGAATATCGCTTTCGAACTGCATAGCAAGCCGATTCCCGCGGCCACGCCGCTCCAGAACGCGCGTCCGCGCCATGCGCAGTAAATCGCAGCAAGATGCGGCAGGATCAGGAGCATGTCGGACGCAAGCGGGATTACCGCGGACGCTACGCCGAAGGTTAGAAAAAACGCGGCCAACATCGAGGCCAGCAGGCCTTCGCGTTCGCTCCATTTCGTACGCGCAAACTGCCACGCGAAGGCGGCGACCGCGATCACGTATGCAGCGCCCGCCAGGCGCAACCAAACCCCGGCTCGCGCGCCCCACAGCAAATACACCCACGCCACCAGCGGCGGCTTATCGAACCAGACCTCTTTGTACAGAGCCTTCCCGTGCGCCACCTGCATCGCCGCGGCCAGCGGCAGGCCATCGTCGGCCCACAGCACCGGGGAATGAAACAGACGTGCAATGATGACTACGCCCGCGATCAGGGCGAACACAATGGCGGCGCGCATTGGTGTGCGCCCCGGCGACCGGCTGCACGCGAAAAGCCGGATCGAGGACATTTTCGAAAAGCAGGGCCGCTCCGGCCTGATGCTGTTCGTGCGCATCCGGATCACCATCGCCAACCAGGACGGCCAGGTGCTGCTGATCAACCGGCAGACCTCGATCCGGCGCTGAGCGGACACCGGTGGCGAGTTCCCCCAACGCACGGCGGACCGCGTCGCAGCCGATGAAGGCTGTGCCGCTGCCGTTCGCTGCCTCGGTGCTCGACCAGACCTGGTACGTGCTGAACCGCGCCGCCCAGCACTTGCGCCTGGCGGTGGAAGACGCGCTGGCCCCGCTCGGCCTGCGGCGGCGACACTATGCCGCGCTTGGCCTGCTCGAGGCCGCCGCACCGCTATCGCAACAGGAGCTGGCCAACCGCATCCCGCTCGACCGCGCCTCCGTCGTGCTGGTCGTTGACGACCTGGAACGCCTCGGCTTCGCCCGGCGTCGCCCCGATCCGACCGATCGGCGAGTGTACAACATCGTGCTGACCCCGTCCGGCCGCGATGCCCTGCACGACGCAAGCCGTCGCGTCGCCGCCGCGCAGGCCGCCGGATTTGCGCCGCTCACCGCCGACGAGGTCGCAACGTTGGACGCGCTCTCGCGTCGCATCTGCGGCTGGGAGGCTCTCTGATACGATCGGCCCGAAAGCCTGCGCGCGTCAGTGCCCGACCGAGCGAACAAACAGCAGCCCCGGCGCGTGCTCGTCGCACGCCGCGCCGAGGTGTCCGGCCAATGCCGGATAGCGTTGCGCCAGCGCCTCCAGCGAGGTCAGCCCGGACAGCCGAGGGTGCGCCACGCATACCGCGCCGTCCGGCCCGAATGCGGCCTCCAGCGTCATTCCGGGGCCGGGCTCGTCGCGCTCGATGCCGACCCGGTCGAACAGGTCGATCGGCGTGCCGTTGCGCGTATGGCCGACGCCATCGCCGCCGTAGTCGGCGCGGACCAGGCGAACGCAGGCCTGGTAGTAGGGCTCAGCGACGTCGCCATTCGGCAGGTGCGCCACGGCATGTAGCCGAAGCGGACGCACTTGCCCTCGGCGCCACCGGTGCAGGTGATCAGGATGCGGCCGGGCGCCGCCCCGGGGGTCGCCTGCGGTGACCCGACATAGCGCCCGTCCGGCAGTTCGGCCTGGACGAACACGTGCTGAACGCCTTCGACCGGCTGCCTCAGAACCGCTTCGAGCCCGAGATCACGTTCGACGACAAGTACGAGTTCGTTCTGGGAGGCACGAAATTCGAGCTGCTCCACGCCCCCGGCGAGACCTACGATCACCTCTGCGTCTGGGTGCCGCGGTACAAGGCGGCTTTCGTGGGCGACAATTACTACGAGTCGTTTCCGAACATTTACACCTTGCGCGGCACGCAGCCCCGCTGGGCGCTCGACTACGTCGCCTCGTTGGACAAGATCCTGGCCCTCGAGCCCGAGCTGGTGCTGCCGAGCCACGGCATCCCGGTCGTCGGACGTCAGAAAATCGTCGAGCGTCTGACCCGGTATCGGAACGCCATTCTCTATGTCCATGACGCGACAGTGAAAGGCATGAACGACGGCAAAGACGTGTTCACGCTGATGCGCGAGATCAAGTTGCCGCCTGAGCTCGACGTGGGTGAAGCCTATGGCCAGGTGGCCTGGTCGGTGCGCGGGATCTACGAAGGTTATGTGGGCTGGTTCGATCGCAATCCCGCCTCGATGTACGCCCAGCCCCCCACGGCGGCGGAGCCCGAGTTGGTCCGTTTGGCCGGCGGGGCCGGGGTCGTGGCGGCCAAATCGAAGGAGTTGGGGAGGTCGGGCGATCTGGTTCAGGCCTTGCGGCTGGCTGACGCCGCTTTGATGGTCGAACCAAAGTCGACCACGGCGCTCGAAGCCAAGCTGGCTGCTCTCAAGTCGCTCCAAGCTCAATCGCGCAACCTGATCGAACGTGCGTGGCTGACGACGGCCATTCGGGCGACCAGCCGAGCCCTGGGGGGCGAAAAATGATCGGGCGGTGGCCATGCGGCGAGCCAACGACCAGGATCGCCTTGACCGAGTGGACGCCCGGCTGATGGACGCGGAGGCAGCGGTCCACGATCGGCATCAGGAAGGCGTCCGTCACAGCACAAAGTACGCGCCGTACACCAGCACGCTCCAGCAGACGACGAAAGCCGTCAAAGCTGATTGGAACACTCGATGCTGCGGCAGCAGTTGCAGGCCGGCCACGCACAGTACGGCGTAGGCGGGCGTCAGGCCGAGCGTGTAGGAAGCCCTGGACGAGCTGTAGGCTGGCAATTGCAGGCAGAACACGAAAAACGCCGCCAGGTACAGCAACAGACTTGCGCCTGCCAATTGCAACGAGCGCCGCAAACCGACATCGCCGCAGTGCAGTCCTCGCAGCAGTCCGACCGCGATGGCCATCGACAGGAACAACCCCGGCCAGGGCGCCGCGAGCAAGAACGTTTCATTCCAGGGAGGGCGGGTTTTTCCCGAATCCATCAAGCTCAGATTGCCGTCGAGCCACAGCGTGGTAAAGAAACCGTCCCAGATCGAATAAAACGCCGCGTAGATCGGCTGGAATAACGACCGCCCGAACGAAGCCATCTGCCACGGCGTGCGGTATCCCGGATCCTGCCACCAGAGTATTCCCGTGACGGGGTCCCAGTTTCCGACGAACGGTTGACCGAACCTCAGCCAGTTGCGGACGTAATACCAGCCCGAGATGGCCGACGCCAAGCCGAAACAGCGCGCGAACGCCGTCAAGACCACCCTCCAGCCGCGATCGCGATTGGTGATGCCGATCACGACCGCGACGAGGGGCACCAGCAGCACGGCCGACATTTTCGTCAACAGTGCCAGACCCAAGATGAGTCCCAGCCGCCACGGCCATCGCGATCGGCGACCGGCATCCGTTTCGCGCATCGCCTGCCAGCTCCACAGCAGGACCACGGCAGACAACAGGCCCGATAACGGCTCGTTGCTCACCGCCTGCGACATGTACACATTCATGGGAAGAAGTCCGCCAAGCAGAACCGTGAGCGATTGCCAGCCGTCTCGGCCCGGAAACAGGCATTGTCCGGCCCGAAAGCAGATTTCCACCTGCGCCATTCCACACAAGAGCGGTCCCCAGCGCAACCAGGTCATCGCCGTCTCGCTCGACACGAAAATCGTCAGTGCGCGGTAAAGCGCAGCGGAGAGCACGTAATAGAGGGGCGCCTGAAACATCTCAAGCCCGTCCTGAGCGTCGGGAAGCTCGCCCCGGTCCGAAATGAACCGCACATACTCGATGTGCGCCGGCAGGTCGTAGCCGACACCAGAGGGAAGTTTGATGAAATTATTCACCGACAATATGAACCAGGCCGCGATGACGATCCAACGGCAACCAGATGCCGTCCACCACGTCGGCATTCCGCGGACGTCCGCCTGACGGCTCGTCCAGAGCACAGCACCCCAAACGGCGAAAAACAGCGGGACGAGCCACCCCAGCGATGACTCCAGGGCACGGAGCGGGGATTCAAAGCGGCCCGAGATCTCCGGCAGCTCGACGTCGTCAGCCGTCATCGCCGGCTGCCAAGCTTCTCCCAGGACCTGTTCGTCCCAACCCGGACCGCTGCGCAGATCCAGGGCGTCGGAATCGACGAGCAGGGCGGCCGGACCGAGAGTATTCTCCACAAAAATCTCGAATGTGTGCTCCCCCGGAGCGAGGTGCTTCGACTCGATCCGATGCGGTTGCTTCCACTCGTTCGGATTGGCAAACACCGCGATTCGCTGCCGGTCCAAATAGACCATGCATGTTCGCAGGGCTCGCACGGTGATCGTTTGCGTCTCCCCCTGCGCAGGAAGCGTGATGCGTTTGCGGAAGAGGACGACCTCTTGGGTCGGACCCCAAGCGCTCAACTTGAACGGCCGCCGCTGAAGAATCCAGCGGGCGCCGTCCTCGGGAATCAGCAGCTTGATTTCGGGCGAGACAAGCCAGGTGTGGACGCAGAAAAGAAGCCCCAGGCCGCCGACGATCAGCCCGCCTGCAGTCAGCAGCCGCCGCGGTCCCGGCGAGCGGGCCTGGACGGTTCTCCGCAGGGTGCGCCTCTTTGATGACATCCGGACACGTGGGAGCTGAAGGGCGAACGGGGGCTATCGTAACGGTCCGCGGAGTTCAGCGTCAATGAGCGGTTTTCACCCGGTCATCTTGCATTTCTCCAACCGAACTTTTGAGCGAGATCAGCGAGCTCAAGGCCGCTTGCCGTCCAGGCGGGGCAGTCGGGCGTCGAGTTCGCGCGGCGGATGGGAAGCCGGGCCACACTCAGCGTGCTTCCGGCGCCGGCGGAGGCGACGCGCCCGCTGGCCCATCCGCAGCCCGTTTACAGTCCGCTGCTGGACCTCTATGATGACCGTTGAGCCTCTCGGAGGAAAACTCATCCTCGCGGACGTCATCCCCCGCCCCCATCCGGAACTGGCGGCCCTGCTGTCCAAATCGCCGTGACTGTCAAGCGTTCCAAACAGATTCCGCCGCTGCGTGCCTCGGAGCGAGCGGTACTTCACGGCGCGACCCAGGGCGGCGGCCACGAACCGCGGCTGTTCCTCTTGGCTGAGCCTCGCATGGCTCGTCGGTTTCTTTCTTTTTTTTTATTCCTTCACGCTGCCGAACAATCATGTGGGGCGGTTCGACATCCTGTTCAATCTCCCGGCATTGTTGCCGGTCTCGGAGCTCTGGTCGCCCAAGTGGAGCAACCTGGGACAGCGGGCCGACATCGTGGGGATCGCCGCGCTGATTCTGTCAGGCGCGTGGGGCCTGGGCCAGTTGGCGATGCGAATGGTCCGTCCGCCGGTCGAGCGTCCGTCGATCGAGCACACATTTTTCGCAATGGCGCTCGGATCGAGCGCCATTGGGACGCTGACGCTCGTCTGCGGCCTCGTCGGATTTTTGAACCGCTGGCTCTTTGTCGGTCGTGTTCGCCGCGGCCGTCGTGGGGGAATGGGTGCTCCGGATTCGGGAGCGCCGTCGATCTCCGGCCGTCAAAGACGGAGCGACAATTGGGTTTTTGAGTCGACGCGCGTCGCGATCCGCGGCGGAGCAGCGGGCACCCACTCCTCTTTTGGCTCGCACTGGGAGTGGTGATTCCTTTCTTATTCGTGATGTGGCTGGGGTCGATGACGCCGGATGTGGATTTCGACGTCGGCACCTATCACTTCGAGGGACCGAAAGAGTACTTCCAAAACGGCCGGATCACGTTCCTGCCGCACAACGTCTACACCAACTTTCCGTTCTTGACCGAAATGTTCGCCCTGTTGGGGATGGTTCTTCACGGCGATTGGTATTGGGGTGCGGTGGCCGGCAAATGCGCCTCTTTTCGTTTGCGCCGCTGACCGCATTGGGACTGTATGCCGCCGGACGCCGCTGGTTCAGTCCCGCGGCCGGTTTGCTGGCCGCGGTGGTGCACCTGACGACGCCCTGGATCGACCGCGTTTCGATCATTGCTCTGGCCGAAGGGGGCTTGACGTTTTATCTGTTTGCGACGCTGTTCGCCGTGATGCTGGCCGTCGAACGGATGCACGACGGACGATCCCCGAGGCGGTGGGTCTTGATGGCCGGCCTGGTGGCCGGCAGCGGAATGGCGTGCAAGTACACCGGTCTCATGCAGGTCGTGCTGCCGGCGGCGATCGCACTGATCCTGGCCCCCTGGTTCGTGGGCCGCCGCCAGTCCCGACGGCACGGGCGGACAACAAGGAAAGCCCATTCCAGCGGCCGGTGCGCCGGCGCAGCAGCGCCAGCCGCCGCCGACGCCGCTGCGCCTCGAGCGATCGCTCTCGAACCTGGCGCTCTTTGCCTTGGGTCTTAGTCTAACAGTCGGACCGTGGCTGTTGAAGAATCTCGTTCAAACCGGCAATCCGGTCTATCCGCTGGCTTACACGATCTTCGGCGGCGCCGGCTGGTCTCCGGAGCTCAATGCGAAGTTCGTTCCGGCACATAGCCCCAAACATCATCATCTGTCCGATCTTTGGAAAAAGCTGGTCGACGTCACGGCCGACAACGACTGGTCGAGCTCCCTCCTTTTCGGGCTTGCACCGCTGGCGCTGATTGCGCAGCGCGGCCGCCGGATTTCTCTGGCCTTGTGGCTCGTTGGTCGCCTATTTGTTTCTCACCTATTGGGGCTTCACGCATCGGATCGACCGCTTTTGGATGCCGATGATTCCCGTCGTCGCGCTCCTGGCGGGCGTCGGCGCCGCTCGGAGCGGCACACGGTTATGGGTTTGGGGCGGCGGGATTCTGATCGCGTTGGCGGTCTGGTTCAATTTCGGCATCGTTGCCGGGACGCAATTTTGCGGCAACAACGCCCTGCTGTCGGACCGTCAGGAGGCACGCCGGACGGCCGAGGCCGTCCATCCCTATATGGCCTATCTGAACGGGGCGCTGCCGAAAGGAGCGAAGGTTTTGTGGGTCGGCGACGCGGAGGTCTTTGACGCGCGGTTCCCGGTCGTCTACAACACCGTGTGCAACAGGTCGATCTTTCAGGAATGGTTTGCGGCCGAGGCCCCGGGAACGAGCGAACGCGATCTGCCGCTCAAGCCGACGAGCGAAATCCTGGCCAAGCTGCACGCCGAGGGGATTACGCACGTCTTTGTGAACTGGGATTGGATTCGCCACTATCGCCAACCGGACGACTATGGCTACACCGACTTCGTGAGCCCCGACCGCTTTGTGCAGTTGGTGAACGCCGGCGTGTTGAGCCCCCCGATCACGCTCGGCATGATGAGCGAGGACGGGATGTCGGAACTCGCGGTCGCAGCCTACGAAGTTTCCCTGCCGTTTGCAAAACAGACAGATGACGGACGAACGGTCCTGTTCGTCGGGGAGGTTCGGGACGCTCTCGGATCAGGAGCTGGCCACGTTGAAGCAGGTGGGCCCGTCGCTGATGACGCACGTCGGCGGCCACGCGGTGGTTATCAATGCCCAGATATTCCCCGTGCGGCTGAATTTATTCCCGTCTGATGAAAGGAGGGTGAAGTTCCGCCGAGCTGTCCGGAGTTGATTCCCCGGAGAGCTCGGTGGAAGGACTTCACCCTCCCGAAAGACATTCCTTGGAATCAGGCTCAAGTTTTCCAACGCCGGCCGGTCACGGTTTGGCCGGCCGGGAAACCGGCATTTTTTGGTTCCACGCGGATCAACGGAAAAATCGCTTCCCGCGGCGTATTCGACAACTCCCCACCCCCAACGGTCTGCAAACCAACGGTTGAGCGTGCAAACGCGTCTTCGAATGGCCAAGTCGGCGACATCCGTGGACTATTCTTCGGTTGTCGAGCGTGAGATTTCCTTTCCAACTCGGGCTGGGAGGGAAGAGTGCCAGGTGCCCTCGACGCCTGGGTGGTCTCGAATGGCCGTTGCGGGGAGAGAATGCAGATGCGCGGAATATCGCGACCGCTCTGCATGCTGGTATTTCTGCAGGGACTCTGCCTCGCTGCCGGCTTGTGGATCCACGATCGTTTCCTGATTTCGGCGGCGCAATGGTCGGCCCGCGCGCCGCAACAGTCACTTTCCCGCGGATCCTGGAGCGCCTCCCGCGACGGCCGTGCAGCCCAGCACGGCGGAGCTTTCCGCGACCGCGGTGCCGATAACGCAGTGCCTCCAGCAAGGCCGCGGAAGACGTCGGCCGCCTCTTCCGCGCGATGCCCGCGGCCAGCTTGCTCGCCTTTGTCTGGACGCTCGGATTGCAGTCGGTCATCGCCTATCTCCTCCTGGTGCGGGTCCACGGTGAACACTCCCGGCGACAATCGAAGTCGGACGAGCAGTCGCTGGAGCACACGCGCGATCTGTTGCGGACGCGGGACGCGGTCATTTTCGGCCTGGCGAAGCTCTCGGAATTGCGCGACCCCGAAACGGGGCACCACCTCGAACGGATCTCCCTGTATTCCACACGCCTCACGGCGGCCCTCTCTCGGCATCCGAAATATCGAGGCGTGATCACGCCGGCCTTCGTGCGCCTGATCGGCATCAGCTCGGCGCTGCACGACATCGGAAAGGTCGGCATCGAAGACTCGGTGCTGCTCAAGCCAGGGATCCTCACAGCGACCGAACGCTTTCGCATGCAGTTGCACGCGGAAGTCGGAGCCGAGTGCATTCGCGAGATCGAGCGGCGGCTGGGAAGGTCCAACTTCCTGGAAATGGCCCGCGAGATCGCCTATTCGCACCATGAGCATTGGGACGGAAACGGATATCCGGAAGGTCTCTCCGGCGAACGGATTCCGCTGGCGGCTCGGATCGTGGCCATTGCCGATGTTTACGACGCCCTGTCCGTCCGCCGTGTCTACAAGGAACCAATCCCGCACCGCGAATGCGTGGCGGTCATTCGCCAAACGGCAGGCCGGCAATTCGATCCCGACCTGGTGCAGGTCTTCCTGGAGATCGAGCCGCAATTTCAGGAAATCGCACAGCGCTTCGCCGACGAGTCATCACGCCGCGCCGCAGACTCTCAGTCCGAAATGCGAGCCGAGACAAGCCGCCGAATGACCCCCGAGCAACAACACGCGCTGCTTGCGGCCCTGACGGAATGTGAAGAAACGTCCCAACAACTCACGGAGCCAGTGACCACACAGATGTAGCGGTATTTGCCCGATCGCCAAGCCGCGGCAGGACCGCTTACGCGTTCCCTGGGGATCGCCCCACCGAGAGCCGAGGGCTTTTGTTCCCGTCTCTCACGGCGAGCCTCTCGGACGCAAGGGTAATTCCGATTCTTACGAGGACCGTCCCATGACCCAGAACAAAGCCAATCACCGCACGTTGGAAGTCATTCTCATTCTCATCTCGGCCGCGCTGACCTGCGTTCTGTACCAGATGACCGGCTACGGGATCATCGTCTTGAACCTGTTCTTCCTGCCGGTGGCACTGGCGGCCTTTTACCTTGGCCGTTACCGGGCGGGCGTGTTGGCATTCTTCAACGTGATTACCGCATCGATCGTCACCGCCCTCCATCTCGAGGACTTTGCCGGGAACACCTCGCCGCTCGTCATCGGGTTATCGGTCGTGGTCTGGGGCGGGGTGCTCGGTCTGATGGCCCTGATGGTCGGCACGCTCAGCGATGAACTCTCGTCGCGAATGGTCGAGCTCCACGAGGCGTACGTGGGAGTCGTCGACGTCCTCGCGCAATACCTGCAAAGCGGCAATCCGCGCCTCAAAGACCGTTCGCACCGCATCGCCGAGCTGTGCCAGGAAGTGGCGCAGCAGATGAAGCTCTCACCGCGGGAAGTCGACGACATCCGCGTGGCAGCCCTCCTGCACGACATCGAGAATATCGAAGTCACCGCCCGCGTGATCCGCAAGGCGATGGGCGATCTCACGGACGAGCAGAAAGGGGCCGGACAACACACGTTCCACGGCACCGAATTGGTCCATTCGCTGGGACCCGTGCTGCTCGGAGCGTTTCCGCTCGTGCTCAACCAGGCGGAACCTGAACAGCAGCATTCGATGCCCGGTCACGCGCCGGCCGAAAATGTTCCGCTCGTGCGCTCGGATCATCCACACCGTCCGCGCCTACGACGCGCTCAAAAACGGCAAATGGGGCCTGCCCGGAGCCAGTCAAGCCGACGTGATCCAGGACCTGCGCCGCGATGCGGAGGGGAACCACCATCCGACGATCTTGCGGGTGCTCGAGCGGATCGTCTCCCAGCCGCAGGTCGCCGTCGAAACTCCGTCCCCCTCCAGCAACGGGAGCCAGCGCACACCCGTCGGCGCTCTTTGAGATCGCCGTTTCGGGTGGCAACGCGGCCGCGGACGGCCGTCGATCGCCCAGAACCGGGAGTCGATTGCCGCGGTCGTGCGAACCGACCAGCGCCCATCGAAAACCGGCTGTCCCCGTGGCACCCTCTCCCGAGGTGCCTTCCACCACGACGGCTCGACGAGCACGACGCTGGAACAATGTATTTTCGTCGTGCCCGTTGTTCGTCGTGGTTCAATAATGCCTTCCCTTGAAGAGACCGTGCCGCCATCGGGTGGCACCGGCGTCGGGTGGCACTGGCGGCTCGTCCGCCAGTGTCTTCTCCGGACTGTCACAGAATCTGCGGAGGCGTCCGCAAGTTTGAGCACCTGTTCGGCCCAGCCATTAACCACGAGCACTTGCAACAGCGGCACCCGGCGGAATGCAATTGACTTAACTTTTACAATCTTTTATAATAAACTTATAACATGGACTTGAGCGCCGACGGATCAGGACGCATTCCGTCCGACCTCGACGCGGAGCGCGGGCTCGTGGGTTGTCTGATTCGTCGATCCGCACTGCTCCGACCTGACGAGCAGTCTGCCGCAGACGCGGTTTCCACTCCTGACGCTCCGCGAGCTCGACGAGTCGGCGTTCGAGCAGCGCGTACCTGATCCCCGGCGTTCTGGCCGCGGGCCGGGCGTGGGCCGATCCGTCCAGCCGGACAACCCGCGCGGTCCAACTGGACAACCGGCCCAGTCCACACGGACCGGACGGACACCCCTAACCTAGAGGGGCAAGGACGTCCGGCCTCTCGGCCCGCGCCCACGACAAGATCCTCCGCGTCGGCCGCACGATCGCCGACCTCAGCCTGGCGCATCCGGCCCACACAACCCCGATCGGCTCGTTTTTGGTGTCTCGAAGGTCTCGTCAGCCAGGGTGACGTGAAACGCCGCATTCCGGTCAACTCAAATCCGTTTCATATCGGCCGAGATCCCAAGCTCAACCTGGTCCTGCCGTCGCGAAACGTTTCCAAGTCACATGCGGACCTGAATCAGCGCCGGCGAGATTCTGGCGGTTCGGGACCTCCAGAGCACAAATGGGACCTACGTCAACGGCAAGCGGATCGCGTGCGACACGTTGCTGAACGCGGGGGACTTCGTGCAGTTCGCCGACATGGAGTTTCGTGTCAGCCAGGAACTCTCGCTGAACGCCGAGCGGACCGTGGAAAAATCCGGCACCGGGGGCATGGGCATTTTGAGCCAGTTTGACCGGCTCATCAACGAGCGGTGCATCGTCCCCTTCTTTCAGCCGGTTGTTGCCTTCGGCGCCGGAAACACGATCGGCTACGAGGTCCTGGCCCGCAGCACGCTGAAGGGCTTGGAGAACCCCCAGGAAATGTTTTCGACCGCGGCGCGGCTGAACCTCGAAGAGAAGCTCATCGCCCTTTGCCGGACGGTCGGCGTCCTTGCGGGACGCGAATTGGACGGACCGCCGAGAATCTTTGTGAACACGCATCCGGCGGAGTGTCTGATGACGGGAGTCCTGCGTTCTCTGCGCGAGCTTCGAGCCCTTGTTCCGCAGCAGCCGATCACGTTGGAGCTGCACGAGGCGACGGTCACCGGATCCCTCTCGGTCCATGAAGGAGCTGCGGGCTCGAGCTCACCGAGATGAACATCTCGCTGGCGTACGACGACTTTGGAGCGGGTCAGTCCCGATTCGTATTCGATCCTCTTCGTGCAGGTGCCGCCCGATTACCTCAAGTTTGATATCCACATGATTCGCGACCTCCATCGGGCGAGTGCCGCCGAGCGGCAACTGGTCAAAACGCTGGTGGCGATGGTAACTGGCCGCGAAGATGTAATTGAACAACGGGCGGTGCCGCAGGCTGAATGACGAACCCGTCGGAGCGTCAACTTCATCTTTGCTTAAGCCTGGGCCGGAGATGCTTTACAACCGCGCCACGGAAGGACAAGCCGCGCGCCAGCTTTTCGTCGAGAGAGTGTGGTTCAACTGAACCCGTGGCAATAGAAGCTCGTGAGAGGGCGAAGAACGGCGTCGTCGGAACATGGCCACCACGGACAACCAGCGGAAGATTCTGTACGTCGTCGCCACGGTGAGGCCGTCTCCACGGAGGTAGACCCTTCCCGGCCGTTGACTCAGGCGGGCTGGCTGGCGGTCGAGCGGATCGCTGCTTGGGCAGCCGGCGCCGACGTCCGACCGGATGAAATTCTGCACAGCGGCAAACTGAGGGCGGAACAGACGGCGGAGATTCTCGCCGACTATCTCATGCCGGCGAAGGGCATGACCGTCCGGCGTGGACTCGGCCCTGACGATGACGTGCGTCCGCTCGCCGATTCATTGGCCGCCGCCGATCGCACGCTGATGATCGTCGGGCACCTTCCGTTTCTGGGGCGCCTCGTGAGTCAGCTAATTGTCGGCGATGCGGATCGTCCGGTCGTCCAGTTCGAGGCGGCTGGACTGGTCGGCATGCAGTTTCAAGATGGACATTGGACGATTACGTGCGTCGTGGATCCCGACTTATTTCCGTAGCAAACTTCGATTCGACAGCTCCGCACCCAAAGCCACAGTTGTTGGCGGGGGTCAAGGCCTACGATCATGCTGATCTGAAGAACCTCGACTTCCCGGAAAACGACGTCGAGGAGTTGGCCGCCCTGCCTGTGCAGACGGGCGTCCTTCTGAGCTGCTCGCAGGGAGAGTTCTCGTTTGAGGACAAGTCGCTGGGAAGCGGTCACGGCGTCTTTTTCTACCACGTGATCAAAGGGTTGGAGGGGGCCGCGCAGGACAACGACGGCCAGGTGACGTGGGACGGCCTCGGGCTTTACGTGCGGACCAAGGTTCCCTCCACCGTCGAGCGGCCCCAAAGCAATAACGTGACTTCGTCGGACGGTTGGGCCTTCACGAGCTCGGTGGGCCAATTTCAGCCGAACAATTTTGGGCTGTACGACATGATCGGCAACGCGCGCGAATCGTGTCAGGACTGGTGGGGGGAATCGTATTACCGCGAATCTCCGAAGTCGAATCCAACCGGACCGCCCAAAGGCTCCCTGCGCGTGATCCGCGGCGGGGGCTGGGACAACGGTGATTTTAGCTGTCGTTCTGCGAACCGTTTCAGGAGCGTCCCCGCGCATAGCGACTGCGCTCACGGCTTTCGCGTAGTTTGCGAGCGGTAGGCGCCTCTGGCCGAGTCATCCTTGTTGGATTTTGTCTCTGATCGTCAGTTGCGCCTGCAGCTTTCCGGACAGGGATTCGCGGTCGATGGCGATCTCTTCGACCTCCGCTTACAACGTGGCCGCTTTATCCACTATTATGACCGCTAAGTCTTCATGGGTTTCCTGAGGGATTCGCCATGCGTCAGTTGCTTGTGTTCGGTTGGATTTTCGTGGGCGGGCTGACCGCGCGATGGCGGAGCCGCCCGTCAAAGTCGCCTCGATCGAGGGCGTGACGGAGTACCGGCTCGCCAACGGGGCACGGGTGCTGCTCTTTCCCGAAGCGTCGCGGCCGACCGTGACCGTGAACATGACCGTGCTCGTCGGCAGCCGCCACGAAGGCTACGGCGAATCCGGCATGGCTCACCTGCTCGAACACATGGTCTTCAAGGGCACGCCCTACCACCCGCAAGTGCCGAAGGCGCTTCGCGATCACGGGGCCAGCTTCAACGGCACCACGAATAACGACCGCACCAACTACTTCGAGACCATGCCCGCCACCGACGAGAACCTCGAGTTCGGCATCGCTCTCGAATGCGATCGTCTCGTCAACAGTTTCGTCAAGCGTGAGGACCTGCTGTCGGAAATGACGGTCGTCCGCAACGAGTTCGAACGCGGCGAGAACAACCCCGGCTCCATCCTCAACCAGCGGATCTACGCCGCGGCCTACGAATGGCACAACTACGGCAAGTCCACCATCGGCAGCCGTTCCGACATCGAACGCGTGCCCATCGAAAACCTGCAGGCCTTTTACAAGAAGTATTATCAGCCGGATAACGTCGTGCTGATCGTGGCCGGCAAGTTCGAGGAGGCGAAGGCCCTCGCCCTCGTGGAAAAATACCTCGGTTCGATCCCGAAACCGACGCGCAAGCTCGATGCCACCTACACCGAGGAACCGCCGCAAGACGGCGAACGAACGGTCACGCTGCGCCGGGTTGGCGCGGTCGGCTCGGTGGGCGTGGCGTATCACGTCCCGGCGGCCTCGCACGCCGACTGGGCACCGCTGAGTCTGCTGGGCGGCATCATCTCGCAGTCGCCGAACGGCCGGCTTTACAAGGCCCTGGTCGAATCGAAGCTGGCCACCAGCGCGTTCGGCCGGTTCGGATAACTCGCACGATCCCGGCCTCTTTTTCGCTTCGGCGTCCTGCCCGCCGGAAACGCTCGACGCGGTGCGCGACGCCCTGGTGAAGACGCTCGAATCCCTCGGCGACGTGCCGTTCACCGACGACGAAGTGAACAAGGCGAAAGTCCGCAGCAAGCGGAACGCCGAGATGCTCCAATCGAACAGCCAGGCGATGGCACAGGCCCTGAGCTCGGCGTCGAGCCACGGCGACTGGCGGTTGCTGTTCATCCAGCGCGATCGCGTCGCCGCCGTGACAGCGGCCGACGTCAACCGCGTGGCGAAAACCTATTTCCAGAAGCCCAACCGCACGGTCGGTCTCTACATCCCGGCCAAGGAATCGACGCGGCTGGCGGTGCCCAGCGCTCCCGCCATCGACGCTGGTCGTGAAGGATTACAAAGGCGGCACCGTCGGGGCGGCGGGCGAAGCCTTCGACCCCTCGCCCGCCAATCTGGATTCCCGGATCAAAGTCGTCAACGAAGGTGGCTTGAAAGCCGGCCTGTTGCCCAAGAAGAATCGCGGCGAGACGGTCTCGCTCGTGCTGACGCTTGCACTACGGCAACGAAGAATCACTCAAGGGCCAGACGACCGCGGCCGGAATGCTCCCCGGCCTGATGATGGCCGGCACGAAGAAACACGATCGCCAGGCCCTCCGCGAGGAACTCGATTCGCTGGGCATCCGCATCGGATCGGGGCGGTGGCGGCGGCCGCGGGCGTCGCGGCGGTCGCGGTGGCGGCGGGGGCGGCGGCGCCGCGGGGCAACTGACCTTCTCCGTCGAAGCCAAACGGGACACGCTTCCGCAGGCGCTCGAGCTGCTCGGCGAGATCCTCCGCGAGCCGGCGTTCCCCGCGGACGAGTTCGAAACCTCGAAACTCCGCATGGCCTCGATGCTCTCCGCCGGTCGCACCGAACCGGGCGCCCTGGCCGGAAACAAGCTCAGCCGCACCCTGTCGCCGTACTCGAAGGATGACGTGCGTTATGTGCCGACCCTCGAGGAAACGCTCGACCGCACCAAGCACGTCACGCTCGAACAGATCAAGACGCTTTACGAAACGCAGATCGGCGGCTCGCACGCCGAGCTGGGCGTCGTCGGCGACTTTGACCCGGAGAGCACGCTGCGGCTCGTGAAGGAAATGCTGTCCGGCTGGGAATCGAAGGTGCCGTTCAAGCGGATCGACCGCAAGGTGGCGGACAATGGGACGGGATTGAAGGAGGACATCGTCACGCCCGACAAGTCGAACGCGGAATACCTCGCGGGGCTTTCGTTCCCGCTTTCGGACAGCGACCCGGACTACCCGGCGCTGCGGATCGGCAACTTCATCTTCGGCGGCAGCACGCTCGCCTCGCGGCTCGGCGACCGAATTCGCCAGAAGGACGGACTTTCGTACGGCGCGACCTCGTCGTTCGTCGCTTCGTCCCGCGATCCGGTGGCCTCGCTGACGGTGACCGTCAGCACCAACCCGGCGAACATCGACAAGGTCACCGCCGCGGTCATGGAAGAACTCCAGCGGTTCCTCAAGGACGGCCCGACGGACAAGGAAGTGGCCGATGCGAAACAGGCGTTCGTGGAAGCCCAGAAAGTGAGCCGCACGGGCGACGCGGCGATTGCCGGGCAGATCGTTTCGAACCTGAACACAGGCCGTACGTTCGCCTTCGCCGCCGACCAGGAAAAGGCGATTCTCGCCCTCACTCCAGCCAAGGTCGCGGACGCTTTCCGCAAGCACGTCGATCCGCAGAGGCTGGTCGTCATCCGCGCGGGGGATTTCCAGAAGTAACTGGGAGCCGGTCGCGTTAAGTGCGTGTGCCCGGAAAGAATTTCGGACGAACGGCTCAAGGCCGTTATCGAGACGGTCCGTGGCTGGTTGTGGCCGTTGACGAATGACCGCCGAAAAGTAAAGTAACGCACGTGGGCCGGCGGCCGAGGTTCGAAACCCGGTTGCCAAGCGATTCCGGGTGTGCGGGCGACGTATTATCCTCCGACGGCCACCCGGCGCCGGCTCGCACCAGAGGATATGTCATCGACGCAAAAGCGCACTGCGCCAACGGTGGGTGATGGGCCAACCGGTCCTCAGGCATGGAGTCCGAATGCTTTGGGGTGGAGTCCACGTGTATACGCAGAACTCTGGGCGACGCTCAGATCACGGAGCTACCAACCGACACAAACGTTGCCGATCTGGCAGACAAGCTTTGCGCATTCTGGCGCACGACGGACCACGAGATTTTCTGCAAAGGCAGTGCGCGGCGCGGAGTCGGCCCTGAGTCAACGCCCGGCTGTTTGGCTCGAAATCACGACCACGGTGACGCGTTCATGCTTGTCGCTCGCCTGGCTCACTCGATGGCCCAGAGAGTCACCGCATCTTGGTCTTTGACGTACAGCCGGTTTCCCGCAGCAATCGGATAGGCGTAGGTCTCGTCATCGGCCACCTTGTAGCTGGCAACTTGCTTGTATTCCTTGTCCGTCGGCTCAATAACCAGCAGTTCGGAAGTGGGATTCAGAACCAGCAGCACGGAGCCGACATCCACTGGACGGATCCATAGCCACGGCGACCACGGAGACGATGGGTCCAGGCGGTTTTGCCGCTCTTCGCATTGATGCAGAAAAGAAAGTGCAGGCCCGAGAGGCCGAAGAGCAGGCCGTTCTTGACGACCGGCGTGCTGAATTGGACCGACGTCTCCTGGTTAGCCCAGAGTTCTTTCGCCCCAGTATATCCCCCTCTTTTTCGATCTTCACGGCCCGCGTGCCGCGGAGCGGCCCGGAATAGAGACGGTCTGCCCATCCACGATCGGCGTGGCGGCGTTGTAACCCCTTCCCCGCACTGGAAGGGCGTCTCCCAGAGCAGCTTGCCGTCGGCCATGCCGATACCCACGATGTTCTTGGCCGTTTCCGCGACGACCACTTTGAGGTCGTCCACGGTGAGCAGAACCGGCGAGGCGTAGGCCGTGCCGTCGCCGGTCCACTTCCATTTCTCGTCGCCGCTGGCGAGGTCGTAGGCCGCGATGCCTCCCTTGTCCTCGCCGCCAACCTGCACGATGCACAGACCATCCGCGACGATCGGCGAGCACGAAGCAAAGAACCGGGGGAAGGTGTCGGAAAAGTCGGTTTTCTTGCGCACAACTTCCTCCCGGTCGCCGCATCCAGACAAGAGAGGGCCCGCCACACCCAGCGTCACGACTTTGCCGTCGGCGACCGCCGGCGAACTCCGCGGACCCGGGAAACGGGAGGCCGGACCGGACGCACCCCCCTGCGCTTCGCAGCTTGTCCTGCCATATCTCTTTTCCCGTCGCCGCGTCGAGGCAGCGCGACTTCGTCCTTGTCCTGCCGGCTAAAGACAAACAGCTTGTCGCCGACCAGATCGGGAGTGGCGACCCCGTTGCCGACGATCACCTTCCATTTTTCTGCCTCAATCCCTTCGGCCAAGTGCCCGGCGCCGCGAACCCCGTCGCTTTTGCATCCCGATTCGGCCACGCCACCGAGGCCAGTCCTGCCCGAAAATGCCACTTCCATCCACCAGCGCTACGCAGCCAACGATCACACCCACCCACCCTGTCGTCCTCCATTGCTGCTCCTTTCGGCCGATTGTGAGTCAAGAGCCCGTTAATGAGTGCTGCTTCCAGTCAGACAGCCAAGAGGAAAACCGCGACTGTCCGTTGAGGAAGCCGACTGCACCGCGGCACTCCCTGAGTCTATCGGCGACAGGTGCGAAATCAATCGCTCGTCATGCATCGGCAATTCCCGCGGAGTCTACGCGGAGGCGGGGAGTTGGTGTCAAAACGACAAGATGAACTCGGCGCTCTGCCGGCTGAACTGGCTGAGTCAGTCCTCAAGGCGTTCCAGCCGATGAGCCGGGCGATGCCCATTCACTGACGTTTTGCTGTTATTGTGGGCGTCCTCGCAGAGCAACATCCTCCGTATTCCGCGAGGTGCGGGGAAGCCGCTGCCAATTTTGGAGATCGCCGGCCGGATGGTCGCTGTGGTACCGGGAATCACCGGAAGTTGATCGCCAGATCAAGGAGACATAAAATGTTCCGAGTTCGCAGGGCACAGGAGCGAGGCCACTTCAACCACGGGTGGCTCGACACGTATCACACCTTTTCGTTCGGCGACTATCACGATCCGCAGCACACGCACTTCCGAGCGCTGCGGGTGATGAACGAGGACCGAGTCAAGCCGGGCCAGGGCTTCGGGATGCATCCGCACCGCGACATGGAAATCGTCACCTACGTGCTCACGGGCGCTTTGGAGCACAAGGACAGCATGGGGAACGGCGAGGTGCTGCGGCCGGGCGAGTTCCAGCGGATGTCCGCCGGGACGGGAATCCTTCACAGCGAGTTTAATCCCTCGAAGACCGAACCGGTCCACCTGTACCAGATTTGGCTCTTGCCTCGACGGAAGGGGAGCACGCCCAGCTACGAACAGCGGGCCTTTCCCGAAGCGGAGAAGCAGGGGCGGCTGCGAGTCGTCGCCTCGCCGGATGGCCGGGACGGATCGCTGACGATCGGCCAGGACTCCTCCGTTTTTCTGTCATCGTTGGCGTGCGAACCAGCGTGTGACGCACGAACTGGCGCCGGGTCGTCATGCGTGGCTGCAAGTCCTCCGGGGAGCCGTCGATCTCAACGGCGACCTTCTGGCCGCTGGAGACGGAGTGGCCGTCAGCGACGAGCCGGGCGTTTCCGTGCGTGCCACCGAACCGTCAGAAGTGATGCTGTTTGACCTCAACTGACCAAAGATGACCGCCGTCACGGAGACGTGCATCGGAGCCCGAACCATGCGCTTTCGAGGTGTGCTGCTGATTGCCGTGGCCCTGGCACCGAACAGCGGCGTGATCGCCGCAGACAGTCTGGACGAATCGCAAGCGATTCGAGAAATCGAACGCTTGGGGGGCAGAGTCGAGCGGGACGACGAGTTGCCGGTACGGCCCGTCACGGTGATCATTTCCGGTTCGAATGCGAGCCGCACGTTCGGAGACAAAGACGTTCATCTGCTCCAGGCGATCAAGAATCTGACGGAGCTCAACCTCCGACGTACCGAGGTCACGGATGCCGGTGTGAACGATCTCAGGGATCTCTCCAACCTGGCGAAGCTCCACCTCAACTCGGTCCAGACGACGGACGCCAGCTTAAAGGAGCTCCGGTCGCTCAAGGGGCTGACGGAGCTGTACGTCGGTCGGAACAAGATCACGGACGCCGGTTTGAAGGAACTGGCGAAACTCACAAATCTGACCCTGCTCCACGTCAACTCGACGAAGATCACGGACGCCGGCCTGAAGGAACTCAGAAACCTCACGAAGATGGTCGAGCTCAACCTTTCAAACAACCCGATCACAGATTCGGGCTTGAAGGAACTCAAGCCGCTCAAGAACCTGATGGAGCTCGACGTTAGCGGTACCCGAATCACGGATGCGGGTCTCAAGGAGATCAGCCAACTGACGAAGATGACAAAACTCTGGCTCATGCAGACCCAAATCACGGACGCCGGCTTAAAGGAGCTCAGCCAGTTCCAGAAGCCTGGGGCGGTTCTGGCTCAGCGGCACCCAGGTCACCGACGCCGGCTTGAAAGAGCTCCGGCGGCTCAAGGGGCTGAAGCGGCTCTTCCTCAACCAGACCCACATCACGGACGCCGGCTTGAACGACCTGCGGGAATTCAAGAACCTGACGCACCTCGGTCTCAAGGACACCCAACTCACAGACGCCGGCCTGAAGGAACTCAGGCAATCTCTGCCGAATGTGAAAATCGACCGATAAGTGCCAACCCGGACTGACGGTGAAACGGCTGCGGCACTCCTTTGTCTGCTCACCGTTCGTGCGGTTCACACGATCGATCGAACAACGCCGCCATCGACGCGAGGCGCCGCCCCGTTGGTGGCCGAGGCCAAGAGGGCTGCACACATAAACGACCATCGCAGCCACTTCTTCCGGTTTCGCAAACCGCTTGAGGAGCGAGGAAGGCCGCACGGAGCGGAAGAACTCGGCTTCGACGCTTGCGTCATCCGTCCCTTGCGACTTGGCCATGTCTTTCACAAACTGCTCGACCCCTTCCGAGCGTGTCGGGCCGGGGAGGACCGAATTGACCGTCACGTTGGTCCCCGCGGTCATCTCGGCCAGGCCACGTGCAAGGGCGATCTGCGCCGTCTTGGTGACGCCGTAATGGATCATCTCGACGGGGATGTTCAGCGCTGATTCGCTGGAGATGAACACGATCCGGCCCCAATTCTTGCCGAGCATCGTCGGCAAATAGAACCGGCTCAGCCGCACGCCGCTGAGGACGTTGACCTCGAAGAACCGCAGCCAGTCTTCGTCGGGAATCTCGGCAAACGGCTTGGCCTCAAAGATGCCCAGGTTGTTCACCAGGATGTCGACGGCCGAAAGTTTTGTGGTCAGCAGGTCCCGCCGGCTTTCGTTCCGAGGTCCGCCGCCAGTCCGATCACCTCGGTGTCTTTCTTCTCTCGTCGGATACGGTCGACGGCCTCCTTGACCCTTCTCTCGGAGCGACCGTTCACCACGACAGACGCTCCCTCCTGAGCGAAGAGGGCGGCGATGGCAAAGCCGATCCCTGCGGTTGAGCCAGTGACCAGCACTTTTTTGGTCGTCAATTGCAAGTCCATTTGGAAGACCTCCCCATTGGCCTTAAAAAGGCGATTGCTGATCGAGCAAGCTCCGCGGCAGACACGTCACCAACGGCTTCACTGCTGTCATTTTACGCTCTCGACCGGCCGGACGTTGCCTGTTCAGTTGGCCCGGTTTCGCCTGGGCCATGATTTTGGCCTTCCGCAATCCCGCGAGCTCGTCCTTCGGCGCCTCGACGATTGAACGGCAAGCCGATTCTGGCAACTGCGACTTGTGTCCGATAAAATGCCCGGTGGCACGGCAACAATCCTGACGAAAATGGCGGCAGGAGGGTCTGATCGATGTCGTCGTCGGAACAATGGGAAGCGATCAAAAAAGAACTGCGACAGGACGCTGACCGGGCGATTGCAGCGACGACCGATCAGACCCGTAAGGATTCCATCCGAGCGGAACTGACGTCGTTTGTACGCCTCCCGATTCCAGCAGGCGACTACGAACTGGACCAACGGCGGACGCTGGCGAGTGAATATCGAACCGCATGGGTAAACGCGGGCAAGGATAGTCGAATGCGGGATGCGCTCTTCGGTCGGATGAACAGAAAAAGCGATGCGAAGGAGGGTTGAAGGCCACTTCCAGCACAGTGACGGCTGCGGCTCTGTCCGTGGGGTTCAGTTGGCCAGCGCCTCGCGGCCGGCGGAAAGAAAACCGATCGGGTGCCGCGCGTGTCCTTCGGTCGCGAGATCGACGAGCGCTTCGCCAATCACCGGCGTGAACTTGAACCCGTGCCCGGAAAAACCCGCTCCGAACGCGACGTGCGCGTGCTCCGGGTGCCGATCCACGATGAAGTGCCGATCGGGCGTGAGAGTGTACATGCAGACGCTGTGGCGGGCCGGCGTCGGATCGAGCTCCGGCAGGCATTCCCGCACGAACCGGGCCAGGGGCTCCCAATCGGCCTGGCACACCGAGCGTTCCACTTGATGCGGATCGGCGACCGGCTCGCCCCCCGAATGCTCGGCCGCCTTGACCGTCTTCCGGTCGATGCTGGGAAATCCGTAAAAATGCCCGAACGGCATCTCGAAGTAAAAGGTCGGAGCGCCGGCGTCGACAGCGTAAGCGGACGATCGGACGGGGAACCAGAAGACCGGTTTCCGCACGACTTCCAGCGGCAGGGCCAGCTCGTCGAGGATCCGCGAGGTCCAGGCGCCTGCCGTGACGATGAGCGCGGCCGCCTCGTACTCTCCCTTCGAGGTGCGGACGCGGACCGTGTTTCCGACGGGCTGCCAATCCTCGACCACCTCATCCGTCGACAATGTCGCGCCGTGCTGGATCGCTGCATCCACATGGGCGCGGACACAGCGCTCCACCTCGAGATAGCCCGCCTCCGGCTCGTAAGCGATGGCGAACGTCTCCGGACATCGAAAGCCCGGAAAACCGCCGCTCCGACCCGGCCGCCGCGACCGACTGCAAAGGAACGCCGTGGATGCGTGACGCCAGCCTGGCTCCCGCGATGGTCTCTCCCTCGGGCGGGCCGGCCAGCATCAGTCCGCACAGATGCATGAGCGAGCGGCCCTCTTCCGCTTCGAGCTTCCGCCACAGCTCATACGCCCGCAAGAGCAAGGGGACGTAATCGGGATGCTCGAAATAGGCCTTGCGGATGATCCGCGTTTCGCCGTGCGAGCTGCCGCGGTCGTGAGCGACCGAGAACTGCTCCAGGCCGAGGACCGACAATCCGCGGGCGGCGGCGTGGTACAGGGCCGCGCTGCCGAAGCCGCCGACGCCCAGGACGATGCAGTCGTAACGGCGGCTCATGGAGTCTCGCGGGCGATGGTCTTCGCCGGCGGATGCAGTGCCCGCGGTCGTCTTGCTCGCCGTCGTTGATCCGCCGCCAACGAGACGCGGACGATCTCCTTGTCGTTGCGGGCAAAGACGCTCTTCATCGCGAAGGCCGGGTGCGACCAGATCGTCATCCGCCGCTTGACCTGGCCGCGTCGGCTCGATGAGTTTGGCACGGCTGATCTCGTCGTAGCCGGCCGGGCTCAGCCTGGCGATGATCAGATCCCCCTGCTCGTTGTGGATGAAGTACTTGTCCTCGTGCGGAATGAGGAACGCGTTCCACCAGCGGCCCTTGCCGGTCGCGGCCAGCGTTTCCCACAAGCCGTTTGCCGTTGGAGGCGTCGAGGCAGCGGAGCTGGCCGTAGCTGCACACGCCGTAAATGTGCGTGCCGTCGAAGACGGGCGTCGGGATGATCGAGTGCAGCCCGTCGGTCATGATCTCGCTGTCGCTGTGCCCCTGCCAGAGGATCTTGGCGCTCTTGCCGTCGTCGCCGATCTCGATCATCCGCGGTCCGTTGTAAAACGACGTGACGAAGATGCGGTTGCCGACATTCCGCGGCGTGGCGATGCACAGGCCCGCCTTGACCGAATAGGGGACGTCCCACAACAGCTTCCCGGTGTTCGGATCGAGTCCCGTAATCGAACGCGGGTGCCAGACGACCAGGTGTCGCTTGCCGTTGATGGTGAAGATGACCGGCGGCGAGTAGCCGACCTCCGGATCATCGAGAGCCCGCCACCGCTCGCGGCCCGTCGCCTTGTCGAAGCTGACGACGAAAGCGTTCTCGCCGCCGACCAGCGTGATCAACTGGTCTCCGTCGACCAGGGGCGAGGCGACCATGCCCCAGATCGGGAGTGTCGTCTTGTAATCCTTGACGAAGTCCTTCGACCAGAGGACGGTCCCCGTCTTGGCGTCGAAGCAGAACATCTGCCCCATCGCGCCGATCGTGTAGACGCGGCCGTCGTGGATCTCCGGCGTCGAGCGCGGGCCGGCCGGATAACTGATCGTGTACCGCGACGGGTACTCGTAGGATCCACAGAATCTTGCCCGTCTCGGCATCGAGACAGAGGACCCGTTCGTTCCGTTTTTCTTGTTGGCGATCGGTGATGTAGACGCGGCCGTCGGCGACCGCGGGGCCGGAATATCCCTCGGCAATCGGCGTCGACCAGACCCGCGGCAACAGGCCGCTGGGCAACTTGTCGACGATCCCCGTCTCGCGCCAGACCAGATCGCGCTTCGACCCGCCCCAACCGGGCCAATCGTCGGCCGCCGCCGTCCCGGCCGGACCGCAATGATTGCAGAACGATCAACAGTGCGGCAGTCAAACAGAATGCCGTCCGCAAGATCTTGCCATGCATGTCGTCACGCGTTCCTGCGAGTGCGATTTCCGTGAAGCCACGGACAGATTGACATCGGTCGCGAACCAATTGTGGCAGACGGGCGACTGTGCGACAATGGCGTGATGAAACGCATCCTGATTTGCATTCTGTGCGCGCTGGCGTTGTCTGTTCGTATCGCGTCGCCGCTCGCGCGGACGACCCGCGGCTCACCGAGCTCGAAGCGAAACACCTGGCCAATTTGCGGCAAGTCACCTTCGGCTTGCCGCGGGCCGGCGAGGGTTATTTCTCGCCCGACGGCCAATGGATCTGCTACCAGGCGTATCCGGTCGGTTATCCGTTCTATCAGATCTACATCCAACGGCTCGACGAGCGCGAGGCGCGGCGGATCAGTCCGGGACACGGACGCACCACGTGCAGCTTCTTTTCGCGCGACGGCAAAAAGGTGATCTTCGCCTCGTCGCACACCGACCCGAACATGGCCGAGACGGAAAAAAAGGGCTTCGAGGAGGCGGCCCGCGGCGGACACCGCCGCTACCAGTGGAACTTCGATCCGCACATGGAAATCTACGAGTGCAACCTCGACGGGACCGGGCTCAAAGCCGCTCACGCATTCGCCCGGCTACGACGCCGAGGGGAGTTTCTCGGCCGACGGCAAGCACATCGTCTTCACCTCGACGCGCAACGGTAACCCGAACCTGTACGTGATGGATGCCGACGGCTCGCACGTCCGGCAGCTCACGCATCAACCCGGGTTACAACGGCGGCCCGTTCTTCTCCCCCGATGACCGCTGGGTCATCTTCCGCAGCGACCGCAAGAAGAAGGACATGCTGCAGCTCTACGCGATCTCCGCCGACGGCAAGCACGAGGTCGAGCTCACCGACAACCTCGACACGGTCAACTGGGCTCCCTATTTCCATCCGAGCGGCAAATACA
Organism: Terriglobia bacterium; assembly: GCA_963842485.1. Taxonomy (GTDB): domain Bacteria; phylum Acidobacteriota; class Terriglobia; order Bryobacterales; family Bryobacteraceae; genus Palsa-187. The sequence continues at coordinate 12,799 of CAWJHI010000035.1, read as the reverse complement.
TCGTCTACACGATGGCCGACTACTCGCACGGCCCGTCGCAGGCGACGTACGATCTGTACACGATGGAAATCGAGTACGACGCCACGCACTTCCGCGGCGGGGCCGTCACGCGGATCACCGACAAGAAGGGGACCGACATCCTTCCCGTCTTCAGCCCCGACGGCAAGAAGCTGATGTGGACCTCGACCCGCACGCCCGACGGCACGAGCCAGCTCTGGATTGCGGACTGGCTCCGCGGGCAGAATGCGCCGGCCAAACAGGGACGGTGAACGGGCACGACGGCGTAATTCTTTGCATTTGGCTACCGGCGGTGGCGCCGCCTGCCAAGATTCTGCCGTGTGCCCCCTTCGCGAGCCGCGAAATCGCACTCGGCTGGCTTGCGTTTCGCGAGCGACATTGGCAACGTAAGTGCCGTGAGCAGCCGGCAAAAGCGTCGGCCAACCGCCGCGATGGTTGGACGCGGTCGCCGGTCGTGGGCCGCGCTCATGCAACCCGTCGTCGTCACTACCGACGCCTTTCTGGTCGTCGGCGTCAAGACACGCACCACGCATCGGATCGAGGCCGTCGCTCAGACGGCTGCGGATCCCTGCGCTGTGGCGGAGATTCTTCGTCGACGACATTTCGGCCAAAATCCCCGAGCGTCTTCCCGTTGCCGACGTAATCGCCGTTTACAGCGATTATGAAAACGACGACCGTGGTCCGTATTCCCTCTTGATCGGCCACAAGGTGGGGACGCTCGATCGGACGCCCAAGGGGATGGCCGGCGTGCTGGTTCCGGCGGGCCGCTACCTCTGCTTCACGGCCAACGGGCCGTTGCCCGAGACCCCGATCGCCGCCTGGCAAGAGATTCGCCAGTTCTTCGCGCTCTCCGCACGAATACGAGCGGGCCTATACCGTCGACTACGAAGTCCACCGTCCGGACGAAATCGAAATCTACGTGGCCGTGAACTAAACCGCCGTGCGCGGTCGACTGGCTGGAAGCCGGACCGACGGCCTGCCGTGGGCCTGGACGGCCAGCCCGGAGAGGTGGGCCGGCGGCCGCAAAGCCGGCCTTGTCCCACCCTACAATCTCCGCCGTGCTGGGAAGCGAACGAAGAACTGTTCCGGTGGGCGGCTTGGCGGTGCGGCCTGCCGGCCCGTAGAATCGCCCTCTATGAATTACGACGTCTACGGCGTGGGCAACGCGCTCGTCGACATTCAGGCGCAAGTCAGCGAGGCGACGCTGGGCCGGCCTGGCGTTTCCCGAAAGGCTCGATGACCCTCGTCGATGAAGCGACGCAGACGAAGGTTCTCGGCAGTCTCGACGGCGTGCCGATCCATCGCTGTGCCGGGCGGGTCGGCCGCCAACACGATCATCGGCGTCGCCGACTTCGGCGGAAAGACCGCTTACGCCGGGAAGGTCGGCGACCGATGAGCTGGGCCGGTTCTGTCTGGACGACATGCGGCGGCTGGGCGTGGCGATCGAAGTGCCGCCCGGCAACCGGCCAGACGGGGACGTGCGTCATCCTGATCACGCCCGATGCGCAGCGGACGATGCTGACGCAACTTCGGCGTGTCTGCGACGCTCGGCCCCGCCGACATCGACCGCAAACCAAATTCGCAAGGCGAAATACGTCTACGTCGAGGGATACCTCTTTGCCGGCTCCAGCACGCGCGACGCGGCCCTGCGGGCGATCGCGCTGGCCAAGTCCCAGCGGGGTCAAAGTCGCCTTTACGATCTCCGATCCCTTTTTGATCGCCGAATACCGCGACGAGTTCTGGGAACTGATCCGCGGTCCGGTCGATCTCTTGTTCTGCAATCTCGAAGAGGCCCGCAGCCTGACCGGCATGCAGGACCCGATCGAGTGTGCCCGCGAGATCCATCGGCACGCCGAGAACGTCGCGCTGACGCTCGGAGCCGACGGTTCGATCGTGATGCACGAGGGGACAGCGATCCCGATCGAAGGGGTGCCGGTCCAGGCGATCGACACGACCGGCGCGGGCGACATGTACGCGGCCGGCCTGCTCTACGGCATCACGGCGGGTCTCTCGTGGCGAACAGGCGGGCACATCTGGCCTCGCACGCCGCCGCCCGGATCGTGACGCAGATGGGGGCGCGGCTCAAAAACCGCCTCACGCCGGCCGAAATCGAGCGGCTGGTCGAATGAGAGACGTTCAAGTTGATCGACGTTCCAGTTGATCACCGGCCGGAGGCCGTCGCGGAATTGCCAGCAGTCGCTCCCGTAGAATGACCGGTGGCGGGTCAATCGCGGAGGAGAGGACTGTGCTCGGACGGTGCACGACGCGTCTGGCACATTGCCGCGGGCGGGTACCCCGCTCGATGAGATGCGATCGGGAGGCCACCCGCCCTTGCCGCCTGTGCTTTGCAGAATGTGCCGTGCATTCCTGCTCGGAGCCCGTCGGCTTGCACTCTTGACGGGAATGATCGCCTGTACGATCGCAGCGCTCGCCGCGGGCGTGCCGCTGTGCTGCCGGCGGCGAACCAAACGCAGCGGCCGCGAATCGGGACCGTTCCCAACGCCGCGCGGGCCTTCGGTTATTTGGAAAAAATCTGCCGAATCGGTCCGCGGCCCAGCGGCAGCCGGGGGATGACCGAGCAGCAAACGCTGTTGGCCGAGCACTTCGGCCGGCTGGGCGCCCAGGTCGCCTTCCAGTCGTTTGACGCGGCCGATCCGATCACCGGCCAGCCGGTGCGGATGTCGAACCTGATCGTCACCTGGCATCCCAAGACGACCGAACGGGTGTTGATCGCGTGCCATTACGACACGCGGCCGTTCCCCGATCAACGATCGGAGAGATCCCCGCGGAATCTTCGTCGGGGCCAACGACGGGGCCAGCGGTGCGGCCCTGTTAATGGAGCTGGGAAATCACATGCCCGGCCTGCCGGTGACGCGCGGCGTCGATTTCGTCTTCTTCGACGGCGAGGAGCTCGTCGTGCGGAACCAGGGACGCTACTTCCTCGGCTCGGCCCACTTCGCCCGCGAGTACCGCGACCATCCACCGGCCTACAAATATGCCGCCGGCGTCCTCGTCGACATGATCGGCGACCGCGATTTGAACCTCTTTTTCGAGAAGAACAGCCTGCGCCTGGCCCCCGGCGTGACGCGCAGCGTGTGGCGGACGGCCAACGCCCTGGGCATCCGCGAGTTCCACGCGGCCGCACGGCACGACATCAACGACGACCATCTGCCCTTGAACGAGATCGCCCGAATTCCGACGTGCGACGTGATCGATTTTGACTATCCGTACTGGCACACGACGCTCGACGTTCCCCATCGCTGCTCCGGGGAAAGCCTGTCCAAGGTGGGGCGCGTGCCTGCTGCCTGGGTCTGCGAGCCGCCCGGAAAGCAGGGGGCGTAAGGCAGGCGGCCGCGTCGCCCGCGAGGAACCACCGTGAACAATCCCTGGCCTGCCCTTGCCGTCGCCGTGGCCCTGGTCGGGATTGGCCTCAGCCTGATGTCGTCCCACGTCCGCAGTTGGCGCCGCCAGCAGAGCGATCCGAAGCTCGACGGAGCGCGACCTTGTCTATTACCGCCGCCGCTACCGCCGGCGGATGCAGATCTCGGCGATGCTCGCAATCCTGGGAGTCTTGATTGGCATGGGGGATGCGCTGCTTCCCTTCCAGCGGAGACATCCGGTCCCGACGACGCTGTACTGGATCGGCGTTCTGTTATTGACCGGCTGGGTGATGCTGCTCGGATTCGGCGACCTGTGGTCGACAGTCGCCTACGGGAGGGCCGAGCTGGCCCGCGTGCGGCAAAAGCAGCGCGAGCTGGAGCGGCAAGTCGTCGAGTTCAAACATCGAAATCTCGACGGCCGAGGCTCGGAGGATGCCGCACGGTAGCCGATTGGAGGCGGCGCGGCGCCGTTCACGCGGGCAAGGACGACAGCGCGTCGAGGAACCGCGCGATCAGCCAGTCCGGATCTTCCAGGCCGACGGACACCCGCAGCAGATAGCGGGAGATGCCGCAGCGCTCGACGAAATCGAGCTCGTTGAAATGGGCCAGGATGGTATACGGGCAGCAGAGCGAGAAATTCGTCCCTAGATTCGGCCCTTTGGCGATCGCCAGGGCGTCGAAAAAGGCGGGCGCGTTGGACTCGGGATTGCGCAAGAGGATCGAGCAGAGTCCGCCGTACCTCCCCTGGGGCCTCAGGCACGCCCGGTAGTTCTCGGGCGTGCGGTACTTCGGATAGTCGATCCGCTCGACGGCCGGGTGCCTTTGCAGCGTGTCGCACAGCCGCTCGGCGGTCCGGTTGATCCGCCGCACGCGCTCGACGCAGTCGCGGGAATTCCGCTCCAGGACGGCGGCGTCTTCAGCGTCGAGCAGGTCTTCGTATTCGGCTGCCAACGCGTCGCGAAGCCGGCCCGCTCCGGGCCGACGCGAATTGATCACCAGCGACCCCGCCATCACGTCGCCGGCGCCGGAGAAGAACTTCGTCAGGCTGCACGAGACGAGATCGGCTGCCGGAAGGACGTCGACATTGACCAGTGCCCCGAGCGTGTCGTCGACCAGCACGGGAAAATCGTGTTTTCGCGACAGCTCGTCGATGCTGTCCCAAATCCGGGCTGGCCAACAGCGGATTTCCGGGAAACTCGCAGAAGAGCCCGAGCAGCGGCTCGGCAGCGGCCGTTTTCGCCAGCTCTTGCAGTTCTTCGGAATCGCCTCGCGGAAAAAAGTGAACGCCGACGCCGCAACGCTCCTGAATCTTGAGAGAATCGACGTAGGGAAAGCCGAACTGCACGCTTTTGGCCGCCGGACGGAGCCTCTGAAAACCACGGAACGCCGTCTCGATGGCAGCCATTCCGGAGGGGAACAGCCACACGTCGGCCGGATCGACGCGCATCAGCCCGGCCAGCCGCGCGGATCGCCTGCTTTTCGGCCGCTCCGTCTGTTTCTGGAGACCGGTCGGCCAAGACCCGCTCGGCCAATCCGCGAGGAAACGATTTGGCCCGTGTGCTGCCAATACGCCTTCACGGCGTCGCGCGCCTCGGCAGGCACGCGGACAGAGAAAATGCGCTGCTGATCGACCGCCTCGACAGTTCCCTCGAGTCCTTTCTCCTTGCGGACAAATTCCACGCAGCGCTCGGCGACGCGGCGCGAGGGGAAGGCGAAGCAACATTCGCCGGGCCGTGCGAACTTCGCCTCGCACGTCTGGAACAGGCGAACCACCGACGGATGCAGAAAGAACCTCGGGTAGCCGCATTGCATCCGGCCGATCACGCGCGGATCGGCCTGCTCGTATCCGACATTATCGGCCCACGTCGGCAGGCAGACCGAAACGGCGTGCGGACTCGGCGGAATGGGCCGGCCCAAGTCGTCCGCCTGACAGAGGGGTCGATCGAGATCCTTCAGCATAGCTTTTCTTTGTCGAGCGGCAGCGACGCATTCATTTGTCCTGCTGCAGCATAATCGACACGCTCACGCCTCGCACGATCGCACGTCGATTTAGGGGACCGGCTGATTGGGCGGGAACGCCTTCAGAAACGCCTCGGCCATCTCGCTGCGGATGCGTTCGGTCAGGGCGGCGTCGAGCAGGGTGAAATGATTCTTTCCCGGATGGATCTCGATCACCGCGTCGCTGCCGAGCCTGGCCAGGGATTCCTGCAACAGCCGCGTGGCCCCGTCCAGATAAAACGTGTCGTTGGCCCCCATGAAGACGTGGATTTTCCCGGCGAGCTTCGGTCCCAGCGATTTCCAGTTCCGCTCCAGCAGGAGCCGGATATCGTATTTTTCCCACGCCCGGGCGACGTCCGAATGGATCGCGCCTGTTCTGCGGTCCCACAGCAGTTCGGGTTGGCCGTCGTGGCCGCGGGGGCTGAAGACGGCCTCGAAACTGTGCAATTGCCCGCCGGGTCCGAGAACGTCCTCCATCTGGACAAAATCAGGGAAGGTGAGCGCAACCCTCCGGCCGATCCGCGCCAGTGGACGTGGTCTCCCCGCCCGGTCGAAGTACATGTTCTCGCCGGGACGGTAAAGATCGATCATCTGAAAATCACGAAAATCGACGGGATCCGGAGAGGTGCTCCACGTGCCTCCGAAGCGGTCCGGGTAGGTGATCTGGAGCCACAAGGTGCTCCAGCCGCCGGACGAGTGGCCGGTCAAAAAGCGGGCCCGCGGATCGGCGACGGTGCGGAAAGTCCGATCAAACGCCGGCAGAAACTCCGTGACCAGGGCCTCGCCGACCGGACCGTTGTTGGCCGAGTCGGCGAAGACGTGATGGCCCAGCGGACAGCTCGGATCGAGGACGACGCGCACAAAATCGACGCCGTTTCGAGTTGCTTCGGGCAACAGCGGCTCGAATCGGCTCGGAGAGTGCGTGCCGCTGAAGCCGGGAACCGTGAAGAGCGTCGGATAGCGGCGGGTTTTGTCCGACTGATAGCTCGCCGGCAAGACGACCGCGGCAGAGAGCGACACGTCGCGCCCAAAAAAATCCGACAGTAACCTGGATCGAACCGTGAGCTCCTTCCGCCACGCCGTTTCTGGGAACGTCCGCGCGAGGCACGAGCCGATCGACGACAAACACCGGCCGTTCGTCGGTGTGCCCGGCGTCCGCAATCGTGACGACCTGGCTGTATCCATTACCCGGTCCGTTCCCGATTTGTCGCTCGAACGGATTGAAGCGGACGACGGCTTGCGCCCGGCGCCCGGCCAAATCGAGGGTTGCCAACGGACCCGGATAGGCCAGGACCTTCTCGTCGCCGCTGGCGAATTCGAGCGTCTCTCCCGATTTCCAGCGCGTGACGTCCTTCGCGATAAACTCTTCGGGATGAAACCAATCGGGATCGTGCCGTGGTTCACGGCGGAGCCGGCTGAAAAAAATGTAGACGCGGCCGGTGTACGTCCCCTTGTGGATCGCCGGCGGGAATTGAACGGCAAATCGCCACTCGGCGGCCGTTGCGAGTGACGGCGAGGTCGCGATGGCGAGCAGAACGGCTGCCGGCAGGCCGGCGGCGAGAGACCGCGGCGCGGAGCCGCTTCGCGCGGCGGAGGAAAATCGGAGTCGCGTGGACATTGTTTTATGGTATACGATGGGACTTCGACGGAAAGGGACAACCGAACACCGGGCCTTCGAACGAGATCCAAAACCAGGGAACGGCGATGCAACCGACCGAGCCGATGGCCGACCGGCTGGTGCGACTCGAATCGGCCCTGATGCATCTCGAGCACGACGTCGAGCAGATGCATCAGGCGATCGTTTTGCAGCAGCGCGAGATCGACGCGCTCCGCCGGGCGCTGGAGCGGTTCGAAGCGACATGGGAACGACAGGAGCGGCTGTCTGTGGAGATCCGCGATCCGGCGGCGGAAAAGCCTCCGCACTATTGAAGGGAACTTGGATGAGCAACGAGCGGTATTTTCCCGGCCTGGAAGGCGTCATTGCGGGCGAGACGGCAATCTCGACGGTCGAGGGAGGGCTCACGTATCGCGGTTACGCGGTCGAGGACCTGGCCCGCGAAGCCTCGTTCCTCGAAGTGGCCTATCTGCTGCTTGTACGGCGAATTGCCCATGCAGGAGCAATTGGCCGATTTTCAATCCGTCCTGGCGGAATCCGACGAAGTCGACGCATCGATTCTGGAATTCGTGTCACGCGTCCCGTTGAACGTCCCCGCGATGGACGTGCTGCGGACGGGCGTCAGCGCACTGGCGCACTTCGATCCGCAGTTGGCGGACGAAGGGACCGACGCGAACGTGGCCAAGGCCATTCGGCTGCTCGCGCGGATTCCCGTGTTGATTGCCGCCCGTTACCGATCCACGCGCGGGCTTCCGCTCGTCGACCCGAACCCGGAGCTCGGGTTCTCGGCCAACTTGCTCTACATGATCAGCGGAAAGGAGCCGTCGCCGTTGCACGAGCGGGCGCTCGACGTTTCGCTGATCCTTTATGCCGAGCACGAATTCAACGCCTCCACGTTCACGGCCCGCGTCGTCGCCTCGACGCAGTCGGACATCTATTCGGCCATCACGGCGGCGATTGGAGCCCTCAAGGGTCCGCTGCACGGCGGTGCGAACGAGCGCGTGATGGAAGTGCTGGGCGAAGTCGAGTCGGCGGCCGCCGCCGAAGCCTGGGTCCGCGACGCGCTGGCCAAGAAGCGGCGGATCATGGGTTTCGGCCACCGCGTGTACAAGAACGGCGATCCGCGGGCCGTCATCCTCCGCGAGTACTGCCGGCAGCTGGCCGAGGAGAGCCGATCGACCGAGCTGGAGCAGATCGCCGACACGATCGAGTCGCACGTCCGCGGGGAGAAAGGGCTGCCGCCCAACCTCGATTGGCCGAGCGCGCGGCTCTATCACTACATGGGTCTTCCGGTCGAACTCTACACGCCGCTCTTCGTCGCCAGCCGCGTCGCCGGCTGGTCGGCGCACGTGATCGAGCAGAGCGAGAACAACCGGCTGATCCGCCCGCGATCGAATTACATCGGCCCGCACGACCGCAAGTTCGTGCCGCTGCCCAAACGGGGCTGAACGTAGGGCAAGCTGCCGGATTGCCGTTCACCGTCACGAAGTTCCCGAATGGCAGCGACTCCAATGTCCAGAACGCCGTGCGTTCTGCGGATTTCTTCAGTGACTTTGGCGGCCCGCTCGCGCACGTCGCCGGACAACTTCGGGGTCCAGCGGCTTCCCCGACAGGACGTGGTCGACCACGGCTTCGCAGTCAGCCATGACTTCGGCGGGAGCCAGGCCAATGTTCGTTGTTTCTGTGCTCACAATGGTATTCTTCGACATTCCGGTGGAACACGCAAGCCGATTCAATCCCGCGAACGAGCGAAGACGGCGTTGCCGCGGATCTGAATCTCGAAGGTCTGGACCGGCTCGGTCGCCGGCATGCAGAGGGCTTTGCCGGTGCGCACGTCGAAGCGGGCGCCGTGGCGGGGACAGGTGATCTCGCAGCCCGCGAGCGGACCGTCCGTCAGCGGCTGGCCGTCGTGCGTGCAGACGTCTTCGATCGCGTAGAAGTCGTTGCCGATCCGCAACAGGAGCGCGGGCGTTTCGTCGATCACGACCGACTTGCGGCCGCCGGGGGGAGTTCATCGACGGTGGCGACCTGCTCGAAGTCGGACATGCTCAGCCACCGATCCCCAGCTTGCGCTCGACCGTGCGGCTGCAGCGTCTCGCGGACCGCTTCCACCGGGATGCGATCGTAGACGGAGTGGAAAAAGCCCTCGACGATCAGGTGCATCGCCTCGAAGCGCGAGAGCCCGCGGCACATGCAATAGAAGATCTGCTCCTCGTCGACGCGGCCGGCCGTCGCGCCGTGCGTGCAGCGGACGTCGTCGGCCTGGATCTCCAGTCCGGGGATCGAATCGCAGCGGCACGTGTGGCTCAACAGGAGCGCGTCGCTGCGCTGGTAGCCGTCGGTCTTCTGGGCGGCCGGCTCGACCTTGATCATCCCCCGCCAGACCACGCGGGCCTTGTCGCGGAGCACTTCCTTGTAGAGGAGGTCGCTCGTCGTGTTGGGAGCGTTGTGCGTTTGCTGCGTGTAGTACGAAATGAGCTGGCGGTCGGTGGCGAACGTGACCCCGTTGACCTGGGCTTCGGCCCCTTGCCCGTCGAGCGAGACGCGCTGGTGAATATGAGCCAGGCGCGAGCCGAGCCCTCCCACCGTCCATTGCAGCTTGCCGTTGCGATCGACATGCCCGGCCTGATGGGCGAAGTGATACGTCCGCGGGTTCCAATTCTGGAGTTGCACGTAGCGCAGCGCGGCCTCCGGACCGATCAACAGCTCGACGGCCCCGACGTGCAGACCCGGCGCGTCGGCACGGGCTGACGCCGTCTCTTCCAGGAGGGTTGCCGAACTCCCCTCTTCCAAGACGACCAGCGTGTGGCTGAAGTCGGCTCCCTGCGGTTCCGACAGGCCGATGAGACTGTGCAGCGGTTCTTCGATCTGGACGTTGCGGGGAACGTAGAGAACCGTTCCGCCGGTCCAGAAGGCCGCGTGCCAGGCGGAGAAGCGGTCGGTCGCCGGCCGCACGCCGCGTGTCATCAAGTGCGGTTCGAGCACGGCTCGATGGTCGCGCACCAAGGCCGCGAGATCGCCGAAGAGAACGCCCTGGCGGGCGAGTTTCTCGTCGAGCACGGCCCGCGTCCCGGATCCATCGACGTGGGTCACGCTGCCGGCGAACTTGGCGCGGTCGGCGAGCAACGTGGCGAACTCGGCCGATCGGCGCGGCGGGCGGGCGCAGCCGGTAGTCGTCCGGCCGAAAAGCCCGCAGATCGACGCGTTTGAACTCCTCGGCGTCGAGCGGGACCTCGAGCCGGTCCGAGTAAAGATCGAACGCCTTGCGCCGCAGGTCGGTCAATCCAGCCGGGCTCGTCTCGAGTTTCGAGAAAGGCCTCGAAGGCCGCACGCTGGAATCCGGTCGGCCTGTCGACGACGGCTTTGTCTGCAGAACTTGTCATCAGTGCCGCAACAGAATTCGTGGCCGTAACGCGGACCGGTCGGATTAGCCGACCGAGCCTTCCATCTGCAGCTCGATGAGGCGGTTCATCTCGACGGCGTACTCCATCGGCAGCTCCTTGACGAGCGGCTCGATGAAGCCCGTCACGATCATCGACGAGGCCTCGGCCTCCGAGAGTCCGCGGCTCATCAGGTAGAAGAGCTGTTCCTCGGCGATCTTCGAGACGCTCGCCTCGTGCTCGATCGCGACCTGGTCCTCTTCGACCTCGATGTAGGGGTACGTGTCGCTGCGGCTCTGGGGATCGAGAATCAACGCGTCGCAGACGACGTTCGACCGGCATTCCTTGGCGTCGCGGTTCACCTTCACCAGGCCGCGGTAGCTCGCCCGTCCGCCGCTCTTGGAGATGCTCTTGGAGACGATGCGGCTGGACGTGTGCGGCGCACAGTGGACCATCTTCGCCCCGGCGTCCTGGTGCTGGCCCTTGCCGGCAAACGCGATCGACAGCGTCTCGCCGCGGGCGCCCGGCTCCATCAGGTAGATGGACGGGTACTTCATCGTGAGCTTGGAGCCCAGGTTGCCGTCGACCCATTCCATCACCGAGTCGCCGTAGGCGACGGCCCGCTTGGTGACGAGGTTGTACACGTTGCTCGACCAGTTCTGGATCGTCGTGTAGCGGCAGCGGGCCTCCCGCTTGACGATGATCTCGACGACGGCCGAGTGCAGGCTTTCCGAGCTGTAGGTCGGGGCCGTGCAGCCCTCGACGTAGTGGACCGAGGCCCCCTCGTCGACGATGATCAGCGTCCGCTCGAACTGGCCCATGTTTTCCGAGTTGATGCGGAAATAGGCCTGCAGCGGAAAGTCGATGTGCACGCCCGGCGGCACGTAAATGAACGAGCCCCCCGACCAGACGGCCGAGTTGAGGGCCGCGAACTTGTTGTCGCTCGAGGGAATCACCGTCGCGAAATACTGCCGGAACAAATCGGGATGGTCTTTGAGCGCCGAGTCGGTGTCGGTGAAGATGACGCCCTTGTTCGCCAGGTCTTCCTTCAAGCTGCCGTAGACGACTTCCGACTCGTACTGCGCCTTGACGCCGGCGAGGTATTTCTTCTCCGCCTCGGGAATTCCCAGGCGGTCGTAGGTGCGGCGGATGTCTTCGGGAACGTCGCTCCAGTCGCGCTCCTGCCCCTCGGAGGCGCGGACGAAGTAGAAGATGTCCTGGAAATTGAGGTCGCTGAGCTTTCCGCCCCAATTGGGCAGCGGCTTTTGAAAGAAGATCGCGAGCGCCTCGAGCCGGAACTCGGTCATCCAGGCCGGCTCGCTCTTCATCTCGGAGATCTGGCGAACGATCTGTTCGTCGATCCCCTTGCGGCTCTTGAAGACGTATCGATCGGTCGGATCGTGAAAGCCGTACTGGTAATCGCCGACTCCCACGTCGTTCTTCAGATCAGTGGCCACGTCTGAAACTCCCTAGGCACGCTGTGCCCATTTCGTCGTCCGGGTTTCGCTGTTTCTTCGTTGGTCCGGATTCTTCGCTCGTCATCAGGACGCCGCCATCTCCGCTTCGGGCGTCGCGGTCGGCCGATGTCGTCGCCGGCCGTTCTTCCGGCCGACTTTTCGAGAGCGGCCTTCTCCAGTGCGGCCGCGTCGGGGTGCCGTTCGCGGACCGCCCCGTAACCGCTGGCGTGCAACTGATGTGCCAGCTCGGCGTCGCCCGTCTCGACGATTCGTCCGGCCAGCATCACGTGCGTCTTTTGCGGCTTGTTGAAGACCAACAGCCGCTCGTGGTGCGTGATGATGAGCACGCCCATGTTCGGACCGGCCAGCCGGCCGAGCCCTTCGCTCACCACGCGGACCGCGTCACTGTCGAGGCCGCTGTCGGTCTCGTCGAGCACGGCAAACCGCGGCGCGAGCATCGCCAACTGCAGAATCTCCATCCGCTTCTTCTCGCCGCCGGAAAATCCGTCGTTCAGATACCGGCGGGCGAACTCCGGCTCGATCCCCAGCTCCTCCATGCGCGCGCGGAGCTCGCGGCGGAAATCGCGCATCGGAATCAGTCCCTCCCCCTCCTTGCGGTTCGGATTGCGAACATTCGAGGCGGCGTGGCGGAGGAAGTCGGCAACTTTGACCCCCGGAATGGTGACCGGGTACTGGAAGGCCAGAAACAGGCCGAGCCTCGCCCGCTCGTTCGGATCGAGCGCCAACAGGTCGGTTCCGTCGATTTCCACCTTGCCGCCGCGTGATCTGGTATTTGGGATGCCCGGCCAGGGCATACGCCAGCGTGCTTTTTCCGGAGCCGTTGGGCCCCATCAAGGCGTGGATTTCCCCCGTCCGAATCTCCAGATCGACGCCGTTCAGGATGGGCAGGTCCTCCACCGAGACGTGCAGATCGGAAATGGCAATTCGTGG
>CAWJHI010000034.1:0-16714 GCA_963842485.1 Terriglobia bacterium | reverse complement strand
GCATCTTTCCGGCCGCCTTGGACAGGTTCGTTTTAATGCCGTTGTAGGCGGCCTTCAGTGCGGTTGCCTCGGTGGTCGCCGGCTGCGCGCAAAGCGCACCCGCGACGGCCAGCGAGCCGAGAATCATCATAGAATATCGGTTCAAGTGGTCCTCCTGTGGATCGAAGTGTATTGTAGCTTATTTGCTGGATTCGCTGGAGGGCGGAACCAGCCCCTTGATGCGCAGATACGTGACGATGTTGCCGTAGTGCTCATTCGAGTGCGCCACGTTGAAGTTCAAAACTCCGAATTTCGTCATATCGCGGCCGAAGAACTTGATCTTCTCAACGCCGGAGGCATCGGTGAGAGAGTTGTACGCGCCATCGCAATAAGAAAACGCTTCCTTCAGCGCCGCGACCAGATCAGCCTTCGATTTCACGGTCTTCTCCACATCCGAGGTCTTCTTATCGCCCTTGACCGGCGCGCAGAACTCATACTGTGCATCCGCAACATGCCCGATGATTTGACCGAACGTGCGCACGTCAGGAGTCGGCTGGAAGGAGTAGTTGGCCTCCGGCATCTTTTCGGCCGACTTGATGATGTTGGTCTTGATCTGGGTGTAAAAGTTCTTGGTTTCGGCGCTAAGCGGATTCTGCGCCGATAACGTCCAGGCACATGTGAGCCCGAGCGCGATAGTCATGAGAGTCACTGGCTTCATGGTTGTAAGGGTCTCCCTGATTCGAGATGGTTGTACCATCATACCTTGACGCGAATACCGGGAATTCGTGAGTAACTTTCCGGCGATGTTCCGGTAATCTGTCTATGCCCACATTGTTCTTAGACTTGCGGCACGGCATTCGGCTGCTGCGCCAATCCCCGGCGTTCACTGCGATCGCGATTTGCGCGCTCGCCCTGGGGATCGGAGCGAACTCCGCCATCTTTTCGACCCTCGATTCCGTGCTGCTGCGTCCACTCCCCTATCAGGACCCGGACCGACTGGTATACGTCTGGGAAGATGCCAGTTTTATCAGTTTTCCCAAGAACACACCCGCGGTCGCGAATTATGTCGATTGGAAGAATCAGAATCATGTATTCATCGACATGGCCGCGACTCGGGGCACGACCGCGAACCTGACCGCGGACGGACCACCTGCACGAGTAGTCGGCCGCATGGTGACGCCCAATCTCTTCGGGCTGCTGGGCGTACAGCCGATGCTCGGCCGGGTGTTCACCGAAGAGGAAGATCGCACTGGCGCGCAGGTCGCGATCATTAGTTACCGGCTTTGGCAGCGGCGCTATCAAGGCGATCCAGGAGCGATCGGGAAATCGATGCTGATGGATGGCAACAAATTCACAATCTTGGGAGTGCTCGGACCGAATTTCGTGTTTCGCGATCGCGAAAACGATGTCTACATGCCAACGCATTTCACAGCCGACCAGCTTCACAACCGCTCCTCGCACTTTCTTGCCGTGGTCGCGCGACTGAAGCCCGGTGTGACGTTGCAGCGCGCGCGTGACGATATGGCGTCCGTCGCGCAGCGGCTGGCCAAAGATTATCCGCAGAGCAACCGTCACCTGGGCGCAGTGGTTTATCCGTTCAAAGACGAAGTTCTGGGCGACACACGCGTCGCACTGTGGGTTTTGATGGCCGCGGCCGGGTCCGTGCTTTTGATCGCCTGCGCCAATCTGGCGAGCCTGCTTCTGGCGCGCGCGGTCGGTCGGCAGCGGGAGATGGCGGTTCGCGCCGCGTTGGGCGCGGGACGCTGGCGGCTGATCCGCCAAATGGTGACGGAAGCGGTGGTTCTGTCGGTCGCCGGCGGCGCGATCGGGCTTTTGCTTGCGCCCATCGGAATGAAAGTGCTCGCGCGATTGGTGCCGGCGGGCCTGCCAGGCTCGGCCGCACCGTCGATTGACGCCCGGCTGCTCGGATTCACGCTGGTCCTGGCATTGGCGACCGGGATTCTATTCAGCATCGTTCCCTCGATTCAGGCCGCGCGCGCATCGCTCAACGATGCGCTGAAGCAAGGCGGACGGAGCGGCGCCGGCGCGCGTGGCCGTGGGGCGAGGGATGTCCTGGTGGTGCTCGAAGTGGCTGCGGCGCTGGTGCTGCTGATCGGCGCGGGCTTGATGATTCAGACGCTGGCCCGGCTCCGCGCGGTCGATGTCGGGTTCCGGTCCGATCATCTGCTCACCATGCGAACGGAGCTGCCGCGGAAAAAGTACGCCCAGCCCGCCGCGCGGCTCGCTTACTTCGATCGTGTCCTCGAGCAGGTGCGTGCGCTGCCCGGCGCCGAGCATGCCGCGTTTGGCAGCATGCTGCCCTTTGAAAGCATAGGCAACACCCAGGGATTTCAAATCGAAGGCGTCCGTTTCGATCCCAACAATTCCGGCGACGACGCGCTGTTTCGCGTCGCCACCAACGACTATTTGCAGACTCTGGGGGTGAAACTGATCGAGGGACGTCTGTACACTGCGAGCGACGGCCCCGATTCCCCGCTCGTGATTGTGATTAACGAGACCTTCGCCAGGAAATACTGGCCGAAACAAACGGCCTTGGGCCATCGGATCTCGATCAACTGGCCGACTCCGGTGTGGCGCACGATCGTCGGGGTCGTGGCGGATGTCCAAGAGCGCGGCTATGCGATCGACATGAAGCCCGGATTCTACCTGCCGTACCTGCAAATGCCCCAGACCTGGGCCACTCCCGAAGTGCTGGTCGCGCGGACCACGGGCGATCCACTGGCACTTGCGAACGCGGCCCGCGCGGTGATCGCCGGTGTCGACCCGGAGCAGCCGGTATCCGACGTCCAGACCATGGACCAGATCATCGATCTAACGCTGCTAGACCGGCAGGAGCAGATGACCTTGCTGGGCGCATTCGCCGGACTGGCGCTGTTGCTCGCCTCCATCGGCCTGTACGGTGTGCTTTCGTACATGGTGACGCAGCGCAGACGCGAGATCGGCCTGCGCATGGCTCTGGGGGCCGGCGCTTCCGAGGTGGTGAAGATGGTGGTGGCACAAGGGCTTGCGTTGACCGGAATCGGTCTGAGTATCGGTCTGGCGCTGGCCTGGGCCGCTACACGCGCGATGAAGAACCTGCTGTACGGCGTCGGTGCGACCGATCCTGCAACCTATGCCAGTGTCGCGGGTCTCCTTGCGGTGATCGGTCTGGCGGCCTGCTGGATTCCCGCGCGCCGAGCCGCACTGCTGGATCCGGTGATAGTCCTACGGGAAGAGTAGTAACCCTATTCCTCTCAATGGAATAAGTAAATTCTAGCCCCCAAATCGGCACTCCAGTTGCTCTTTCCATTCCGACATGCTGGACGCAATCACGGGAAACCTGGAGCGCTATATGGATTTACTCAGCGCTCGCCAAAAACTTGTCGCCTCGAATATTGCCAATGCCGACACTCCGGGTTACAAGACCCAAGATATTGATTTTCAATTCGAATTCATGAGCCTGGCGAAGGGCCAACAACCACAAGTCATTCAAGCCCAAGGCCTGCCTGAGAAGCCCGACGGCAGTAACGTCAACCTTGACCGGGAAGCACGGCTGCTCGCCGAGAACCAGATGCGTTTCAATCTGGCTTCCGTTTTGGTTAAGAGCCAATTGAAAACGGTACAGGAAGCGATCACAGGAGGTAGCGGTTCATGAGCCTGTTTTCTTCATTGCAGGTCAGTTCATCGGGAATGTCGGCGCAGCGGACCCGCGCCGAGTTGCTGGTGCAAAACCTGGCCAACTCGGAAACCACGCGCACGCCGGAGGGTGGTCCGTACCGCCGGCAGGATGTGGTGTTCTCGACGGACGAACAAGCCTCGCCGTTTTCGGCAGTGTTTCAGAACGAGGTCGGGACCGGAGTGGCGGTTTCGGACGTGGTTACCGACACCCGAGACCCGGAGCGGCGCTACCTGCCGGGCCATCCGGACGCGGATGCCGACGGCTACGTCGCGTTTCCGCGCATCAATCCGGCCGAAGACATGGTGGATCTGTTGAGCTCCACGCGCTCGTATGAAGCGAACGTCGCGGCCATCTCTTCGGTGAAAGACATGATCAGCCGTTCCATCGACATCCTGAGGTAACCATGACAGCGCCGATTGTTCCGACCAATCTATCGATTCCTTTGATCACGCCTCCGTCGGCGGCGCCGAACTCGACGCCCGGCGGTGGCGCGTTTCAATCGGCGTTTTCCGACGCCGTCTCCAAGGTGGATGGATTTCAGCAAAACGCGCAGGCCAGCATGGACCGGTTCCTTTCCGGCGAAGGCGAGGAGCTGCACCACGTGGCCATCGCCACCGAGCAGGCCGAGCTTTCCTTCCAGCTCTTCATGCAGGTGCGGAACAAGATTGTGACTGCGTATCAGCAAGTGATGCAGATGCAAGTTTGAGCTAAATGGATCAACTCAAGCGGCTGTTTCAGAACATTTCGATGGTGAATCGGATCTGGCTGGCGGCCGCCATCGCCGCGGTGATCGGCGCAATCCTGGGGATGACGCACTGGAACGAAGAGCGCGACTTCAAGCCGTTGTTTACGGGCGTGGCCGCCGAGGATGCCGGAGCTTTGCTCGCCAAGCTGCGTGAATCGGCGACCGAATACCGGTTCGCGGATAATGGTTCGACCATATTGGTTCCGTCCGCGCGGGTCGCCGAGCTGCGCATCGATATGGCTTCCGCGGGGCTTCCTAAGTCCGGCCGGATCGGCTTCGAGCTGTTCGATAAGACCAACTTCGGCGCCAGCGAGTTCGCCGAACAGGTGAACTATCATCGCGCCATCGAAGGCGAGCTGGAACGCAGCGTGATGTCGATTCGCGAAGTGGAGCAGGCGCGCGTGCACATCACGCTGGCCAAAGACTCGCTGTATACCGAATCGCGCCAGCCCGCCAAGGCCAGCGTCCTGGTGAAGCTGCGGCACGCCGCCGCGCTTTCGCCGCAAAACGTCGCCGCCATCTGCCAGCTTACCGCCAGCGCGGTACCGGGCCTGTCAGCCGATCAGGTTTCCCTGGTCGACACCAGCGGAAACCTCCTGAATCGTCCGCGTCCCAATGCGACCGGCGACGATCAGGGCAACGAAGCCGCGCTCGATTACCGCAAGAGCGTCGAGCACGATCTGCAGAGCAAGATCGTCGCGACGCTGGAACCGCTGCTCGGCGCCGAACACTTCCGCGTGGGCGTTTCCGCCGATGTGGATCTCACCAGCGGCGAACAAAGCGAAGAAGTTTTCGATCCACAAAAATCGGTGATGGCGACCTCGCAGATTACCGCCGACGGCCCGGCTCTGTTATCGGCTTCGGGCGTGCCCGGCACGGCGTCGAATCTACCGCGTCCGACATCGAAGCCCTCCACGGGCGCCAGCAACTACTCGCGCCATACCGAAAATATCAGCTATCAGACCAGCCGGCTGGTGAAGCACACGCGGTTGCCGCAAGGCTCGGTGAAGCGGCTTTCGCTATCGATTCTGGTGGACCACAGCCTGCGCTGGGACGGCTCGAAACGCATCGTGGAGCCGCCTTCCGCGGAAAAACTGAAAGTGATCCATGACCTGGTGGCGGCCGCCGCCGGCATCGACACCACTCGCGGCGACCAGCTGGTGGTGGAAACATTCCCGTTCGAATCCACATTGACGGCTGAGCCGGTGACGTTGAATCCACCCACTCCGGCGCCGCCGGCGACGTCGGTTCCGTTGCCGAAGTGGTTGCAGAACCTGATGGCCAAGAATAACCTGGTGCTGGCAGGCATCGGTGCCGGCGCGATGGCGGTTCTGATCGGAGGATTGGTCTTCATGCTGCGGCGTTCCAAGAGCAACAAACGGGTGGAAGTGGCCTCCCAGGCCGCGATCGAAGCAGCCGCAGGGCCCCCTGCGGTCAGCACCGAGCAGCTTCAGAAACGCATTGAAGGCCAACTGGCGGAGCAGCAGGCGGAGCGGAACAGACAGGAAATGGAAGCGTTGTCGGTTCTGAAACTCCCCGCCGTCAAGACCCAAAAGACCGAGGTGCTGGTCAAGCACATCGGAGCCGAAGCCAAAACCGAGGCGCACTCGATGGCGCAAGTGGTTCGGACGTGGATGCATGGTTAGGGTTCAGGACCAGGAAGCGGACGCAATTCCAGGCATCCGTAAGGCTGCCATCCTGATGATCATGATCGGGCCTGAGGCATCCAGCCAGCTGTTTCGCGAACTCGATGAGGATGAGGTCCAGAAGATCAGCCGCGAAATCGCGCGCGTCCAGATGCTGACGCCGGAAGAAGCCGAAGGCGTGCTGGAAGAGTTCTACCAGATGACGGTGGCGCACGATTACGTGATCAAGGGCGGCGTCGATTACGCGAAAAAAGTGCTCGACAACGCCTTTGGACCGGAGCAGGCGCGGAAGATCTTCGATCGGCTGGTGTACGCTCAGCAGCGAAACCCTCAGTTTCGACGCACTTCAGAAGACCGATCCGCAGCAGCTCGCCAAGTTCATCCACAACGAACACCCGCAGACCATCGCTTTGGTTCTTTCGCACTTGAACCCGTCGCAGGCGGCCGGCCTGTTGACCTCGCTGCCCTCCGATCTTCGTTCCGACGTGGCGCTCCGCATGGCCAGCCTGGACCAGATCTCGCCCGAGATCATCTCGAAGATCGCCACCGTGATCGGTTCCAAGCTCAAGTCGCTCGGCGAGCTGAGCCGCGAAGCTTACGGCGGCGTTCATGCGGTTGCGGAAATGGTGAACCGCATGGATTCGAACACCGCCAAGGGGATTCTGGAACATATTGAAGAGCAGAATCCGCTGCTGGGAGAAACCATCCGCCACATGATGTTCGTGTTCGAGGACCTGCTGTTGCTCGATAGCAATGCGATCAAAGAGGTCTTATCGAAGGTGGACCGCAAGATCCTCACGGTCGCCTTGAAGGGAACCAGCGATCAGCTGCGGAACCATATGCTGGAAGCCATGAGCCAGCGAGGCGCCGAAATGTTGCGCGAGGACATGGACGCGCTGGGGCCGGTGAAGATCAAGGAAGTCGAGGCCGGCCAGCAGCAAATTATCGCGGTGGTGAGGCAACTGGAAACCGAAGGCGTCATCAGCCTGAAGGCCACCTCCGGAGAACAGTATGTCGTGTAAGCGGATTCGCTCCGGCGATCAGGCGGCGGCGCGACGTTGTCGAATGGCTGCCGAAGGGCGGAGGCGCCGCCGCCATCCGCGCGGCCGCACCAGTCCGACGGGGCTGGAACTCGCAAGTCCGGACGCGCAGCGGGAAATCGAGGCGCGCGTACAAGCCGCGTATCAACAGGGGCAGGCGGCGGGTGAAGCGGCGGCCAGCCAGCGCGCCGCGCTGCGAATCGAGCCTGCGGTCGCGGCGCTCAACACGCTGATCCAGGAGCTGGCCGGCGTGCGAAAACGGTTTCGCGCGGAAGCCGAGGAGGACACCGTCAAGCTGGCGATCGCCATCGGCGCGGCGCGTGCTGCATCGCGAGCTGGCCACCGATCCTGAAGCAATCCTTGGCCTGGTGATCGCCGCGTTTCAAAAATTGAACGCGCGCGAGACGCAGCGGCTGCGAATCTCGACCGGACGATGCGGCAGTGATTCAGGAAAGCCGCGCGCGTCTCGATCTGCCGCCGGGCTGGAGCTGATTCCGGACCCTCGCTGATGCCAGGGCAGCGTGATTTTCGAAACGTCGCGCGGAGAACTGGATGCGTCGGTCGACACGCAGCTCGCCGAAATCGAGCCGCGGGTTCGCCGACATCCTGCGGCGGAGGGCCTCAATGATTTTTCGAGGATTTCATCGCGGCGCTGCCGGAGATCGATACCTTGCAGTGGCAGGGACGCGTGCGCGACATGGTCGGGCTACTGATCGCCTCGGACGGGCCGGCCGCCGCGGTTGGCGACTTTTGCGAGATTCGTTCGAACGCTGGCCGGATGGTGCGCGCGCAGGTGGTCGGGTTTCGCGACGGCCGGGTGATGCTGATGCCGCTCGAGGAGACCGGCGGTTTGCAACTGGGCGATACCGTAGTTGCGCGGAAGGAAGCGGCCCGAGTTGAAGTTGGCCCGCACCTGCTCGGGCGCGTGCTTGACGGCTTTGGACGCGCCATCGACGAGGGACCCGCGGTGGAACCGGCGGCGCTGTACGACCTATACGCGACACCGCCCGGTCCGCTGGAGCGTGAACACATCACCGAGCCGCTGGTCACCGGCGTGCGCGCCATCGACAGCCTGCTTCCGTTCGGAAAAGGCCAGCGCGTGGGAATTTTCGGCGGATCGGGCGTCGGTAAGAGCACGCTGCTGGGCGCGATGGCCCGTCACAACTCAGCCGACGTGAGCGTGATCGCGCTGATCGGGGAGCGCAACCGCGAAGTCCGCGAATTTCTGGAAAAGGAATTGAGCGCGGAGGGTCTGAAGCGAAGCGTAGTGGTGGTGGCGACCTTCGGACATGCCCGCACCGCTGAGAATTCGCGCGGCGTTCGTCGCGCTGGCGGTGGCCGAATATTTCCGGGATGCGGGGAAAAGCGTGCTGATGGTGATGGATTCGGTCACGCGCCTGGCCATGGCGCAACGCGAAATCGGCCTCGCGGCCGGCGAGCCGCCCAGCCAGAAGGGCTACACGCCGAGCGTCTTCAATCTGCTCCCGAGGATCTTCGAGCGCGCCGGGAATTTCAAGAACGGCTCCATCACCGGATTCTTCACGGTCCTGGTGGAGGGCGACGATTTCAACGAGCCGATTTGCGACGCGGTGCGCGCCATCCTGGACGGCCACATCATTCTTTCCCGCGAGCTGGGCGCGCGCGGGCACTATCCCGCCATCGATATTCTCAACTCCGTCAGCCGCCTGGCGAATCGCGTCGCGACGCCGGAACATCGCGAAGCCGCCCGCCAGATTCGCGAGGCTCTCTCCGAGTATCAGCGCTCGGAGGACCTGATCAACCTGGGTGCGTACGCCGCCGGTTCCAATCCGAAGCTCGACTCGGCGATCCGGCTGCGGAGCGCGCTGAACGATTTTCTTCGCCAGGAACCGGAACACTGTGAGCCGATCGAGCAGACGCGCCAGAAGCTGTACAGCCTGACGCAGCAAATGACATGAAGAAATTCGCGTTCCCCCTGGGTCGGGTGATGGACTGGCGCCACACGCAGGCTCGCATCGAAGAGAGCAAGCTGGAGCGGCTATACGGGGAGTTGCGCGGCATCGACGCCCGCGAATCCGCGTTGAAGGCGGAACGCGCGAAAGCGCAGGCGGCCCTGCTCAAAGCGTCGTCAGTGACCGGCGCGGAGCTGGCGACGCTCGATAACTTCCGCCGGTTCACGGTGGCCGAACACACCCGGCTCGAGAAGCTGCGCGCGGACTGCTCCGCGCGGATCGCGGCCCAGATCCAGGCGGTTGCATCGAAACGCCGCGACGTCCGGCTGCTGGAGCGTTTGAAACAACAACGCTTCAAGACGTGGGAACAGGAATATGGCCGGGAGATCGATGCCCAGGCGGACGAAACCTACCTTGCAAAGTGGAAGCCGCCGGATCGTCTCGCCAAGCCGGGCATTCTACAATAGAAGTTTATGGCACGCCGGCGTGTTGGCATTCTTACCGGAGGCGGCGATGTTCCCGGCCTCAACTCCGTCATTAAGGGAGTCGTTTACCGTGCAACGGAAAACGATTGCGAAGTGATCGGCATCCGCCGCGGATGGGAAGGATTGACGCACGTCGATCTGGACGATCCCGTCAGCACGGAGCGCTACATTTTTCCGCTCTCGCGCGAGAACACCCGCACCATCGATCGCTTCGGCGGCACCATTCTTCATTCGACGCGCACCAATCCATCGAAGATGAAGGTTCTGCCGGAGGTTCTAAAGGGCGGAAGTTTTCCCCTGAACGGAACGACGTATGATGTGAGCTCGCAGGTGCTTAAGAACCTGGAGCATCTTCGACTGGACGACCTGATCGCGATCGGCGGCGACGATACGCTGAGCTACGCGGCGCGCCTGGACCGGCTGGGCGTGAAGGTCATCGCGATCCCGAAAACTATGGACAACGATGTTCAGAATACCGAGTATTGCATCGGTTTTTCCACGGCGATCACGCGCGCCACGGCGGCCATCGGACGGCAGCGCACCACGGTCGGATCGCATGAGCGCATCGGCATCTTCAGGATTTTCGGGCGCGACGCAGGCTTCACCGCGCTGTACACCGCCTATGTCACCTCCATCCGGTGCTGCATTCCTGAATTCTGCGTGAACCTTGAGAAGCTGATCGACCTGCTGCTCCATGAAAAACACGACACGCCCAGCAACTACGCATTGCTGGTGATTTCCGAAGGCGCGGAGTGGGAAGGCTACCAGACGCAGGAGTACGGCGAGCCCGACGCGTTCGGCCACCGCAAGAAGATGAGCGTCGGTGAAGCGCTGGCTGCGGAAATCAGCAAGAGGACCCCGGAAGACAGCATCGTGAGCGACCTGACCTACGACCTGCGCAGCGGCGAGCCGGACTTCGTCGACAAAATGATCGCCAACACGTACGGCAACATGGCTCTCGAAGCGATGTTGAAGGGACAGAGCGGAATGATGGCGGCTCTGGTCGGCGGCTGTTACACCATGGTGCCGATTCCGGATCCGAAGCTGGGACCGCGCCAGGTCGACGTCGCCACCATGTACAACACCGATCGCTACCGGCCGAGTTACGCCAACAAGAACGGCATGCCGATCTTCCTGACGCGAGCCTGAATGAAATGGTTCGACCGGCTCCTGCATCGTCCTGATGCCGTGCGCATCCGCGATTTCTTCAACCGCGCGGCGGCCGACGAACAGCATTATCCGTCCACCATCGACCCGCGCATTTTTCACGTCAAGCTGGTCCTGGAACATCTTGGCGACTTGGCCGGGAAGCGTGTCGCAGACGTCGGATGCGGCAAAGGCCGCTTCGCCCGCGTGGTGCAGGAGCGTCATCCCACCGCGACGGTCTACGCGGTTGATCTCGCGGAAGCAATGCTCGCCCACGTCCCCGCCGCGGCACATCGCTGCGTGGCGACCATGACCGCTCTGCCGCTCGCCAGCGCGTCTTGTGACGGCGCCTATGCCACGGAATCCCTGGAGCACGCCGTCGATATTCCAGCGGCGGTAGCGGAACTGTGCCGCATCGTGAAACCGGGCGGCCGCATCGTCATCATCGATAAGAATGCCGATGCATGGGGCCGCCTGGAAACCCCTGAATGGGAGCGCTGGTTTGGACGCGGGCAACTGGAGCGGCTGCTCGCCCGGCATTGCCGTGAGGTGGATAGCCGGTTTATCTCGTATTGGGAAGACGTAGAGCCCGATGGTCTGTTTCTCGCCTGGACCGCGGTCAAGTAAAGAGATCCTTAGTACCACAGTTCCATCCGCGTACCCCCGGCATGGTACCGTCCTGATTGTGAGCTTGCGGCTATTCCACGTCCTCCTGCCCCTTCTTAGAATCAGGTTGCAATGGAATTCGGCCAATACCAGTTACAGATCTTCGTGAGTCTGGTGGTGGTGCTAGGCGCGGCTTTCGTCGCGCTGATCTGCGACTTCCTCAAACGCAACAACGAACAACTTCGCGAGCTCGTGGTCGAATTGAGGGTCCGCCGTGAAGAGGAGCAACGGCGGCCGCAGACCATGCACCCGCAGACCCTGGAACGCGGCCAGCACGCGGATCCTCCGCGCCAACGTATCCATCCGCGCTCCTCCAACTATGAACGAAACGCGTCATTGGCCCCCATCCGGCGCGCGAGTACGGTGGTGAGCCCGCCGCGTCGTGTGGAGCACCGTGTCGAATCGCAACCAGCGCCCATCACCGCTGCTCCAATCGGCGCGACACCGGCGGCGACCGAGCCGGCTGTTCCCAAGGTAGCCACCAAAGCGGTTGCGGCAAAGAAAGACTGGGGCTCGCTTCTTGCGCGGTCAAACTCAGCCCGAAAAGGGGTCGAAATTCAAAAGGACGCGGTCGTGGCCGCCACTGCTTCCCAGCCCACGCAGGAGGGCACGGACACCCTTGCGATTCCCGCCGGTTTTCAGCACGGCAGCACTCTCAACAGCCTGGTACAAAGCCGGCAGCCCATCAGCGGCCTGGTAGTCTCAATTGGTGTAAGCCGGGACGGCGCCATGCCCGACGGCGTGGTAAGTCTCATGCAATCGCTGATCCGCGCCGGCGAATTCGCCTGTCAATCGAGCGACGAAGAATTTCTCCTGATCTGTTCCGGCGAGCGCGGCGCATCCGCGCAGCGGCGCCTCATTCAGATCGCCCAGCAGTTGTGGGATTTCCAACTAAATTCACTCGGCAACCTCTCCGTCGTGTTTAGCTGGGGCGGCATTGAAGTTCGAAATGAACCGATCGACGAAGCCGTCGCGTCCGCCTATGAGCGAATGCAGGAAACCAGACGCGGGCGCAAGCTGCTGCTGATGGAGCCTCGCCGGGAGATGGCCTTTCGGCGAGCCGTTTAAGCGCTACGGCTGGCGCACCGCTTCGTCCGGCACATTTTTCCCGATGTGCAACCACCGGCCGACGGCCTTCAGAATCCGCTTCCCGCGACCCGAATTTCTCGACGCGCCGGCTTCTTCCCCAGGCTGCGCCGCTGTGACACTATTCGGCTCCGCGGCCGGCTCTGGCGCTTCTTTTTGAGGTTGCGCCGGAGGTGCTGGAACCGGTTCGGAGGATTTCTCTTCGACCCTTGGCGCTTCGATCTCGGCGTTGACGTTGTTTTCGACGCGAGTCGCGCCGCGAGTCTCCACCACCGGGGCAGCACGCCTGCGAATCTCCTTATGCGCTATGGGCGGGGGAGGAGGGGGGACATCGCCGGACGGCACCGGTGCGGGATCGACGTGTACCGGAGCCGGCGTCGCGACCGGAGGAGCCTCAGTCTGCTTGGGAACCTGATGCGCGGGTGCCGCGTCGTGCAGCACCCGGTACCCCACGACGACAACCAGAAGTACGGCCAGAAGTATCGATCCCAGCCTTATGCCTCTGACGATCTCGTCGTGGAACTGCACAATCGAGATATCGACTGTCCCGCGCGCAATCCCATAGCCCGCCGCGCAAGTAATTTGCCTGAGTGCGGCCTAAGGCGATCGACGTAAGGTCAATCCTCGAAGGCCGGTTCGAAGGCCTCTTCACCACGTGGGCGAAGCTCGCGGTTGCGCATCAGGATTCGTGCGCAGGTATTCCAACGCAGCAATGCGTCATCGTTGCCTGCAGGACGCAGCGCCTCGGCACGCTCATAGTGTTCCATCGCTTCCCGCAAGGATTGATAGGCGGTGAATCCCGCGCCGGGCGCGCCCTGCCTCAGCAGCGACTCAGCCCATCGTTCGCTGATAATCCCCGAATAGTAGGCGCGCTCGTATTCGCCGTGGATCTTCTCGATTCCGTCCCGCGCGGTCTGCGCGGCAATGCCTTTGCCGAACTGGTCGGTCAGGCTAAGCAACAGCATCACCAGCGCCTGCTGATGCTCTGGCTCCACGGCGAGCACGTCGCGGCAGATGCTTTCCGCCTGCCACGGCTCGTTCAGCAGCCGGTATCGCTCGGCTTTGGAGAGAGCTTCAGGAATCCCGTCGCGTGAGATCGGCTTCAACTCGAACATGCGACCACTATACAGCTAACTGAACACCTTGAAAAGTCTTCGCAACGGGTCGTAGTATTGGTCCACGATGCGTTCCTTCAGCGGGATGATCGCGTTGTCGGTGATCTTGATTTCTTCCGGACAGACCTTGGTGCAGCACTTGGTGATGTTGCAGTACCCGATGCCGCAGCTTTCGCGCAGATCGCCCAGCCGATCTGCCGTGTCGAGCGGATTCATCTCCAGCGCGGCCGTGTAAACGAAGAATCGCGGCCCAATGAAGCTTTCATGCAGGCTGTGTTCGCGCAGCACGTGGCAGACATCCTGGCACAGATAGCACTCGATGCACTTGCGAAACTCCTGCACGCGATCGACGTCTGTCTGGTCCATCCGCCAGGTCCCGTCCGCGGCGTCGGGCTTGCGCGGCTTGAATTTCTGGATGCGTTCCTTGACGCGATAGTTCCAGGAAACGTCCGTAACCAAATCGCGGATGCGCGGAAACGTGTGCATCGGCTCGACGGTCACAGGCTGGTCGAGTTGCAGCTCGTTCAGCCGCGTCATGCACATCAGCCGCGGCTTGCCGTTGATCTCCGCGGAGCACGACCCGCACTTTCCGGCTTTACAGTTCCACCGGACCGCTAGATCGTTGGCCTGCGTCGCCTGGATGCGATGGACCACGTCCAGCACCACCATGCCCGATTCGACTTCGGTCGTAGTAATCCTTAAACGCGCCTCCGGACGCGTCGCCGCGCCAGATGCGGAACGTCGCGGTCGCCATTTACTTGTTCTCCTCGATCACTTGTTTCAACTCCTCAGGCAGCGGCTTGGTGGGAACTTCTTCGGTCTTCACGCACCGTCCGCGGATTTGGTCACGCGGATGTTGCACCCTCCCCAGGGTTCGCTCTTGTCCGGATAATCGTCGCGGAAATGCCCGCCGCGGCTCTCTTCGCGCATCAACGCCGCGCGCGCGATGATCTCGGAAACCGTCAGCAGACTTCGCAAATCGAGTGACGTGTGCCATCCATTGTTGTATTCGCGATTTCCCGATGTGCCGGCCTTTTCGGCGCGAGCCTTCAGCTTTTCAATCCGCTCGATCGCCCGTTCCATCTCCTCCTTCCGCCGCACGATCCCGACCAGGTCCTGCATCATGTCCTGCAACTCATGCTGCACCGCGTACGGATTCTCGCCCGCAGGTCCGCGCTCGAACGGCCCCAGCGCCCAGCGAGCCGCCTCCTCCACCTGTGCGTCGTTGATCGTTCCCGCGCCGTTCTCCTTCGCGAACTTCGCCGCGAACTCGCCCGCGCGTTTGCCGAACACCAACAGATCCGAGAGCGAATTTCCGCCCAGCCGATTGGCCCCGTGCAGTCCTGCCGCCGATTCGCCCGCCGCGAACAGACCGGGAACCGTGGACATCTGCGACTCCGCGTCCACCTGCACGCCGCCCATCATGTAATGCGTCGTGGGACCGATCTCCATCGGCTCCTTCGTGATGTCGATATCGGCGAGCTGCTTGAACTGGTGATACATGCTCGGCAGCTTCTTCTTGATGTGCTCCGGCGCGTTGGGAAGTTTCTCTTTGATCCACGCGATGTCCAGGAACACGCCGCCGTGCGGACTTCCCCGCCCTTCTTTCACCTCGCGCCGGATGCAGCGGGCCACGTGATCCCGCGTCAGCAGTTCCGGCGGACGCCGCGCGCTCTTGTCGCCCTGCGTGTACCGCCAGCCTTCTTCTTCGTTGTCGGCAGTCTGATTCTTGTAGTTCGCCGGAATATCGTCGAACATGAATCGCCTGCCTTCCTTGTTGCGAAGCACGCCGCCCTCGCCGCGCACGCCCTCCGTCACCAGGATGCCTTTCACGCTGGGCGGCCAGACCATCCCCGTCGGATGGAACTGGACAAACTCCATATCCAGCAGCGCCGCCCCCGCATCGAACGCCAGCGCCTGACCGTCGCCGGTATATTCCCAACTGTTGCTGGTGATCTGGATACGCGCGTCCGATGCCGCCCGTCGCCAGGATCACCGCCTTCGAGTGAAACAGCTTGAACCGTCCGCGCTCGCGGTCGTACCCGAACGCGCCCACGCACCGCTCCGCCATCCTTGAGCAGCGTGAGCATCGTGGTCTCCATGTGAAAATCGATGCCCTGGTGGACTCCGTGATCCTGCAACGTGCGGATCATCTCGAGACCAGTCCGATCCCCGACATGCGCCAGCCGCGGATAGCGATGCCCGCCGAAATTCCGTTGCAGAATGCGCCCGTCCGCGGTGCGATCGAACATCGCGCCCCACGCTTCCAGCTCCCGCACGCGCGCCGGAGCTTCCTTGGCATGCAGCTCCGCCATGCGCCAGTTGTTCAGATACTGGCCCGCCGCGCATCGTGTCGGCGAAGTGCACGCGCCAGTTGTCGCGATCGTCGACATTGCCCATCGCCGCCGCCATTCCGCCTTCCGCCATCACCGTGTGAGCCTTGCCCAGCAGCGATTTCGAAACCACCCCGACCTTGACGCCCGCGGCCGATGCTTCAATCGCCGCGCGCAGTCCCGCGCCTCCCGCGCCCACCACCAGCACGTCGCACTCGATCTTCTCGTATTCCGGCATCGCTAGAAAATCCTCACGTCATGCCAGATTCCCATCGAGCACATGCGCACATAAACGTCCGTGAATCCCACCCAGAACAAACTCATCCACGCCCACAGCATGTGTTTCCGGTTCAGGCACGACACGCAGTCGTAAGCCTGTTTCCGCACCGGCTTCTTCGACATCGCATCCAGCCGTCCGCCCACCAGATGCCGAAGCGAATGGCAACCCAGCGTATAGCCACCGAGCAGAGATCGGATTGACGATCATCACCAGCGTCCCGACGCCGATTCCGAAGCTTCCCGTCGAACCACATGGCCTTCCACGCATCGTGCGCCAGCAGCACGATGAAAATCAGCGCCAGATACAAGAAAGTACCGATGGACATTTTGCAGGATCAGCGGGAATGATCGCTCGCCCCAATACGTTTTCCGAGGCTCGCCGACCGAACACGACGGAGGATCCGCCCAAAAGGCCTTGTAGTATGCGCCGCGATAGTAGTAACAAGTCAACCGGAATCCGCCCGGAGCCCACAGGATCAGCATCGCCGCCGAAAACGGCACAAACGCCGGCCACCATCCTGGCTTTCTCCGTCATCAACAGCGGCGAATAAAACGGTGACCGATAGGGGCCATAGGTATAGTGG
>CAWJHI010000033.1:0-28084 GCA_963842485.1 Terriglobia bacterium | reverse complement strand
CGGCGCACGATCAAACGATACCAATACCGCTGGCCGCCGTAGCCCGCGGTTGTCGGTCACGCGAATCAGATAAGTTCCGTCGGCCGGGGCCGTAAAGTGCAGGCGGGAATCCGTTCCGAGCTGGCGATCGGCGTCGTCATCGCTGGCATAATACACCGGAAAGACCGGCAAGCCGTTGGGCGCGAGTTTTTCGCCCGGCGGATGCGGCTCGACGATGTAGCACGGTTCGTCCAGCGCGTGAGCGGTGGCGCTGGTGTCAAAATAATCGCGGCGCTTTCCGGCGGCGGTGTAAAACACAAAGCCCGAGTCCGGCCCGCGCGGCATGCGGAAAATCCTGCAAACCTCCCCTTGCATGTAGAGGTATTGGTTGAGTTCCATTTCCTGCCAGTTCTCCACCCGGAATTCCTCCTGGCTGGAATCGATGGCGCGAAAAGTGATCGCCGAATCCCGCACCGCTTGCAACTGCAGCCGCTGGATCGGCGCGCCGTCGCCGTGAAGCACTTCGATTTTCGTGTCAATCGGCGAGCCGCGACGCGCGGCGTCGGTCTCGATGATCAACTGCTCGCCGGCCCTGGCCTGGAATCGAAAAAAGTCCGCTTCCTCTCCCGGCCGTCCGTCCGGGTTGATGCGGCCGCTGACCGCGCATGGGATCGGGAATCGGCATGGCTTGCGCGGCGTGTCGTTCGGTTCGGATTCGACCAGTTCCGGGCCGTCGGTGACCAGGACTTTGAACGGCCGCCGCGCGCGATATTTTTCAGCGTCAAGAGGAACTTGTCAGTTCGCCCGGCTTCGCCGGGATGAACCCGGATTTTGTCCATTCCGGCCAGATTGTATCCGATCAACTGCACGTCGGCTTCCGCGTTGGTGGCGAGGCTGGGTGGAAAAACGGCGGTGACGGTGGGCAATTGGCCCATGGACAGGCTGTAAAAATGATCGGGCGAACCGTTGGCGGTTTGGTCGGCAACGCGAATCCTGTAGGCGCCGTCGCTGGTGAAGGACCAGGCAAGCAACGGATCGCCGTTGATCGAATTCTCCCTGGCTGGCGAGCACCGCGCCGCCGGCATCCAGCAGTGTCAGGCTGCCTTTGAGTCTGGAACCGATGCGTTGGGCGGCGAGGTCGAAGACGACGGTCTGGCCGGCCTGGGCGCGGAACGGGATTTCATCGGTGTGCCCGGCGGGATTGAGCGCGCCCCAATACGTCACCGGCAGCGAAAGCACGGCGCCGGCGGAATTGGACTGGGATTCAAAAACATGCGGGAGGAGGCCCACCTCCAGTTTCACCTTGACGCTTTCGCCGCCGGCGTTGGCCACGGAAAGATCATACGCGCCCGGCGGCAAATCGGCGGCGGCCTTGACAGTAATCCAGGCGTCGGTTCAATCGGCGCCGGGTTCCAATCGCGCGGAAAGTTTGGGATTGTTGAAAAATACATTGGTCAAGTGTATCGAGGTTATTGCCGTGATATTAATTCTTAGCGCGGTGCCGCGTTGCAATCCGTGCGGTTCGATGCGCGTGATCTCCGGCTTTTCGGTCGGGGGCCGGGCCTTGACGACGTTGGCGCCGGCGGCCAAAGTCACCGGCTTGCCGTCCAAATCATAGATTGCCGAACGATCCGTCCAGCCGCCCCACGCCGATGGCTTTTCCATTGTGAACGAAATCAAGACCCGCCGCCCAGTCGGGCTGCTTTTCCAGGAGCAATCGCTCCTTCATTTCGGCGGCGTCCCAGAGGCGGACCGTGCGGTCGTCCGCCGACGAGAGCAGCATCTTGCCGTCCGGCGAAAAGGCCAGGCGGAGGATCGCGCCATCGTGGGCGAACTTTGAGTCCAGAAGAGGATTGGTCGTTTCGGACGCCGTCTCGCTGATCTGCCAGATGCGAATGCGATTGTCCGCGCCGCCGGCCACAAGGCGTTTTCCATCCGGGCTGAAGGCGACGGCGAAGAGATCCTTGAGCGGCTGGGAAAGCGTGTCGCGGCGCTTGCCGGTGGCCACGTCCCAGAATTTGACGGTGTGATCGGCGCTGGCGCTGGCGAGAATTTTTCCATCCGGCCGAAATGCCAGGCCAAAAATCGCGCCGTTATGCCCGGTCAGCGTGTTTAATTCCTCGCCCGTGGCGATGTCCCAAAGCTTGATTTTTTGATCGTAGCTGCCGCTGGCCAGAATCTTTCCGTCCGGCGAAACCGCCAGCGCATAGACGGCATCCTTGTGCCCGATGATCGTGCCGACAAGGCTGCCATCGGCCACGTTCCACTCCTTGATTTCGCCGAACCGGGCGGCCTCGCCCGCGGCGGAAAAGAGGCGCGCGCCATCGGGCGAAAGAGCCAGGGCGTTGACGCTGCCGTGATGCCCGGAGAGCGTGCGTTTAAGCTCGCCGGTTTGGGCGGAGCGCAATTCAACCTGGCCGTAGCGGGCCAGGGCGATCAAGTCCGCCTGCGGTATATCCAGGAGGGCGTTGATGGGATTGCGGGGATCGCCTTTGGGAGCAATTTTCGGCACATTCAATTCCGCAATGATCGCGTCACGCCGGGAGCGGGGCCGCTGCGCGCCGGCGTCAATCCACGTTTTGATGGCGGCGATTTCCGCGGGGTCCGAGCTTCTTGCGTTTTTTGCCCGGCGGCATGATGAGGTTTTTGCCGTCCTTGACCATACGTGCCTTCGACCATGCGGACCAGAAGGCTGGCGCCGCTGTTGGCCGGCACGATCACCGGGCCGTCCTGGCCGCCTTTCATCAGACTGTCGAAATCCTCCAGCACCAGCTTGGCATCGGGGTCCTTGGAGCCGTGGCAATCCAGGCAGTATTTGGAAAAAATGGCGTCGACGGCGGCGTAATCCTTCGCGGAGGTGAAGTAGCCGTGCAGAGCGCAGGCCACAACCAGAGATTTTACAAGGCGACAGAAGTAAGCGCACAGTTGCCACGGTGAGGGTACACGGATACGTTTCCATGCGTGACCGGGTCTGCTCCAAGCGCGCGATTTGAATTCGGACGCCGTGCTGTGAACGCGCGCCATGTCTCTAATGATTGAACAAAAATTCCTTGCTGCTCAGGAGCGCCCAATACATGTCCTCCACAGCCGCCCGGCGGTCGGCGCTTGCCCGGATGATTTTGGCCAGTTTCGCGCGCTCCTGGGTCGTCGGAAAGCGCGAAAAGGCGCTCAGGTAGGCGTGCTCGATGATTTGATCCGGCGGCGGTCTTGCTGTCGAGCCAGCCGGCTGATGCGGCAATCCTTGGCGTCCAGTTTCTTGTTGATCGTGTCGCCGTTGGAAATGTCCAGCACCTGCGTCATGCTCGGATCGGCGGTGCGTTCGCATTCGCAAGTGATGTTGCGCTCGGGGCGGCCAAAGGTCTTCAGAAAATAGGAATCCGCCGAGACATCGGGCAATTGCATGGCGCGCCAGCCGGCGGGATATTTGCCGCCGTCGGTCGCGCTTGAACGGAGTGGAAACGCCTGTCACTTGCGACATCGCATCCAGCAACACCTCGGCCATCATCCGGCGCGGATAGTAACGCGAATAAAAGCGGGTAGTCGGCCTCGTTTTCCGGCAACGGCTTGCTGGAGCGCTGGTAGGTTTCCGATTGAAGAATGGCGCGCATCAGCGACTTCAAGTCGAAATGGTGGTCGGCCAGGTAACGGGCCGCGGCGGAAAGCAGTTTTTCGTCGCTGGCCGGATTGGTCGCGCGCAGATCATCGACGTTTTCCACCAGGCCCGACGCCAAAGAAGTTGGCCCAAATCCGGTTGACAATGGCGCGGCTGAAATACGGATTGTCGCGCGAAACCAGCCAATCGGCCAGCGCCAGCGCGGCGGTCTTCCGGCGAATCCATCCGCAACGGCGTGCCGTCCAGCGGCGCGGGCGGCTGCGGCTTGCCGCGCAACGGCTGCACCAGGTCGCCCTGGCTGACGGTGAAGATGATGTTTTCGCCGTCGCGCGCGCCGCTCTTGACGCGGACGCGCGCGAAACAGGTTGGCCATCTGGTAATACTGGTCGTTGGTCCATTTCTCCAGCGGATGATTGTGGCACTTGGCGCAGGCGATGGACATGCCGAGAAAGGCCTGGGACGCCGTTTCGGAGAGCGTCCGCGGATCGTCGTGTAAAATATAAAAATTGGCCGCGCCGTTTTGCAGCGTGTCGCCCGTGGCCGTCAAAACCTGGCGGAAACTCGATCCGCCAGCATATCGTTATTCAACACGCAGACATGCGAGTAGCGCGCGCGGCGAATTCCGCGGTTCATCGCCCGCGCGAAAGAGAGCGGCTCCTCGCTGTGCTCCACGATCACCGAGGGAAAATCGGAATTCAGAAACTCCACCGTGCCGTCGTTCGACCCATTGTCGACCACGATAATCTCGCCGGCATCGTGGATCCGCGGCAGGCAGCGATCCAGCAGATCGCGCCCGTTGCGGGAGGGAATCACGACAGAGATGCCGGTCGGCCTGACTACCGGTGGCCCCGGGTCCGAGCGCAAGGAAACGCGCCGCACCATCATCCCGCGCAGCAGGGCCAGCCGATAGAAGAGCGGCCGCCGAAACTCCCTGGGATGCCCCACTCGCCACAGCTGCGTATAAATCCACCCGCCGGGATTCACCTGCCATCGCACGAAATTCTTCGCGCGCCACAAGAAATGACGAACGATAGTGGACACGCTGCGCGGGCGCAGCATGAAATGCTCGCCCTCTTCGTTGAACGCGAGAAAATACAGGGGCGCCATCGCGAATCCGAGCGTCCGCAGCCCCCAATAGGGCGTTCGAGGCTCCAGAATTACTGCGGCGATGCGAATCCTCCGCCCCGCCAGCTTCGCTCTCACTAGCGCCCGATTCTCACGCCATTTGCGCTTGACGTGGAACCGGATCCATTCGCCCTCGCCTGGAGGAAACTCAGAGACCACCACCAGAGGCAACTCTGGAAGGATGGTCTTCGTGCGCTCCAGGACGCGCGCGATGACCTCATCCGATCCCGACGCGAACAATACCTTGACTGCTTGTTTCAAATCAGTTCGTCGAGCTGGAACCGCCACGCGTGGCGGCAATGCTGATCCCACAGCGCCAGCGCTTGCGAGCAAAACGCCGTCGACACCGGATTCATGAATGGCAGCATCGTCCCGTTCTTCTTTCCAAACCAGAAGCCGCCGCCCAGACGCGGATCGCGCGCACTCGATTGGTAACCAGCGGCCCGCTCAGACTCCTCGCGGGCAGCCGATTCGTCCAGATCGTACCCATACAAATGATGCGCGATCAGACGGACGCGAAGAAGCTGCGCACAAACGTCCGATCGTTCAAATTGCGGGCCGATTTCCCGCAACAGCGATCCCACGCGCCCAATCCCGGACAACAGTGCGCCGCGGGCCTCTTCACGATCGCCCACCCACAGCAGCGACTCCAGAAAATAACAGTAGGCGTGCAGACGATCCATCAACCGTTCGCGATCCGTTTCGTCCGCAAGAAAGGTTTCGTGTGTAGCCAGCGAATACGCGAGCACTGCCTCGAATAGCCGCGGCGCGTACTCGTCATCCACCTCCCGCCACGCCAGTGCCGACTTCAACTGATAACAGCCAGGCGAGCGCGACCAGCGCGGTTCATACGGCAGGGACTGTTTCTCGGGAAGGGTAATGATCGGGTGAAAAACTCCCTCGCCCGCAAAATCAAACGCGAGCGAGAGCGCGCCTTCCCGCGCGCGCTCTCGAAACTTCGCTTCGCCGGTCGCCCGAAAAGCCGCGTGCAACCCGCGAACGATGATTCCGATGTCAAAAAAATACGCGAGTCCCGACCCGGGCTCAAACTGGAAGGTCTGGCTGAAGGCGTCCCAGGCATGGTCGGTCAGATACGTTGCGGCGCGCACCGCACCGTCTATCGACCCCAGGTAGACTAGGGCGCTCACCGCATACCCGGTAATTTCCGTTGAAACGGCGGCGTTTCGTCCCGTGTCCGACCGGTAGTAACGTGCCACGCCGCCACTCGGTTCCTGTATCCCGGATTGTAGAAACCAGCAGCCGGCCTGTTCGAGAAATGAAGTCAATTCCTGATTGTATAATGAGGACGGTCATGCGCTGGTGGGCGGCTGCGTGGTTCTTCGGAAACGTCGTG
This sequence comes from Terriglobia bacterium, assembly GCA_963842485.1. GTDB lineage: Bacteria > Acidobacteriota > Terriglobia > Bryobacterales > Bryobacteraceae > Palsa-187. Next base: position 22,013 of record CAWJHI010000033.1, on the reverse strand, counting down.
TTGCACGCGCAGTTGAGCATGCCAGTCGGCTTCGTGCAAGGCGACGTGGTCTCCTGGACCGGCTCCGCCCGCGCGGGAGAGCTGACCATCCGCAATCCTGAAAACACGATCTATTCCTGCCGTTTCGACGGGTACACATACTTCGAACGCGAACATCAAATGGTTTCGGTGAGCGGTCTCGCCGCCGGCGACTCGGTGGAGGTGCTGGCCGATCGAAGGCCCGGATCGTCCAGTTGCTACGCGAGAACGGTTCAGGTGGTGGAAGCGCGGACAAAACCCGGCAGGCGATGGCGCGCGGTAGCCAGTCCCACGGAAGCCTTCGCGCCGCGCGGCGATCTCACCTTCGGCGGGCTGGTGCTGGGGCGCGACCAAGACACCATCACCGTGAAAACGCGCATGGGCCGCGAGCGCTTGAATCTGCGCCCGGACACGCGATACTTGAGCGACGGCCTGAATCTCGGCGCGGCCGCGCTCAGCGTGAATCTGCACGTTTTCGTGCGCGCCGGCCGCTACATATACGGTCAGTTGGAGGCTTTCCAAATTGTATGGGGCGAAATCATCGCTCCACGGTGATTAGCGGGATGATTCGGCTGCACGTACGCCGTCAGCAGCAACGGAAGAAGTCTGGCGAACATCCTTGATCGTCACTTGCCACGGCGCATAACCGCGGGCGGCCGAGTATGCGTCCTCTTCAAATTGAAATGCAACATCCACTAGGCGGCCTGCGGCCAACTCATCCACGCGCGCAGCGAAATTCCAAGCCTTGGCGCGAATCAATCGACCGTCGGATTTCAAACGAACAAAAATGTGTTTCTCCTTGCGAATCTCGGGGGCCGCGGCCACCTCGATGCCGCGGGCAATGAACACCGGCGAAGGATTGCCGAATCCGAAGGGGGCCAGGCTCAGCACCTCCGCCACGGATGGATCGTTGATCTCGCCGAAAGTAATTTCCGCATCGGCCTCCAGCGCAGGCTCGAAGTCGGCGGGCGTCAGTAGGGACGCCGCGTACGCCTGTAATCGTTCGCGAAATACGTCCAGATGCACGGACGAAAGCGTCACCCCGGCGGCCTGCCGGTGCCCGCCGAACTTGGTGAATAGCTCCGGCATCGTCTCCAGCGCCTCCAGTAAATGAAATGCGGGAATGCTGCGCCCCGATCCTTGCACCACGCCATTTTCGATCCCCAACACGAACGCCGGCCGGTGAAATTTCTCGACCACCCGGCTGGCGACGATCCCCACCACGCCGCGATGCCATCCCTCACCGGCGAACACCAGCGCGGCATCGTCATCGGTGACTGGCTGTTCCATGCATTGCTCAAAAATGATGCGCGCAATTTCGGCTTCTGTGTCCTGCCGGTCCTTATTCAGGCCGTGAAGCTGCGCGGCCAGCGCGCGGGCCCGGTCCGGGTCCGTCGTCAAAAACATTTCAATCACATCGCCGGCGCTGGCCATGCGGCCCGCCGCGTTGATTCGCGGCGCCACTCGAAATGCTACTTGACCCGCGCTAGGCGATTCGCCTTCCACCAGACCGGACACATCGAGCAGCGCGCGCAGACCGGGATTCTTCACATCGCGCAAGCCCGCCAACCCGAGCTTCACGATCACGCGATTCTCTCCTGTCAGGGGAACCACGTCGGCGACGGTCGCGATCGCCACCAGCTTCAGCAGGGACTCGATCAGCCGGTCGCGGCGCGGCCGCTCCCACTTAAACTCCGCAATCAGCGCCTCCAGCAGCTTTAGCGCGACGCCGGCGCCGCACAGATTTTTTTCGGGATACCGGCAATCCGGCCGATTCGGATTCAGCACCGCCACGGCGGGCGGCAGCTCGGCTTCGGGCAGATGATGATCCGTGACGATCACGTCAATCCCGAACTGCGCCGCGTGCCGCACTACGTCGTTCGCGCGAATCCCCGTGTCGACGCTGACGATCAGTTTCACGCCGTCGGCCGCGGCTTGCTCCACCACTTCGCTGCGCATCCCATAGCCGTCGCGCAGCCGGTGCGGTACATGAAATGCCACCGAGCCGCCCAGCAAATCGATGCCTTTCTTCAGAATCACCACCGCGCTGGTGCCGTCGACATCGTAATCGCCATATAACAAAATCGGCTCTTTCTGTTCAATCGCCCGGCGCAGGCGCCCCACCGCATCGGGCATCGAAGTGAGCAGATAAGGATCGTGCATGTCCTGAAGCGAGGGCTGCAGGAAGCGCCGTGCGGCGTCGGGATCGCGTAGTCCGCGGGCCCACAGCGCACGGGCGGCAGGAGACGCAATCCCAAGGGCTGCGGCCAACGCGGCGGCGCCCGCCGGGTCGATGGATGTGGTCAGCCATTTCATGGATCAGTTCTTCGAAAAATAGCCGCCGCCTAATGGCGATTCATCGTCTTCGTCGGTGAGATCGCCGTCCAGCTCGTGAAGAAGTTCGTTCAGATCGTCGAACCACTCGGTTCGAACTTCGAACAGGTATACGCGTTGCCCCAAGTCGAACGACAGCTCGATCTGGCAGGTGAAGCCGGCATAGGCGCGCAACTCCCGCAGACGCGCCTCCACTTCGCGGCGCTCGTCGCGCGGAATCTCCTTCACGCGTTCCGTCACAGTGTCGAGCATTTCCACGCTGAATTCGTTCACATACATGTTCACCAGCTTCACCCCGGCCGCTTCCGCGGCGTCCACGAACCCGTGATAGTCGGGACGGCGCAGAGTGTCCCAGTGTAGGGTGGGCAGCTCTTCGCCGTCGCGTTCCTCGCCGTGGAACACCGTGATGCCGCGCGACGCCAGATACTCCTGGATCTCCGTGCACATTGTGTCGAGATTATGGTTCATGAGTGAGTACGCACCAGAATATCGCCCGGACCAGCCAGATCGCGCGCCGACGGTGTGACGATGGTCTTGGGGTCGATGAAAATTTTACGCGATTCCGCGATGGCGCGGCGAACGTCGTCCTCGCAGACGAAGTCAACGATGGAGACCGCCGGAGCAGGAACCGCGGGGTCAGCCGCCGAAGGCGTCTTTAATGCGGCCGGTGCCGAAGGCGCCCGTAAGCGCGCCCCCAGATATTTTTCGACCGCAGCCACAATCGTATCCCGCTCCGGAATGCCGACTCCAGCCGGCAACGATCCTCTTGCATACGCCAGCCGCTTGATGTTGATCAGGTGCAGCGGGCCGATGTTGTCGCTGGTGCTGTTGCCCGCCACCGCGCCGCACCCGAGCGTCATCGCCGGAAATACGTTCGTCTCCAAGCCCGTCGACCCCTGCGGCGTGGACGTATTGGCGATCACGCGATATGCCGGCATGCGCAGCGCGTACTCGCGGATGCGCGCATCGTCTGTCGCGTAAATGCCGCACGTATGGCCCAGGCCGCCGAAGCGCAGCACTGCCTCGCAAGCATCCAGCGCGGCCTCGAAATTCTCCACGAAATAGAGTGACAAGACCGGCGACAGTTTCTCCGCCGAAAGCGGATGCTCCCGCCCGACCCCCGCGATTTCGGCCGCCAGAATCGAGGCATCCCCAGGCACTTCAAATCCAGCCATCTTTGCGATTTTCTGCGGCGATTGCCCCACGCAATCGGGATTGATGCCGAAATTCTTCGCGATCAGCACGCGCTCCAGCGCCCCGGTCTGCGCGGAGTCGCACACAAACGCCTTGCACACCGCCAACGCCGCGAGTATCTTCGAACGCAGCGGTTGTTCTGCCACCAGCGTTTGTTCGGAAGAACACAATGTCCCGTAATCGAACGATTTTCCCTCGACGATCTTCGCCACCGCCTGGGCAATATCCGCCGAGGTATCCACCAGCACCGGAACATTCCCCGGTCCGACGCCGAACGCTGGCTTCCCGCTCGAATACGCGGCCTTCACTATTCCGCTTCCGCCGGTCGACAGGATAACGGCCGTGCGCCGATGGCGCATCAACTCATTACTGGCCTCAATCGTGGAGGTGCCGATGCACTCCACCGTTCCCTCGGGTGCGCCGGCCTGCTCGGCGGCGTACGCCAGCATCGCGGCGGTTTCGCAGGTGCACACACGCGCTCGCGGATGCGGGCTCAGCACGATCGCGTTGCCCGATTTCAGCGAAATGAGAGTCTTATAGATCGCCGTCGAAGTCGGATTGGTAGTAGGAAGAATCGCCGCCACCACACCCACAGGCTCGGCGATCTCGACGATTCCTTCCGCCGGGATCTCGCGCACAATCCCCACCGTTCGCATCCCGCGCATCCGCCTCGGCAACACCTCGGCAGCCAGCATGTTTTTTGCGAGTTTATCCCGAGCGTTGCCGTACCCGGTCTCTTCCACCGCCAGTTCCGCCAGCCGCTGGGCCTGCGCGCGCGCAGCCGCGGCCACCGCTTCGACGATCGCGTCAATCTGTGATTGCGAAAAAGTCCGGTAGCGAGTCCAAGCGGAGTAGGCGCGTTCCACCTTGCCGCGGACCTCTTGAATGGAAACGAGGTCGGGGTCGTGGACCATCGCTTAGGAGGGCGCTTTTTCGCCCTTCTTCGCGCCAGGCAGGATTTTTTCCACGTCGCCGTGCGGAGCCGGAATCACGTGCACCGCCACCAGCTCCCCCACTCGACGGGCGGCAGCAGCGCCTGCGTCCGTGGCGGCCTTCACAGCACCCACATCGCCGCGGACCGTAACGGTTACAAACCCCGCGCCGATATATTCTTTCCCCGTCAGAACAACTTTGGCGGTCTTCACCATCGCGTCGGCGGCTTCAATCGCGCCGATCAGACCTTTGGTCTCGATCATGCCCAGGGCTTCCATGAGCGCCTCCCTCGGAATCTGTTGAATGTACTAACCTACCACAGCCTTGAGTATCAGGATTTGCATCATTTTAGCGTGTCATCCTCCAACGACCGCATCCGTCTTGATCTGTATTGGAAGGTCTTGACGCCGAAACGCCGCCCTGCCAAGTGTAACCTTGAGTAGGTTGAGTGCCATCTTAGATAAGAGCGATATCCAATCGCAATTCCAAGGAGAGGACCTAACATGAAGAATCGTTTAGTTTTATTGTTCGCGATGTTCGCAATGGCCTGCATGGTTGCGCTGGGCGCGGACGTGACCGGCAAGTGGACCGCCGAAGGACGGGGCGGAACCACCCAGACCTTCACTCTGAAGCAGAGCGGCTCCACACTGACCGGCACGGTCGACGCCGGACGCGGCGGCCCGGTGGACATTACGAACGGCAAAGTGGATGGCGACAAGATCTACTTCGAAGTCACTCGCGATATGGGTGACAAGGGCAAGTTCACGACAAAGTACTCGGGCACGGCGGGTTCAGGCAGCACGATGACGCTGTCGGCGGACAACGGCCGCGGACCGCGCGACATCACGCTGACCAAGCAGTAAATCTCGCGACAGCGCGCGTAACGGCGCCGGCGAGGGAGGTTCGTCATTCTTATCTCGAGAAATCTTCTCATCGCCGGCCTGTTCGCGAGTGCGCTGACGTTCGGACAGAGCGGGCAGGTCAAATCCGAAGGCCAGCCCATTCCCGGCGCGACCGTTCGCGCCACCCAGGGCGACCGCATCCTGTCAACCCTGACCGATGAGACAGGTTTGTTCAACTTCGACGGAATGACGCCCGGCGCGTGGATCGTGGAAGTCGACATGTTCGGCTTCGACCGCGCGCGCAAAGAAGCGCAAATCGCAACGACTCCCACCAAGATCGATTTCACGCTCCAACTGCGCGACAGGACGCCTCAGGCCAATCGAGCTTCGCAGACTACCGAGGACAGCCTGGATACGCAGTCCGCTAACGCCGCGAACGCTCTGATCAACGCGGAGCCGCCCGCTATTCCACAAGCGGGCACCGACGCTGCCAACGACTCTTTGCTGGTCACGGGCAGCGTCAGTCAAGGTTTGCAGACCAACGCTGCTGACGACGCCGGCGGGCCAGGACGAGGCGGTTTCGGTCCAGGAGGTCCAGGCGGACCAGGAAGCCTAGGCGGCGGACCGGGAGGCGGGTTGGGAGGTGCAGGTGGCGGCGGCAGAGGCGGCGGATTCGGGGGCGGTGGATTCGGAGGCGGCCGCGGAGGTGGAGGTGGAGGTGGAGGAGGCCGAGCGGGTGGACGAGGTCCGCGCGACCGCAACGGCAACGCGGCATTCATCGGAAACCGGCGCGGGAATAACAACCGGATCACCGGGTCGATGTATTACCAGATCGGCAATTCGGTCCTGAATGCCCGGCCGTTTGCGGTGAACGGCATCCCCGAACCCAAAGCCGCCTACGCTCAGAACCGGTTCGGCTTCTCCGCCGGAGGGCCGCTTTTCATCCCTAAACTATTCAACTTGTCCAAGGTCTTCTGGTTCGTCAACTATCAGGGGAACCTGTCGCGCAACGGCGTCGATCAGGCCTATAGCGAACCCACGCCGCTCCAACGCCTGGGCGATTTCTCGCAGACCAGCAGCATCATCTACGATCCCACCACCAACGCGCCGTTCCCCAATAATAAAATTCCGCTGACACAAATCAGTCCGATTGCGCAAGGGCTGCTTGGGTTTCTTCCGCTGCCCAATGAGAACGTGGCCGGCGTCAACCAGAATTTCCGCCTGATTGTCGCCAATCCGAACAACACGCAAAGCCTGAACACGCGCCTGAACACCACCATCGGACAGAAAGACACGCTCGCCCTCACCTTCAACCTGCAGAAGCGCAACACCTCGACGTATCAGTATTTCGGATGCTGCGATACTCGTCGACGGACAAGGAATCAACACCAATATCAACTGGCGTCACCGCTTGGGCGCGAGAAACTTCAACAACGTGACGCTCACCTTCAATCGCAACACCAACACCACGATTCCGTTCTTTGCGACCGGTCCGAACGTCGCCGCCGAGCTCGGGATTCAAGGGACCTCGCCCAGCTCGGCCGACTTCGGTCCGCCGACGCTCAGCTTCACCAACTATTCCAATCTGAGCGACACCAACGAAACCCGTAGCGCCGTCTGGAAGCTACGGCGCCAGCGATAATATTCAGATCCACAAAGGCAAGCACAACTGGAACTTCGGCGGCGGATTCACGCACTATCTGAACAACACCATCACCGATCAGAACGGCCGCGGATCGTTCAGCTTTTCCGGACTTTCCACCGCCGGCGTACAACTCGGCCGGCCTTCCCATTACCGGCACCGGATACGATTTCGCGGATTTCCTGCTCGGTCTTCCCGAATCCACCGCCATCCGCTACGGCGATTCGAGCACCTACTACCGCAGCAATGGATTTAACGCCTTCGCCGTCGACGACTACCGCATGGCCACCAATCTCAGCCTGAACCTGGGCCTGCGCTACGAATACTTCACGCCGTGGCACGAAGAATACGGACACGCCGCGAATCTCGATATCGCGCCGGGCTTCGCCGCCGTCGCGCCGGTTCTTCCGGACCAGGCCGGACCCTTGACCGGTGCGGAATTCCCTTCCGACTCTGATTCGCTCCGATAAGAATAACTTCGGACCGCGCCTGGCCATCGCCTGGAAGCCGTGGACCAAGGGCAAAATGCTGGTCCGCGCCGGATACGGCATGTATTACATTCCCAACCAGTACAACAAGTTCGAAGTCGACGCTCGCCGCGCAGCCGCCGTTTGCGATCACCAACAGCGCCACCACCAGCTCCGCTGATGTGCTGACTTTGGCCACCGGACTGGCCTCGGTTCCAGTGGGCAAAATCCGTGACCAACACCTACGCGGTCGCGTTGAACTATCTCGACAGCTACATCCAGACGTGGAACTTTTCGATCCAGGAGGATCTGCCCAAGCGCCTGGTCGGCGAGATCCTCTACACCGGAAGCAAGGGCACACGCCTCGATATTCAGGAGGCGCCTAACCAGGCCCCACTCGGATCGGCCTTGACGGGCTATCAGAATCTTCCCATCGCCAACGCCGGTAACTTCATTTTCGACGATCCGGTCGGGAACTCCATCATGCATGCGATGCAGGTGCGTTTGACGCGCCGCTTCCAGCGTGGGCTTTCGGCGAACCTGTTTTATACCTACGCAAAATCGATTGACGACGTCGCGCTGGCGCAGAATTTTTACGATCAAGCGGCGGAGCGCGCCCTCTCGGCGAACGATCGCCGGCACGTGGTTACCGGCAACTGGGTGTGGGCTTCGCCAGTCGACGCGACCAAAGGATTCTTATCGCATCCGGCGTGGGTCGCCAAAGCTCTGAAGGACTGGACTATCTCGGGCAGCCTGACGGCCGAAACCGGTACGCCGCTGACGGCCACCGTTGCCGGAAATCGCGACGGCACGGCATCCCTCGCGCCGCTGCGCGCCAACGCGACGGGACTGCCGGTCGATTCCGGCTCGGGATATTTCAACCTGGCGGCGTTTTCGATTCCGGCCGCGGGAACCTTTGGCGACGCGGGCCGCGACACCATCACCGGCCCCGGCATGTTCGTAATGAATTTTTCCCTCGCGCGCAGCATCAATCTGCATTCCGAGCGGCGACGCCTTGAATTTCGCGTCGATTCCACCAACACCTTCAATCACGTCAATCCGGCGGGCCTGATCACCATCGTCAACTCCAGCCAATATGGATTGATCACCAACGCCGGCCAGATGCGCCAGATGACCACTACCCTGAGGTTACGATTCTGATGACACGCGGAATTCTCTTTATTGTCGCCACCCTGTTCGCACAGGACGTCACCTTCACCACCGAAACCAAACTAGTGATCGTCGACCTCACCGTCAAAGACAAATCCGGCCGTCCCATCACGACCCTTAAGAAGGAAGACATCGATGTCTTCGAAGATGGCGTGCGCCAGGACGTTCGCATCTTCGAGTTGCAGAGGTTGAGCGGCGAACCGCTGGCCCCCCTCTCGTTTGCCTCGCGGGAACCGAAGACCATCGAGGAAAAAGCGGCTCCGAAACCGCCCGTGGCCGTCGCTCCGGCGGTCAACAACGCCATCCGCTACCAGGATCGCCGCCTGCTGTGCCTATTTTTCGATATGACCTCGATGCAGCCGCCCGAGCAAGTGCGCGCGCAGGACGCCGCCGTAAAATTTCTGCAAACCCAGATGACCTCCTCCGATCTGGTCGAGATCATGACGTACACCACCGCCATCAAAGTGGTTCAGGACTGGACCGACGACCGCGACTCGCTGATCTCCACCATCAAGAAGCTGACCGTAGGAGAAGGCGCAGACCTCGCGGACTTGGCCGCAACCACAGCCGACGAAGGCGACGACAGCGGTAGCTTCACAGCCGACGAAACCGAGTTCAACATTTTCAACACGGATCGCAAGCTGAGCGCGCTTGAGGACGCCGCCCGCAAGTTGAGTCTTTTCCCCGAAAAGAAGGCGCTGGTGTATTTCTCGAGCGGCATCGGCAAGACCGGCGTCGAGAATCAATCGCAAATCAAGGCCACCGTGAATGCCGCCGTTCGCGCCAACGTCGCGTTTTATCCGGTGGACGCGCGCGGATTGATGGCGCTGCCTCCGGGTGGCGACGCTTCGCAAGCCTCTTCCCGCGGCACCGGCCTCATGACCCAGACCAAGCAACAGAGCCTGCGCAACAGCGTTAACGATTCGCAAGAGACCCTGGTCACCATCGCGGCCGACACCGGCGGAAAGGCCATGCTCGACAGCAACGATCTGACCATGGGCATCCGTCAGGCGCAGGAAGACATCAACAGCTATTACATCGTCGGCTACTACGCCAAGAACGCCGCAGAGGATGGAAAATACCGGCGCATCGACATCCGGCTGGTTTCGAAGGACTTGAGCGCCAAGCTCGATTTCCGAAAAGGATACTACGCGTCGAAGACGTGGCAGAAGTTCACCGTATCCGACAAAGAGCGCCAATTGGAAGAAGCGCTGACCCTGGGCGACCCGGCCAACGAACTGCCTCTGGCCCTCGAGGTGGACTACTTCCGCGTCGCCCGCGACCGCTATTTCGTGCCGATTTCGGTGAAAATCCCCGGCTCCGCCGTAGGTTTAACGAAGAAGGGAGCAAAGCAAACTGCCGACCTCGACTTCATCGGCCAGGTTCGCGACGCGGCAGGCAAGCTCGTCTCCGGCGTGCGCGACGAGATCACCGTGAAGCTGGATGAATCGGACGCGGCTAAGCTCGGCCAGCGGAGCCTGCAGTACGACGCCGGCCTCACGCTCGGACCCGGCTCCTACACCTTACGCTTCCTGGCGCGTGAGAATCAGAGCGGAAAAATGGGCACGTTTGAAACCAAGTTCGCCATCCCGGATCTGAACGCCGGCAAATCCCTGCGGCTCAGCTCCGTGATCTGGAGCAATCAGAAAGAGCCCGTCACCGCCGCCGTTGGGAGCGCAGGCGTCACCAAAAAACTCTTGGAGGCCAGCCCGCTGGTCCAGGACAATCACAAGATCGTCCCCAGCATCACGCGCGTGTTCCGCAAGGACCAGACCATGTACGTCTACTTCGAGGTCTACGACCCGGCCATGGACCCGGACCGCAAGCTTCCGAGCCTGTCCGCTCAGGTGGAACTGCTCCTGGGAGCGAAAAGCGTCTACACCTCGCCTCCGGTGCGGCTGGCCAAGCTCGGAACCACGCGGCCGGGAGTAGCCCCCTTCGCCTTCCAGATCCCGCTCGCCAAATTGCCCGCGGGACAGTATATTTCCCAGGTGAACGTAATCGACGAGAACGGCCGCAAGTTCGCATTTCCGCGCAGCGAGGTTGTCCTGCTGGCGCAAGAGACTACGTCGCCGCCGTCGCAGAAATAGCTCCGCAGCGTTACCTTGAAGTTCGAGTCCGCGCTATCCGGCGGCTAAGTGGACACCGAGAATCAGTCCGCCGAACACGACCACGGCTGCCAGCACATACAGCGCGTAGCGCACCATGCGCTCTTTGCTGGTACTAACCCGGTCCTCATCTCTTTTAATCTGCTCGTCGAGGCTGTCAAACATGGGAACCTCCAGAAGAAACGTCGCTATAAGGCCGCTAGCCGAGCTAGGACGGATTATAGACCCATTCGTGGAGGAAAGGAAGCCCCCTTTTCCGCCTTGGGGACATCACAGCCCCATACGATCGAGCTTCCGGTACAGCGTCTTCCGCTCGATTCCCAGAATCTTCGCCGCGCGGCTCTTATTCCCGTTCGTCGCCGCGAGCACCCTCCGGATCTGATCCGTTTCCGTATCGGCCAGCGTTTCGCTCCCGCCCTCGCGCGAATCCATCTGCTCGATCGCCTGCCGTACCGCCGCCTCGTCGATCCGTCCCGATGGTGCCAGGATCGTCAGCCGCTCCATCATGTGCTGAAGCTGGCGAACGTTGCCCGGCCAACTGTACTCCGACATCGCCTTCAACCCCGAGTCGGTCAGCCGCGTCGCCAGCTTGTATCGCTCGTTGTACCGCTTCAGGAAATAATGGACCAGCAGTGGAATGTCGCTGGGGCGCTCACACAGCGGCGGCAGCGTCAAGCGGACCGTATTCAACCGGTACCACAGGTCTTCGCGGAACTTCCCTTCGTCGACCATCTTCTGCATGTCGCGATTGGTCGCCGCGATCACCCGCACATCCACTTTCTTGGCCCGCGCCGATCCCAGCGGCCGAATCTCGCGCTCTTCCAGGAAACGCAGCAGTTTTAACTGAAAACCCACCTCAATGTCGCCAATTTCATCCAAAAACACGGTCCCATTCGCGGCCGCTTCGAACACTCCCATGCGATCGCGATCGGCGCCGGTGTAGGCGCCTTTCAACGTGCCGAACAACTCGCTCTCCAGCAGCGACGGCGCGATCGACCCGCAATCCACCGGCACAAACGGCTGCTGTGCACGCTTGCTGTTGCGATGGATCATGCGTGCGATCAGCTCCTTGCCAGTGCCCGTCTCGCCCTCGATCAGCACCGTCGCATCCGTCGGCGCCACTTTCGACAGCGTCTTGTAAATCTCGATCATGCGTGGCGAACTGCCGATCATCTCCGTATCCGGCAGATCGTCGATGGACGCAGCTTCGTCGTGTTCGTCCGCCCCATTGATGGTTTTCTCGGCGCGCCGGATGGTGTCGATCATGTGCGCCATCTCGAACGGCTTGGCCAGATACTCGAAGGCCCCGCCCTCGGTGGCCTGCATCACCGTCTCCATGCTGCCGCGGCCGGTCATCAGAATCACCGCGCAGTCGGGATTCTGCTGGCGCGCGGTGCGCAGCACGTCGATGCCGGTGTGCTCGTCCAGGTAAATATCGGAGATGACGATCGGGTAGGCCTGTGCGCGCAGCCGCTCGATCGCCTCCCGCGTGGACGCCACCGCGTCCACGGCGTAGCCTTCCAGCTCCAGACACATCACCATCGTGTTCCGGACGGACTGGTCATCCTCGACGATCAGAAGTTTCTGCATTTTGAGAAGCCGCGGCAGAAATAGACGCCGCAATCACCATGGTAAAGCATGATCCTTTTCCAGGCTCGCTCGATCACTTCCATCCGGCCGCCGTGGTGGGTGACGATCTGCTCGACAATCGACAGCCCGATGCCGGTTCCCGCTTCGCCCGAGGCCTCCGCGCGCTTGGTGCGGTAGAACTTCTTGAAGATGCTCTTCAGCTCCTTCGAATCCATGCCGATGCCCTGATCGCGAATCGACAGCCGCAGCTCATGGCCGCGCAGTTCGCTCGAAACGTGAACTTCCGTCCCAGCCGGCGAGTACTTGATGGCATTGGTCAGCAGGTTGTAGAGCGCATATTCCATCAATTCGCGATCGCCGGTAAGCGTACCCTCCACCGCGTCGATCCAGCGACACGGAAATCTTTTTTCGCTCGCCGATGGGAATCGCGCGTTTCAGGCAGGCATCCACGAAATCCGCCGCCGCGAACGGCTCGCGCTTCAACTCCATATGCCCATCGGCCAAGCCGCTCGACGTCCAAAAACGTCTGAATCATCCGCGCCAGTCGCTTCGACTCCGAGTTGATCATCTCGCTCAACTGCTGCCGCTTGTCATCGGAAGCGTGTAGCGAGTCATGATCTCGCTCGACCCCTGGATGGTCGTCAGCGGCGTCCGCATTTCATGCGCCGCCCAGTGAATCGCCTGCTGATAGCGCGATTTTTCAGATTCCGAGTCGCGCAAGTCGCCGCTGCACGAAGAAATACTGGAAGCTCGCCGCGCCCACGGTAGAGAGCCACGCGACACTCACCGGTGCGAAATACGGGAACACAATGTCGTGCCGGAACAACCACACCGGAATCCAGTGCGCCAGGAACAGCACCGCTCCGCCGAGCGCGTACGCCTGCCAGCCCGATCGCAATCCGAACATCAGCCCCGCAGCGATCGCAAACAGCGCGCACAATGCTGGAACCGTAAACGGCCGCGCCTGCGTAAGAAATTTTCCGCGCGCCAGCGTTTCATAAGCCTGCGCGTGGATATAAACGCCCGGAACTCCCGCGCCAAACGGCGTCACCGCCCGATCGCCCGCCGCCGGAGCCGTCACGCCGACAAAAACCGCTTTGCCCCGCAATCTGGTCCCCCTGCCGATCCACGTCCTGCACTGAAATGGTAGGGACTCCCGCACCCAGATAGCGGATCAGCATCGGCCGCTCCCCTTCACTGCGCGGTGCGGGAATGGTCAGATCGCCGACCATAACCTCGTCCGGCGACTGATCGATCGGCTGGCCCTGCGCCATCCGGAACGCCTGGAGCGCCAACGCCCACCGCTGCCTCCCATCGATGATCACTTCGAGCGGAACCGCGCGATTCACCCCATCCGAGCCCGCCTTCCAATACACATGACCCAGCGTGGCCTCGCTTTGCGGAAACCGCGGCAGCGGATCTTCCCACGTAAGAGTCTTACCGTTCGCGATCCAGTCGCACGGCAGAATCAGATTCTTTGTCGCGCGCAGCGCTGCCTCCAGTCTTTCGTCGTCGCGCGTCCGATCGTGCAACGTCACGTCGAGCGCCACCACCTTCGGCTGCGCCGCGTCAATCCTGGGAAGCGTATCGGCCAGAATGGCCCGCAGCCCCGGCATACCACCCCCGTCGCTGAGCGTCTGCGCGTCGATCGCCACCACCACCGATTGCGGCGTCCACGCCTCCGCCGGCTGGCGCGTGAGCATCACGTCATACGCGTAATTGTCGATCCGGATCGCGAATGGCGAGACTCCCGGCCACGCCACCAGCATGCCGATGGCAAAGCACGCTGCGATCAGTGCAACGTAGCCCGCGGTGCGTTTGGCTCGACTGGTCACGTTACTTCACTTCGCAACTAGTCTCTCGACTTCATCCGCCTCGCGCGGAAGCGCCCCGCTCAGATTCTTTGACCCCGTCTCAGTCACCAGCACCGTGTCCTCAATCCGCACACCGATATTTTCCTCCGGAATATAAATCCCCGGCTCGATGGTGATCACCATCCCCGCCTTCAGCGGAGCGTTGGAGTCGCTGGCATCATGCACGTCCAGCCCGACGTGATGCCCCAACCCGTGCGTGAAATATTTCCCCAGCGGCTCGCCGTGCAGATCCTGTCCATGCGAATTGATATAGTCGTAGGCGATCTGCTGGAGCGATTTTCCTTCGCCGCGCATCTTCATCCCCGGCTTCACTGCGGCCATCGCGGCTTTCTGCGCGCCCAGCACGATCTCATAAATCTCGCGCTGCCGCGCCGTGAATTTTCCGTTCGCAGGAACCGTGCGCGTCACATCGCTCGCGTAATCCGAGCATTCCGCGCCCACATCCATCACCATCACCTCGCCCGCATCCATCCGCCGCCGATTCGACATGTAATGCAGCACCGTGCTGTTCGGCCCGCTGCCGACGATGGGCGCATAAGCGCTGCGCTCGCAGCCGAGCTCCTGATAAGTCTCGACCATCGTCGCCGCCACCTGAGTATTCGTACAGCCCCGGCTTGATCCTCTTCCACGCCGCCAGATGAGCCGCTACGGACGCGTCGGCGGCTTTCGTCAACAATTCGATCTCCGCCGGCGATTTGACCATCCGCAATTTCGCGATCAACGGACCCGCGGCGATTCGTCATGAAACGGCGCAAACTGCACCAGCTTCTGCGCCTGCGGATCGGTCGGCATCGTGTACACGTGCGTCGATGTCTCGAGCAGATGCAGGAACGTCACCTCGATCGCACGCTTCGGCAAGACCTTGGCGAATCCGGTCCGCTGCGGAGCGTCGGCATCGTCCGCTCCCAGCTTTGCGGCCGGTGAAAATCTCCTGCCGCGGATTGCGCTCCGGCAGAAACAGAATCTCTTCGTTCTTGGTCAGCATCATCGCGGCGCCGGGCTCGCGCCAGCCGGAAAGATACAGAAAATTGGTGTCCTGGAAAAAGCTGACGTGCAGATCCTCAGGCTCATTCGCGGCGAACAGCACCATCACCCCGTCCAGCGATTTCCGCAACTCCGCGCGCCGAGCCCTATACTCATCCGCCGAAATCCCATCCGCAAACAGCGCGGCAATCGAAAGCAGGAGCCCGAAAAAGAGCCGCATCTTTCTATAGTAAAGGAGTCTGTTGCGTCAAGCGTTCGTCACGCTTAGCACATTGCCATCGGGGTCCTTGAACCAAGCCACGCGAATCTCTCCGCCAGGCACGGTCAAGATGCCGAGTTCGTCCTGCTTGAAGTGCGGATAGATATTGAAACTCACACCTTTGTCCCGCAGCGCTTTCACGGTCGCTTCGACATCCGGAACGTTGAAGCCGAGTATCGTGTGCTCATGCGGCGTAAAATCGGCCACCACCGACACGCGTAGCGTTACTCCGCCGGTGTTGAAAACAGCGGCAAAGTTGTCCTCATAGGCAAGCGTCAGCCCCAGCGTGTCGCGATAAAAAGCAGTGGCGCTCGTGCGATCTCTGGTGCAAATGACGCTGGTTTTGCTGCTTCCAGAATCCCCATCTATTGCCTAATCTCTTCCCGCTTGCGGGTTCTCCACAAATCGATCAGCAGCAGCCCCGCGCCGACTGTAATCGCGCTGTCGGCCGCGTTGAACGACGGAAATTCATATGACCCAAAGAAAAATTGCAGAAAATCGGTGACCGTGCCGCGCATCACCCGATCCCAAAGGTTACCGAGCGCGCCCCCAAAAACCAGTGCCAGCCCGGTGCTAAGCAGTGCGGTCGGAACCATGCCGGCCCGCGCCGGACGCCACAGGATCGTGCCGATGATCGCCATCACCGCCACCGATACGCAGATCAGTGCGATGCCGCGCCACTGCCCGGTGACTTCGGCCAAGATCCCGAACGCAGCGCCCGGATTTTCAGAGTGGACAATGTTGAAGAACCCCGGAATCACAGGGATCATATCCCACGGCGACACGCGCGTGCGAATCATCAGCTTGGTCGCGCGGTCCAGCAGCACCACAGCGGCGATAATGGCCGCAGACTGGACCCTATAATTCATCTTTCATTTCCCGAAGCGCACCCGAGCACGCATCACACACCGTCGGGAACTCGGCGTCCTGGCCCACCGCTTCGGAATATTTCCAGCAGCGCTCGCACTTGGTGCCGTCGGCACGTTCCACCGTGACGCGTTTTTCGCCGCCCGGGTCCAGCACCACCTGCGAGACGATAAACAACGCCGGCAGTTCGGCCGCGTAAGCCTCGATGTCAGCATACCCTTGCAACCGCACCCGCGCTTCCAACGGAGCGCCGATGAACTTCGCTTGCCGGGCCTCCTCCAGAGCCTTCAGCACCTCGACCCGCACTTCCATCAACCGGTCCCACTTCGCGAGCGTCGCCGAATCCAATCCCGAAGCGAGCTCTTCCGGCTTCGGGAACAGCGCCATGTGCACGCTCTGCGGCGCATCCGCCGGTTTCGCCGTGTATCCCCAAACTTCTTCAGCGGTGAACGACAACAGCGGAGCCAACAGCCGGGTCAACGCGTAGTGGATCCTGTACAGCGCCGTCTGCCCGCTCCGCCGAGCCCGGCTACGCGTCGCTGACGTATACAAACGATCTTTCAGCACGTCGAAATAAATCGAGCTGAGATCCGCGGCCGCGAAATCGTAAATCGCGCGATACACTTTGTGAAACGCAAACTCGCGATACCACTCATCACACTTGCGCACCAGGTCTTCAGCCCGCGCCAGAATCCAGCGATCGATCTCGAGCATTTGGTCACCGGGCACCGAGTCCTTCGCCGGATCGAAATCGTGCAAATTCCCCAACGCATAGCGAAACGTATTGCGCAGCTTGCGGTACGCCTCCACCAACCGGTCCAGAATGGTCTTCGACAGCCGGACATCTTCGGTAAAATCCACGGACGCCGTCCACAGCCGCAGCAAATCCGCGCCGCCCTGTTTGATGATCTCCTCAGGCTCGATCGAATTGCCCTTGGACTTATGCATCGCATGGCCCTGTTCATCGAGCGTCCACCCATGCGTCGCGCATTCCCGGTACGGTGAAGCCCCTTTCAGCCCCACGCCCACCAGTAGCGAACTATGGAACCACCCGCGATACTGATCCCCGCCTTCCATGTACATATCGGAAGGCCAAGGCAGATGATTTTCCGGAGTCAGCGTTTCCAGATGGCTACACCCGGACTCGAACCACACATCCAGAATGTCGTTCTCTTTCCGGAAGGACCCTCCGCCGCACTTCCCGCACTTCGCGCCCGTCCCGATTAATTCCGCGGCCGATTTTTCATACCAGACGTCGGCCGCATGTTCGCGGAACATCGCGACAATCCGATCCAGCACCTCACGATCCGTGAACGGCTCCTGGCACCCTTCGCAATAAAACACGGTGATCGGAACGCCCCAGAACCGCTGCCGCGAAATGCACCAGTCCGGCCGTCCGGCGATCATGTTCGACATCCGCTCTTCGCCCCAGGCCGGAATCCATTTCACTTTTTTGATCGCTTCGAGCGCACGCCCGCGTAGATCGTTGCGATCCATCCCGATGAACCACTGTTCCGTCGCACGGAAAATCGTCGGATTGTGACAGCGCCAGCAGTGCGGATAACTGTGCTCGATCTTCCGCATCGCCAGCAGCGCGCCGTGATGCGACAACAGATCGTTCACGATCGGATTCGCTTCCCACACCGTCTTCCCGATCAATTCCTCCGGCAGCCGCCCCTCCGCGCCTTCCGCGTGAAAAAATCGCCCTGCCGCGTCTACGGGACAATACACCGCGATCCCGTTGGCTTTCCCGATCTCGAAATCTTCCTGCCCATGTCCAGGTGCCGTATGCACCGCGCCCGTCCCGGCTTCGAGCGTAACGTGATCACCCAGAATCCCCAGCGATTTTCGATCTAGAAACGGATGCTGAAACACCGTCCCGTTCATGACGTCGCCGGTAAATTCCGCGATCACGCGCGGCGATTCCCACCCGCAAACCTCCGCCGTCGCGTCGATCAGATCCTTGGCGACGATGTAAACATCGTCATCATGAACCTCCACAGCCGCGTAAACAAATTTCGGATGATACGCGATCGCCATGTTGCCCGGCATGGTCCACGGCGTCGTGGTCCAGATCAGGCCCCAAACCTTGCGTCCCTCCAGCCCGATTTTCTCCGGGTTCAGCAGCTTGAATCGCACCCAAATCGACGGACTGGTGTGATCCTCATACTCGACCTCAGCCTCCGCCAGCGCCGTACGGTCGTGAATGCACCAATTCACCGGCTTCAGGCCCTTGTACACGTACCCGCGATCCAGAAAATCGACGAACGCGCCCGCGATCACCGATTCATAATGAGCGCTCATGGTCAGGTACGGGTCTTCCCATCGGCCCAGTACCCCCAACCGGATGAATCCCTGCCGCTGCAAATCAACGTATTTTTCTGCGTACTTCCGGCACGCCGCCCGCACCTGCGACGGAGTCATCGACGCCTTCTTCGGCCCTAGTTCTTTGTCGACCCGGCTCTCGATCGGCAACCCGTGGCAGTCCCATCCGGGAATGTAGGGCGAATCGTAACCCTGCATAGTCTTCACCTTGACGATGAAGTCCTTCACTACCTTGTTGAATCCGGTCCCCAAGTGAATACTGCCGTTGGCATACGGCGGACCGTCATGCAGAATGTAGGTCGGCCGGCCGGCGCGCGACTCCCGAATCCGTTCATACAGCTTGATTTCGCTCCAGTGCGCAAGCACCTTCAGCTCCAGCTGCCCCAGATTCGCCTTCATGGGGAAATCCGTGCGCGGAAGGTGGACCGTCTTCTTCAAGTCAATGGTCTTAGCGGCTTCCATCGGGGTATCTACCAATCCTAACCGATTCGGGTCCTGGAACTGAACCGGGCACTGCTCCAGCCGGTCCTGATCCGGTTCAATAAATCATTTCCGATCAATAAGTTGGACTTAGGGATCGCATGTCCCACTTTCCTGTTGACAGATGATTAAACTCCGATTAAGATTCTCTTTCGCCCGGTGCGCTGCGTTGTGACGGAGGCGAAGTCAGAAGTCAAATCAGAGGCCTAAAAGGGTCCACGCATGACGTTTCAAGTTGGTGAGAAAATCGTCTACCCCAACCACGGGGTCGCAACCATCGAAAACATCAGCAGCCGGGCGTTTGCGGGCCACTATGAGCGATTTTATCTGCTCAGGCTGGTCTACAACAGCTTGACGGTCCTAGTCCCCTTCTCGCACGTCGAGGACCTGGGCCTTCGCAAAGTCACCCGCAACGGCGAAGTGGGCCGCGTGGTCAGCTTCCTATCCGAGGGCCGCTGCCATCGCCATCACGACTGGAAGGACCGGTTCAAGGAAAACACCGAAAAAATGAAAAACGGCAGCCTCCTGGCCGTAGCCGAGGTCATGAAAAGCCTGCTGATTCTCCAGATGCAGAAACCGCTCAGCTTCCGCGAAAAGAAAATGCTGGACCGCGCCCGCCACATGCTGATCACGGAGTTTTCAACCTCGCGCGGGTTGAATGAAATGGAAGCCGCGGATATGCTGGACAAAGCGCTGGTCAAAGCCCAGCTACACCTGCCGCCCCCCCTTTGAGCGCAGCCACCGGTGTTGCCCAACAATTCGTCGACCGCATCAACGCCCACCACGTGGACGGAATGCTGGCGCTGATGACCGGCGATCACCGGATGCTCGATTCGCTCGGCAACCTGATGGTGGGACGCGACAAGATGCGTGCCGCGTGGCAGGGATATTTCGCGATGGTGCCGGACTACAAAATCTCCATCGACATGGCCTTTGCAGAAGGCGGTGATGCGATTCTTTTCGGGGTGGCCGGAGGTACGTACGCGCCCGGCGGCAAAATGGATCCGAACAACGCCTGGCGCACACCGGTCGCGCTGCGCGCGAAAATCAAAGCGGATCTGGTCGAGGAATGGCGCATCTACGCCCACAACGAACCTATTCGCGAAAAGATGCTCCAAGCCGGCAATTAACTACTGGATTCTTTCGCGAGTCCGTTCGCGCGTGACCAGCTCATCGAACACTGCCAGAACCTGCTTGCGGTACTGATACACGCGCTGCAATTTCTCGCGTACGGCCAGCTCATTGCGATGTCGTTTGATCAGTTTGTCGAGCAGTTTCTTGGGAACATCGATATCGCGGCGCAGTGTCTCGGCCGAGTGTCCGCGCAGGAACAGCCCATAGAACAAGGCCGCCTCGCGCTGCGGCGCCGACGGATCGAATTCTTCCCGGAACGTCATTGCCTGAGCCACAAAAACAGCAGTATAAACTCAAAAATCGGCACGCGCAATAGAGACCGGAAGGAATTGTCAGTAGCACACGATCTGTCCGCTTGAATTAGCGCATGAAGTGTCCGCTCTAGCCGGGCGGGGGACTCTGGGAGTTGGAACCCAACCAGACCATCCCCGCCCGAGAAGTGGAGCGGATGATGAAACTACAAGACGTGTTACTGAAGGCGATGGCCAACAAACTCAGTTGGGCCTCGGCGGCGGAGATCATTGGCGTCACGCCGCGCACGATGCGGCGATGGCGGGCGCGGCTGGAGCGGGACGGCTACAGCGGGCTGCGCGATGGGCGCAAGGGCAAGCCCAGCTTTCGGCGAGTACCGCTGGCGACATGCCAGCAGGTGCTGCGGCTCTATCAAGAAACGTATTTCGACTTCAATGTCCGGCACTTTCACGAAAAGCTCGGCCCGGAGCATGGCATCGAGCTGAGCTACACGTGGGTGAAACAGGCGCTGCAAGGCGCGGGGCTAGTCGCACGCAAGAAGAAGCGCGGCACGCACCGGCGACGGAGGCCTCGGCGCGAGATGCCGGGGATGCTGCTGCACATCGACGGCAGCAAACACCGATGGTTTAACACAGAGGGGTTCCGGGACGAACGCTACTACGATCTGATCGTGATTCTGGACGACGCCACCAGCCGCATCTATTACGCGCAACTGGTGGCAGAAGAATCGACGCTCACGGTGATGGCCGGACTCAAGGAGGTGATCGAAACCGAGGGATTGTTCTGCGCGTTGTATAGCGACCGCGGCAGCCATTTCTTCTACACGCCGAAGGCGGGCGAGCCGGTGGATAAGTCGCGGGTGACGCAGCTCGGGCGGGCGTTGAAGGAACTGGGCGTGCAAATGATTCCGGCCTATTCGCCACAGGCGCGCGGACGCAGCGAGCGCAGCTTCGGAACCTGGCAGGGGCGGCTTCCGCAGGAACTGCGGCTGCACGGGGTCGACTCCGTGGAGGAAGCCAATCGCTTTCTGCGCGAGTATTACATCGCCGAGTTCAACGACAAGTTCACGGTGAAGGCGGCGCAGCCAGGCACGGCCTTTCGCAAGTGCGCGCGGCGCGACCTGGACGGGGTGTTTTCCATTCAAACGGAACGGGTGGTGGAGAAGGACAATACCGTGGCCATCAAGACCCGCCGCTGGCAGATCGACAAGTGTCGCTGGCGTTATAGCCTGGCCGGGCAGACGGTGACGATCCACGAACATCTCGATGGCGCGGTCTCGATTCGCTACGGTCCGCACGTGGTGGGCCGGTGGGCGGAAGGCCGTGGAAAAGACGGTGCCGTGGAAGCCGTGGAAAACCAAACCCAGGTTTCCCACCGCTCCCACCGCCCCTTGGAAATCGCCCATGGCGATTCCCACTTTCCCACCGCCTCGACGACGATTTCCCCTCTCTCTCCAAAAGCAAAGGCGAAGAGGGTAGCATGACAACACAGCGGACATTTCGTCTGTTATCAAAAGCGGACAGATTCAAAAGCTACCGAC
>CAWJHI010000032.1:0-5094 GCA_963842485.1 Terriglobia bacterium | reverse complement strand
CGCGATCATCCGGAGGTTTATCCGCCCAACGGCGGGTTGACGTTCGGGATCGTGCCGATGCTCGATCAAGTGGTGGGCGATGTGCGCCGCACACTGGTGATTCTGCTGGCAGCGGTGGGATTTGTATTGCTGATCGCATGCGCGAACGTGGCCAATCTGCTACTGGCGCGGGCCGTGGCGCGGCAGAAGGAGATCGCGTTGCGCACGGCTCTGGGCGCCAGCCGCGCGCGTGTGTTACGGCAACTGCTCACTGAAAGCGTCCTGCTGGCCGTGTGTGGAGGCGCACTGGGCATCCTGTTGTCCGCGGCGAGCCTGCAATGGATTCACGTTCTGGGAACCAGGAGCATCCCGCGCCTGAACGAGATCGCCATCGACGTGCGGGTCTTGCTGTTTACGATGCTGTTGTCGGTGGGCTCGGGAATTCTGTTCGGGCTGGCGCCGGCGCTGCGGATTTCGAAGCTCGATTTGCATGAATCCTTGAAAGACGCGACCCGCGGCTCGACCGGAGCGAGCGCCGTTTGGGGACGCGGGCGGAATGCGCGCGCGCTGCTGGTGGCCGCCGAACTGGCGCTCTCCGTGGTGCTGCTGATCGGCGCCGGGCTGTTAATCCGCAGCTTCGCGAGTCTGCTTCAAGTCAGCCCCGGGTTCAATCCCAAAAAAGTTTTGACATTGAATCTGACCATGGCCGGCGGCAAGTACAACGACACGCGCGTGGCGCTGGACACGTACCGGCAGCTTTGGGATCGTCTGGAACGGCTGCCGGGCGCATCGGCGGCGGGTGGTGTGTCGGTCATTCCTCTGGGAGCCGTGTGGGCCTGGGGACCGATCACGGTGGAAGGCCGAACCCCGCCGCCGGGCGAAAACTTCATCAATGCCGATGAGCGTGTCGTGGGCGGGCGGTACTTTCAAGCGATGGAAATCCCGCTGCTGCGAGGGCGCCTGTTCGACGAGCACGATACGGCAGACGCCGCGCGCGTCATCATCGTCGACGCATATATGGCCGCGCAGCTTTGGCCAGGCCAAGACCCGGTCGGCAAACGCGTTCGCACGGGCGGATTGAACAGCTCGGCGCCATGGCTGAAGGTGATAGGCGTGGTCGGTCGGATCAAACAGTACACTCTGGACGTCGACTCGCGCATCGCGTTGTATTTTCCGCATACGCAATCCCCGCAGCGGAGTATGAACGTGGTCGTGCGCAGCGGAGCGGATCCGGCATCGCTCACCTCGGCGGTGAAAGGCGAAATCCGCGCGCTGGACCCGGATCTGCCGCTCTACGACGTCAGAACGATGGAGCAGCGCGTCGATGCTTCACTGGCGACGCGGCGCTTCTCCATGACCCTGCTCGGCGTATTCGCCGCGGTGGCGTTGGTGTTGGCCACCGTGGGCGTGTATGGAGTGATGGCTTGCCTGGTGAACCAGGGAACGCGCGAAATTGGCATTCGCATCGCTCTGGGCGCCACGCAACGCGGAATTCTCGGATTGGTCCTGCGCCGCGGAATGACGCTGGCGTCGACCGGCGTCGTGATCGGATTGGCAGGAGCTTGCGCGGTGACGCGGCTGTTAAGCAGCTTTCTGTTCGGCGTCCGGCCGACGGATCCGATTACGTTCATGGTGATCGCCGCGCTTCTGATGGCAGTGGCCGCATTCGCCAGCTTTATTCCGGCCCGGCGAGCTGCGCGAATCGATCCGATGACATCGTTGCGATGTGAATAGTGCGGATGGCCAACTTCAAGGTGCGTCGCCCGATCGATAATGCCCATGATCGGAAAATTTCGGCTGTGCTATGGCCTGGGGCTGAGGTGCTGCCGAGGCAAGGCCGTCGCTCAAGCGGGCCGGCCAGGACGAAGACGCCCGCACCGGGAACAAAGTTCACCCGACGCTTAGAAGATCAACTTCAACGCGAGCTGCACATTGCGCGGTTCGCCGAATCCGAGACCGGGGGCTGAAGCTCCGTTCCGGGTGTTGCTCAATCTGCCAAAGCTGCCGCTTGAAAAATTCGTGGTCGGGTTGGCCCAGTTCGTCCGATTGAAGAGATTGAAAGTCTCCACGCGGAACTCAGACATGATTCTCTCGGTGATCGGAGTTCGCTTGAAAATCGAGAAATCCACCGATCCGATGGCCGGGCCGAAAATCGCGTCGCGCCCGAGATCGCCGTAAGTGCCGGTCGGCGATAGAGCGAAGGCAGCCGGATTCAGGTATTGCACGGCGAGCGTGTTCGTCAGGACAGGGACATTCGCGAATGGATTGCCGATCAGGTTGGGACGATCTTTGTTCTCCCCGGTCTGGTCTATGTTCTTTCCGTCGGTAATGTTAATGGGGGAGCCGGACGTGAAGGTCAGAAGCGAGTGGAACACCCAACCCTTGGTCAGGCGCGGCGCAAAGTGCGCCCACTGAGGCGCCTCATAGGTGATAAAGCCGGTCACGATATGGCGGGTGTCGAACGTGCTGTCTCCCTTATCGAGCTCGAGATTGTAGCTGTCCATCGGCGTGGTAAATGTCGACGCGGTATCGATCGCGTGGCTCCAGGTGTAGTTGATGTTTGCCGTCAAGCCTTTCCAGAGCTGCTGGTGGAAGGACGTTTGCAGTGAATTGTAGTTCGACGTTGCGGACGTAGTCAACTCATTAATCGCGCCGAGAGTCGGAAACTGCTGCGCAAAGGGACGAACTCCGTTGATCAGCTGATTGATGTCCTCAACCACGGCCAATCTCCGGCCCAGGGTACCCACATAGCCTACCTGCAGCAGTGTGGACGAAGTGATTTGCGTCTGGACGTTTAGATTGAAATTCTGAGAGTACGGCGTGCGGTACCCCTGACTGATTGCGAACGCGCCGAACGGTGGAACCGGCACCGCGCTCCCGAAGACCGGCACGCCCGACTGGAACACAACATTCTGGGCCGTGAGGTTAAAAACGGGATTCGAGCCGCCCGGGTTGTAGCCGATCCCCGAGGCGGCGCCATTGGAGGAACCGGCAGAGTCGAACGAGTTGACCGACTGCGAGTCGTAGAAGACCCCGTAACCTCCGCGAAGCACCACCCTCTTGAACCGCTTGGGCGAATATGCGAATCCCACGCGCGGCCCATAGTCCCCCAAGTCCCTTGGATATAACTGCTTGTTCTCGAAGCCTACGCCGGGAAAGAAGTTAGCGAGAATGCCTTTGCTATCGTGCAAGACGCCGTCGTAATCGTATCGGACGCCGAAGTTGATGTTGAGCTCAGGGCTGATCTGAAAGTTGTCATGCACCCACCAGTTGAAGGAGTTGATCAGAAAGGTGGGTTCCGGCTCGCCGCGGGTGATGGTGGCGCCGCTCGCGTTGCTTGGCTCGCCAGCCAGGAAA
The DNA here is from genome assembly GCA_963842485.1 of Terriglobia bacterium. GTDB lineage: Bacteria > Acidobacteriota > Terriglobia > Bryobacterales > Bryobacteraceae > Palsa-187. The sequence continues at coordinate 1,758 of CAWJHI010000032.1, read as the reverse complement.
TCGGCGAGCGCCTTCAGGGTGCTCGAAGCCGTGGCGTCGGTCGCCCACGGTCCGCGCGTGCCGTCAAAGGTGAATGTGCCGCGCACGTTATTGAAGTAGGCCACATCCAGAACGGCGCGCCGGTATTCGCCTCCGATTTTCAATTGGTGGCGTCCGAGCGTATATGACAGGTTGTCGGTAACATGGCCCGTCGTATCGATCCGGCCCGCCGGCTGCGTGGCGCCGACGAAGTCGAAACCGGTGATGTTGATGGTGGGCGACCCGATTTGATTCCCTTGCGAGATGCCGGTATTCAACCCCATGGCGACAGGATTGAAACCGGGATTAAAATCGTTGAACGTTTGCAGGAAGTAGTTGACGCCGAGCAAAACCTGATTCACCAGCCTCGGCGACAAGATCGAGTTTTCAACCACGGAATAGTTGTGAATATGCATCGGCGCCGCCTGGAAAAAATCCTTGAAGTGCGAGCCGACATCCGCCACCTGCGTTCCCGTGCTGCCCATATAACGGACGGACAGCGAATGCTTTTCATTGAAGCGATGGTCGACCTTCACGATGCCGTTATAGCTGTTGTAGGTGTTCAGGTCTTGCGCCAGGAAGTTGTTCGCAGTGGCGGGACCGGTCCGGCTACTCGCCGGGTAAATGGTCAGCAGGTTCAGCGAGACCGGGTTTACCGGAACGCTGTACTTTGCCATTTCCGCCTCGGCCGCTTGCACCCAGGCCGCCGACGGGGATGTATCCAGGATCGATTCACCCGCGACGGCAAGCTGAATCTCACCCGTCAGAAAGAAGAAAGTCTTGTTCTTGATAATTGGTCCTCCCACCGAGAACCCGGGCTGATTGTTTCGGATCTCCTGCGGCCGGCTGCCGGGAGCAAGCGTCGGCGCGGGTGAAGCCAAGTCTTCATTACGATTGAAGAAGTAGGCCGTACCGTGGATTTGGTTGGTGCCGGACTTGATAACCATGTTCACGTTGGATCCAGAGTTGCGACCCATATCCGCGCCCGCATTGGTTTGGACCGAGAACTGGTCGATCGCGTCGATAGGTACCAGTCCGCCGGGAATTCCCGCGACACCGGGCTGATTTTGAGCCGGAAATCCGCCGAACATGGCATCGTTGTTGTCCGCGCCGTCGATCTGATAATTGTTGGAAACGGTGCGGGTGCCGTTCACGGACGGAGATGCGGACGAAGTGACTCCCGGCGCCAGCTTGATCATCTGACGGAAATCGCGGCCGTTGATCGGGAGATCCTGGACTTCCTCGCCGATTCACCACCGCGGCCAAATCGCTGGACGTGGTATCCAGATTGACCGCGGACGCGGAGACTTCAACTACCTGTTGTTGCTGCGCGACACCCAACTGCACGTTGATGTTGGTGGTCTTGGACACAGCCACGTCGATATTGTCGACTTTTTTCGATTCAAATCCCTTGTGCTCTACGGTGAGCGTATAGGTGCCGAACGGCAGGTCGGGGAAAAAGAAATCCCCATTTCCGCCGGACGCAATGCTCCGTGTCAACCCTGTTGACGGGCTGTCCAGCCTTATCGTCGCGTCAGGAAGAGCCGCACCTGAGGCGTCCGTGATCGTGCCGCTCAGAGCTCCGCGAAAAGTTTGGCCGTACGTGGTGAAGACCAGCGCAAAAACAAGAAGCGACCTGCGAAGGATCATATAACCTCCCCAACCCAGACAGAGGCTCTGGCAGTAGGGGGGATCATATCGGAACCTGGTGGCGTGCGCAAGGCCCCCGGCAAGCCCGTG
>CAWJHI010000031.1:0-10217 GCA_963842485.1 Terriglobia bacterium | reverse complement strand
CATGAGTACCGGTTACTCCATGCGTTTTCTGAGGATACAACATGACCTCGAATTGTCTGTCCGTCCGCTCGAGGGCATCCATGATTTGCAGCGCGTTCTGGAATGGTACATTGTCGTCCTCGAAGTTATGCACGATCATCAGTTTTGCTTTCAGATTTTTAGCCTTCGCAAGTAGCGCCGCGCTGTCATAGCCTTCCTGATTTTCTTCGGGCAGGCCCATGGTGCGTTCCGTGTAGATGGTATCGTAATTGCGCCAGTCGCTCACCAGCGCTCCCGCGATTCCGCAGTGGACCAGGTCCGGTGCGTTTAAGACGGTATACAGCGTCATGAATCCGCCGTAACTCCACCCATGCATGCCAATCCGCTTCGGATCCACAAATCCCAGCGAGATCAAGTGCTCGATTCCAACCTTTTGATCCGCCAGTTCCCGTGCGCCCAGGTTGTGATAAACCGCCGTCGCGAAAGCGTGTCCGCGGCCGAACTCGCCGCGATTACTCATTTGCCAGACCACATAACCCTTGTGCGCATATACCTGGTCGATGTTCACCCCGGACCATACATTGCGTGGCGATTGAAGCGCCGGCCCTCCGTAAACCGTGACGATCGCGGGATATTTGCGTCCTGAATCGAATCCCGCGGGCTTGATCAGCCGGGCGTAGAAGAGCGTTCCATCCGGACCCGTGAACGTGACGATCTCCGTCGGCAGGATCTCGAATTCCTCCATTTGCCTGCGGTCCGCCTCCCGGAAGACGCCGAGATCATTCCCGTCACCGGAATGCACCGTAATGCGCGGCGGAGAAGTGAGGCTTGAATGCGTGTCCAGGTAGTACCATCCGCCGGGGCCCATCGAGATGGCGTGGGTACCGGCCGCCGAATCCATCCGTCGCTTCCCGGTTCCATCCAGGGTGACTGAATAGAGATGCGTCTCCAGCGGGCTTACCTCGTTGGAGACAAAAAACACGCGTCCGCTATCCTCGTTGATTCCCGCTAAGTTCCTGATCTCCCATTCACCGGACGTCAACGGCTTCACACTGCGTCCGTCATTCGAGTAGAGGTATAGATGGTTGAATCCGCTGCGCTCGCTCAACCATAGAAACCTTTTGCCGTCCTTTAGAAAGCGCACATCATCGTGCACGTCGATCCAGTACGGATCGCTTTCTTTCATGATCGCTGAAACCGCGCCGGACTCGACACCAATGGAGAGCAACTCCAGTCGATTCTGCACACGATTCATTCGGACGGCGTAAACGCTTCTCGAATCCGGCATCCATCCAGCGCGTGCGATCAGATAAGAGTGGCGCGTATCGCCGAGATCGAGCCACCGGGTGGAACCGCCCGCGGCTGAAATGACTCCTAAACGCACGTCAGCGTTATTGTCGCCGGCTTGGGGATAGCGCTCCGGCTCATAGCGCGCGTGTAGCCGAAGCATATCGACCTTGGGCAGGAGCCGTTCGCGGCTCACATCGAACTGCAGGTAAGCGATCGACTTCGAATCCGGCGACCACCAGTGCGCGGTGCCGAGCTCAAGCTCTTCCGGATACACCCAGTCCAGCCCCCCGTTGCGGAGCGATTCGGTTCCATCGCTGGTGAGGCGGGTCTCTGTGCGCGTGGCAATCTCGAGCGTGTACAGATCCCATCCACGCCGGAAGGAGATCATTTTGCCATCCGGCGAGAACTTCGGATCGTGTTCGTAGACCGGCGTATTGGTGAGTTGCTCCCACTTGCCGGCCGCTACATGAATCAGAAAAAGGTCACCGCCGGAGAGGTACAAAAGCTCTCCGCCGGAAGACGACCACTGGAGTCCCGAATCGCGCACCCGGCGGTTTTGCCACTCGGCCGGACCGTCTTCGGGGGCCTTCACCGCCGCCGCGTCCATGGCGTCCGTGCGGAGCAGTTCTCTTGCGTGCGTGGTTGCGGGATCGAAGATCATCAGCGTGCGGCCCTGACGATATACGAAGGATTTCCCGTCAGGCGCCCACACGGGTGCGCCTTCCGCTCCGCCCCGCTGCGGCGAGTCCGGGATGGATTCGAGAGTAACCGGTTTCTTCTGGCCGGCGACCGGCAGAACCAGCGCCAGGAGCAAAGTCAGTTTCATCATTTCCAAGGCGCCCATCGCTCGAAAAGCTGGTCCGATCGTCCGCACGAGTATCGTGATTTTCATTTGTCCTGCCTGGCCACGATCCCACCCTTCATGACAAACTTCACCCGCGTCATGGCAGTGATATCGCGCAGTGGATCGCCGTCCACGGCGATGATGTCGGCAAAATGTCCCGGCGCTACCGCACCGAGATCCTTTTCTCTTCGCAACAGCTCAGCCCCCCGGACGGTTGCGCTGCGGATCGCTTCGAGCGCTGACATCCCATCGTCCACCATGAACTTAAACTCCTGCGCGTTCATGCCGTGATCGAAACCGCCGGCATCCGTCCCGAAGGCGATCTTCACGCCGGCCGCCACGGCCATCCGGAGCGCCTGCCGATGCCGCGCCCGGACGCCATTCATGAAATCGACCCCGTTGCGGTCGAGACCGGGCTCGGAGGTGTAAACGTACAACGTGGGACAGTAGAATACGCCGCGGCTGGCCATCATTTGAACGGTTTCCTGATCGAGGAACAGGCCGTGCTCGATCGAGCGCACTCCGCCTTCGATCGCATTTCGCGCCGCGATGCCGCCGTAGGCGTGCGCGGCCACGTCTTTATGGAATCGCGACGCTTCGGCCACGATGGCCTTCACATCCTCGAGCGACATCTGCGGCAGCGCCTCGAAATCCGGACGCGCCACCTGCGGCAGCGACCCGGTCACGTAAATCTTGATGTGATCGACGCCGTACTTGACGTTGCGGCGCACGGCCGCGACCATGGCGTCGCGCGTGTCGGTCATGATCGCGGGATCGGGCAGGCTGAGATCGGGATTCATGCCGAGCAGGTTCATGTAGCCGCCGGTGATGGTCAGCGCGTTGCCGGCGACGAACATTCTCGGTCCGGCGACGATGCCTCGCTGGATGGCGTCGCGCAGCGCCACGTCGGCGTACTCGGCGCCCTCCGAATCCATATCGCGAACCGTGGTGAAGCCGGCTTCGAGCGTGCGGCGCGCCGCGCCCGCCGCTTCCAGCGCGCGAAACGCCTGCGATTTGCGCAGCACCGGTGGCGTCAGCGCGTCCTCAGGCTCCAGCAGCAGGTGCGTGTGGCTGTCGATCAGGCCGGGCAGTACGGTCCAGGAATCGGGCAACGTGACGCTGGCCTTCGCCGAAGAATTTTCCGACACCGATTCGATGCGATCGCCGTGAATGGTGATGAGGACGTTCGACATCACGCGGCCGGAGACCGGGTCGAGCATGCGCGAAGCCAGCACCGTCGAACGATCCTGGGCGCTCAGCGCGACCACCGCCAGCGCGGCCACGGCCGTTAGCTTCCTGGCGGCCTTCCTTGCGTTGCGCGCGCCAGCGCCGGCGCGCAGGAGCCGAGCAAATATGAATTGGATCATGTCTTTTTGAGTCTACCCGCGGTTATAACGAAAACGCGATCAGCGCGGCGTTGGCGCCCTGACCGGTCGCGATCACGACGAACTGACGCCCCGATCGCGTGCGATACGTCATCGGCGTGCCATACGATCGCGCGGGCAGCGCGCCCTGCCACAGATCGTTCCCGTTGGTTTTGTCGATGGCATGCAGCGACATGTCTTCGCCGCCGACGAAGAACAGGCCGCCTTTGGTCACCACTCCGCCCTGCGGTCCGCCGATACCGAGCGCCGGAGGCAGGGTCACGTTTTGCAGCGCCGGATTGTTGCGAAGCTCCGGCCAGTCGCCGAAGGGCCGCTGCCAAGCGATGGTCCCATGATTCAGATCGATGGCGGTCACGTGGCCGTAGGGCGGTTTGGTCAGCGGCAGGCGGCCGTGAAAATTCGCCTGCGCGCCCAGTTCGCCGCTCCACTCGGCGTCCACTTCGGACGCCCGTGGATTTTTCTCGGAGTGATCCGGCTTCACCACCCGCAGCAGCGTCGGGGTGTTCGTGGTCTTGATATACAGCATGCCCGTGTCCGGGTCGAAGGCGCCGCCGCCCCAGTTCGCTCCGCCAATGTTTCCGGGACGAATCAAGGTTCCCTGCAGGGAGGGCGGCGTGAACAGCGGTCCCAGCCGGTATTTCTTCATTTCCCGTTGCGCTTCGGCCTTCAGCTCCGGCGTCAGATCGAAGGCGTCGTCGAGCGAGACGCCTTGCGGGCTATAGGCGGGCGGCTTGGTGGGAAACGGCTGGGTGGGCGACGCATGCTCGCCCGGAACATCGCTTTCCGGGACGGCCCGCTCCTCGATCGGCCAGACTGGCTTGCCGGTCACGCGATCGAACACGAACGCGAAACCTTCCTTGGTGAGCTGCACCACCGCGTCGATCTTTTTTCCGTCGACCGTAATGGTCGCCAGCACGGGCGGCGAGGCGAGATCGTAGTCCCACAAACCGTGATGCACGATCTGGAAATGCCATTTGCGCGCGCCGGTATTCGCATCCAGGCACACCAGCGTTTCGCCGAACAGATTGTTGCCGGGTCGATTGCCGCCGTAAAAATCGTTGCTCGGCGTGCTGACCGGCAGGTAAACCAAGCCGCGCTTCTCGTCCAGCGTGAACGGCGCCCAGACATTGGTATGGCCGGTGAATTTCCAGGAATCGTTGCCCCACGTGTCGTTGCCGAACTCGCCCGCTTGCGGAATGGTGTGGAAGCTCCACACGCGCTTTGCCGGTGCGTGCGTCGAAAGCGCGCACGTCGCCCGGCGGATCGTTCTTGTACATCAGCCGGTCGCCCACGCCGTTGCCGACGATCACCAGGTCCTTGTACACCACCGGAGGCGAGGTTTCGGTGTAATGCATTTTGTTGATCGGCCAGACCAGCCCCTGGCTCAGATCGACCACGCCGTTATCGCCGAAGGAACTGACCGGCTTGCCGGTTTTCGCGTCGATGGAAATCAGCCGATAGCGCGTGTTCAGAAAAATGCGCGGCTTATTGCCGTCGCGCGAATCGCGCCAGACCGCGATGCCCCGATGAACATAGCCGGTCCCGTTGGGAGGCTGGCCGTCGACGTAAGATTTCGGATCGTAGGACCACAGCTCCGAGCCCGTTTCCGGATCGAGCGCCACGATGTGGTTGTACGGCGAGGTGGCATACACCACGTCATCGATCATCACCGGCGTGTTTTCGAACATGCCGGGCCGCGTGCCGTATTCTTTCAGCTCCGTCTCGCCGGTTTTCCAGACCCACGCCTGCCGCAGGCGCGTGACATTCGACGCATTGATTTCGGTGAGCGTCGAATAATGCCCGCCGCCCTGATCGCCGCCCCAGAACGGCCAATCGACGGGCCCGCGATCGGCGCTGATGAAAATGAATGCAGCGGCGGTAATCGCCACGCGGCGCTTCATCGCGATCCCTTCCCCGATGGACGATAGCCGATCTTCGATCCGGGCGCGTCGTTTTCGTAAACCTTGCCGCCCTTCATGACGAACACCGCGCGGCCCGCCGCCGTCACGTCCGTGAGCGGATTGCCGTCAAAGCCGACGATATCGGCCTGCATGCCCGGCGCCATGGAGCCGATTTCATTGCCCAGGTTCAGCGATTCGGCGGAAAGCGAGGTGGCCGAAATCAGCGCGGCCATCGGGTCTTGCCCGCCGTCGTGCACGCGAACGATGAACTCGCGATAGTTCTGGCCGTGCGCGCCCGCGGTCGCGTCGGTGCCGTAAATGATTTTCAGATCCTTGTGCTTCAGCGCCTTCTTGAACGTGTCGAGCGTGATCGCCACGCCCTTTTCCATGTAGGCGAAGCCTTCCTCGTTGTAATTGCCGATGCCGAAATACTTGGGTTTGTTCTCGAGATAATTTTGCAGCACCAGCCCGATGTTGGGATCGTAATAGGTGCCGTGTTGGGCCATCAGGTCGAACACGGCATCGGTCACGAACGCGCCATGCTCGATCGGACGTGCAGCCCGCGAGCGTCGCCGCTTTGGCCGATTCCGCCGAATGCGCGTGTACGATGGTGCGCAGCCCCAGCGATTTGGCTTCGCCGCAGGCCGCGTCGAGCTGCTCCTGCGTCATGGTGATGGCGCCACCTTCGCGAATGCTCTTCGAGGCGAAGATCTTGATCAAGTCGGCGCCCTGCTGTTTGCGGTCCCGGACCAGCTCGCGCAACTTGGCGGCGTCGCCGCTTCTTTCGGTCAGCGGCTGGAGCGACGTCAGAATGCGCGGTCCGGGCAGGATTCCGCGCGCCGTCGCGTCCCGCAGGTCCTTGTCCACCAGCGCCCCGGGGCTCTGCACAGTGGTGAAACCGGCGTCCAGCGTCCGCACCAGGTTGTCGGCGATGTGCAGGATCGCCTGCGATTGCGGCTCCTCGCGCCCGGCATAGCGGTCCTGGTTGTCGAAATGATAGGACAGATGCGAGTGCGTGTCGATCCAGCCGGGCGATACCGTCAGCGCGCTCAGATCGTAAGTGATGGCGTTGGCCGGGGCCGCGCCGCCCACGCGCGCGATTTTCGAGCCTTCCACTACTACGATGGTGTTGCGCAACATCTTGCCCTTGCCGTCCAACAGCGTGGACGTCTTGAGGACGATGGGGCGCTCCTGGGCAAACACCGCGGCCGCGCTAAGGATCAGAACCAGAACTTTTGACATGAGTGTTCCTTGACAGGCGGACGCTGCCGCCCGCCACCTTAGAATGTAATCCGTCCGCCGAGGCGGAGCAACCGCCCCATATCGATGTTCGACGGTTTTCCGAGCGAGGAGCCGATGGTGGTCACCTCGCTGGTGATCGCGCTGCTGTTGAACGTGTTGTACAGGTCCACCAGGGGCTCGATTCCGATGCGTTCACGGAACTTGAAGACCCGCGAGAAGCGCAGATCGAGCAGGTTCTGCCAGGGATACCGGAAAGCCCCCGGAGCGGCCGCCAGCACCGCTTGGGTCACCTGCGTCAGCCCCGGGACGATCGCCTGCGTCACGTTGTAGGTGCGCGATTGCGGCAGGCCCGAATTTTCGCGCAGCGATCCTGAAAACTGTATCTTGCCAGGCAACTGGTAGGTGAAACCCGCGCGGAGCTGGTAGGTCTCGTCATAATTCTGAGCGCCTGCGAAGTTGATCAGGTTATTCGGATTGTTCAGGTCCGTGCTGCCGCCGCTCGGCGTGCCGTCATCCTTGCCGATGGTGAAGCCGGCAAACACGGTGGCCTTACGAATGCGCGAGTTCACCTGGAACTCCACGCCGTTGTAATGCTCATACAGATTGGGCAAAGTCTTCTGCAACAAGTTGATCTGTCCGAGCGTCGAGGGAAGCTGGTTGTAAACCGTCAACGATCCGCCGAGCGGATTCGGGATGGTCACCGGCGTATAGTCGGACGGCGGAACGGCGACGTTGATATCGCCGAACAGATCGAAGAACTTCCGTCCGAAGTAGCCCACGCTGACCGAAGTGTTGGCTCCGAGCTGGCGCTGGATCATCACCGTGTACTCCCACTGATAGGGCCGCTTCATGTTCGGATCGATGTGGTTGTTGTTTCCCGAAAACCCGGTGCACCCGGCCAGCGCCTGGCCGGGCGTGGGAGGCGTCAGGTTGGTCCAGGGGCAGGTCTCAAACGCGATGAAGTTCGGATTGATGTTCTGCGCGAGCGAGGAACCTTCCAGCACATCGTACTTGCTGACGCCGCCCTTGATCGCGGTCTTCGAATCGCCAAACACGTCCCAGGCGAAGCCGATGCGCGGCGACCAGGTGTTCCAGTCGACGATGCCGTTCTGGGCCGGGAAGGAGCGTGCCGGAACCCAGGTGCCGCCGGGCGCTCCCTGCGCGGGAATGTTCATGATCATGCGATCGTAGCGAATGCCGAGGTTCAGGCTCAATCGCTTATTCAGTCTCCAGGAATCCTGAAGGTACCAGCCGAGATCCGGGTTCACATCCTCGCGATGCGTCAGAGGCGTGTTATACAGCCGCACCGACGTGGGCACGCCGTTCGACAGGATCTGAATCATGTCCCCATCCATCTGAAAGCTTTCCTGGAAGTAGCCCTTGCGGAACTGGACGCCGGTTTTCAGATTGTGCGAGCCCGTCACGTAGGAGGCATCGGCGACCACGGTGGTATACGAGCCACGGTCGGTGTCCGCGCGCGGCGTGATTTTCAGAATCGTCGACGTGGTGATGTCGTACTGCGAAATGGTTCCGGGAACCGTGCCGGGCTCGAAGCCCAGGTTGTAATAGACCGGCATGTAGGTCATCCCGACGTCGACCAGCAGGCGGTTGGTGACCGTGGAGGTCCAGTGCGCCTGGCCCATGTAGTTCATCCAGCTCTTCTGCACCACGTCGGCCAGCGGATCGGAGAACGAAGCGCCGATCAGATTGTTGGGCCGATGCCCGCGGAACTTGAATCCGCGATCGTAGGAGACGGAAACCTTGTTGCTCTTATTGATCTGATAAGTGAGGCGCAGAGCGATGTCGGTGAGCCGGTTATCGTCGATCGCCTGCGCGCCGGCCGGCGTGAAGGTATTCGCCAGGAAATTATTCGCGCCCCAGCGCCGGAAGCTCGCGAAGAACCACAAGCGATCCTTGACGATGGGCCCGCCCAAGGCGGCGTTCAGATCGTAGATGGTGTCGATTTTGTTGCGCGCCTTCAGGCCCGCGGCGACCAGATCCGCGTTCGAGTTGTCGGATTGCATGTCCTGCGTCGCGCCGGTCGCGAATACCGATCCGTGAAACTGGTTGCCGCCGTCTCGCGGAATCATGCTGATCTGAATTCCACCCACCGGCGCCTCCGCGGGCAGGGAACTGGTCAGATACGTGATCGATTGCATCAGGCTGTCGTTGTAATAGAACCCGGTCTGGTTTCCGGAGAAGCCGGTATGCTGAATCTGCATGCCGTCCACCACGAACACGTTGTCATCTCCATTCGATCCGTGCACCTGCAAGGTCGGCTGCTGCATGCCGCTGGTGCCACCGACGTCCGGCGTCGCCGTGGACACGCCGGGGATCACCTGCCCCACCGCGAACGGATCGCGGCCGGTGGGAATCGCGTCCATCGTTCCGCGGTTCATTTCCTTCTGCGAAAGCGAGTTCTGCACGTCCACCAGCGGCGGCGCGTCTGAGACCGTCATTTCCTGGGCGGTCTGGCCCACCTGAAGCTCGGCGTTGACGGTCACGGTGAAGGAGGCGCCCAAGTTAATGCCTTCGCGCTTCACCGTGCGGAACCCCTCATGCGTGAATGTAACAGTGTAGTCGCCGGGCCGGAGATCGACGATGCGGTATTCACCGTTGTTGCCGGTGGTGGTAGTTCGCCGTCCTTCGATCAACGCGGGGCTCGATGCTTCCACCGTCACTCCCGGAGTCACGGCGCCGGACTGATCCCGGACCACACCCGCGATCGCGCCAAGTTCTTGGGCGAACACCGGAGCCGCGCAAATCAGAAAACACACCGCGAGTACGAATCTTTGTCTAATCATTTTTTAGTCCCCTTGAAATTGAGGCTGAGTGGAAATACGCGTGGAGCGGGATCATACGAACGGGAATACCCTCGTCAATCGGTACGCCGCTCACACCCCTCACCACCACTCGCTGAGATTTGAATACTGGACCTTATTATCTACCCAGAGCCATCATTGTCAAGGGGGATTTCGATTTTAGCTGCGACGACCGTCCGTCACCCTTGCGCCCGGTTCATCAAAAACGTGGCCGTCGCCTCGAAGAACGCACCCAAGACCCGCCGAGCTTCGTCAGGCAACGCAGCTTCACTCAGCGCGACGTTCATTAACTGAATCCAGCGGTCACGCTCAGCGGCCCCGATGGAGAACGGCGCATGCCGCATCCGCAGTCTCGGGTGGCCCCGCTGTTCAATGTACACGGGCGGTCCCCCGAATCGAAATATCAGAAAATCCCGGAGCCGCTGCTCCGCGCCTCGCAAATCGTCCGCCGGATAAATCGGACCCAAAACGTCATCGCCGGGAACCTGGCGGTAGAATGCCGCAACCAAGCGCTCAAATCCTTCAGGGCCGATGGCGGGATAAACCTCTTGTTCTTCCACTCCGTCGATCGTATCAGCCGGGCTGGCGTGGAAGTAAAACCAGCGGCGCGACAACTTGCTCCGTATCGGATACGCGGTACCGACCGGCCAAGGAGCGGAAAAATCTCGTCGAGTCAGCACCGGTTGCGGGCTCAGGCCACGCCAAAACCATTCCCACAACGTTCAGAGTCCGCGCCGTTCAGAGTCCGCGCCGT
>CAWJHI010000030.1:0-21745 GCA_963842485.1 Terriglobia bacterium | reverse complement strand
TCAGTAGCACACGATCTGTCCGGTGTAATTAGCGCGTGAATTGTCCGGTCCAGCCGGGCGGGGGAATCTGGCGAGTTGGAACCCAACCAGACGATCCCCGCCCGCGAAGTGGAGCGGATGATGAAACTACAAGACGTGATACTGAAGGCGATGGCCAGCAAACTCAGTTGGGCCTCGGCGGCCGAGATCATTGGCGTCACGCCGCGCACGATGCGGCGATGGCGGGCGCGGCTGGAGCGGGACGGCTACAGCGGGCTGCGCGATCGGCGAAGGGCAAACCCAGCTTTCGGCGAGTACCGCTGGCGACATGCCAGCAGGTGCTGCGGCTCTATCAAGAAACGTATTTCGACTTCAATGTCCGGCACTTTCACGAAAAGCTCGGCCCGGAGCATGGCATCGAGCTGAGCTACACGTGGGTGAAACAGGCGCTGCAAGGCGCGGGTCTAGTCGCACGCAAGAAGAAGCGCGGCACGCACCGGCGACGGAGGCCTCGGCGCGAGATGCCGGGCATGCTGCTGCACATCGACGGCAGCAAACACCGATGGTTTAACACAGAGGGGTTCCAGGACGATCGCTACTACGATCTGATCGTGATTCTGGACGACGCCACCAGCCGCATCTATTACGCGCAACTGGTGGCAGAAGAATCGACGCGGACGGTGATGGCCGGTGCGCAAGGAGGTGATCGAAACCGAGGGATTGTTCTGCGCGTTGTACAGCGACCGCGGCAGCCATTTCTTCTACCCGCCGAGGCGGCGCGAGCCGGTGGACAAGTCGCGGTCTGACGCAGTTCGGGCGGGCGCTGCGGGAACTGGGCGTTCACATGATTCCAGCGTATTCGCCACAGGCGCGCGGACGCAGCGAGCGGAACTTCGGAACCTGGCAGGGGCGGCTTCCGCAGGAACTGCGGCTGGACGGGGTCGACTCCGTGGAAGAAGCCAATCGCTTTCTGCGCGAGCATTACATCGCCGAGTTCAACGACAAGTTCACGGTGAAGGCGGCGCAGCCAGGCACGGCCTTTCGCAAGTGCGCGCGGCGCGACCTGGACGGGGTGTTTTCCATTCAAACGGAACGGGTGGTGGAGAAGGACAATACCGTGGCCATCAAGACCCGCCGCTGGCAGATCGACAAGTGTCGCTGGCGTTATAGCCTGGCCGGGCAGACGGTGACGATCCACGAACATCTCGATGGCGCGGTCTCGATTCGCTACGGTCCGCACGTGGTGGGCCGGTGGGCGGAAGGCCGTGGAAAAGACGGTGCCGTGGAAGCCGTGGAAAACCAAACCCAGGTTTCCCACCGCTCCCACCGCCCCTTGGAAATCGCCCATGGCGATTCCCACTTTCCCACCGCCTCGACGACGATTTCCCCTCTCTCTCCAAAAGCAAAGGCGAAGAGGGTAGCATGACAACACAGCGGACATTTCGTCTGTTATCAAAAGCGGACAGATTCAAAAGCTACCGACAGGCCCCCCGGCAAGCCCGTCCACCCTCCCGGCGGGGCCGCAAGCGATTCGTTGGCAAAGGAAACGGATTCGCGTGGGACTTTGCAGGGCAGTTCGCCTCCTCCTCAATGTCGTTACGATACCGGCCATAGGGTGGCAAAACCTGAAAACGATCGGGTCAGGAACGAACTTTTCGTTGGAACGTCAGTATATAGACCATGAGCACTTTGCGGCAGGATATCGTTTTCGGATTGCGGATGCTGGCGAAAAAGCCGATGTTTACGTCAATTGCGGTGTTGCCCTGGCGCTAGGAATCGGACTGAACACCGCGATCTTCACGCTCATTCACACGATTCTTTGGGGGGCGCTGCCGTATCGCGAGCCGGACAGGATTGTCGCGATCCAGTCGGTTGTGCCGGGGCATCCGGATCAATTCAACGGCGTGTCCCTCCCGGATTTTCTGGCGTGCTTGCGTGGCGCCGACGCGCCGAGCCGTAAGCGTTGATCCGACGTTTGCGTTTGCGGTCCGAGTAGCCCGGCGATCATCCTCTTCGCCCGCCTCGGCGGAGCAAGATGTCGTAAGTTCCAATCTTACCGTGCGTACCACTTCCTTACTCAACACGCTCCATCATCTGACGCGTGTGGCCCATTACTGCGCGTTTGGCATAATCACTCCTGTGACGCCACGCTAAACAATATGAAAATCCTGATCTTTGGAGCCACCGGAATGGTCGGTCAAGGCGTTCTCAGGGAATGCCTGCTTGACCCGGATATCCAGCTTGTCCAGACGCTTGGACGGTCGGCGACTGGGATGAAGCACTCCAAACTGCGCGAGATCGTCCACTCGGACCTGTTTCGCTACACCGAAATCGAGGCTGATTTACGCGGCTTCGACGCCTGCTTCTTCTGTCTCGGCGTGTCGTCAGGCGGGATGTCTGAGCCCCAATACGAGCGCCTAACGTACGGCATCACCATGGCAGCCGCGGAAACTCTGTCGGGGCTGAATTCAAACATGACGTTCATCTACGTTTCCGGCGCCGGGACCGACGGCTCGGAAAAAGGAAGGACCATGTGGGCCCGTGTGAAAGGCAGGACCGAAAACGCAATCCTGCGACTTCCCTTCAAGGCTGCCTACATGTTCCGGCCCGCAGCCATTCAGTCGATGAACGGAGAACGTTCCAAAACGACCGCGTACCGGCTGTTGTACAGCCTGATTAAGCCCTTGCTACCGTTGATTCGACGCCTGTTTCCAGGCTCCGTCGTGACCACCGAGGAAATCGGCCGCGCGATGATCCGCGTCGCAAAACGGGGTGCCGCGAAGAGGATCCTGGAAAGCTCGGACATCGCGGACTATGCAAGAGATGGCCCACCAGTTGCTCCAAGGTAGTCGTGGGCGGCAGTAGTTTTGCCGAATCAATGAGTTCCGGGGAAAGAGAGAAAAATTTCCCGATGCCCATCCTGAAGATTATACCGATGGCCGCGCTGGCTTTAGCCTTGAGCGGCTGCCACGCTTCGACCGTTTCCGTTGAAGCGAGTACGACCCGGGATCCCGTGGTTGCTCCCGCGGGCACCGCTCTCCGGGTTCGGCTGGACCAAGCGCTCGGTTCCGGGCGCAGCCGGCCCGGAGATCGGTTTAGCGCCGTGCTGGATGCGCCGGTAATGGTCGGAGCCTTGGATATTTTGCCAAGAGGTACGATAATTGAAGGACATGTCGTGGCGGCCCGTGAAGTGGGCGCGGCCGGTCAAGGCGCGGTGCTGGCTCTGACTTTGGATTTGTTTCAGCGGGACGGCAAGTGGTACGCGCTCCAGACGGACCCGGTGACCCGAACGGGCGGGTACGGTCACAAATTTGCTGAAGAGACGGGGGAGCGTATTTCGGTGCCAGCGCAAACGATCATGGGGTTTACTCTGACGACCAAGCTCACCGTGTAGGAGCTCGATTTTACGGATGGAAAGGGGAGTTTGAAAATGAAAAACACAATATTGGCAGGGGCGATTGCTTTGAGCCTTCTAGGCACGGGGTGCGCGACCAAGAAGTACGTTGCGAAGCAGATTGATCCGGTCGCACAGCGGGTCACGGGGACTGAAAACAAGAACGTCGAGCAGGACAAGCAGATCGCCAGCCAAGGCACGGAGATCCAGGAGCTGGATCGCGACCTGTCGCGGACGAAAGAAAAGCTGACGGACGTGGACAACAAGGCTACGCAGGCCGGCCAGGCTGCGAAGGCAGCGGATCAGAAAGCGGACACCGCACAGCAGGCCGCCAATGGAGCCCAGCAGAGCGCGACGAATGCCCGATCTTTCGCCGAACAGGGGCTGGACCGGTTGGGCCACACCGTCGATGCCATGAACAAGTTCCAGATGGCGAAGTCCGCGACCGTGCTGTTCGCGGTCGCCAAGGACCAGTTGACGCCGGACGCCAAGCAGCAACTTGACGATCTGGCCAAACAGGCAGCCAGTCTCGATCGGTATGTCATCGAAATTCAGGGATTTACCGACAAGACCGGGTCCTCTGCGTTCAACGAAACGTTGAGCGAGCGGCGCGCTGAAGCCGTAGCACGCTACTTTGCCGTCGAGTACAAGATTCCTGTTCGCAACCTGACGATGCTTGGCGAGGGGTATGCCCAGCCGGTCGCCGACGACAAGACGCGCGATGGGCGCAAGCAGAACCGCCGGGTTGAAGTGAAGTTGTGGGTTCCGGAAACGTCGGCCAGCGCCAGGGCGATGGCAGCCGGACCTGGGGCTCAGTAACGGCTTTCTGAGGTTAGTCGCCGGACCCTCCGACCCGGCGGCTTCGGGGCAGGTATATGAGGAGATCCATCAGGCGGGGATTCTGCACACCTCGTCTCAGGTTGACTTCGGTCGCCGGATCCACTCTGTACCTGCCCTGTTTGTTTTTACGGCACTCTCGTCAGAAGATCCGTGGCCAGCAGGTCGGCCCGTTTCGCGAGCAGTTCGGCATTGGCCAGATCCTGCGCCTCGCGAGCTTGCTCCGCTTGTTTCTGAAACGCGACGATCCGGTTCACGGTCTCGCTTTGCTCTGCATTCAGGTTTTTTCGAGATAGGACCACCAGCGCTTTTCTCACGCGGTCCAGGCTCTCGTCGATGGCGCGATTATGTTCGCGCATCTGCTCCGGCGTGAAAATCTGACCCAATTTCGGCGGCGCCGGCGTGGGAGGCGTCGCATCCGTCGTTGCGGGCGGCGTGTTGACCTTGGGAGGCGGCGTAGCGGGATTTCCCCTTCTCGGTGTAGACCTGGATGGGGGAGGCGCGGGCGTTTCAGGGATGTCTGTAGGTACCAGGGGTGGGCCGCTGGCGAGCGGATCACCCGCGATCTGCGGCGGCGGTGGAAGAGGCTGCGCTTGGGCCGCTTGGGATGGACGAGATTGTGTAGCCGGCGGCGTGAACGGCGCGGGCGGCTTGCGAAACAGGCACGAGCCTGAGCCCACTGACAAGCTGAGAACGAGTGCCAGGGCATTGCCCGGGCTGAGCCGAAAGTTAGGCATGTCCGACCACTGCGGGGAACTGAAGACGGAACGTAGTCCCCCGGCCGTCTTCGCTCGTGAAATCGATGGTACCATTATGCAACTGCACGGCCCGGTAAGTCATCGCCAGCCCGATCCCCGATCCTTTTGACTTGGTGGTGAAGTACAGTTGGAAAACTTTACTGCGAAGTTCGGCCGGAATGCCGGGACCGTCGTCGGCGACTTCCAGGACGACGTTCGTCCGCGACGCGATCCGCCCGAATCCGCAAATGGCCGTTATCCTTTTTCGCGCCGGAAATGGCGTCCAGGGCGTTAGTTACCAGATTCAGGATCGCCTGCTTCAACATATCCGCATCGCCGCGGATGATGGTTCGCTGTTCCGGGGACGCGTCAAAGGAAAGCTCGACCCGCCCGAGGCGCGCCTGCGGCGTCATCAAATCCGAAACTTCACGCGCCAGTGAGGCGAGGTCCACTTCTTCCAAGCGCACTTCCACCGGCCGCGAAAAATCGAGAAATGTCTTGACCACGCGATCCAGCCGCCGCAGTTCCTTCGACAGAATGTCGATCTCCGAAGCAACCTCTTCGTCCGGATTGTCGATGCGGGCGCGCAGCAGATCCAGATGCAGCGCGATCGCGTTCAGCGGATTCTTGATCTCATGCGCAACGCCGCCGGTAATGCGGCTGATGGCGGTCAGGCGTGAGGCAACGTCGAGCTGGGACTCCATCCGCTCGAGCAAATGTTCGACATTGTGCTGCATCGCGGTGGCTTCCTGGCGGGCGCCGCGGAACTGCTCACCCAGCAGGTTCAGCTTGCTCTCGACCACCGCGAACTCCTTCGCCAGACCGCTGCGCCTCCCGGTAGCAGTTTCAGCGCGGCCGAACTGGCCCTGCGCGATGCGATCGATGATCTGTTCGATGCGCCGGACCGGCCTCAGCAGCCAGTTGGTGGCGATCGCGGTCAACACCAGCGAACCCAGCAGCACTCCGCCGGACACGATGCCGACCCATTCCACCTCCGGCAATAAGGTACTGCGCAGCAGAACGTTCGAAGTGACCACCTGCACCGTGAACAGCGCCTGGCCATTCACGCCGAGCGGCACGGTCACCTGATAATCCTGACGCCGGCCGAAAAGATCCAGCATTCGGCGATACCATGGCAGCGTTTTCCAGGTGCTGAAAAAGGTGAGTTTGTCGAGTGTACCACCGATGCGGGATGGATTCGAGGAAGCGAGCACCTGCCCGGTGCCGCCGGCGATGTTGATTTCGACAATCGCCTGCGAAACCAGGCCCAGCATCTGGAGTGTCACCGGGATATCAGGGTCACTCGAAAGAATCTGGTTCCACAGCGCGACGGTTTGATCCAGGCTGGCCGGCGGCGCGTAATCGGAAGAATGCCGGTTGATGTGATCGGTGATGAACGATTGAACCTGCTGGATCACCTGCTCGCTGCGTTGCAGCGCGTCGTTCGAGAGCGAGGTCAGAAGCGCGTCCAGATGGAGAAACGACAGCGCGGCGGCGAGCAGCGTCACCAGCGCGACGATCACGATCACCAGGCGGACTCGAAGGGACATCAGGGTTCAGGCGCCGGCGCCTTGCGCGCCATATTCCTTCAGCTTGTTGAACAGCGTCTTCTGGCTGATGCCGAGAATTTCCGCCGCGCGGGTCTTGTTGTGCTTGGTGTGTTCGAGGGTCAGCTCGATCAGCGCGCGCTCGGCTTGCTCGATAGTGTAGCCGACGGGCACACGCAGCTCGCTGCCCTCCGCGGTGAGCGAAGGCGCCGGGAGCGGCGCTCCACCAAAACCGGGAGGAAGATGCATGGTCTGGATGGTTCCTTCACCCGCCAGGATCACGGCGCGCTCCAGCACATTGCGCAGCTCGCGCACGTTGCCCGGCCAGTGGTAGGCCCGGAAGCGATCCATCACGTCCGCGGCGACATCGACGATCTTGGTCGAATGCTTGTGGTTCAGGTCTTCGAGCAACGCCGCGGTGAGCACCGGCAGATCGTCCTTGCGATCGCGCAGCGGAGGCAGCGGGATGGGAAATACGTTTAGCCGGTAAAACAGATCCTCGCGGAACTTGCCTTCTCGAATGGCGTTATCGAGCGGCGAGTTGGTGGCCGCCACGATGCGCACATCCAGTTGAATTTCACTTTTTCCACCCAGCCGCCGTACGCGCCCGTCTTCCAGAACGCGCAGCAGTTTGGCCTGCGTGGCGATCGGCATGTCGCCGATCTCATCCAGCAGCACGGTGCCGTTCTGCGCCAGCTCAAAGCATCCCGCGCGGCGCTCGACGGCGCCGGTGAAAGCGCCTTTCTCGTGACCGAACAGCTCGCTTTCCATCAGCGTATCGGGCATGGCGGCGCAGTTGATCGCGACGAACGGTCCGGCGCGGCGCGGGCTCAGCGCGTGAATCGCGCGAGCGGCCAGTTCCTTACCCGTGCCGCTTTCGCCGCTGATCAGCACCGCTGCGCGGCTCGGCGCCACCTGCTGCACCAGGGCGAACACTTCCTGCATCTTCCCCGAAGCGCCCACCATTTCGCCCAACACGCCCTGATAGCTCAACTGGCGTTCCAACCGTTCGGCGTGTTCGGCCAAATGACCCTGGTTAGCCGCGCGTTCCAGCAGTAAACGCAGCGCCTGCGATTGCACCGGCTTTTCGAGAAACCAGAACGCGCCCAGGTCGTGGATCGTGGCCACCGAGGTTTCCAGGTTTCCAAAAGCCGTCTGAACGATCACCGGAGGGCCTCCACCCTGGGCCTTCAGGCGCCGCAGCAGCTCATTGCCGTCCATGCGCGGCATCATCAGGTCAGTCACGATGACGTGCGCGCCGAAGGACGCCAGCTTTTCCAGTGCCTCCTGTCCGTCGGCCGCGGTCTCCACCGCGTAACCCCATAAAGCAATCATGCTCGCAAGCGCAGTGCGTTGCGATTCTTCGTCGTCTACCACCAGGACTCGCGTCACGGGCCGTTCTGTTTCCATCTCATTAATATTGTCACAGCCCGCGGCACCGCCATGCTAGAATCTTGTGCGATGGAACTGCGACCTTCTTTGAAGTTCGTAAAGTTGAGCTACTTCTTCTGGCTGATTGCAGCCGCCGCGCTCGGTGTCTATATTAACGTGGAGGAGCACCCGGAATGGGCGAAATGGGGCTTTGTCCTGCCCGCCATCTTCCTTTTCTTCACGATGATTCGCCACGTCCAGCGGCGGATGGTGAAGCTGACCGTGCTCGGCGACCGGCTGCGCTACGAAGCCGGACTGTTTTCAAAAACCACGCGCACCATCGAGCTGGTGAAAGTGCAGGACGTGCGCGTAGATCAAACCATCGGCCAGCGCATGGTGAACATCGGCGACCTTTCGCTTGAAACGGCGGGCGGCACCAGCCGGATCGAGATCGATGCGATCGACGCCCCGCAATCGGCAGCGGAACATATCTTGGGGCTGGCTCAGGCGCAGCGATCCAATCCGGCCGCGCCCGGACCGCAACCAGGGACGCCGTAATTTTGGTTTACGGGAGCGCCGTATACGTGTAACGGTTCAGGTACCACACGCCGCCGATCATGGACCATAACTGCACATAGATCGGTTGCCCAGCGGTCGGGATGCCGGTAACGTTCTGCGAGAGCGAGGTTCCCACGTTGGCTGCGAAAATGTTGCCCTCTCCCACAACGGTGCCCACATCCAGCCAGTAGGCCGTGATGGCTCCGGTTCCTGGAGTCCAGCTGAATGTTACCGCGCTGCCGGCCAGCGTCGAGCCCGGCGCCGGAGTGGTCAGCTTGCCGCACACGCCCGATGCCGTGTACTCGTACCGTCCGGGGTTTTTCCACGCTCCCCCGATGTGAGACCACAACTGGACATAGATGGTTCTTCCGTCGCACGGAAGATTAGTCGTCGTGTTCGAGAGATTGGTTGTGGCTCCTCCGAAAATGTCTCCCTTCCCGATCGAGTTTCCGACGTCGAGCCAGTATTGATCCGCCCCCGCCACTGCCCCCCAGCTAAATTCCGCGGACGTGCCGCTAAATGTAGTTCCATCCGCCGGCGCTGTCAGCGCCGCGCAGCCGGAAGCACCTGTATAAGTGGTTCGCTGGGGAGGCTGCCAGCTCCCGCCGACGTGGGCCCACAACTGTACATACACCGTGCGCCCGTCACACGGCATCGAATTCACAGTGAACGAAGTTCCCGGGGTCGCGGCGCCGAAGTAATCGCCCTGGGCCACTTGACTGCCGACGTTCCAGCCAATACTGATCCGCACCTGCGACCGTGGCCCAAGAAAACATCTGAGACGGACTGGACAGAGTCGAGCCCGGCGCCGGAGTGCCGATGCCGCAGGCAGACGTGGTCGCATTATAGGAATACTCGCCCGGGTTTTCCCACGCCCCGCTCTTGTGCGTCCACAGTTGGACGTAGATCGCGCGCCCATCGCACGGGATGCTCGTTACAGTGAAAGATGTCCCTGTAGTGGCCGAGGCAAAGATGTCGCCTTTCCTACGTGAGTTGCCAACGTCAAGCCAATACTGATCGGCTCCGGAAACCGCCGCCCAACTGAAGGCTTGCAAACTGCTTGTAAATGTGGTGTTATCCGCCGGCGCGGTCAGCACGGCGCAACCCGTCGCGGCCGTATACGTGGATCGCACGGGTGACATCCAGGCTCCCGCCATGTGCGTCCACAACTGCACGTATACGGTCCGTCCATCGCACGGCAGCGTAGTTACCTGGAACGACGTGCCGGTGGTCGCCTGGCCAAAGTAGTCGCCCACAGCCACCTGGCTGCCGACGTCCAGCCAGTATTGGTCCGCTCCGGTGACCGGATTCCAGCTGAAGGTCACCGAAGCCAACGGCAATTGCGTTCCCGCCGTGGGACTGGTGATCGTCGACGAAGCTGTCTGGGTCGTGAAGGACCATGTCGCCGAACTGGTACTGCCGGATCCGTTCTTTGCGACGATCTTCCAGAAATACATCGTGCTCCCCGACAGCGCTCCTGGACTATAGGTGGTTCCCGGTGACGTTGGTCACCAGCGGGGGCGTGGATGCAGTGCCGAAGTAAACATCATAGGAGGTCGCGCCAGTGGCGGCGCCCCAGCTAAGTGCTGAAGTCAACGACTGCCCCGCGGATCCATTTGCGGGCGCAGTCAGCACCGGCGTCGCCGGAGCCGTAGCCAAAGTCGTGAACGACCAGGTGGCGGAAGATGTCGCCCCGTAAACGTTCTTTGCGACGATGGTCCAGTAGTACACCGTGTTGACAGACAGCGTTCCCGGGTTGTACGTAGTCCCAGTGACGTTGGTCACCAGCGGCGGCGGCGATGTGGCGCCGAAGTAAACGTCGTAGGAGGCAGCGCGGGGGGCTGCCCCCCAACTCAAAGCCGGCGTAAGCGAAACGCCCGTGGCTCCACTGGCCGGCGCGGTTAAGACGGGCGCGGCTGGTGCCACCCCGAACACTCCCACCCCATTGGTCGTTCCAACGTAAACTTTGCCGTTCGCGATGGTCGGCACGATATATTTGTTGCCGCTTCCGAACTGGTCGCGAGAACCAGCCTGGTTGCTGTCGTACAACTCTTTGGAAAGATCCGTCGCATCGTAGGCGTACAGCGTCGCGGGGTTTGAATTATAGACCGCCCACACGATCGCATCCGATGTTCCGTCCGCGGAAATGGATGGCGTGGTCCCTGGGTAACCGAACGACGTCGCGGATTGCGAGCTGGGAGTGGTGCCGAAAAGGCCCACCGACGGTCCGCTCATCGTGTACGTGAACGCCTTCAGAGTGCTTGCCACGCTTCCGTAATACAAGACTCCGTTGAACCAAGCCGGACTCGACCAGACGCCGCCCGGCAGCGCGTTCGACAACTGCTGATAAATGGCGTCGGTCGTCGTGCTGAACTTGCCCAGGTTGGTTTGGTCGACCACGTATAGGTTGCCGTCCTTTCCCGCGCCCACCGCCAGAGATACGGCGCTTCCGCTCTTACCGGGCAGCGACGGGAGCAGCATCAGTCCGCCGGAGCCCAAGTCGATATCTCCGTTCGACTCGCTGGTGGTGTTGTCCATCGTAAAGTAATCCGTGACAGACAGAGTGTTGTTACTGGTTGACATCTTTACAAAGGCGTTGCCGTAGTCTCCATGTGACGGGAAGTTGTTTGTCAGAGTCGTGTCGAACGTTCCATTCCCCATCAATAAGAAAATGTTTCCGCTTGCATCGGCCGCGGGACCCGCGCCCGCATTCCAGATTCCGCCGTCGTTGCCGTTGGGCGTCAGGTTCAAAATGCTGACCTGTTGCAGCGTCGTTTCGTTATATCCCATCACCCAGCCCGCGTAGGGACCGGCGTCGCAGTGCGACCCCCAGCTCGTATACACCACGTGGTTCAGCAGCAGCAGTCCCGGCCGCTCCTTGTGCTGCGCCGGAAGAAACGTGTTTTCGGCGCCCGATCCTGGGTAAGTTCCGATAATCTCCGTTGGGCCGCTGAACTCTTCCACGCCCGTGGTCAGATCCAAAGCGTGTAAACGATGATGGTACTTGCCGCTGCCGTCCTTGGACATCGCGATCAAGTAGATGGTGCCGTGGGTACCGCTGGCAGGGTCGATGACCGGTGTTGCGGTGATTCCGATTTCGGGCGTCACCTGGCTGCAGCCGCGGTCATCCGACGTAGTTTCGCCGGAGAGCAGCAGCGATACGTGCCAGAGCTGCGCTCCCGTGTCCGCGTCGAATGCATACGCGCTATCGTGCTCCGTGGCGACATAAAGAACGTTATGAATGCCTCCGGCCACGTTAAGCGAAGACACATACAGCGGCTGGGCGTCCACCAGGCCATCCACCGAAATCACGAAAAGCTTCCCGAATGTCGAGGAATTAACATTGGTGGGCGTGAGAATAGTCTCCGTCAGATTCTGCCCCGTTCTGGCGTTGTCGTTGTGCCAGGTCAAGACGCTGGTCTGGCCATACAAAGCCGCGCTGACCGAAAACGTCATGACCCACCTCAAAACAGCCGCCAGGGCCTCGCTTCGACGCCGACGAATGATGATCATGTTGATTGAACCCCTGGGTTCGCCAGAATTCAGTATGGACCGGAAGACTCCGCCGAAAAATGAGGGAATAACCGTAAGCTGTGCTAGAAAAAAGACGTTGTCGCTTGAATTCTACTCTGTTCTTGTCGCCTGTTGTTGAAAATGCAACCAGCCTTCGAAGTCCACTGTATAGAGTAAAGAGGGCTCCCACACCTGAATGTTTCATCCACTGTGCAACTTCCCTCATCCTACCGTTCCCCTCCCCGCGCGCGTTATTTTAGAGAAGATGCAGCAGAAACGACTAGGCAACAGCGACATGAATCTGACGCCCGTTGGCGTCGGTGCGTGGGCGATGGGTGGCGGCGGCTGGGCGTTCGGCTGGGGACCGCAAGACGACGATCTATCGATCGCGGCCATCCACGCGGCGCTGGATCACGGGATCAACTGGATCGATACGGCCGCCGTGTATGGCCTGGGCCATTCGGAGGAGGTGGTGGCGCGTGCGCTCGCCGGGCGATCGAACCGGCCCTACATCTTCACCAAATGCGAACGCACCTGGAACGAAAAGGGCGAGATTCGCGCCGCGCTCAAAGCCGCCTCCGTACGGAAGGAGTGCGAGGACAGCTTGCGGCGTCTCAAGGTCGACGCGATCGATCTTTACCAGATTCATTGGCCGGAGCCAGAAGAGGACGTCGAGGAGGCTTGGTCCACGCTTCAGAAGTTGAAAGACCAAGGAAAGGTGCGCTGGACTGGCGTCTCGAACTTCAAGGTGCCGCACCTCGAAAGATGCCGCAAGCTTGCGCCCGTCACCTCCTCGCAGCCCCCCTATTCCGCGATCTCTCCGGAGGTGGAGACGGAAATTCTTCCCTACTGTCTCGATCACGGGATCGGCGTCATCGTCTATTCCCCGATGAAGTCGGGCCTGTTATCCGGCAAAATGACCCGAGAGCGCGTGGCCGGCCTGCCCACCGATGATTTCCGCAAACGCGCCGCCGCGTTCCAGGACCCGCAGTTTTCGAAGAATCTCGCTCTGGCGGACCTGATGAGCAGGATCGGCGCGCGGCATGGACGCTCGGCAGGAGAAGTGGCGATTGCGTGGACCCTGCACCATCCCGCAGTCACCGGCGCGATCGTCGGAATGCGGTCGCCAGAGCAGGTGACCGGAGTGGTGGGCGCGCTGGAGTTCCGACTGAATGACGACGAGACCTCGGAGATCAACACCTTCCGCAGCGCGGGGAGTTGATTCAAACGACCGGCATTCTCGGCCGTCCGCATCGCGCCAGGCGCGAGCATTTCGCTAAAGCTCGCGATTTATACAGGCGGAATTGTGTGTCCGTAAGATGCATTTCTCCGCAAATCTGGCCCGCGTCCTGCTCGCGGAAATAAAAACGCTCGATAATTTCCTGGTCGCGGACGCTCAAACGCCGCAGCACCGCCCATACGTGCTCGATTCGTTCGCGATGCGCGGCGCGCGCCTCTGGAGACTGGCTGCACATCGCCATGGATTCTGGGTCCGCAACGGTCTGCCGGCGCCGACTGATCGCTCCCCTGATATGTGCCACCATTTGTCGCCGCGCCACGGTTCGCATGAACCCCAAGAGTCGCTCTGAATCGCGCAGTCCGCCGGTTTGGATGGTCTCCAGAACGATCACGACGATCTCATGCAGGGTGTCCTCGAAACCCTGGGGGCCAATGACCCGCAGCAGGTTTGCGCCTACCAGTCTTGACAGGATCGCGTAAAGATCCTCGACGCCGGACTGGTCGCCGGCCCTAACACTCTCCACCACTGCGGCCCAACTCGATACGAAGTCCGTCGCTGTGCCCGACATGGTGCTGGGAGTATATCATAAGATCGTCGATCTAATATCGGAAAATTACACGAAATACGGAAACATTCATGGGAAAATAATATGTAAACGTTTGTAAATATCAACCCGTCTTCGCCGTGCTCTCCCTCCAAACTCCACCGTGCCACTTCCCGTACAATTTAGGAGGTAATGCCGTTTCCAATCCACCGCAAGCGACGCCTGCGCGTATCCGAATCGATGCGCCGGCTGGTCCGGGAGACTCGGCTCGACCCTTCGAACCTGGTTCTTCCGTTGTTCGTCTGCCCGGGCGAAGGAATCCGCAGGGAGATCGGCTCCATGCCCGGTAACTGCCAGTTGTCAATCGATGAGCTGGTGAAGGAATGCGAAGAGTCGCAGCGGCTCGGCCTGGGCGGCGTTATACTCTTCGGGATCCCGGAACATAAAGACGAATCCGCGTCGGAGGCGTACGCCGACAACGGGATCATCCAGCGAGCCGTGCGCGCGAGCAAGCGCGCCGTTCCGAAGTTGCTGGTGATCACCGACGTCTGCAACTGCGAGTACACCAGTCACGGACATTGCGGAAAAATCGTCGATGGCGATGTGGACAACGACGCCACGCTCGCCTGGCTGGCCGAAGCCGCCCTTTCGCACGCGCGGGCGGGGGCTGACATGGTGGCGCCTTCGGACATGATGGACGGCCGCGTCGCCGCGATCCGCCACTCGCTCGACGCGCACGGCTTTGAAAAGATCCCGATTCTTTCTTACGCCGCCAAGTACGCCTCCGTGTTTTATGGGCCGTTCCGCGAAGCCGCCGAGTCCACGCCCCAATTCGGCGACCGCCGCACCTATCAGATGGACCCTGCCAACGGCCGCGAAGCCATGCATGAAATGGAGCTCGATCTGGAAGAAGGCGCGGACATGCTCATGGTCAAGCCTGCCATGCCGTACCTGGATCTGATCCGCCAGGCGCGCGACCGGTTTCCCGTGCCGATCGGGGCCTATCAAGTGTCCGGCGAGTTCAGCATGATCGTGGCGGCGGCGCAAAAAGGTTGGCTCGACCTGGACCGCGCCATGATGGAATCCCTGACTTGCATCAAGCGCGCCGGCGCCGATATCATCCTCACCTATTTCGCCAAAGACGCCGCGCGGGCGCTGGCCTAACGCCTGGCCGAAATGATCACTCTCCGTGCGACTCCCGCCGGTTGGCTCGCCCTCGGCTGCGTCGTCATGATCGTCATCTGAACGGCAAGCCGGATTTCTCGAACGCGTCCCGTCCCGCACGTGGCATCGCGAATCCGGTAGTGGTGCTTCAGATGGCCCGCAACGTCGACGAAGTGGACGACGTCATCGGGAATGCGCCCAGCCCCGACCGCGAAGCCATGCGTTTCAAGCAATATCTCGATTTCGGTTTCATCGCCTGCTACGTGAGTCTCTATGCCGCGCTGGCTGCGATGTTTCGCTCCCGCCTGGCGATCGTGGCGGCCGTGTGCGGCATCGCGGCAGGGGTGTTCGACGTGGTCGAAAACTTTGCCATCCTGCGGATCGTCGACGTACCGCTGCTCCAGACCAGTCAATCCATGATTGACGCGATCCGCCATCCCAGCCTCGCCAAATGGACCTTGGCTTTCATCGCGACCGCGATTTTCGGCGTGCTCTTCCTTAAACGGCAAGGGAGAATCATGCGCGTGATCGGCGCGCTGAACCTGGCCGCCGCCGCGCTGGGATTTTACGGGCTCTACGCTAATGCGTTCATCGTGTGGGCTGGCCTCCCGATGCTCGCCGCATTGATCGCCATGATCGGAGTGTTCTTTCGCTTCCGGTGATCGCGGCCTGATACCCTGGAATTTCACCCTATGAATCCGCTGCTCGAAATCCAGTTTCGCGTTCCGTTCGACAAAATCCAGGCCTCCGATGTAGAGCCCGCCATCGACGCGCTGCTCGCCGAAGCCGCCCAGCGCCTGGAAGCAACGATCGTGAGCGATGATCCTCTGCAACGCGCTCGACACCATGACCGAAAAGCTCGACTACGCGATGAGCGTGGTCCGGCACCTGGAAAGCGTCGCCACCACGCCCGAGTTGCGCGCCGCCTTCAACGCCGTGCAGCCGAAAGTCAGCGCATTTTATTCGAGCATTCCGCTGAATGAGCGGCTATGGAAGTCCATCCAGCGCTATGCGGCCACCGGGGAGGCGCGCGCGCTCACCGGCACCCTGCGGCGCTATCTGACCAAGACCATCGACGCGTTCAAACGCCACGGCGCGGAGCTCGACCCGGCGGGGAAAACGCGGCTCCAGGAAATCGACATCCAGCTCGCGGAGCTGACCACGAAATTCTCCGAAAATGTTCTGGACTCAACCAACGCCTGGGACCTGGTGATCACGGACGAAGCGCGGCTCGCGGGCCTTCCGCCGAGCGCGGTCGCCGCCGCCCGGGCCGCCGCCGTGTCCAAACAGCGCGAAGGTTGGCGCTTCACCCTGCAGGCCCCCAGCTACCTGGCCGTGATGACCTATCTCGACGACGCCGCGATTCGCGAACAGATGTGGCGCGCCTACAACGCGCGCGCCGCCTCCGGCGATCACGACAATCGCACGCTGATCGCCCGGATCGTCGCCCTGCGGCAGGAAAAGGCCCGCCTGCTCGGCTTCCGCGACTTCGCCGACCTGGTGCTGGACGATCGCATGGCGCACACCGGCGAGACCGCGCAGCATTTTATCGACGATCTGCGCCGCAAAACCGAGCGGCGCTTTCGCGAGGAGAATCGCGAGCTCGAAGCCTTCGCGAATCGCGAGCTTCAGCCCTGGGACGTCGGCTACTGGGCCGAAAAGCAGCGCGCCGCGCTGTACGATTTCGACGAAGAAGCGCTGCGGCCCTATTTTCCGCTGGAACGTGTCGTGGCCGGAATGTTTGACATCTTCGGACGCATCCTGGGCATCCGCGTCGATCCGGAACAAGGCGTCCCGGGCTGGGACCCGGAGGTGCGCTGTTACGCGATTCATGACCGCGCCAGCAACGCCTACCTCGGCTCGTTTTACGCCGATTGGTTCCCGCGCGAAAACAAACGCGGCGGCGCGTGGATGGACACGCTGATTACTGGGAATCCCGCGAAGTCCGAGCCGCATCTCGGACTGATCTGCGGCAACCTGACGCCGCCCGTCGACGGCGAAGCCGGCGCTGCTGACCCATCGCGAAGTGGAAACCATCTTTCACGAGTTCGGCCATCTGCTGCATCATCTGTTGAGCCGCGTGGAGGTCCGCAGCCTTTCCGGAACCAGCGTCGCCTGGGATTTCGTGGAGCTGCCCTCGCAGATCATGGAGAACTGGTGCTGGGAGCGCGAGTCGCTGGACTTATTCGCGCGCCATTTCGAAACCGGCGCTGTGATTCCGGACGAGCTGTTCAAGAAAATGAAGCGAGCCAAAACGTTTCGGGCCGCCAACGCCCAGATGCGGCAGCTTGGCTTCGGGTTCGTCGACCTGGCGCTGCATCGGGACTGGGACCCGACTAATCCTGGATCGCCCGACGTGATCGTTTATTCGCGCGACCTTCTGCAAAACTTTGCCCCCGCGCCTCTGCCCGAAAATTACGCCATGATCGCCGCCTTCACCCATTTGTTCGGAAGCCCGGTCGGCTACGGTGCGGGCTACTATTCCTACAAGTGGGCCGAAGTGCTCGAGGCAGACGCGTTCACCCGTTTTCGTGATCAGGGAGTTTTCAGCGAGATCGTAGGTCAGGACTATCGAGACAAGATCCTCGCACGGGGCGACAGCGAAGACCCGGCCGTTCTGTACCGCAATTTCATGGGGCGAGATCCAGATCCGAATGCGTTGCTCGAGCGGGCTGGATTAAAGTAACGGCTTACTGCCAGGCGCCGGGCATGACGAACAGCGAGAAGTGAGCCAGCATCCGGCCCATAAAGCTGTCGTGCTCCGACAAATTCACCCACGCGACTTTCTGGGGATCGTCGGCGTCTTCAAAAAAGCCGATTCCGCCGCGCAGCAATCGCTTGTCGCTCCATGAACTTATCACCTGTCCATTCAGGTAGGTGATGAAGTGATCGTCCTGTACGCTCACGCGCACGCGATAGTTGCCGCCGCGCTGGAGCGTCAGAGGCAAAGGGAGCTGCACACGGTCCCATTCCTTGCCGTTCAGTACCAGATACCGGACCAACCCCGCGTTGGGCAGCGGACCTGGCTTCGTGATCAGGATTTTGGTCGCGTAGTAGTTCTTTTCATCCGTGGCGCGGAACGCCCAACTCAGGCTCTTCCTCTCGATCGTAGAGCTGAACTCCATCTGGTAGTTCTGAAGCGCCGTTGAACGGCTCCAGATGCGTAGAATCGGCGCGGAAGCCGACATAGACCTTGGATCGTCGACTCCATTGCGCCGCGGGTCGTCGATGTGGTGCGGAATCGCGGCGGTCCAGCCGCTCCAACCGTTCTGGAAGTCCTGATGCAGCGTGACGGGCGCGCGCGACCGGATCGTGTCACCGATCGAATCGCCAATTCGCTGGAACAGGCCGCGCTTCACCCCCGGATCGAGCGAAACCGGCGGAAATGCGCTCCCGCCGCCCCCCGATCCGCCAGGCAACATCAGCGCTGCCACCAACAGTCCCGCGACCGTCAGGAATGCGAAAATAGAAGCCGTCTGTCCAGCCGAGGCTGCGGTTCGGGTGGCGCCCTTTTTCTTCGACTTGGAGACCGTCCAGAGCTCTGCTTCGTCCTCATCGCGCAGGGCTTGAGCGGAAGCTAGACGAGCTTCTTTGCGGTGCTCGGCACAGCAGTATTGCTGGTCAGCCAGGGACCGCAACAAGCCGATCTTTTTCCCGCAAAGGAAGCAAAGCATTCCGTATGTCCGAAACTTCAAGCCCGATTGTACCAGCAGCCTCTCGGGCGGTAACCGGGCTAAGTGAAGAAAGGCTAAGGTCTTGCCACACCTTCCCTACCGTTTCTAAGGTGTACAATCGAGATTAACGGGCTATAACTTTAGAGCGCATGGGACCAGACGAGATTTTGCGGGTTCCGATCACAGATGTGTTCGACCTCCACACTGTTTCACCACGTGACGTTTCCGCCGTGGTTGAAGAGTACCTGATTGAGGCTAACCGATTAAATCTAAAGGCACTTAGAATCATTCATGGGCGCGGAATCGGAGTCCAGAGAGAAATCGTGCGGAAGATCCTGGCGCGCACGCCATTCGTAGAGGCATTTGCCGATGCTCCGGCCGAAGCCGGCGGCTGGGGCGCGACCATTGTCAATTTGAAGTGATCAGCTACAATCGGACGTTCATGTTCAGAAAGGTCCTGGTCGCCAATCGTGGGGAGATTGCGGTTCGAATTTTGAGGGCACTGAGGGAAGCGGGGATCCCCAGTGTCGCGGTTTATTCAGACGCCGATCGCGCTTCGCTGGCGGTTCGAATGGCCGGGGAAGCTGCGTATCTTGGAGAGGCGCCGTCTTCTGAAAGTTATCTTAGAATCGACAAAATTCTCGACGCGGCGCGCCGGCATGGCGCGGACGCGATCCATCCCGGCTATGGATTCCTCAGTGAGAATCCCGCCTTTGCGGAAGGGTGCGCGGCGGCCGGAATCGTTTTTATCGGTCCGCCCGCGGAGGCGATTCGAAGAATGGGCTCGAAAACCGCAGCGCGGAAAGTTGCGATCGCCGCGGGCGCGCCAGTGGTTCCGGGAACCGAGCAGGCGTTGCGCGAAATCGACGACGCGCGTCGGGAAGCGGATCGGCTCGGCTACCCTGTGCTGCTCAAAGCCGCGGCCGGCGGAGGCGGTAAAGGCATGCGTCGCGTGGACCGAGCCGAGGATCTGGAATCTTCATTGCGCGACGCCCGGAGCGAGGCACTCCGCGCGTTCCAAAACGACGAGGTCTATATCGAAAAGGTGGTGCTGGAGCCGCGTCATATCGAAATACAGGTTCTGGGCGATCATCACGGCAACCTGATTCATCTGGGCGAACGCGAATGCTCCATCCAGCGCCGTCATCAGAAAGTGATCGAAGAGTGCCCTTCCCCGGTGATGCTGAAGCATCCCGAACTGCGCGCGCAAATGGGCGAAGCGGCGCTGAAAATCGCACGCGCAGCCGGATACGACAACGCTGGCACGCTCGAATTCCTGGTGGATCGCGACCGCAATTTTTATTTCCTCGAAATGAACACCCGTCTCCAGGTGGAGCATCCGGTGACCGAACTGGCCACCGGTATCGACCTGGTGGACTGGCAGTTGCGCATCGCCGCCGGCGAGCAATTGACCATTCGCCAGCAGGACGTGACCTGGACCGGTTCCGCGATCGAGTGCCGGGTCTATGCGGAAGATCCGGACAACAACTTCATGCCGTCACCCGGAAAGATCACGCATCTGGAACAGCCCTCCGGTCCCGGTATCCGCCTTGATTCGGGCGTATACGCCGGCTGGACCGTGCCGCTCGATTACGATCCGATGCTCGCCAAGATCGCCGCCTGGGCCCCGTCGCGCGAGGCCGCCATTCGACGCATGCGCCGCGCTCTTTCGGAATACGTGGTCGAAGGGATTCGCACCAATCTCGCGTGGTTCGACGAGATTCTGGCTGACGAGTCCTTCCACGCCGGCGATCTATCGACCGCTTTCCTTGAAAAATTCCAGCGGAAACCACGCAGCGCGCCGGACGTTGAGACTGAAGCGGTCGCGGCGTTGATCGCCGCGATGTCGATCCAGAAACCGCCCGCCGTGCAGATGGCTCCGAAAAGCGCCTGGCTCGCCGCGGGCCGCCAGGAGATGATGCGTTGAAGCTGGATGTGATCGTCGACGGGCGTACGGCGCGCCTCGATCTTGAAAACGGGCGATTTCGCTACCACCGCGAAGGGGAAGAATCGCTGGATCGCGAGTTTTCCGCCGCTCCGCTTACTCCGGGCGCATGGTCCGTGTTGATCGGCGGACGGAGCTACTCCGTAATCTCGGCTAATGGAACGATTCGCGTCAACGGCTGCGCATTCTCCGTGGATGTCTTCGATCCCCGCGCCATGCGCAGCCGAAAAACCGGGGGCGCAGGTGAAGGACGCCAGAGCATTGCCGCGATGATGCCAGGCAAAGTGGTGCGCGTGCTGGTCGCCGAAGGCGATACGATCGAGGCCGGCCAGGGTTTGATTGTAGTAGAAGCGATGAAGATGCAGAATGAGATGAAATCGCCCAAGGCCGGGCGCGTAATTGAAGTGAAGGCCAAACCCGATGCGACCGTCGCCGCGGGTGAGGTCCTGATGGTAATCGAGTAATGCCCGATCCAAATTGCCCCAAGTGCGGAGGAACCGGCTGGAAGATCATCGAGCGGGCCGGCCTTTCCGGCGCCGAGAAATGCGACTGCGGAGGCGTGCATCGAAGCGAAGGCCTGGTGGAAAACGCCCGAATCCCTCCGAACTATGAGCGGGCTTCCCTTGACAACTTCGTTTTGCCCCCGGACAACCCCACGGCTCGAACAGGCCTCGGCATCGCGCTCCGGCAAGCCATGGGCTTCGCGCGCGACTTCCCCGCCGTCACTCCGCCAGGCCTGCTGCTCATTGGCGAGCCCGGCACTGGGAAAACCCACCTCGCTGTCGGCGTCATGAAGGCGCTGCTCGACAAAGGCCATGAGTGCATCTTCTTCGATTATCAGAACTTGCTCGATCGCATCCGCTCCGGGTACGATGCAACATCCGGCACCAGCGACCGTGAAGCCTACGCGACCGCCCTCGACTGCGACGTTCTGCTGCTGGACGACCTGGGCGCGCACCGCGTCACCGATTGGGTGGAGGACACGGTGACGTCGATCATCACCTACCGCTGCAACAACAAGAAGCCGCTGATCGCCACTACCAATCTTCCCGATCCGGACATCACCGGGAAAATTGTCGATTACACCGGTGCCAGCGGCGTGTCCGTATACAAGAAAACGCTCTCCGAAGCCGTCGGAACGCGAGCCCGGTCCCGCCTGTTTGAGATGTGTAAGGTGATCCGGATGCCGTCGACGGAAGATTATCGCGTCAAGCACGTGCGGTAACAGCTAAACTCAAAATA
>CAWJHI010000029.1:0-16011 GCA_963842485.1 Terriglobia bacterium | reverse complement strand
ACATAGAGACCGGAAGGAATAGAGACCGGAAGGAATAGAGACCGGAAGGAATGCCCTAGCCACCGGCGAGGCCTTTTTTCGGCTGCCTCGTTTGTTCAGTCGCCCCTTCCTCTGAGCGATCATTTCGTCTGCACTGTTGAAGGGGCCAAAAGCCCAGCCGGCTTTGATGTCGGCCAAGCCCTCGGCGAGGCGGGCGTCCATGGTCCGCCGCTGCCCTGGCGTATGCGTGTTCTTGACAGTGACGGTCATGGTAAGGCACTTACCATAGCATGCGTCAGGCAACCATCAAATCCGCGCCCGACGCAACTTCACCCAATCCGGAAACACCGGA
Organism: Terriglobia bacterium; assembly: GCA_963842485.1. GTDB lineage: Bacteria > Acidobacteriota > Terriglobia > Bryobacterales > Bryobacteraceae > Palsa-187. Next base: position 15,680 of record CAWJHI010000029.1, on the reverse strand, counting down.
GGATTATCGAGCCACGTCGTCATCCAAAGCACCATCTCTTCCTTCTCCGGATGTTTCTTCGCAACCCACCGCGCATGATCCTTGGCCGTGATCACCAGGCGACGCACCTCCGTGCGCCGCACTCGATCCCCCGCCGTGTATTCGTCGACCAAGGCAAGCAGACTCGCCTCCAGCTCGCAAAAATTCCCCTGGCGCACACCCGCGACCATCGGAGCAAGCTCCACTTCGGATTCGCGCAGCAGCCTTCTCAGATAACCCTCCGACACCGGCGCAAGCGTGTTCCGAATCTCACGAAACTCCTCTTCGCCGATTCGATCAGCGCGCGTGCGGCCCAGCCACTCGGCCAGTTCACTCCGCTTTCCGCGCTTTTTTTCGGTACTCTCTGGTGGCTTTTTCATGAGCGGCCAGCGTAGTCGAAAACCGGTGTCCGCCGCCTCCCGGTTTGACGACAAAATACAGATAATCGGTGTCGGCGGGATGCAGAGCCGCCGCGATCGCATCCGAGCCCGGATTGGCAATCGGACCCGGCGGCAGCCCCGGGTGCTGATAGGTGTTATAAGGATTCCGGCTCGCCAGATCGGAGCGGTGAATCGCCTTGCGATAGCGATGATCCAGCAGCGCCGCGTAAATCGTGGTCGGGTCGCATTGCAGCAGCATACCTTTTTTCATCCGGTTCGCGAACACCGCCGCGATCAGGGGACGCTCTTCCGCAACTCCCGTCTCCTTCTCCACCATCGAAGCCAGCGTCACCACTCGATGCGCATTCGCCGCTGTTCCCGCCGTCAACTTCTTCCATTGCCTGCGAAATTGTTCCGTCATCTGTCGGCACAACTCGACTGCGGTGGTCGAATGCGACAGCCGGTACGTCGCCGGGAACAGATACCCTTCGAGCGAGTTTGCCGACGGGTCCAGATCCTGAATCGCCTTTGGATCCCCGGCCGCTCCCAAAAACTCGACTGCCGTCATCGCGCCCGCCGATTCCAGCGCCTGGGCTATGTCGAACATGTTGCTGCCTTCCGTCACAGTGAACTCGAAGTAGTACACATCGCCGCGCGCCAGGCGATCGAAAACCTCGCCCACCGTCGCGGCCCGGTCAAAGCGGTACTCGCCGGCCTGGAGCTTCGCCGACGGATTCAGCGCCCGCTCCATCCAGAACTGCCATGGGAACCGGATCACGCCTGCTTGCGCCAGCACCCGTCCCATCTGCATCGCGCCGGTGCCGCGTTCCATCCGCACGAACGTCTCGCCCTCAAATCCCCGGTAGGATTCGCGAAAGAACAGCAGGCCCGCACCCAGGCCCAGTGCAATCAGCACCGCCGCCGCTAACAGGAACGGCCGCTTCATCCGAGTTCATTCCGCAAACTGTCCAGATAGCTTTCGAGCAGAATCACCGCGCTCAGCCGGTCCACCGCGCGGGCCCGTTTCTGGATGCTGATGCCGCTGTCGCGCAGCACCCGCTGCGCCTGCACGGTGGTCAGCCGTTCATCCCAGAACCGCACTTCGACGCCGGTATGGTCCGCCAGCCGTCCCGCGAAATCGCGAGTATAAACCGCTTGCCGGCCTTCCTTCCCGCTCATATGCACAGGATTGCCCATTAGCAGGACCGTGACCTCCCGCTCCTCGATCAACCTCGCCAGCGCCGCCAGGTCCGCGCGTATATTGGTGCGCTCCAGCGTCGGCAGACCCTGCGCCGTGATGCCGAGCGGATCGCTGACCGCCAGTCCAATGCGCCGTTTGCCCAAATCGAGGGCCAGAACCCGGCCTTTTATTGGATTTAACTGGTAATCCACGTTCCTCCCAATTATAGTGATAGTCAATGGTGGTCCCGGTCTCCTCTACGCAGCGCTCGGTCCAGGTGGGCCTGGGGATCATCGCGCTTGGCGCGGCCATCGCGCTGCTGTACGTGGGCCGCATCTTCTTCATCACCGTAATCATCGCCTCGATGATCGCGTTTCTCCTGGACCCCATCGTCGAACTTTTCATTCGCATCCGCCTACCCCGCGGTGTTGCCAGTTTCGCGGTTTGCAGTATCGGCCTCATGTTCCTGTACTTCGCCGGGCTCGGGCTGTACACCCAATCGATCGCTATTCTCAACGACGTCCCGGCTTATGGCGAACGCATTAATGAGCTGGTGGACAACGCCGCCGCGCGCTTCGAGCGATTCGAGCAAGGCATCTACAAAACCCTGGTTCCCAAGCGCTTCCAGGAGCAAACCATCACCCCGGCGGAGTCGCAGACTCAGGCCGCCGCGCGCGGGAAAAAGAGGACCGCCGTGCCTCCGCCGGTGCAACCTCCGCCGGTCCAGGAAGTGCGCGTGCGCCCCGAGGCGAGTTCCCTGGTCAGCTCTATTTCCGACTATCTCAGTTCGTTCTACAACCTGGTTCTGATGGCGTCCTTCGTGCCCTTCCTGGTGTATTTCCTGCTGAGCTGGCGGGACCACCTCCGCTCGCGATTCCTCCTGCTGTTTGAAGGGGAGAACCGGCATGCAGCCGAGCACGCCTGGGCCGGTGTCGGCGAAATGGTGCGCGCTTACGTCATCGGAAATTTTCTGCTCGGCCTGGTCCTAAGTCTGGCCAGCTCCATCCTGTTCGCCTCCGTGAAGCTGCCTTACTGGCTGATCGTGGGACCCCTCAGCGGATTCTTGAGCTTGGTTCCCTACGTCGGCTTGCCCATGGCGATGGTCCCTCCGATGTTCGCCGCGCTGCCCACGGCCGGCAAGCCCAGTCTGTACCTGTTTCTCGCCGCCAGCGTGACGCTGCTCCATTTGTTTGCGCTGAATCTTCTATATCCGAAGTTCGTAGGCGCGCGCGTGCATCTGAACCCGTTAGTGGTAACCGTCGCGCTGATGTTCTGGGGCTTGCTGTGGGGCGGCATAGGCTTGCTGCTGGCCATCCCCCTCACCGCCGCCATCAAGGCCGTTTGTGATAACGTGAGCGACTTGCAGCCGTACGGCAGGCTCTTAGGCGACTAAAACCCCGTGAGCAAACAATTCTGGACTTTTCTGGCAATCGGACTGGCCGTGGTCGGCGTGGGAATTTTCTTTCTTCTCTTTTCCACCAAGAGTGCGCACCTGGAGCTCGACGGCAAGATTCTGAAAGTCCGGGTGCTGTCGCTGAATCCCAATGCCAGCATCGTCGTGGTGGATTTTCGCGAAACCAATCCTTCCGATGTCGGCTTTCTGGTGAAGTCCGTCACCATGAAACTCGACCCCGCCACCGGCGACGCCGCCGATGGCGCACCCATCTCGAAGTTCGACGTGGAGAACGTGTTCAAGTACGAAAAACTGCTGGGTCCCAAGTACAACGACGTACTGAGCATCCGCGACAAAATCGCGCCACACCAGACGGTGGACCGCATGGTCGGCGCCCGGTTCGAGCTGGGCGAATCCGCCATCGAGGCTCGCAAATCGATCCGGCTCGAAATCGAAGACATGGACGGCACCGTCGCCGAGCTCATCGAAAAAAAGTGAACCAGCGAAGCGGGCGCTGAAATATAAAGCTTCGGGCGAGTACGAATGGGGGCTCTGCTACAGCGCGTTGAAAACTGGCAGCTCGATTTTTCTCAAAGCCATCGACGGAACCGAGGCCAAGCGCGCCTTCGCCTACAAACCGGACGGCGCCGATCCCAGGGGACAGCGCGGGTTTCCGAGCCACGGGATTTCCCACGGTTTCCTGCATCCCCACGCCGCAGTAGTTGTAACCACCCCAGCCAAGGGCGGAGGAATCCAGAAGCTCGACCGGGACCGGCTGCATGGAAAAGGTCCTAACGTTCGCCGCTGCGCTGCCGCGCTCGATAAAATGTCAGCCGCGGAGATCAAGGCTGACCGATTACGTGTAATCAGCCGCCGGAAATCCTGGCGACTTGGCCAATTCGGCCGCGTCCGGCAAAGCCTCGATGTTCCAGCACAGGTCCATGAGTTTCCGCGGCGCGTGATGCGGCAACACGGGGTCCACGAGACCCACAAATTTCGTCTCCAGATCGCGGTCCGACAAAGGACGCTGCAAGCTGCCGATCGCGTTCTCTATTTTCCAATCGACGGCCATCCTTCAGGGTAATGACAATATTCACCTGCTCCTCGCGGATCGCCGGATCGACCACGGTCTTGACGCGCTCCTGTAGCGCCACGATCTCCGGGTCGCGCACCAACCGATCGTTGAACTGTTTCTCTCCAGCCGCTCCCTGAGTGATCGCGACCGCCGACGAATAGTAGACGCTGAACTTGCCTTCCAGTCCGGTCCGAGGAGCCCTCTTCCCGGTTAACTCCGTACCAGCGGGTGAACCCTCAGCTCGATCTGTTCAATCTGGCCAGCGGTCAGCTTGTATTCGTTGCGAAGCTGGATACAGCCTTCGATGGCCGGATGAATCACGATTCCGCACGCGAAGGGCTTGTGGGTGTTGAGCGAGATCTCATAGGTCTCGCCTAGTTTTCGGTGATCGCTCCAAAGTTGCATTGGGTGCTGAGCACATGGGCCCAGCCGCGCTGTGCTTCGATACCTGCGTCTGAACTGGTGAAATTACGAGCAGCGAGCAGAGCAGCGGTCAGGCCGTTCTGCGCGGCCCGGCCAGGATGGAAACTCTTGGTCATGGTACCGAACATCTCCCGCAGGCCGACCGGCTGCGTCGCGGCAAGCCCGAGCGCCCACATCATCTGCTGTTCCGATAAGTGAAGGAGTTTGCCGGCCGCGGCTGCGGCCCAAAAACTCCAGTCGTTCCAGTGATATGCCATCCGATGTCATAGTGCGCGGGATACACCGCGTTGCCGATTCTGCACTCCAACTTCGACCCCCAGGGGCAGCGCGTGGAGAAAATCGCGGCCAGAGACGGGTCGATACTCCGACATCGCCAGAATCGCAGGGGCGACCGGACCCGCCGGGTGGATGATGATTTTGAGATGCGTATCGTCGTAGTCGAAGATGTGCGAGCTCACGCCATTCATCAACGCGGCGTTCAGCACATCCATCCGCTCACGGCGCCCCAGCACACTTGCCTGCGCGGGTCCGGAAAAGGGAGCCAGGGCCGCAATGGCGATGCCCACCGTTTCGTGCTGTGCGCCACCGATGGCGCAAGCCCATCCAGTTCAACAGAGTGCGCATCGCTTCCTTGGGACCGCCGCCGGAACATCTGCGGCCTGCGCCGAGACGATGTAACGCGCCAGGCGGGGTGTGACGTCCTTGGCAACTTGGGGATCCGATTTGAACCCTGGCGCGTCCGCCTGGGTCTGAGTCTCTGCGCCGGCTTCCGCCACTAAGCCGGACAACGCCAATGCGCCAACGAAGCTGCGGCGATCAACCTTGGACATAAGTCCTACTTTAGGTACTTGAGGAACCAGTCGGCAGCGGCGTTCGAACTTCGTTCAAAGGCTTCGCCGATGTACATCTCGAAATGGCTGATACCTTTGACCTCGATATACTCTTTGGGACCGGTCAGCACCTCGTAATAGGCGCGCGGAGAACGCTCGTTATTGATGAGTTCATCCTTTTCGGCCACGATGATCAGCGCGGGCCGATGGCGGTAACGTAGCTCATGGGAGTGTACTCGGCGACGGCCTGTTGGGTCTCAATGTCGACGTTGCGTTTGTAGGAGTAGCCGGTTTCATACTCGCCTCCCTGCCCGGTGCGCGCGCGGCGGATCGCGTCCTCCAATAGCTTCCCTTGCAGCTTAAATGGCGGCGCAGGATGCGCTCTGCTGCCAAGCGCGGGAACCTGCACCGAAACCGCTTTCACGCGCGCATCCAGCGCGGCGACCACCACCGAGTTCCCGCCCGCGAAGCTCGATCCCCACACGCCGATTCGATCCGGATCCACCCCGGGTTCGCCCTGCAGATAGGAGATGGCGTTGCGGTAGTCCTCCACCTGCTTCATGGGCAACAGACGCGTCCGTTTCACACTGACATCGGCCTTGAGTTCACTGAATCGCGTGTCGTCGCGATGGTAGTCTCCACCCACGCGGTCGCCGGCGACGATGGATGGGAAGCCGTCGCTCGAACCCCATCCGCGATAGTCAATGACCATCGCGACCAAGCCCTTGTCGGCGAAACGCGCGCCGTACTTTTCAATCGAGAAATGCGTCCCCGCCCAGCCTAGGCCGAGCACGACGCCGGGCGTCTTAGCATGGGTCGAAAAGCCCTTTGGGAAAAAGAGTTTCGCGTAGCAGGCCACCCCGTCGCTGCAGTAAGTGATTTCTTTCGCCGTCACGCCCGGGCCGAGCGTGTACTTCCAATCCTCCGGGAACAGGCCGGTCTTCGGCTTCTTCTCATCGGCCGCGAGAGCCACCAAGCCAAACAGCAACAGCAGGGTGATTGGTTTCATGCTAAGGACATCGTATACTACGCACAATCCGATGAAAACCATCGTTCTGACGGTTCTTTCCGTTTTCGCCGGTTCCCTGCTGTTGACCGGCCAGCAGCCTGGAGAAACTGGCCTGTTTACTCGGGAGCAGGCAGAGCAAGGCCGCGCGCTATACGCGGCGAGCGCCTGCGCGTCCTGTCACGGCCGCGAATTAACCGGAGAATCGGCCCCAGCACTATCGGGCCAGGCTTTCGCGCGCCGCTGGGCAGGGCGGCCGGTGGCCGATGTGCTCACCATCCAGAGCACCACCATGCCGCCGGGAAAATCGGGCACGATTACCGCGCAACAACATGCCGCTATTTTTGCGTACATCCTGATGCGTAACGGATATGCGCCCGGTGGATCGCCTCTGGTAGCGGAATCGCCAGGATTGCGCACGACAATGATGCGTGCCGATGCGTCCGCGGTCAGCGGACGTCCGGCGCCGGAGTTTGTCGCGGGCGACGCTAAGCCGGTCGCCCAGGGGGCCGGACCGACCCAAGCGGAACTGAACGATGCGGTCAAATCGAAGCGAGACTGGCTCTATCACACTCACGACTACGCAGGCGCGCGGTACGTCGCGGCGGACCAGATCAACACAATGAACGTCGGGAAACTTCAGGTTGCATGCGCATTCCAGATCGGCGACAACGAGAATTTCCAGACCGGGCCCATCGTGTATCAGGGGACCATGTACGTCACAACGCCGCACGCGACCATCGCCGTGGACGCGACCAATTGTAAGCCGAAATGGCGCCATACCTGGCATCCGCTGGGACAGGATGTCTGGATCACCAACCGCGGAGTCGCCATCAAGGAAGGCAAACTTGTACGCGGCACGTCCGACGGCTATCTGATCGAGCTGAATGCCGAGTCCGGCGAATTGATTTGGGCCAGGCGCGCGGCCAGCACGGACCTGGGCGAAACGTTCACCATGGCGCCGCTGATTTTCGAGGATCTGATCCTGATCGGTCCGGCCGGCAGCGAAAACGGCATATCCGGCTGGGTAGGCGCATTTCGCCTTTCGGACGGCGCGCCAGTCTGGCGATTCGAAACCGTTCCCGGCGCGAAGGAAAAAGGGAACAAAAGCTGGGGTAACCCGAACAACATTCCTCTGGGAGGCGGGTCCGTCTGGACGCCGTTCTCACTGGATCCGGCCACCGGCGAGTTGTACGTTGCGGTGACCAATCCGGCTCCGGACCTGCCCGGCGACCAAAGGCCCGGGGACAACCTTTACACCAATTCCATGGTGGTGCTCGATGTCCATACCGGGAAGCTGCTGTGGCATAAGCAAATGGTCGCCAACGATTCGCACGACTACGATCTGACCCAGGCGAGCCCGCTGTTCACCGCATCGATTGGAGGACACACAAGCAGCCTGGTCGCGACCGTGGGCAAGGACGGCGTGATGCGAACGGTGGACCGCAATTCGCGCGAGGTGATTCACAAAACCGCGGTCACCACCGTGGAAAACAGCGAGACGCCTGTGACCACCAAAGGCGTTCACGCGTGCCCTGGCGTGCTCGGGGGCGTGGAATGGAACGGGCCGGCATTCAATCCGGGAACGAATATGCTGTACGTCGGCGCGGTGGACTGGTGCGCGACGTTCAAGTCGGCTGAAGTGGTCAAGCGCATCGCCGGCCGGGGGTACATGGGAGGAACCGTACAGTCGGACAAAACTTCGCAGGGGTGGATCACGGCCGTCGATGCATCCACCGGCGCGGTGCGTTGGAAGTATCGGTCGCCGCGACCGGTAGTCGGGGCCGTGACCACCACGGCGGGCGGCCTGGTTTTCGGCGGTGAACTTACCGGCAGCTTCATCGCGCTCGATGCCCGCTCCGGCGACGTGTTGTACCGGTTCAACACCGGCGGACCCATCGGAGCCGGGATCGTGACGTACGAGTTCGGCGGCAAGCAATATGTGGCCGTTATGTCCGGCCGCCCATCGCGATTCTGGACGGATCAAAATCCCGGGGCGCCGACAATGTTCCTGTTCGAGCTTCCGTAGCGGAAAACACAGCCCGCGCAACCCAGCCAGCGTTAGCGGTGGCTTACGTGACAATAAGGGAATGGCAGCCCTGCGAGGCTCATTCTGGGTGCTGGTGCTGTACGATGTGGCCGAAGAAATCCGGCTCGACGAGTTGCACGCCTTGATCGGAGCCGAGGCGGTGCGTCCGCAACCCAGCTTCAAGCATCCCGCGCCCGAATACGTGCGTTTTGAGCGGCCTCCTGTCATCGAGTTTCCCGACCCGGTTTCAACCGCAAGCGGCGAACGGTTCGAAGCGCAGATCAAGTACTTCGATTACGGGATCATCAGCGTCGAGCTGACACTTCAATTTGCAGCCGATTGGGATGAGCTGGTGCGTTTGTCGAATCGCTGGGTGCTGGCGCCAGAGATGGAGAAATTGACTTCGGACTTGCTGCAGGCGCGCCTTCCGCGCGCGCTGCCTGCACTCCTTCAGCCCTATTCCGCCCAGCTCAGTGAAGACTACTACATCATTCAGATCCAGGACGCGCTGGACGAGACTGGTCAGCCGATGACAGCCGCTCGAATGCTGGCAAGTTGCGGGGAGAAGATCGCACAGATCGTTCGCGGCGACTCAATGGGTCTATCGGAGGCGGAGCGCAACGAAGTGTTAAGTTCCAGCTTGTCCTACTATCCGACCGATCTGCTGGTAGTTGGATGGGTAGCGGCGTTGGTTTACGATACGCCGGTAGGCGCTGCGCCCACGATTCAGTTGCTGGAATACGCCAATACGCAACTGCTGGAGTTCCGCCATTACGATGACGTCCTGACACGCGTTCTCGAGCGGGTCTATAAAACTCTGGAGCACAGCGGCATGGTGCGCCGCTGGAAGATGGCCGGCGAGGCCGAGCGGCTGAACACCCTCCGGCTGGACATCATGGAACTGACCGAGCGCACCGACAACGCGATCAAGTTCTTGAGCGACATGTTTTATGCCCGGGCCTACCGCCTGGCTGCAAATCGCGTGGGCGTAATCGACTATCGGAATCTGGTGGAACAGAAGCTCCGGATCGCGGGAGAGCTTTACGAGTTCATGATGAACCAGTTTCATCAGGCGCGAGCATTTGTTCTGGAGGCCATGGTGGTGGCCATCCTGGTTATCGAGTTGATTCATTTGTTCCGTGGAGGTTGGTGAACCAACTTCGAGGGAAGTTCGAACGTTCCGTCCACCACTTCCACGAAGTTTCTCTCCTCGCGCAGAATGAAGCGCTTAGTCTGCGCCGCAAGGAAGTTTTCGCGCGCTTCCGGATCTGACTTCAGACGCGCTTTATAGCTCTCGTACGAAGCGAGACTATCGAATGCAATCAACCCCCATGCAACGTCATTGGTGCCTTCGTACGGAAGGAAATACCCGACCAGATGTCCGCCGCATCGAGGGATGATCCGGCCCCAATTCTCGGCGTACTTTTTGAACTCGTCTCGCTGGAACGGATCAATCTGGTAGCGGATGAAACAGGTAATCGTCATTGATTTTCTCCCGGTGGGTGGCGCATCGCAACCAAGGGTCAGCCAGGCGCACATCGCGGCACCGAACCCGATGACTTCGCGGCGATCCATTGACCCGGTTGCGAGCTTGCTCGTTCGCATCCTTTGGGAATATACAGCTTGCCGCGCGACGACACTTCGTCTAGCATCAAAGTATGGATGTCGAACATTGCGCCGACAACGCAGTTTCCGGAATTGCGGCCGCCATCGGCGAGCCGGCACGAGCTCGCATGCTCTATTGCCTGATGGACAGCCATGCACGAACCAGCACGGAACTCGCAGTAGTGGCTGGCGTGAGTCCGTCAACGGCGAGCGTGCACCTCAATCGCCTGAAGGCGGAACGCCTGGTAAAGGTGGTGGTCCAGGGCAAGCATCGATACTACAGTCTGGAAGGCGCCGAAGTGGCCAGCGTACTGGAAGGGCTCAGCGTCCTGGCAGGCGCCACTCGCGATAGGTTCGTGCCCAACACGCCGAATCGCCTGCGTGCCGCCCGCACCTGTTACGACCACCTTGCGGGGACACTAGGCGTATCATTTCACGACCAGTTCATGAAGCTGGGATGGATGTCCGCGGGCACCGGCAATGCGTACGACCTCACGTTGAATGGGATCAAGGCGTTTGACGGCCTGGGAATTGACCTTGAGGGAACCCGAACGTTGCGGCGCCGGTTCGCCTTCGCATGCCTGGACTGGAGCGAGCGGCGGTCGCATGTTGGAGGGGCGGTTGGGGCGGCACTCTTGAAACTGGTGCTCAAGAGAAGATGGGTCACGCAGGATCTCGACAGCCGGGCTCTTTGCGTCACCGGCCTTGGGCGTCGCGAAATGCAGGCGCAATTCGGACTTCATGTTTGAAGATTTCAGCTAATCGCGCATCGCGAGGTCCGATTCCGATTCGTGCGGGATGCGGAAGAATTCCAAGAAGCTGCGGCGGTGGGGCGTTTCCTTCACTTCCAAATGCGGCGCCAGACAGTGGGCCAGGTCCAGGACGCTCTTACCCAATTCGGAATGGTAGGGAAGCGGGGCGGCGCTGAGAATCGCGCCTTGCACGCCACGGTAATCGTTTGAAAATGTGAAGCTTACCGGAACACCCACCAGGCTGGCCACTTCTGAATCCGTTACCCCGCTCTTTGCTTTTCTGTTCAGCAAAAGGCTGACGCGATCCTCCAGGCCGAGCTTCACCAGGTGCCGCATTCGGGACGCGGCCATGTGCAGCGGAACCACCTCGGGAGTCGTCACCAGGAGGATTTTGCGGGATTCTCGTAGCAACGCCACCGAAAGCGGATCGAGACTGCTGGGAAGATCGGCGCAGATAACTTCATATTGAGCTCGGGCCATGGATAAGAGCCGCTGGAGATTCGCCGGATTCAAATCTGGGGGCGGATCCAGTCGGCCCGCGTGCAGAACCTCCAGCTTCTCCCACTTCCCCACCATCTGCCCCCACAAGTCTTCATCCAGATTGTCTGCGTGCATCAAGGCGTCCACAAATGACGCGGTTTCACCGAGCTTGAGCAGAAACTGGATGGTACCGGCGGCAACGTCGCAATCGAGCAGCAGAGTCCGTGCTCGATATTCCTCGGCGAGCGCGCAACTCGTGCTAACGGCAATGGTTGTGGTGCCGGTGCCCGGCTTGGCGGGCAGAAAGGTGTATAGGTCGGCCTGCTTGAAGGTCGCGATCGGATGAGTTGCCAGCCTTTGCCGTACCGCGCCCAGAGCTTCCCGCAAATCTGCGTCCTGGATCGGCGAGCTCACGTGCTCCCGGACACCCAGGTGCATCACACGGCGCAAAACATGTGCATCCTCGTGGGATCCCGCCGTCATGATCGGAAAGCCGGGCGTAAGGTCGTCGATCGATTTTGCCAGGACCTGGGACCGCAACAGATCGTCGACGCAAAACAGGAGAAGATTGACCTTCCGGACTCGAATCGTCCGCAACAAGTCGTTCGCCGCCGGGCTTTCGGTAAAGACTTTAACCAGCTCCAGTTCGGGAGCTTTGGTCAACGCAGTTTCCAACTCACAAGTCAGTTGCGGATCTGAAGAAATAAGGACACAACGCAGCATCTCAGTCTAGTCATCGGCAGTTCGGAGTGTTGGATTAGCCGAGGTTCACAAAAAAATAAGGAGCATCAACGTTGCTCTTTTTGGAACACGAAAAAGAAGATCGCCACGGCTAGCGCCGCAAACGCGTAAATGACGGAAGAGAACAGCCTCACCGCAGGAATCAGCCCCCGTAACACGTTCAGCGCATCGAAGATGAAGTCCCAGACCAGAAGAACCGTTGCCAGGATGGTTCCGAGGAACGCGAGGAATGCCGCGGATTTGAGTGTCATAGCTGCGAGTATGGCCGGTTATCGGAATCGATCGCAAGTCAGGTTACCGCGCAGTTACATTTTTTTCCAATGATCTGCGATATCACCGTGTGTAACCTTCAGCACACGGGGCGCATCTTTTCAATCGCGAGGACGGGTTGAACCGATAAGCGCGCTTCGGCCGAGGCGCAGGATCCTCGAACATTTAAAACAAAGAGGAGAACTTTTATGAAGTCCGTCAAGAGGACCCTTGGTATAGCTGCGTCCATACTCGCCGTCGCTGCACTGGCGGCAGGCAATCCGGTGACGACCAAGCCGAATGAACCCGCCTACAACCTCGCCACCGTGGTCGACGTGTCGGCTACCATCACCAATGTCCGGCAGGTGCCAGCTGGAAGTCCGCTCGAGGGCGTCCATTTGACCGTTAAAACAAAGAACAGTACGTTTGATGTGTATCTGGGCCCCGCCGATTTTCTTCGAATTTTCAAAACCAATTTTCCCGTGGGTGAAGAAGTCGAAGTGATCGGGTCCAAAGTGAAAGTCGACAACGCCGATGTGGTTCTGACGCGCGAAGTGAGTGTGGGAAACGCCGACATCACGCTGCGCGATGCCAGCGGCGCGCCGGAATGGAAGAACTGGGGCGTCGAGATCGACCCGTCACTAGTCCAATAGGGCTAAGGGCCGAGCACCTGTTCCGCAGCGCGCCTGCCTTGCATTAGCGCTCCGGTCGCATTCTGGTGTCCGTTCAATTCGGCATGAGCGATGGCGATACGGCCAAAGCCTTTCTGGACAATCTCCCGCGCCGCGCGCTTTCCGTCGCGGCCATAATAGAACCCCGGAGGCTGGATCACCCGCGCGTGGCCCCATCGGTTCAGAATGATTCCGGCGATGTCTTTTACCGGATCGAATCCGGCGTCGCGGAACAGCATCGTCATCTGCGCGCGGATTTGTCGTTCGAAATCCGCATAGCTGGTGGAGAGCATCTTCGTTCTGCCCAAGTTTCCCTGTTCGCCCGCCGGACGGCCCGGAGTATACAGGCCGAGGTAGAAAGTCAGCACGGTCGGCCGATCCGGATGCAGGGGTGGATGATACGCGCCCGCCACCATGTTCTGCCGTATGTTGCAAGACCATCCAAAGCCGCCGCCGAAGTAACGGACGGCCGGAGCCTCCAGTTTGTACACGGCCGGTACCCTGAGCGTGGGAGCCGACGCCGATCTTGGTGGCGGCAAGCTAACACGGTGACCCTCAACGGGGGAGCGCTGCAGGCAACGGCGAGGTTCACGGACCGGCGGGCGGAACATCGGCGTTTCGCGGGCGGCGGGGCGTTGAGCCCGACGCGGGGACCTGGTGCTGACCCTCTCAGGAGTCCTGAGCGGCGGTGGCGGGCTGACGCTGAACACGGCGGGGCATGTCACCCTCACTTCGGCGAACACGTATACGGGCGGGACGACGGTGACGGCGGGGACCCTTCAGATCAGCGCGGACAACAACCTCGGCAACGCGTCGGGCGGGCTGACGCTCAGCGGTGGGGCGCGGCTGCTCTCTGGCAACGTGACCTCGGCGCCGGACCGTACCCTCGGCGCCGGCGGTGGAGCCATCAGCGTGTTCGGGACAGACAACGACGGCACCGACCGGGCCGATCGGCGGGCCCGGGCTCGCTGACCTTCGAGATCGACAACGGGACGCTGGTCCTCTCGGGCTCGAATACCTACACCGGCGGCACGGTCCTCCTGAGCGGGACGGGCACGTCGAGGTGAGTGTCGACAACAACCTGGGCGGGACCGGCGCGATGACCCTGAACGGCGGCGACGCTCGAGACCACGGCGACGTTCGCTCGGCGCGGAACGTGACGCTGGGCGGCGGGGCGCTCAGCCCGAACGCGGCGACGACGCTGACGCTGTCGGGGGTGCTGAGCGGGGCGTGCGGGTTGACGCTCAACGCGCGGGCACGCTCGTGCTGTCGGGGACGAACACGTTCACGGGCGGGACGACCGTCACCACGGGCACGCTCGAGGTGAGCGCGGACACCAACCTCGGGCGGCGGCCGAACGCGGTGACGCTGAACGGCGGGACGCTCGCAGAGTACCGCGACGTTCACGTCCGGCGCGAAACGTGACGCTGGGCGGCGGGCGCGCTCAGCCCGAACGCGGCGACGACGCTGACGCTGTCGGGCGTGCTGAGCGGCGGCGTGGGGCTGACGCTGAACGCGCCGGGGACGCTGGCGCTGTCGGGCGCCAACACCTTCACGGGCGGGGTGACGGTCACGACCGGCACGCTGGACGTCAGCGCGGACACCAACCTGGGCGACGCGGCGAACGCGGTGACGCTGAACGGGGGGACGCTCGAGAGTTCCGGGACGTTCACCTCCGCGCGGGCGGTGACGCTGGGCGGCGGGGCGATCAGCCCGGACGGCGGCGACGACGCTGACGCTGTCGGGCGCGCTGGGCGGCAGTGGCGGGCTGACCCTGAACGGCGCCGGGACGCTGATCCTCTCCGACGCGAGCAACAGCTACACGGGCGGGAACACGCTGACGGCCGGCACGCTGAGCGTGGGGGCCGACGCCGACCTGGGTGCCGTGGCGAACGCGGTGACCTTGAACGGCGGGGCGCTCGCGACGACGGGGACGTTCACGTCGGCGCGGACGGTGACGGCGGGCGCGGGCGGCGGCACGTTCATCCCGAGCGGCGGGACGACGCTGACGCTGTCGGGGACGCTGAGCGGGCAGCGGGGCGCTGGCGCTGACGGGGGCGGGGATGGTGCTGCTGACCGGGACGGCGAGTGGGGCCACGGGGACGTTCACGGTGACGAGCGGGACGCTGGAGGTCGGGAGTGCGGCGATCCCCGGCGTGACGTACGGCGGGAACGTGGCGGTGCAGGCGGGCGGGACGCTCGCGGGGCACGGGACGGTGAGCGGGAACGTGACGAACGGCGGCACGGTGGCGCCCGGGCGGGACGATCGGGACGCTGACGGTGGACGGGGAACTACACGCAGGGGGCGGGCGACACGCTGTCGATCGAAGCGAACCCGACGACGTCGAGCGAGCTGGTGGTGAGCGGCTCGGCGTCGCTGGCGGGGACGCTGGCGCTGACGTTCGATGCGGGGGCGTACACGGCGGGGACGGAGTACACGATCCTGACGGCGGCGGGCGGGGTGACGGGGACGTTCGGGACGCTGACGCAGGGCGGGGCGAGCATCGGGCTGCTGACGCCGGAGGCTGAGCTACCAGGCGAACGCGGTGGACGTGACGCTGGAACCGGGCGTGTGCACGGGGCCGGACCCGCTGGACTGCGAAGTGCCGACCGGCGGGACGCTGCCGTGGCCGACCGCAGATCACGGCGACGACGCTGGATCTGAACACGCAGAGCCCGAACAGCGGGACGCTGGTGCTGTCGAACGCGGGGAACCAGCAGACGAGCACCAACGTGATCGCGGGGACGCTCAGCGTGAGCGCGGCGGGGGACCTGGGGGCGGCGCTGGGGGCGCTGACGCTGGGCGGGACGCAGACGGGCGGCGGGGCGACGAACGGGACGCTGTCGA
>CAWJHI010000028.1:0-20765 GCA_963842485.1 Terriglobia bacterium | reverse complement strand
GCGGGCGCAGAGCCGCCCGCCGGCTATCGCTAGACGAGCGGCCACGTTCGACCAGTTCTAGATTGGAGCAATCATGGTACGCCTGAAACAGGTTCTGGCGTTCGTCCTGACCTGGGGAATTCTGCATGTCACTTCGCCCACCAGTCCCGAAGCGTGGGCTTCCGTCGTCATTCATCCTCCTATGGTTGCCATGCAGGAAGCTGCCGCAGGCCAATTTGTCGCCGGCACAGATTGATGAGCTGGTGTCACCAATCGCCTTGTATCCCGACGCGCTGGTGGCGCAGATCGCTGGCGGCCTCGACCTATCCCGACCAGGTCGTCGCCGCCAACTCCTGGCTGCAGGCCAACTCCAAGCTCAACACCGCCGCAGCGGACCAAGCAGGTGAGATGGGCAGTCCTGGGACCCGAGTGTCAAAGCGCTGACCCAGTTCCCGTCGGTGCTCAACAACATGGCGACCAACCTGTCATGGACCTCGGCCTTGGGCGACGCCTTCTACAACCAGCAGGCGGACGTGATGGCTTCCGTCCAGCGACTGCGCAAGCAGGCCAAGGACGCTGGCAATCTCAAGACGCACGTCTCAGCAAACCGTGAAGACCGAGACCCAGCGCGGCCAGCAGGTGATCGTGATCCAGCCGGCCAATCCGCAGGTGGTGTACGTGCCCACCTACAACCCGACCGTGGTTTACGGCACGCCCTACTATCCTCCGGGCTACAGCACCGGCGGCATTGGTGGCCACCGGCATCATTTCGTTCGGTGTGGGCATGGCGGTCGGGGCGGCGATAAGCGGCGGCTGGGGATGGAACAGTTGGGGCTGCGGCTGGCACGGCGGATCCGTGACTTACAACCGCAATGTGTACGTCTCCAACAGCAATGTCTACCGCAATAACAACTATTACGGGGACGGCGCCTACAACCGCGGAGGCAACTACAACCGGTCAGGCAACCGCAATACCAACGTCAGCGGCAACACCGTCAACATCAATACCGGCAACCGCAACACCGTCAACAACGCGAACCGCAACAACAATATCAATAGCGGAAACCGCAACAACAACGTCAACAATGGTAACCGCCCAATACGGCGGTAACAACGCGGCCGATAACGGCGATAACAACGCCGCCCCAACGCCGGCAACAACAACAATCGCCCCAACACCGGTAACCGTCCGAGCACCCAGCCGTGCGGCGATCGCGGCTATGGACAGAAGCCCGCAACCGGCACCAAAGTCGGCGCCTTCAGCGGATACGGCTCAGGCGGACAGACCCGGGCCGAGAGCAGCCGTGGACAGCAGAGCTTCGGCGGTGGCGGCAAAGCCACAGGCGGACAACAACGTAGTGCCCCGGCGGCTCGCAGCGGTGGTGGTGGCCGCAAGCGCTAGGCACGTAATCACCGACTGAACTCAGGAATTCAAGAATGGTTAGAGATCGCGGACTGCGGGTTGCGAGGTTGAGCCGTTAGAACAACCCGGCGCGGCGGCCGCGATGGTCTACGTACGGACCCAGGAAAATTGCACCGAGCGGGCGCATCAGGAATCCGGCTCCGAAGGTCGCGAGCGAAGCCATCAGCGAAGCGAATTCGTTGCCGCTGGGGAAAAATGTAGCGGCGATCGCCGCGGCGTAGTAGCCGAAAATCTGGAAATCGTACATCTCCAGAAGATTCCCGCTCGCCACGCGGACCACCGGCCAGATCTTCCGCTCCTGCCGCGTTTCGACGATCATGTCACTCGGCGGTGGGCGCGGTTTTCACGTAATTCGCGACGTCCTCGTGCGTGGCGAACCAAACTCCCGGCTTGGTCTTCATATACGCGATCAGCTTGTCCAGCCACAGCGCGCGCGACCGGTGCCCGGTATAAAACGGATGCATCGTGAGCACGTACAGCCCGCCTTCTTCGTAGGCGACATCGAACTCGTCGCGATAAGATTTTGTCCACCAGGTCCGGCGACGGAAGCGATCCGTTGGCCGCGCCGAAGTAGGGCGCGTCATCCAGAATGCGCTCGATCGGCAGCTCCACCACGCCGGTCGGCTTTCCGTCGAGCGAGATTTCGTAGGCGTCATCGCTCGCCATCAGGCTGCTGTCGTAGAGAAACCCCGCGTCCTCGAACCTGCTTCATGGTGAACACGCTCATGGCCCAGGACGGCGCGCGATAGCCCACCGGTTTCTTGCCCATCGCCTTGGTCAGCAGATCGATCGACTTATTCAGCAGATCCTGTTCCTTGGCTTCGTCGTTCATCTCGACCAGATTTTCGTGAATCCAGCCGTGGATGCCGATCTCGTGGCGCTTCTTGGATTGAATCGCCGGAATCATTTCCGGATTCAGCGCCGCGGCGACCGCGGGAATGAAGAACGACGCCGGCACGTTCTACTTGTCCAGCACGCGAAGGATGCGCGGCAGGCCATCAATCGCGCCATACTGGCCGCGCGTCATCGGCTCGGAACCCGGAGTGCCGCGCGCCAGAGTGCCGGACGCATTATCGATGTCGAAGCTCAGCGCGACGGCGACGCGCGCGCCGTTCGGCCACTTCTTCGGCTTCAGCCGCCGGGCCATGTAGGTGTGCTGGTATTGCGACTTCAACTGATCCAGGCTGAGGCTCGCGCCGGGGAATGGATTCGGCTTTACCGCTGCTGTTTGGGCCGCTGTCGGCGCCGTAGTGCATGCCGGCAGAAGAATCGTCACACCACACAGAATCAAAACATGAGCACGTCCCATAGTCGCCTCCTCAAGAGCGTTCGCTGCACTATACTACAGCCGTTGTGCCGGATGCGAAACTGTTTCCCCGATTCGACGTGCTGATCGCCGGAGGAGGCAACGCCGCATTGTGCGCCGCCCTCAGCGCGGCGGCGGAAGGAGCGACGGTGGCGGTGTTGGAGTGCGCTCCCCCGGAGTTTCGCGGCGGGAACAGCCGGCACACGCGCAATATTCGCTGCATGCACGAAGCGCCCACGCAGTTTCTGACCGGAGCCTATCCGGAGGAGGAGTACTTCGACGATCTGATCCGCGTCACTGGGGGAAATACCGACCAGGAACTCGCGTGGATGGTGATTCGCGAGTCTCGCGATTGCGCCGCGTGGATGATGCAACAGGGCGTCCGCTTCCAGAAGCCGCTCAGCGGGACGCTGCACCTGGGCCGCACCAACGCGTTTTTTCTGGGAGGCGGCAAAGCGCTGATGAACAGCTACTACACGGCCGCGCGGCGCATGGGCGTCCAGGTTTTCTACGGCGCGGAAGTGACCGGCGTGAACCTCACCCGTGGAGCGTTCGAGAGCGCCGGCGTGCTGATGAACGGCGAATCGATGCAAATCCGCGCGGGCGCGCTGGTGGCCGCGAGCTGGCGGATTCGAGTCGAATCTCGAATGGCTGAAAGAAATCTGGGGCGGCGCAGCTGAGAATTTCTTAATCCGCGGCACTCCTTATAATCGCGGCAAGGTGCTGAAGTTGCTGCTGGCGAACGGCGCCACGCCCGCCGGCGATGCGGCGCAATTTCACGCGGTCGCCATCGACGCGCGCGCTCCTAAGTTCGACGGCGGCATCGTCACCCGGCTCGATTGCCTTCCGCTCGGCATCGTCGTGAACCAGAACGGCGAACGGTTCTACGACGAAGGCGAGGATCTGTGGCCCAAGCGCTACGCGATCTGGGGGCGCCTGATCGCGCAGCAGCCCGGCCAGATCGCCTGGTCGATCGTCGACGCCAAGTCGATCGGAAAATTCATGCCGTCGGTGTTTCCGCCGGTGCGCGCGAACACCATTCGAGACCTCGCCGCCGGCTTGGGGTTAAACGCCGATCGAGTGGAAGTCACCGTGGAACAGTTCAACTCCGCCGTGGTGCCGGGACAATTCGATTTCCTGAAACTCGACGATTGCAGGACTCGCGGTCTCGCCATCGAAAAAACGCATTGGGCGCGGGCGATCGACACGCCGCCCTTTCTCGGCTACCCGCTGCGCCCCGGAATCACGTTCACTTATTTGGGCGTGAAGGTGGACCGGAACGCGGCGGTGCTGGCGGACGGCGGACGCCTGGCGCGCAACGTGTTTGCGGCGGGAGAAATCATGGCCGGCAACATTCTGGGAAAAGGCTACGTGGGCGGGATCGGCATGGTGATCGGAACGGTTTTCGGACGAATCGCCGGGCGGGAGGCGGCGCGCGTTGGAAAATGATCTGATCCGCGAGGGCCAGCGCGTCATGACCATCTGCAACGCCTGCCGGTACTGCGAAGGCTACTGCGCGGTGTTCCCGGCCATGGAGCGGCGGTTGAATTTCACCGAAGCGGATCTGAGTTTTCTGGCGAACCTGTGCCATCACTGCGGGGAATGCTACTACGCGTGCCAATACGCGCCGCCTCACGAATTCGCCGTGAATGTCCCCCAGCTCCTGGCTGAAACGCGGGCCGAGTCTTATCGCAACTACGCGTGGCCCAGGGCTGCGTTCGGGATGAACACTTTGGCCGTGTTGTTTTTCACGCTGCTGATGGCAGGGCTCGCGGCGCACCGGTCGTCGCGCGGGGGCTTCTACCAGGTAATTCCCCATTCCGTCATGGTGGCGGCCTTCGGCGCAGTCTCGATTTTCGTGGTCGCGGCATTGGCGGCGGGATGCATCAGATTCTGGCGCGAATCGCGCGAGCGATTCACCGTTCTCGCCATGATGGAGGCGATTCGCGATGTGCTCACGCTCCGATACCTCGACGGTGGCGGCGCAGGCTGTACGTATCCCGGCGAAAACCGCTCGCGCGCACGGTGGTGGTTTCATCAATCGACGTTTTACGGATTCCTTTTGTGTTTCGCCGCGACCTGTGTGGCCGCGTTCTACCACTATGTCTTCGAGTGGCGCGCGCCGTATCCATATTTAAGTTTGCCCGTAGTGCTCGGCACGCTGGGCGGATTCGGGCTTCTTGCCGGACCGGCGGGTCTGTATGTTCTGAAACGCCGCCAGGACCCGGCGCTCGGCGACGGAAGCCGGCCCATCGATCTCGCCTTCATCGCCCTTCTGTTTTTCGCGAGCCTGAGCGGCCTGCTGCTGCTTGCCTTCCGCGATCGCTCAGGCATGAGCGTACTGCTGGTGGCTCATCTGGGCCTCGTGATGGCGCTGTTCGTCACCCTGCCCTATGGTAAATTCGTCCACGGAATTTACCGCTTCGCCGCGCTGATCCGCTACGCGCTCGAACGGACACGCGGCTAGCGCGTCGAAACCACCTTCGAGTCCACCTGGAATTTCCGGTAATCGCTCCACGTGGTCTCCTGCTGCTCCGCCAATTTTTTCAGTAGCACCAAACGGCCCGATCCGCTCACTACCTGGCGCTTCGGCAGCCAGATCTCATCGTTGACGCGAGTCTGCTCGAACAACAGCGTCGCGCCTGGATCGAGCCTTGCCAGGCACAGGCCCCAGGAGATCGTTTCGATGGTCTGGGCCTCGATCCTGACCCACTGGGACTCGCGCTGGTCGATCCAGATCTTTCCCTCAATTTTCGCGAACGCCTTGGCGTCGCCGTGTTTGGCCTGATATCCCGGCTTCGGCCGCGCCGCGATCACCCACGTATCGCGCCCGTCGATCTTCTGCGCGCCTTCGAGCTGAAACTCGAACGCGTCCGGAATTTCGCGCATAAACTCGCGGTCCTTCTGGCGTTCCTTGACGTACCCGGCCAGGCGCCGCTGCCGTTCGGCGGATGTTTCGCGCTCCAGTTTCCCGGTGACCCTGTCGAGCTTCTCCTGCTCTCTGCGCTGCTCATCCGCGTCAAGACTCTTGAAATTGCGCTCCACCAGCTTCCGGTAGGGCCTTCCGAACAGCACGACGGTTTCCCAGGCTTCGCCGTCCGTGGATTTCACCGCGCCGGAAGAACCCAGCCGGCGCGTCGTCTCCCGTGAAATCCAGGTGTAATCTTTCGCGCGTATCCAGTTGGTCTGATCCAACTCCACGGACTTGCGTACGATAGCGGCAGCATCCTGCGAATCGGCGGGGCAAATCGATGCGGCTGCGATCGCGGTCACCAGCAATGCGCGCATACCACGAGTATAATCTCTGATAGCTTATGGAAGATCGCCGCCAGTTTCTCAAATCCACGGGAATCGCCCTCGCCACGGGTGCGCTTCTGAAGGGCCAGAACAGCAATGCCATCAAGGTCGGCCTGGTCGGCTGCGGAGGACGCGGCACGGGCGCGGCGGCGCAGGCTCTGAAGGCCGACGACTACGCCGAACTGACCGCGCTCGCCGACATCGCTCAGGACCGCATCGACCAGTGCATCGATCAACTCAGCAAGAATCAAGCGGCGAAAGTCAAGGTGGATGCCGAAGAACCAGTTCCTCGGCCTGGACGCTTATCAGAAGCTGATCGACAGCGGCGTCGACGTGGTGCTTCTGGCCACGCCGCCCGGCTTTCGTCCGGTGCATCTTCGCGCCTGCATCGACGCCGAACAAACACGTCTTTTGCGAAAAGCCGATCGCCGTGGACGCGCCCGGCGTGCGCCACGTTCTCGAAACCGCGAAGATGGCGAAGCAGAAGAATCTTTCGCTGGTGGCAGGCTTCTGCTGGCGCTACAGCAACTACATCGTCGAGACCTTCGAGCAGATCCACGGCGGCGCGATCGGCGACCTCGTCGCGTACTACGCCACTTATTACACCAGTCCCGTGAAGCCGATGCCTCCCGCATCCGACCGCCCCGCCGGCATGAGCGATGTCGAATGGCAGATCAAGAACTGGTACAACTTTCTGTGGGTCTGCGGCGACAGCATCGTGGAGCAGGCGGTCCACAGCGCCGACAAAATCGCCTGGGCCATGCATGATCACCCGCCCATCAGTTGCGTCGGCGTGGGCGGCCGCCAAATTCCAGCCGAAGGCGGCAACATCTACGACCATTTCGAAGTCAATTATCTTTATCCGAATAATTTCCGCGCATTTCTCGGCTGCCGCCAGATCGACAATTGCTGGAACGAAAACGCGGATTACATCCTGGGCACGAAAGGCGCATGCACCATCGGCCGCGGGCCGCTACCACGCATCACCGGCCAGACCGAGTGGACCTTCACCGGCGTGAAAAACGACATGTATCAGCACGAACACGACGTGCTGTTTGCCTCCATTCGCCAAAACAAGCCGATCGCCGATGGCGAGCGCATGGCCACCAGCACGCTTCTCGCGATGATGGGCCGCATGGCGGCTTACACCGGCCAGGAAATCACCTGGGAGCAGGCCATGAACTCGCAGGAACGTATCTTCCCGGATCAGCTGGACTGGAACGCATCGCTCGCGGTCGGACCCATGCCCCGGCCGGGCCAAACCAGATTCCTGTGATTTTGTTTTTGCTGCTCGCGCTCAGCGGCGATTTCGAAGAGCGGATCGCCCCGATTCTGGTCGAGCACTGCCTCCCCTGCCACAGCGGATCGAATGCACAAGGCGCGCTACGCCTGAGCACCCACGCCGGCGCTTCCAAAGTGATCGTTCCGGGGTCGCCGGAGAAGAGCGCCCTTTACACCAGCATGGAAACCGGCAAAATGCCGCCGGCCGGCCGCCTCCCGAAAGATCAACGCGACCTGATTCGCGCCTGGATCGCCGACGGGGCGAAATGGCCGAACGGAATCAACCTCGAAGGAATGAAGCTTCCTCGAGCGGAGCGCGCCTTGGTCGCGCGGCTTCATGATCGCATCGTGGCCGCATCCGGGAACGATGAATTCAAGCCCTACCAACGGACCATCCCCGCGACGAGTGTCGTTTTCGAGATGCTTCCCATCCCGGAAGGCGATTTCCTGATGGGAGGTCCCGAAAAAGACGAATCGCCGCAACATAAAGTTCACATCTCATCATTCTGGATGGGGAAATTTGAAGTAACCTGGGACGAATATCGTTTATTCATGTTGTCGAAAGACGAAGGTGTGGACGCCGTTACCCGTCCCACCCGGCCCTATGTCGAAATGTCGTTCGGCATGGGGATCGAAGGCTTCCCCGCAATCAGTATGACGCAGCACGCCGCGAATAAGTACGCGGAATGGCTGAGCGCGCGCACCGGGCAGTTCTATCGCCTGCCGGCCGAAGCCGAATGGGAGTATGCGTGCCGCGCCGGAACGACCGCGGATATGCCTAATCCGGAAGATTATGCCTGGTATTCGGCAAATAGTAACGGGAAATATCAAAAAGCCGGCACGAAAAAGCCTAATGCCTGGGGACTTTATGACATGCTCGGCAACGTGATGGAGTGGACGCTCGATCAATACGCGCCCTATCGTTCCGGCCCCGCCACGGACCCGTGGATCCAGGCGACCCGGCCCTATCCACTCTCCGTGCGCGGCGGGTCGTGGATGGACCCTGCCGGTGCGATGCGCTGCGGCGCGCGAACGCCCTCGGATCCGAGCTGGAAACAGCAGGACCCGCAGATGCCCAAAAGCATCTGGTATGAGACCGACGCGCAGGGCCTCGGCTTCCGCCTGGTTCGTCCGCTGAAAATTCCCTCGGCCGGGGAAATGTTCAAGTACTGGAACAGCGGTGTTGAAAAGGATCCTTAGCGCGGCACTGCTCGCGTCCCTGGCTCGCGCGGCACGATGGGAGGCCGTCGAGCCGCATATGGGAACGCTGGTCCGCATCACCATTTACGCGGAGAATGCGTCCCCAGTCTCCGCGGCGTTCGCGCGGATCGGCGAGCTTGACCAGAAGCTTTCCGACTACAAGCCCGAGAGCGAGCTGAACCAGGTATGCCGCGCCGCTCACGATCATCCGGTGCGCGTATCGGAGGATTTGTGGCGAGTGCTGGGCGCGGCGCAGAAGCTCTCGGCAGAAACCGACGGCGCGTTCGACGTGACGGTCGGGCCGATCACGCATCTGTGGCGTCAAGGGAAATTGCCGGACCGTGAAACGCTGGCGCGTTGCGGCTGGCGCAACCTGGTTCTCAGAGACCACACCGTGTTTCTAAAACTGCCTGGGATGCAGCTCGATCTGGGCGCGATCGCGAAAGGCTACGCGGTGGATGAAGCGCTGGTCACCCTACGCGCCCAGGGCGTCCGGCGGGCGCTGATTGCGGTAAGCGGCGATATCGTCGCCGGTGATCCTCCGCCGGGGAAAAAAGGTTGGAGCATCGGAGTCGCGAATACGGCTGAGCAATTGGTCCTTCACAACGCCGCCGTATCGACTTCCGGCGACAGCGAGCAATCACTCAAGATCGGCGGCGTGCGCTACTCGCACATCATCGACCCCAAAACGGGCCTGGGACTCACCAGCAGCCTGACGGTGACCGTCGTGGCGCGCCGCGGCCTGGATGCGGATCCCCTGGCGACTGCGATCAGCGTGCTCGGCGTGGCTCGCGGACGCGCCCTGCTATCGAATCGCTTCGTGAAACTTATACTGTCGGAGCGCGAATAACGCATGCTCGCAGGAGATAAAATGACGGATGTGGGCGCAGCCAATAGGCCGAGACCTCCCCTTCCCTGGAGGAATGCGGCTTTGCTCTCTTGCGCCAGCGCGATCTTTATCTGGCAACTTCGCCACCCGATCGTCCGCTTCGCTTCTCCAGTTGTCAACGATCTTGTCGGCTTCGTAATGGGACTCGGTCTCCCCTGGGCGGCAGCCATAGCCATCGTCCGCATCGGACGATGGTGGAGTACGGCCCTCGCGATCGTTTCCGCCTTACCGTTGCTGTACTACTCACTTGTCTTCCTGCTCGGCTTCGCCTTGACTGGGCTGAGTTACAAGAATGGCCGTGATTTAGGCTTCGACCGATTTCTCGAAACTCGCTGGAAGGAATCGGCTGTTTGTTTCTATCGCACCAACGGAGGAGCAACCACGGACTTCGGTGTCGTCATTCGACAGGAGAAGACTTTCTTCCCCGGAATTCGACTCGTCCGGCGGATCGACGACTATTACCCTTGTTATTCTCTGGACGCAACGGCTACGCAGGCGGGAATCGTCATTACGAATCCTCGCGGCATCTGCCCCGGCTTTCAAGAGGAGCGTCACCAGTACCGGCTGAAGCGATTTGTCTATTTCTAGATGACCACGCGAGCTACGGAACAAACAGCGCGCGCTTGATGTAATCCAGCCTCGGAAAACGCGGGACCAGGTACTCGTTGGCTTCGCCTTCGACGCGCCCCGGGTCGATCTGTTTCCCTTCGGGCCGCATCTCCCCATATCCCGCGTAAAACCGGTCCACCACGTCCATCCCCTCCGTCACTTTGGCGAACGGAACGAAGCCCTCTCCGTCCAGCGCCGCGTTATCCGCCAGGTTGATGAAAATCTCCGTGGCCCGCGTGTTCACGCCGGACTGCGCGAACGCCAGCGTCCCACGCACATTCTTCTCTTTCGGCGGATCGTCCATGATGAACAGTTCGCGCCATACTTCGTGGACCTTGAAGTCGCGATGCACGCCGAATTGCGCGATGAATCCCGGGACCACGCGGAAAAATCGGCCCTGGTCGAAGTAACGCATACGAACCAGTTCATGGAAGCGATCGGCTCCGCGGGGCGACCAGGCGCGGGTCACTTCCACCACGAAGTCGCCTTGGGAGGTCTCGAATTTCACCCGGAAGACTTCCGGGACCACCACCTTCGGCGCCGGCTTGCGGCACGCGGCCGGCATCAGCAACATCGCCAGCGCTGCCGCCACTCTGCTTCGCATGATGACCGGTATGCTAGCATCCTCACCGGATTCGCCGCTGACGAAATTTATTCGCGGTCCACCAGCCATCAGCTCGCGCGAGCTACCCACGGAATTTCATTGGGAAGGTCGCCTGGCGGTTCGAAGATCATACACCGTAAAGTACGCATCGCGATAAACGCTTTCCGGAGAACCGAGCTGCTCCAGCGTCCCCTTCCAATCCCAACCGTTCTCCGGCAGAATCAGATATTCGGTGCCTTCCTCCCGCACCATTTGCAACACCTTTTCTGGCCGGCAGAGGCGCTGCGAAACGCACGCCAACCCGTCGAAATCCGGAGGATCGGACGCGTAAGCCCGCGCCATGTCGTCCACCCCAAAGACGCGTGGATGCGGCCCGCCCGAAGCGTTCAGAAACTCAACCGCGCCATAGGCATGCATCGCGGCTCGAAGGTATCCCGGCCCGTCCAGGCGGCGAGCGAAGTAAGCGATCTGCGGCCCGTTGATGCCGACGATCATCAGCCCCATCAGGGCGATCAGCAGGCAGTACGTCTCCACCCCGAGTAGCGAGATCCTGACGAAGCGGCCCCGCGGCGTGGCATCATAGAATCGTTTCACCCACGCGGCAATCAACATCGCCAGCAGCGCGAACGGAAAAATCGCGTAGCGTACTTTCGTAAGAAACCAGGCCCACAGGATCAGGTTCCCCGCGGCGAACACCGTGCACGCGATCTGCGCCCGCGTCATTCTTGAGCGGGGATGCAGCAGGCCGGCCAGCACCGCCAGCGGCGCAAAAGCGAATAACAGGATGCCGGCAGGGTTCGGGAGTGGAGACTCGAACGCAGTCCGCCCGTCGAACGTCAGCCTCCAGGGAATCCGAGCCAGAAACCATGTCGTGCGCGCAGCCGAGTGTTCACGGTACTCGATCGATCCGCCCGTCAAGAGTCTCAGACTGTCCGGATACACTGGATTCCCGGTCAGGAGATAGTCGCGCACCGCCCAGCACGTCCCAAACGCGAGCGCCACCGCCACCACGATGCCCGCGGCCTTCCATCGCTGCCGCTGCCGCCACACCGCGTAGGCGAACAGGGCCGACAGCGGCGCTGCTCCGAAAATCACGATGTGCTTTACCCCAAATGCTTCCGCAAGAAAAAAAACGCCCACTGGAATCCAGCGAAAATCTTCAGTCTCCAGCCATCGCAAGAACGCGTACAGCGCCAGCGACTCAAACAACCCGAGCGTCAGATCGTTCTTCACGACGCTGCCGGTCCAGTGAAGAAACGGGAGCGTCGCCGCGAACGCCACGCCCGTTACAGCCGCGCCGGAATCCATCCCGCAGACGCGCCCGATGCGAAACAGGATCAGCAAAAACGCCAGGAAAAACACACCGGACACCATGCGCGCGCCGGCCTGTCCCGCCAAAGCGTACATCAGCGTCCACACCACCTCCATGCCCTGCGGATAATACGAGTACTCGATCCCCGGAACCGGCGTCAGCGCATGTTGCGCGAGGTAATACTGCACCGAAGGCAAATGCAGCGCCACCGAATCGAACGCGATGCTGGGAGCCAGCATCACCATCAGCGTGCATACGGCCGCTACCAGGCCGAATATCATCGCGACGCCCGCCACAGGATGACGCACATCCGCCGACGTCGCCCAGGAATTCAAGAGCGTCCGCAGATCGCGAAACACCCCAGGCAATTCTCTCCATGACACCAGCACCGGCAAAACAATCAGGCCCAGAAAAACGCCGGGATAGAACCCCCGCAGCAGTCCCACCACGAACAGGACCGGAATCAGTATGCCCGTGCCCGCCCCGAAACCCATGGTGATCCTGTCGATGGGATTTTCGAGCTTCATCCGCAACACGCGAAGCGCGAATCTTCCAGCAGCGCTCGACGCCAGGAAAAACGCCGCCGTCACCGCCGACGCCCGTGGCTCATAGCCCAGGCAAGCCGCGACCGTCAGAATCGCCAGCGCGATGGGCTCATACCGGAAGATTCTCCCGCGGCGCACGCCGGCGTAGATCCATGCGATCAGCGCCAGAGCCGGCATAAACACCAGCGCCATGCGATGAAATTGTGGACCCGGACTGCCGAAGTAGTCCAGGTGCCACTTGAACACACGTGCCGTGATCGCCGCCAGAACGGCCACCCACCCGAGCCACAAACCCGACGCCACACGAGTGGACAAGCCTCGATTCTACAGCGGGCCATTCCCCCAGCGGATTCGACATAGGATAGTTACTATGCTTCGTTCCCGAATCCTACCGCTTCTGGCGATATTCGCCGCGTTCGCTTCAGCTCAATCCCGTCAGGGCCGCGGAGCGAACAACCCGTTTCCGGGTGGAACCAATCCCGACGGCTCGCTGCGCCCCACCGCGCCCGTCACTCGTCTGTTCACACAGGACGCCTACACCGAATACTCGATTCTCGCGCCCGGCAGCGAACAGTTCAGCATCCGTTTCCTTCCCGAAGAAACCCGCGTCGGCGCCACGGAGCTGGTCAACGCCACACGCGGCGGCAGTGAAGGCTCGGGAGTCGAAGTGTACGATCCGCGCACCGGCAAGCCTCTGAAGTTTACTTACGAACAGCAGGGCGACGATCCCGAAAATCACGCCATCCACGCCACTCTTCCCATCCCGGTCCCCGAAGGCGGCATCGGCCGCGTTCTGATTTACAAAACCTACAAGGATGCCCGAACGTACATGATGCACGGCGACGATATCGTGTGGGTCCGAAGCCTCGCCGGCTACCGCCTCGGTGTGCTTCTGCCGCCCGGATTCGCGTTCATTTCGTCGAACGTCGCCGCGCAGCTCACCACCGCAGCCGATGGACGGCTAAAGCTCGCCTTCGCCAACCCCAGCGGCCAAAGCAACCCGGTGACGATCCATGCCCGCAAAACCACTGCGACCTTCAAGCCCGTCAAGTACACCGACATGTTTTTCGACGACATCAAGACTCTCTACGATCTCGACGCGCCCGAAACCCACGCCATTAAAGTCGACCAGACTTACAGCGACTACCGCAAAGGCGACAAAGCGACTCTCGATTCGCTCGCCTTTCTGCCCTTAGAAGACTTGAAGGTAATCGATCTGGACACCGGCAAGCCCTTCGCGCGCACGAAGTCTGTCATCAAACTGGAAGTCCCCATTGTCGACGATAAACAAAGCGCCCACATCCACATCACCGGAGTCTTAAAAGATCCCGCCTACAAAATCGACAACGGAGATCTCGTCTTCGACCGCACTCTGCATGGCCTTCGCAACACCGTTCTGCTGCCTGCCGGATGGGAAGTCTCGGCGGTATCGCAATCCGGCACCATCGGGACCTACCAGGGCCGCACCTTCGTCGCGCTCATCAATTTGAACGCCGAAAATAACTATCGAGTAATCATCCACGCCAGAAAGGCGGCCCATTGAGATTCGCCACATCGCTTCTGTTCATCCTCCCCGCCATCGCCCAAACGACGGTGATCGACGGCGGCACGCTCATCGACGGTAACGGCGGACCTCCCGTCTCTGACTCGGTCGTCGTGATCACCGGCCAGCGAATCGCCGCCGCCGGTCCGCGCGCGTCCGTCCGCGTCCCTTCCGGCGCGACCATCATCGACGCGAAAGGCCGCTACATCGTCCCCGGATTCATCGACACCAACGTCCATCTCTCGCTCTACGGCGGCGCACGCGAACGCTACGAATCCCTGGTCCGCTACCAGCCGCGCCAGAACGAGATTGTGCTCGAAGCCGCGCAGATCGATCTCAGCCACGGCATCACCACCGTTCGCGACAGCTACGGCATGCTGCTCCCGCTCACCCACGTCCGCGACGAGATCGCACATGGAAACGCAGTCGGATCGCGCATCCAAGCCGCCGGAAACATCGTCGGCTGGGGCGGACCCTACTCGATCAGCTTCAGCCTCACTCCCGATAAAGACCTGACCCTCTTTCAGGAACAGATGAACGACTACGTCACCCAAGGCGCCGGCGAAGAGCTGAACGACATGACCCCCGACGAGCTCCGCGTCGCGATTAACAAATATCTCGACAAAGGTCCCGACTTCATCAAGTACGGCGGCACCAGCCACTTTTCGCAACCCACCTACATCGGCTTCTCGCCCGAAGCGCAGAAAATCATGGTCGACGAAGCCCATAAGCGCGGACGCGGCGCCGAAACTCACTCCACCACCATCGAAGGCCTCCGCCTCTCGATTCTCGCCGGCATCGACCTGATCCAGCATCCCGAACTCCTCACTCCGAAGTCGATGCCCGACGATCTGGTAGAGCTCATCAAAAGCCACAACGTGATCGGCTCCATGCTGGTCAGCACCATGACCGGCGAAGCTTGGACCAAGCACCTGAAAGCCAAGGAAGAGGCGCAAAAAAAGTACGCGAAACCCGCCAATCATCCCTTAACAGTTGCAAAGGGCTGGCCCGCCGCCCAGGAAAACAAGCTTAGAATCGGCGTAGGCTTCAAGGTTTCCCGATCGATGCCACTTCGAATTGTACAGAGTAAACAGAATCCGCGCCTGAAACAACTGCGCCGTGCGCTGGCCCAGCCCCTGCGCGAAACCGGCCGCCAAGGGCGGGGGCTGGCCGGGATCGAGGGGCCGAACCTGCTGGAGGAAGCGGTGCGCGCGGGCCTGCGGATCGAATGCGTGTTTGTGGCGCAGGGCTTTGAGCATTTGCTTGAGGGGTTAGGTCTCAGCCGGGAAATCGATGTGCTGCTGCTGCCGAAGGATCTGCTTGACTCCGTGTTGACTACTGAGACGCCTCAGCCCATTGCCGCGCTGGTGGAACCGCCCGACTGGACCTGGGCCCACTTTCTTGATGTGCATCGGAAAGCGACGCCGCTGGTGGTGGTGCTAGCCGGCCTGCAGGACCCGGGCAACCTGGGAACCATTTTGCGCTCGGCCGAGGCCTTTGGCGCCGATGGCGTGATCAGCCTGCCGGGCACCGTAAGCGCCTGGAACCCGAAGGCGGTGCGAGCCTCGGCGGGGAGCGTCTTTCGCCTTCCTCTGGTGACGGCAAGCGTGGATGAATGCTTCATGCGTCTGCGCGAAGTGGGCGTGAAGGTCTGGACCACGACCGTGCATGCGGCCGAACCCGCGGATCTCGTCGAACCTGGCCGGGCCGGTGGCGCTGCTGATCGGCAACGAGGGCAACGGTGTGCCCGACGGATCTGGCGGCAAAGGCCGACGGCGCGCTGACGATTCCCTGCCCCGGCCCGGTCGAGAGCCTGAATGCGGCGGTCGCGGCCAGCGTGCTGCTCTACGAAGCGGCGCGGCAGCGGAGCGTACGGAGCGCGCCTGTAGATCTGCGTGGAGGGCGGCGATGAGTCTGTTTGACGGTGAGCCGGAAGGCCCCAAAGGCCCGTCTGCGCACCGCGCCGCTGGCCGAGCGCATGCGGCCGCGCAGCCTGGAGGAGATGAGCGGGCAGGAACACCTGCTCGGCCCGGGCAAGCCACTGCAGGGTGCAGATCGAGCGCGACAGTCTGGACGGATCAGGGTCGGGCTCGATGATCCTCTGGGGTCCGCCGGGGGTGGGCAAGACCACGCTGGCGAAGATCATTGCCGAGACCACCAAGGCCAACTTCATCGAGTTTTCCGCGGTGATGAGCGGCATCAAGGAGATCAAGCAGGTGATGGCGGCAGCCGCGCAGGCCGCGGAGCTGCACTCGCGAACGATTCTCTTTGTGGATGAGATTCACCGCTTCAACAAGGCGCAGCAGGATGCTTTTCTGCCGTACGTGGAGCGCGGGACCATCCGGCTGATCGGCGCGACGACGGAGAATCCGTCGTTCGAGATCATCTCCGCGCTGCTCTCGCGCTGCCGCGTGTATGTGCTGCAGCCGCTGAGCGAGGATCGCATCGAGCGCGCTGCTTGCGGAGGGCGCTTGGAAGATCCGGAGCGCGGGCTGGGCGCGCTGGAGCTGACGGCCGACGACGATGCGCTCGAGCTGATCGCCGGCTACTCGAGCGGCGACTGCCGGAGCGCCTACAACACGCTCGAAGTCGCCGCGCAGCTGGCCCAATCCGAAGCCAAGGGCGAAGCACATCGACCAGGCGCTGGCCGTCGAGGCCGTGCAGCAGCGCGTGCTGATGTACGACAAGTCGGGCGAGGAGCACTACAACCTGATCTCCGCGCTGCACAAGAGCGTGCGCAA
This sequence comes from Terriglobia bacterium, assembly GCA_963842485.1. Taxonomy (GTDB): domain Bacteria; phylum Acidobacteriota; class Terriglobia; order Bryobacterales; family Bryobacteraceae; genus Palsa-187. The sequence goes on along the minus strand of CAWJHI010000028.1, from coordinate 4,036 downwards.
CTCGCGACCCCGACGCGGCGCTTTACTGGCTGGCGCGCATGTTTGCCGCCGGCGAGGACCCGCTCTACCTGGCGCGGCGCGTGGTGCGCATGGCCGTCGAAGACATCGGCCTGGCCGCGCCCGAGGCGCTGAACCTGTGCCTCTCAGCGCCAAGGAGGCCATCGATTTTCTGGGCTCGCCGGAAGGCGACCTGGCGCTGGCCGAGGCCGTGGTCTATCTCTGCGCTCGCGCCCAAGTCGAACTCCGTCTACACCGCCTACGGCGCGGTGCAGGAGGAGATCGAGCACACGCGCCAGGAGCCGGTTCCGCTGCACCTGCGCAACGCGCCCACGCGGCTGATGAAGGAGCTCGACTACGGCAAGGGCTACCGCTACGCCCACGACGAAGAAGACCGCGTGGCCGACATGGACTGCCTGCCCGACTCGCTCCGCGGGCGCAGCTACTACCAGCCCACGCAGGAGGGGCGCGAAAAGCTGCTGGCGCAGCGGATGGAAGAGATTCGGCGGATTCGCGCCCGCAAGCACGTCAGAGACTGAACCCGGTTTGGACCGTCACGGGCGGCTGAAATCGAGTCACCCAACATTCAACAACCCGTGGTAGACTCGCTTCGCGCGGTTCCCCACCCATCTACGCGCAGCTCTCGCGAAGAGACTTCCTGGAGGACAGACATGAGCAACCCGACCTTCATTCCCTACATCGTGGTCAGCAACGCGGCCGCGGCTATCGACTTCTACAAGGCGGCCTTTGGCGCGGTGGAACTGGCGCGCCACGCGGCGCCCAACAGCGACAAACTGATGCACGCCAGCATGAACATCAACGGCGGCGTGCTGATGATGAGCGACGACTTCTCCGCTTCCATGGGCGGTAAATCTCAAACTCCGGAGGCCCTGGGCAGGCAGCCCGGTCACTTTCCATCTGCAGGTGGCGGACGCCGATGCCGTGTGGGCGCAGGCCGTGGCCGCCGGAGCCGAGGTGACCATGCCCCTGGCCGACCAGTTCTGGGGCGACCGTTATGGACAGTTGCGCGACCCCTTCGGCCACAGGTGGTCTATCGGCCAAACGGTCGCCAGGCCCACCAAAGAGGAAGTCGAGGAAGCGGCAAAAGCGGTCTTCAAATAATCAGAGTATGAAGCGGAAGACAAGAGCACACACCCCTTTGCTGGCTCCTCAATCCGGATACTTGACCGAACAGCCGTAGGGCCGCGTGAATGCGGGATTCACGGGCTTGCCCGCCATCGCCTCGGTCAGCGCGTCGGAGACGTAGTTGTCGGCGCCCTTGATATCTTCGGGATCGGGCGTGGGCCGGTCGTCGATGGCGCCGTCGTAGATCACCTTGCCCGCAGGATCGATGACGATCATCTGCGGCGTGGTTTTGGCGCTGTATAGGCGGCCGAGCTTGCCCTCGGGGTCCATCAGCACCGCGGTGGGCGCGGCGTGCATCTGAGCAAGGTAGGCGTTTTCCTCGGCTGGCGTTACGTAGCCCTGCTTGCCGGGCGCCGAAGAGATCACCGTGAACCAGACCACGCCCTTTGCGGTCCACTCCTTCTGCAGAGCCTGCATGTTGCCGGAGACATAATGCTTGCGCGTGTACGGGCAGCCCTGGTTGTGCCACTCAAGCACAACGTACTTGCCGCGGTACTGGGCCAGCGTCTCGGTCTGGCCGCTGGGAGTCGGTGGCAGTGAAGGCCGGAGCCGGTGCACCCACGCGGACCTCCTGGGCGGCGGCTGGAGAGAGGCAGCAGACGCAGCGGCCAGAACCGCGCAACTGAAAGGCGGGAGAGAGAAGCCATGAGAGTCAACCTCCTGAGGGGAATTCAGACGATCAGACCGTGAATCTCGGCCTTACTTTGATTGGACGTTGCGGCGGCTGCCTGGGTTGCGGCTTTGGGCAGTTTCGCGAGGCATCGAGTCACAATTCCCGGCGTGAGCACCTCGGGCAGGAGCCGTGGGCTCGCTTCTCCGGGGACATAGAGCGCGTAGGCCGGCACGCCGCTGCGGCCGAGCGCCGTCGAGCGCCTGGGTGATGGCGTCGTCGTGGCGGGTCCAGTCGGCGCTTGAAGCAGGGCCACGTTGCGCGTCGGCGAAGGCCTTCTCCACTTCAGGCCGCTCGAGGGCCACGCGCTCGTTGACCTGGCAGCTCAGGCACCAGCTTGGCGGTGAAGTCCACGAAGACCGGGCGGCCCTGCGACTGGTAGCTCGGCTCACCGCCTCGGCGACCATGGTTGCCATTGCGCCCTGTGCCGAGCGGCAGAGTCGCCGGACTTGACGCTTCGGTAGCGCGCCGATGCTTCCCTGGCGCAACTGACGCTGATCGCGATCACCCCAAGCAGAATCGAGCGCCGCAACGACCGTGGACCAGCGCTTGGCCGGCCAGCGGCCCAGAAACCAGCCGGCAATCGCCAGCAGCAGGAAGCTCGACCAGCAGCGCGGCCAGCAGGCCGGCGCCGTAGGCCTGCGCCAGCACCCATGCCAGCCAGATCACCGTGACGAAGATCGGCACCGAAACGGCCTGCTTGCAGCACTTCCATCCAGGCGCCGGGCCGTGGGCAGCATGCGCGTCCACGCGGGTTGCAGGGTGAGCGCGACGTAGGGCGCGGCCAGCCCGAGAGCCAGCGCAGTGAAAACCGCAAACGTGACCGCCGGCGGTCTGCGCCAAGCGCGTAGCCGATGGCCGCTCCCATGAAGGGCGCGGTGCACGGCGTGGCGACCACCACCGCCAGCACGCCGGTGAAGAAGCTGCCGGTGTAGCCCTGCTTCGCGGCGAGTGAACCGCCGGCGCTGGTCAGCGTGAGGCCGATCTCAAACTGCCCGGCCAGCGACAGCCCGAGGAAGAACAGCAGCCCGGCCATCAGCGCCAGAAACACCGGCGACTGGAACTGGAATCCCCAGCCGAGCGTGGCTCCGGCGGCGCGCAGCCCCAGCAGCAGCGCCACCAGCGCCCAGAACGAAGACCAGAATGCCGGCGGCATAGACCAGGCCATGCGCGCGCAGCTTGTGCCGCTCCTCGTTGCCGGAGTTCACCAGCGAGAGCCCCTTGAGGAACAGCACCGGAAACACGCAGGGCATGAGGTTGAGCAGCAGGCCGCCTAGAAAGGCCAGGCCGGCAGCGCGGAACAGGCCAACCCCTGCGGCCGGGACAGGAGCGCTCGGAATGGGTCCGGGAATGGAGATGGCGACCGCACGCCGCTCTTGGACCGGTTGAGTTGGAGCAGATCCTGCCGCCGGAGCAGTAGCGTCAGGGCCAGTGGAGGCCGGCGCCAACCGGGTGGGAGCAGCCGGTGGCGAAGAGAGCGCGGCAGGTCCGGCCTTCGGGCCAGGGCCAGGGACCGCCACGATCTCGTACGTCCGTCCGCCGGAAAGCTCAAGAACTCCTTTCAATTCAGCCGGATTTGCCGTAAGATTCGCGTCTTTCTTGAGATCAAGAAGCAGCCCTGTGGCCGTAGAAGTGAGCTTTTGCGGGGCTGGATTATCGAGAATCTCCGCTTCCGAGGGGAAGAACACAGCCTGCGTCTCCCGTCTGCCCGTCTCCACCGTCAGCCGAAACCCCAGCTTTGTCGCCTCGAAGCCGACCCTGGAGGTGGGAGGCAACGGCTTGGGAATTTGATTGAGGAAGGTGCGGAAGGAGGGCGGAGGAACATAGGGGATCTCAAACATGCCGACCCATACATTTTTCTGCACTTCCAGATCGGCCTTGCCGGGAATGCAGCTGCTCTGGCAAACCAGCCAGTCAACCTTGGCATGCAGCGTGACAGGACCACCTTTGACGCTATCGGCCACATGCATTTTCAGCGGAAACAGGACCTCGTCTTCGTAGCCAAAATCCATCAGGGGGCCGAGGGGCAATCGCTTCGGCGCGGGAAACTGCATGGGCCCAGCGGTGATGCCTTCCGGCAACGTCCACTTGATGTGTGGCGGCTCGCCGGCATCACCGGCATTCTTCCAATAAATGTGCCAACCGGGTTCGAGCTTGAAGTAGAGGCCCACATCGTTCAGCTTGTCGGCGGTGTAGAGATTCTGTCCCGGAACCAGCAGTTCC
>CAWJHI010000027.1:0-22428 GCA_963842485.1 Terriglobia bacterium | reverse complement strand
TGCGAAACGTGGTCGCGCTTCACATGGCGACCTCCGCTACGCCGATTTACGGCCAGCTTCCATTTCCCCTGCCGCGTAGAGGTCAACTCCAGAATCGCGGCGGAAGCAATGTCGGGAGCGCTCGATACTGTGATCGAATTCACGGGCGAACGCGTGATTCCCGGCGAGGTCAACGACGATCTCTGGGCGGAGCACCTGGCTCGTTACGCCTTTGCGTCGCGCTATGCCGGACGCGGCCGCGTGCTCGATATCGGTTGCGGAACGGGATACGGGGTAGCTGAACTCGCTGGCCGCGCTCGGTTCGCTGCCGGTATCGATCTGGCAGCCGAAGCGATCGCACTATGCTCGCGGCATTATCCGATGGCGAATGCCAAGTTCCTCCGCGCCTCGGCTCAAGCACTCCCGTTCGCGGACGCCGCTTTTCATCTGGTGACGGCTTTCGAGGTCATTGAACACCTTGAGGATTGGCACGCGCTACTGGCGGAATCCCGCCGGGTTCTGCATCCCGATGGAATCTTCCTGGTCTCCACGCCGAACAAGTTGTACTACGCTGAATCGCGGGCGAAGGACGGGCCGAATCCCTTTCACGCGCACGAATTCGAGTTCGCGGAATTTCATGCGGCTCTGAGCGAACTCTACCCGCACGTGAGCACACTTCTCCAAAACCGTTTAGAGTCCCTTTTGTTTTCGCCGGCGGAGCTTCCGCCTCAGACTCCGGAAACCCGGATTGATGGGACCCCTCCATCCCCGCAAGAAGCCCATTTCTTCGTGGCGCTGTGCTCCGTCAACCGTCCGTTCGACCCGCCCAGCTTTCTGTATGTTCCACGGGCCTCGAATCTGCTCCGGGAGCGGGAACAGCACATTCGCCTGCTCGAAGACGAGCTGCAGCAAACCAAACTGTGGCTGGAAGGCGTGATCGCAGATCACAAAAAGCTCTTTGACGTTCACGCCGAACAAACGCGACACCTGGAGGAACACAATCGTTGGGCGCTGAAGCTCGAACAGGATTGGCGCGCTGGGCTCGTACGCATTGTGCAGCTCCAGGAAGAACTGAAAGCCGAACAGGCAGCGGGCGCGGAGGTCGCGGTGGGCTACGAACGCGCCCTCACCGCCCTTCAACAAGAAAACGTGCGCAGGACTGAGTGGGCTCTCGAAACCGAACGCCGGCTTTCGACCGAACTCGCGAAAAAAAGCGCAGAGCTGGCGGAAGCCGTTCGACTTTTGGATACCGCCGAGGCCACGGTGATTGAGCGCACGCTGTGGGCGCAACAACTCCAGCAGCGGCTGGAGCATGCCGAGGCGCAGGTCCGGATGATCCGCGAATCGCGGTGGATCAAGCTGGGACGCCTGGTTGGTTTTGGTCCGCGGGTGGAAGGTTAATGCGAAGGGCGCTGGGCGCTCTGTGGCGCCTGTTGAAGGGTCTGCCACTGGCGCTGATCGCGCCGATTCTACTGTCGGTCGCCGCGTTTGCGCTTTTTCTCAGCGATGTGATCGCGACGCTTCGGCCGCGCAAGCGTCTCGCGTACGCTACGCGGCCGAAAACGGTCTCCGCCAGCATCGTGATCCCTAACTGGAATGGGCGCGACCTGATTCGAGAAATACCTGCCCGCCGTGATCGCAGCTGCGCAACAGTGCCCGGGAAGTGAAGTGATCGTCGTCGACAATGGGTCGACGGACGGCAGCGCGGAATTCGTCCTCGAACGGTTCCCCACGGTACGGCTCATCGCCCTTGATAAGAACCTCGGATTCGGCGGCGGGTCCAACACCGGCTTTGAACATGCGCGGCATGACGTGGTGGTACTGCTGAACAGCGACATGCGCGTGGAGCGCGATTTCCTGCGGCCGCTGCTCGACGGATTCACAGACGAAAACGTTTTCGCGGTGTCGTGCCAGATTTTCTTTTCCGATCCAAATAAGTTGCGGGAAGAAACCGGCCTCACGGAAGGCTGGTGGCAGCAAGGCGGGCTTCACGTGAGGCATCGGATCGAGCCTTCGATCGTCGAGCTGTATCCCTGCTTTTATGGCGGCGGCGGCTCCTGTGCGTTCGACCGCCGCAAGTTTATCGAGCTGGGCGGATTCGATTCGCTGCTGGCGCCGTTTTATCTGGAGGACACGGACCTGGGGTATCTAGCCTGGAAACGTCGCTGGAGGGTGTTGTATCAACCGGCGAGCATGGTGTTCCACGAACATCGCGGAACCATTGGGCGCACCTTCAGCGACGCTTACATTCAATCCGTTCTCAAGAAAAATTTCCTACTGTTCACCTGGAAAAATATCCACGAATGGCGTCTCCTGATCCCACATTTCTTTTACGCGTGGGCTGGAGCGATGCTGAGCTGGCTATTCGGAGACTCTCCGGAACGCGCCAACTTCTCGGGAATCGCGCGCGCGGCGCTGCAACTTCCGCCCGCGGTGGTCTCCCGGCTGCGCGCGCGATCGCTGGCGCTGGTTCCAGACCGGGAAGCGTTTCGACGGCCGCTCGGCGGCCATTTCCGCGACACATTCGGCTGGCCGGAGACCGATCGTCTCAAAGTCTTGTTCGTTTCCCCTTACCCGATCTGCCCCCCTGTGCACGGCGGCGGGGTTTTCATGTACCAGACGGTACGCGAACTGGCACGATTGTGTGAGCTGCATCTCATCGTGTTGCTCGACTATCCGCAGGAACGCGAGGCGCATGCCGAGCTGGAACGAATCTGCGGGTCGGTGGAATATGTGGTGCGGATGGAAGGGAGGCAGAAGGCCATCGGATCGGCCGAACCTCACGCGGTTCGTGAATTTCGCAATCCAGACCTGGCCTGGCTGATCCACCGGCAAATCTACACGCGGCACATCGATGTTTTGCAGCTCGAGTACACGGTCCTGGGACAGTACGCGGGCCAATTCAAACATATCCCCAGCATTCTGTTCGAACACGATATTTACTTTCAATCCATCGCTCGGCGGCTTCCTTATATGAAGAACCTGGTGGAGCGGACCCAGGCGCGGTGGGAATATCTGAGGTCGCTACGCTACGAATTGAGAATGCTGCCCAAGCCCAACCGAATCCAGGTTTGCAGCGAGGACAACGGAAACTATCTGGCTTCGTTTCTGCCGCAACTTCACGGCCGAATCGACGCAGGGTTTCGAGCCGGGATCGACACTTCGCTGTACGATTTTAAACCCGACGGGCGGGAACCGTTCACGCTGCTGTTTCTCGGAAGCTTCCGGCATTTGCCGAATGTGGAAGCTCTGGAGTGGTTCGTGCGGCGCGTACTGCCCGCGGTGCTGGCGGCTGAGCCGCGCGCCAGGCTGATCGTGATCGGCGCGGAACCGCCGCCGCGGCATTCTCTGCCGGAAGCGGAGGCGATCGAGCTGATCGGATTCGTCAAGGACGTGCGCGAGCCGTTGGCGCGCTATGCGGTGTTTGTGTGTCCGATCCTGAGCGGGTCGGGTGTGCGCGTGAAACTGCTGGAGGCGTTTGCGGCGGGGATTCCGATAGTTTCCACACGGCTAGGCGCGGAGGGATTGGCTACGGTGGACGGCGAAATTTGCGCGCTGGCGGACGATGCTGAAGAGTTCGCGCAGCGCGTGTTGAAGCTGATGGAGAATCCGGCGGAGGCTGCTGACATGGCTCGGCGTGCACGGGCGGAGGTGGTAGAGAAGCGAGACATGCGCGCGATGACGGAGCGGTTGGTGGATTGCTATCGGCGGGAAGTGCAGCGGATGCGATCGTGACTTTTCTAGTACGCACCGGTCAGCGCGTGAAGTTGCGCGATCACACGATTCAGCTCGCCGATCACTTCGGCGATTCCGTCCGAGCCTAGGGCGTCGCGCACGGCGCTGTAGTACCACAAGGTGCCGTCGCGGCCCCCGTTGAAACGGGTCCACAGGGATTCGCCCTGGATGCGGTACTCTTTCACCAGCGATCGGGCATTGTGCAATTTGTCGCAGGCGCTGACCAGACGAACGGATCGCGGCGCGGTACGGACGCGGGCGATGTAGGCCTCCTTACGCTGCCGCCAAGGCGGTTTCGGATCTTCGTCTGTGTCGGTGCACCCGTCGACGATGGCGGTGACGCGGGGACCGAAGCGAAGCAGAATTTCGGCGCGGGTGGCTTCACCACCCTGGTCCTCGACGGCGTCATGCAGGAGCGCGGCGATGGCCTCATCCTCGCCGCCGCCGTACTCGAGGGTCAGGCCGGAGACGGCCATCAAGTGCGAGACGTATGGGATTCCGGAGCCTTTGCGGACCTGGCTGCCGTGAAGGCGAGCCGCGTAGATGAGTGCCTGCTCGAAACGGTCGGTCAGCACGCCTACTTGCCCTTCAGGTCCTTGGAAAGCTTGCCGGCAATCCTTTCGGCGATGTGGTTCATCTCGTTGGGCGAGGTGTTCTTGGGGAGCATATAGAGGCTCCATAGGACGTTGCGCGTTTTGCGATCGACCAGAAAGACGGTGCCGCGGGCGTGGCTGCCGGGTTGGACTATGGGCTTCACGGGCTGGCTCAGGAGATCTTTGTCCGCGTCCTTGGGAGGCGGCGGCGCTTTGGGTGCGTACAGCTCGTCCAATTTGGAGTTGAGGCCAGCGCCGATGCGGTCGGTCAGAATGGCGTCGGCTTTCTGCGGATCGGTAACCACCTGCAGGACGTTGCCGGCCGTGAGGCGGATGGCCAGAAACTGATCGAGGGCGTTCGCCATGGGCAACACGTACACAGTTTTCACATCGGCGATTTCGGCGCCCGACGCCGCTGCCGCCATTCCGGCGGCGAGCATCGCAACATACAGCTTCATAGTTTCAATGATACACAGGAGGCTGTTACGTTATTCTGGTGCATCGGCTGAATGTACAAAGGGCAGAGAATCACGGTCATCATTCCGTGTCTGAATGAAGAGCAGGGGATCGAGTCGGTATTGCGGCGGATGCCGGAGTTTGTCGACGAGGTGATCGTGGTGGACAACGGGTCCACGGATCGCACTTCGGATGTCGCGCATAGCTTCGGGGCCAAAGTGATTCGCGAGAATGTGCGCGGATACGGGCGCAGTTACAAAACGGGTTTCGCGTTTGCGTCGGGCGATCTGATTATCACGCTGGATGGCGATCATAGTTATCCGCCGGATGCGATCTCGTATCTGCTGGAGGCGTTTCTGCACCTGGACGTCGATTTTCTGAACGCATCGCGGTTTCCCGTACGGGATCCCCGGGCGATGAGTTTCAAACATAAATTTGGAAATTGGATGCTATCGCTCGCCATGTCGCTTTTGTATTTCCGCTGGGTGCGGGACTCGCAGTCGGGCATGTGGGTGTTCCGGCGGTCGATTCTGAAGGACATGAAGCTGGTGGCGGACGGTATGGCTTTTTCGGAGGAAATCAAGATTGAGGCGTTGAAGAGCCGACACGTGCGGTTCGCAGAAATCTCCATCATGTATACGTCACGGCTGGGGGAAATCAAGCTGAATCCCTGGCGCGACGGCTTCTATAACCTCTGGTTTCTGGTCAAAAAGCGCTTTACATGAGCGTTGCCGCCGTCGTTCCTCACTGGAACCGCAGAGATCTCCTTGATGAGCTCCTTCCAAGCCTTCGCGCGCAGATGGTTCCTTTCGATGAAGTGATCGTGGTGGATAACGGATCGACGGACGGCTCAGTTGAATCGGCCGAGCGGGCGGGGGCACGGGTGGTAGCGCTCGGCAAGAACCTGGGGTTCGCCGCGGCCGTAAATCGCGGGATTGAAGCGGCGCGCGCGGACTGGATCGCGATCCTGAATAACGACGTGACGCTGGATGCCGCGTGGCTCGCGAATCTTCTGGCGGCTTCCGGCGGTAATTCTTTCGTGACCGGGAAAATTCTGCGTACCGGGAATCCTTCGATCGTCGATGGCACGTTCGACGAGATTTCCAGGGGAGCGTGCGCGTGCCGGTGCGGATCCGGCAAACCCGACTCCGCAGTCTGGAACCAGGCCCGGAAAATCCGCTTCGCTTCGATGACGGCTGCCTTGTTTCGCCGCGACCTGTTTTTGGAAATCGGACTGCTTGACGAACGGTTCGGATCCTACCTGGAGGACGTGGATTTCGGGCTGCGGGCGGCCCTGGCCGGCCGCACCGGGGCGTATGTTCCCGACGCCATCGCCTACCACCGCGGCAGCGCCACCCTGGGAGCGTGGAATTCGGACACGGTGCGGTCCATCGCCCGCAATCAAGTCCTGCTGGCGCGAAAGCACTTCCGGGCGCAATCGCGCTGGCCGATTGTGGCTGGTCAGTTGCTGTGGGGAGTTCTGGCCCTTCGTCACGGAAGGGGCTATGCCTGGCTGCGGGGCAAGATTTCCGGGCTGGCTGGCGGGGATTACAAGGATAGTGGTGCGGAACACGACAGGGTTCGAGCCATCCTCGAATCCAGCGAGCGAGAGATTTTCGAACTGGAGCAGCAGACCGGTTTCGACTGGTACTGGAGGGCTTACTTCTGGCTGCTGCGGCGGTGATCGTCACCTACAATTCGGAGGAGGTCATCGAGACTTGCCTGGAGGCCCTCGCTAGCATGGCTCCCGACGTTACCCGGATCGTAGTGGACAACGCGTCCACTGATGACACACTTCAACGGTGCCGTGACCGCGTGGCCAAGGCCGTCGCGAACGATGACAATCTCGGATTCGCAGCCGCCGTCAACCGAGGTGTAGTTGAAACGGACGCCGAATTCGTTCTTATCCTGAACCCTGACGTGAAACTGCTGACAGCGGTTGACGCGCTTGTCGACGCGACCGAGCGCCACGGCCTCGCGGCCGGAAAATTGGTGGATGGGAACGGCAAGGCGCAGGCTGGATTTTCAATCCGGCGATTCCCGACGGCCGCGGCTTTGATTTTTGAGTTGTTTGGCATCAATCGTTTATGGCCGTCCAACCCGGTCAATCGCCGGTATCGTTATCTCGACCGCTGGCCCGACGAACCCGGGCGCGTCGAGCAGCCGGCAGGGGCGTTCCTGATGTTCCGGCGCGATGTGTGGCAGAGGCTTGGCGGCTTCGATGAAGGGTTCCGCCCGATCTGGTTTGAGGATGTGGATTTCTGCCGACGCGCCGTGGATGCGGGCTATGAAATTCAGTATGTTCCGCAAGTTGTGGCTAGCCATCGGGGTGCCCATTCGATCCACGGGTTATCGGAGGGATGCCGGGCATGGTATTGGTGTGTTAGCCTTCTAAGGTATGCATCCAAGCACTTCCGCCCGGTGGCCTATCGAGGAATTTGCGCGGCGGTGCTGCTCAGTTCGTTTCCGCGGATGGTCGCGGGGATGATTCAACGCCGAAGCTCAGAACCCATCCTTGTATATAGTAAGATTGTGCGTTACGCAGGCGCGTGCCTTGTTTCGTCCAGAGGGCGCGGGGCAGTCTCGACGAATTCTTAACTCATTCGCATGGCCTATAACGACTTGGTATCCGTCACGATCGTGACCTACAACAGCGGCCGATTCATCAAGCGGTGCCTGGAATCGGTGCTGGAGCAGAAGTACCCGAACCTGGAAGTGATCGTCGTCGACAATGCGTCGACCGATGGCACAGTGGACATGCTGGAACAGTTCGAGAACCAGTGCCGCATCTATTACAACGACGAGAACATCGGGTTCGCCGCGGCGCAGAACCAGGCTATCGGCCTGTCTTCCGGCGAATGGGTTCTGACCCTGAACCCGGACGTGCTGCTGCTGCCGAACTTCATCCAGGCGCTGGTGGAAGCCGGGCAGATGGATCCCAAGGTGGGGACGGTTTGCGGGAAGCTGCTGACCATCCGCGCCACGTTCGACCTGCCGGACAAGCAACTGGTGGATTCCACCGGCATCTATTTCACGCCCATGCTGCGGCATCTGGATCGCGGCAGCCAGGAAATCGACAACGGGCACTACCTGAACTTCGAATACGTCTTCGGCGCGACCGCCGCGGCGGCGCTGTATCGACGACAGATGATCGACGACATTTCGGTCCTGGGCGAGTTCTTCGATCCGGATTTCTTTGTCTACCGCGAGGACGCGGACGTGGCGTGGCGCGCGCAACTGATGGGCTGGCGATGCATTTACACGCCGCTGGCCCGGGGTTATCACGTCCGCAACGTACTGCCGGGCAACCGGCGCGCGCTGCCCCCCGAAATCAACATGCACTCGGTGAAGAACCGTTTCCTGCTGCGGATCAAGAACATGACGCCGGACTTGTACCGCCGGAACTGGCTCTCGATCACGGCGCGGGACCTGGTGGTGGTGGGCGCGTGTCTTCTGCGCGAGCATTCCTCGCTGCGGGCGTTCTGGTACCTGGCGCGAAACTGGAGGCGCGTGGTGGCCAAGCGAGGCGAGATCATGCGGCGCCGGCGAGCGAAGGACGACTACATCGCGAGCTGGTTTTCCTACAAGCCTGTGAGCCGCCCGGCCCCGAAGCCGACCGCGCGCACGCTGGCCAAAGCTCGCGCCGCGCGGGGCTAAACCCCCCGGGCATTCAGGCGTGAGATTCGCGATCGTCGGCACCCGCGGCATTCCTGCCCGCTACGGCGGTTTTGAAACGTTCGCCGAGGAGCTCTCGACCCGATTGGCGGCTCGCGGCCACCGCATGCTGGTGTACGGCCGGGAGCGTCCTTCCGCTCCCGAGTATCGCGGCGTCCATCTGAAGTATCTGCCCACCATCCGCCACAAGTACTTCGACACCTTGGTCCATACCTGTCTTTCGACCCTGCACCTGCTGACCACGCGCCAGGATGCGGTGCTATATTGCAATGCCGCCAACGCGGTGTTTACCTGGATGCCGCGGCTGTTCGGAATGCCGGTGGCTCTGAACGTGGATGGACTGGAGCGCAATCGCAAGAAGTGGAATCGCGCGGCGAAGACCTGGTATCGCATGTCGGAGTGGCTGGCCACATGGATGCCCACGGCGCTGGTGACCGATGCCGCGCGCATCGCGGAGTATTATCGCGAGCGCTACCATCGGGCTTCGGAAATGATTCCTTACGGCGCGGAGACTCGGCGCTGTCCAAAGCATCGAGACGATCGAGCGTCTGGGCCTGGAACCGCGCCGGTATTTCCTGTACGTCAGCCGCATGGAGCCTGAGAACAACGGCCTGCTGGTGCGCGAAGCGTTCGAGCGCGTGAGCACGCCGATGAAGCTGGCGCTGATCGGCGACGCGCCTTATGCCACCGACTATATCCGCCGCGTGCGCGACACCCGCGATCCGCGCATCGTGATTCCCGGGGCGATTTATGGACAGGGTTATCGAGAACTGGGCTCGCATTGTTTCGCCTACATTCACGCGACCGAGGTCGGCGGCACGCATCCCGCGTTGATCGAAGCCATGGGCCGCGGCGCGCTGACGCTGTATCTGGACACGCCCGAGAACGCCGAAGTCGCCGGCGGCGCGGGAATCCCGTTCGATCCTTCGAACCTGGCGGATGTGCTGCGGAGCGTCCTTGACATGCCGGACGAAGAGCGCGAGCGGTGGCGGGCGCGAGCCATGGAACGCGTCCGGTCGCGCTACAGTTGGGATGCGGTGACGGACGCGTACGAAAACCTGTTGACGGGGCTGGCGTCATGAGGAGCTGGATCGAAGTTTCCCGAGCGCGCATTCGCGAAAATTATCGCGCGGTCCGCGCGCTCACCGGCGATGCAGTCGAGGTGATGCCGGTGGTTAAGGCGGACGCTTACCGGCATGGGGCCGTCGAAGTATCGCGCGTGCTCGAGAGCGAAGGCGTGACGTGGTTCGCGGTTTCAAGCGTCGAAGAAGGCGTCGCGCTCAGGGAAGCTGGAATCGCCGCGCGAATTCTGGTGATGGCCGATTTTCTGCCTGAAGAGCGCACGGCGCTGGAAATGTTTCGCCTGACTCCGGTGATTCACACGCTTGAGGATCTCGCGAGCGTCGCCGTACCTTATCATTTGAAGATCGACAGCGGGATGGGACGCCTGGGGACTCGCGCTGGGGCCGCCGAGATTCTGCGCCACGTGGCTGTGGCGCATGCGCCGCTTGAAGGCGTCATGACACACTTCGCTTCATCCGCGAACTATGAGAGCCCGCAGACGGATGAGCAGATCGCGCATTTCGAAACCGTGCTCGCCGCGTTTCGCGCTCAGGGCGTGACGCCGCGATACGTGCACATGGCGAGCTCGATTCCGGTGGCTTACCGGCGCGTCGAGGCTTGGGGCAGTCTGGTGCGGCCCGGCCACGCGATCTACGGCTACGTTTCGCCGGGGCGCGGTCCGGTGCCGACGGTTGCTCTCGACGTTCGCCCGGCGCTGAGCTGGAAGGCGACAGTGCTCGCGGTGAAGGACCTCGAGGCGGGTGCGCGGATCGGGTACGGAGGCATTCACCGGGCGGCGCGGCCCACCCGTATCGCGGTGCTCGCAGCTGGGTACGCGGATGGCATCCCGCATCGACTTTCAAATCGCGGCAAGGTGATCGCGGCAGGAAAGCTGGCGCCGATCCTCGGCGCGGTGTCGATGGACCTGACCACCGTCGACGTGACGGCGTCCCCTGGCGTGCGCGCGGGAGACGCGGTGACTTTGATCGGCTCGGAAGGGGATGTTTCGATTGACGCGCAAGAAGTCGCACGTTGGGCGGGGACGATTTCTTACAGTGTCCTGTGCGGAATCCACGCCCGGGTAAAGCGCGTGTATGTGGATTGAATTAAGGCTTCTTCGCTCTACACGTCCAGATTCCGAACATCCAGCGCGTTCTCTTCGATGAACTTGCGGCGGCTTTCGACGTCTTCGCCCATCAGCGTGGTGAACATCTTGTCGCTCTCCACGGCGTCGCCTTCCGATACCTTGAGCAGCGTGCGTGTTTCGATGTTCATGGTCGTTTCCCAGAGCTGCTCGGCATTCATCTCACCCAGCCCTTGTAGCGCTGGATGCTGACTTCGCGGGAACCTTCGTTTTTCACGTAGGCGAGCAGGTCGCGCCAGTTTGCCTGAACCTCGCGCTGGGTGTCCTTCATCACGGTGAACGGCGGCAGATTGTACTTCGCCGACTGGCGCGCGATGGTGCGCAGACGGCGGTACTCGGGCTGCCCGGCGAGCTCCAGGTCGATGGACCGCTCCGCGTTGGTCGGATCTTTGTAGACCACCATCCAGGCGGAATGCTCTTCTTCGCGCTTCAGCTCGGCCTCAATCTTCGCGGCTTTCAGGGCATCGAAGACGGCTTGTAGATTCTTCTGCTCGCTGAAATCGGCTCGTGTGTCGAGCGCCAGGTTGGCGCGCGCCAGAACCTCGACCACGCGGGAATCGCGCAGACGGCGTTCCAGGCGCCGCCAGGTGATCTGGAAGTCGTCGAGCTGCATCAGGAAATTGCGCAGCTCGGTGCCTTCGAGGATCGTCTTGTCGTTGAGCTCGACTTTCAGGTTTTCGGTGGCGCGGCGCAGAATCTCGCGTGTGAACTCTTTATCGTCCTTGATGTATTTTTCGGACTTGCCTTTCTTCACGCGGTACAGCGGGGGCTGCGCGATGTATACGTGGCCGCGCTTGATCAGCTCCTGCATGTGGCGGAAGAAGAACGTCAGCAGCAAGCGTGCGGATGTGGGAGCCGTCCACGTCGGCGTCGGTCATGATGATGATTTTTCCGTAACGCAGTTTGGCCGGATCGAAATCGTCCTTCCCGATGCCGGTGCCGATGGCGGTGATCATCGCGCGAATTTCTTCATGGCCCAGCATCTTGTCGTAACGGGCCTTCTCGACATTCAGAATCTTGCCGCGCAGTGGGAGAATGGCCTGGTAACGGCGGTCGCGGCCGCCTTTTGCGGTGCCGCCGGCTGATTCGCCCTCTACTAGAAACAGCTCGCATCGTTCCGGATCTTTTTCCTGGCAATCGGCCAGCTTGCCGGGCAGGCCGCCGGAATCAAGCGCTCCTTTGCGGCGAGTCAAGTCGCGAGCTTTGCGCGCGGCCTCCCGGGCGCGGGCGGCGTCGATCGCCTTGGAGACGATCTTTTTCATCACCGACGGGTTCTTGTCGAAGAACTCGCCCAGTTTTTCGTTGATGAACTGGACGACATAGCCGCCGATATCGGAGTTGAGCTTGCCCTTGGTCTGGCCTTCGAACTGGGGCTGCGGCAGCTTCACGCTGATCACGGCCGTGAGGCCTTCGCGAACGTCATCGCCGCTCAGATTTTCCTTCACGTCTTTGAACAATTGGGCTTGCTGGCCGGCGGAGTTAATGGTCCGGGTCAAAGCGCTCCGGAAGGCGGTGAGATGGGAGCCGCCGTCGACCGTGTTGATATTGTTGGCGAAGCTGAAGACCGATTCGCTATAGGAATCGTTGTACTGGAGCGCGACCTCCATGGTCAGCGTTCCATTGGGCAGCTCGCGCTCGCCTTCAAACGCGATGGGCTTGTCGTGCAGAACGGACTTGCCGCGGTTCAGGTGCTTGATGAACTCGACGATGCCGCCGTTGAAATGGAAGTCGACTGTGCGCGCTGGTTCTTCCCGCTCATCGCTTAAAGTGATCTTCAGGCCCTTGTTCAGAAACGCCAGCTCGCGCAGCCGCTGCGACAGGGTATCGAAGTTGAACTTGGTGGCGTCCATGATGGACACGTCCGGTTTGAACGTGATTTTCGTGCCGGTCTTGCGGCCGGCTTTCCCGGTTTTCTCCAGCGGGGCCTTGGGCGTGCCGCGGGCGTATTCCTGAACGAAGGTGCCGCCGTCGCGCCAGATTTCCAGTTCAAGAGCTTCGGACAACGCATTCACGCAGCTTACGCCTACGCCGTGCAGGCCGCCCGATACCTTGTAGGAATTCGAATCAAACTTCCCGCCGGCGTGCAGTTTCGTCATCACCACCTGGGCGGCTGACACGCCTTCCTCTTCATGGAGGTCGACAGGAATTCCGCGGCCATTGTCGACTACGGTGACGGAATCGTCTTCATGAATCGTGACATTGATCTCGGTGCAGTAACCCGCGAGCGCTTCGTCGACGGAATTGTCGACCACCTCGTAAACCAGGTGGTGCAGACCGGTTTCACCGGTGGAGCCGATATACATCGCGGGCCGCAGGCGCACGGCCTCCAGACCTTCAAGCACTTTGATGCTCGAGGAGTCGTAGACGTTTGGATTTTTCGGGTCTTCTTCCGGAAACGGAGCTCCGGTGACTTTGCTTGACATAATTACTTGTTTGAACTATTCCATGGCTGCGATTCAGATCCGCATCGGCATGATCACGTATCGATACGAGCCCGCTTTCTCACCCGTCGGCTGCATTTCGCCGGCGCTGTTTGGGTCCTTGAACAGGAACGAAACTTGGGGCTCTCCGACCGCTCGCAGAAAATCTAGCATGTACTGCGCGTTGAATCCGATCTCGACCGTCGTGCCATCATAGCTTACAGGGATGCTTTCTTCGCTCTCACCCGTCTCCGATACCGACGAATGAATCTTCATCTCACCCGGTGCTACGCGGACGCGTATGGCGCGCGACCGTTCGTCGGAGAACTGCGCAACGCGTTCAATCGCCGCCCGAAATTCTTCGCGCTCCAGGATAACGGAATTCGGCTGTTCCTTGGGAAGCACACGCTCCCAATCCGGAAAATTACCAGTCAACTTGCGGCTGAGCAGCAAACGGTCGCCGAGTTGGAAAAATAGATGATTCTCGTCGCCTGAAAATCGTACGATCGCCGCTGGGTCAGATTCGCCAGCTAGCTTCTGCAACTCTTGCATGGCTTTTCTAGGCAGCAGCGCGCTGTACGGTGCGCTGATGCCTGGAATATCGTCCGTGCTCTCCGCAACCGCCATGCGGTGCCCGTCGGTCGCAATCATGATCAAGCCGCCCTTGCGTAAAATCAGCTTCGCGCCATTCAGCGTGAACCGCGACTCTTCTGTTGAGATCGAAAAGATCGTTTTGCCAATCATTGACGCCAACACACCGATCGGAATCTCGGCGAGCACTTCCGGCATCTGTGGAAGCTCCGGAAAGCTTTCTCGCGACATTCCTGCGATCCGCGTCCTGGATCTGCCGGACACAAGATTCGCCCAGTGGTTCTCCTGAATCTTCACTTGAACATCGCCGTCTGGCAACAAGCGGACATAATCGAGCAGACGGCGCGCGGGTATTGTTCCGGCACCAGCTTTCTTAACCCGGGCGGCGCATGAACAACGAATGCCCAACTCGAGATCGGTTGCAGTCAAATGAATCCTGTCGCCATTGGCTTCGAGGAGAACGTTCGACAGAATGGGAATGGTCGTCTTCTTCTCAACTACGCCTTGCGAGAGGTTCAATTCGCGAACCAGATCGGCCCTGCTAACAGTGAATTCCATGGACGGTTCCTTAGCTCTTCTTTCCAGTGTTCTAAATCATGTACCTAGAGAAGAAGAAGATTCATAGGGACTGTTGAAAAGTTGATTTCTCTGTAAATTATAGCAAGACCTTGGGGTTAAAGTCATCTCGAGATGTGCGGATCCGGGTGTTCGGCTGAGCATATTTTGGCCGTTTCAGGTTCATGCACAGCGCTTCACAGCGTTCTAATGTCTCCGAATGTGCAAAAAACTACTAAGTTCAATGGATTGAATCTGTTATGCTGTGTATTAGTCTGTTCAAATCTGGGTCTTTCTGGCGCAGCTTGTCGATCTTCTGCACCGAGTGAAGGACCGTAGTGTGGTGCTTGCCGCTGAACATCCGTCCGATCTCGGGAAGTGAGGATTGGGTTAGCTCTTTGATCAAGTACATTGCGACCTGACGCGGGTAGGCGATGTTCCTCGCATTGGTCTTTTGTTTGAGCTGTGACGGCATCAATTGGAAGCGCTCGGCTACTGCCCGGAGTACCGAATCCATGGTGATGCGCCGTTCTTGATTGGGGATCAGATATTTCAGGACCTGCTGAGCCATCGCGAGGGTGATGGGTGATGCTGTCACGGATGAGTACGCGATTAGTTTCACTAGCGCGCCTTCCAGCTCGCGCACGTTTGACTTGGTCTTGGTCGCGATATAGTTACGGACGTCCTCGGGAAGCATGACGCCTTCCATCTCCGATTTCTTATCGAGAATCGCCATCTTAGTTTCCAGGTCAGGGGGTTGAATGTCGACCATCAAACCCCACTCGAAACGCGACCGTAGACGTTCCACTAAGCCCGGCGTGCTTTTCGGCGTCGAATCGCTTGAAATCACAATTTGTTTCTGATGATCATAGAGCTCGTTGAAGGTGTGAAAGAATTCTTCCTGTGTTCGTTCCTTACCCGCCAGGATCTGGATGTCGTCCACCAGCAGAACATCGGCTGAGCGGTAGTGGCGATGAAAAGCCGGCATACGCTCGGACTTGATGCAGGTGACCATCTCGTTCATGAAGCGCTCACTCGACGTGTACACGATGCGCATTCCAGGATAGCGGTCCAGAAGCTCGCGCCCGATGGCGTGCAGCAGGTGCGTTTTTCCTACCCCCACGCCGCCATAGATGAACAGCGGATTGTAGCTTCGCGAGGGACTGTTCGCCACGGCCCGCGCGGCTGCATGCGCAAACTGATTGCAGGAGCCGACCACGAAATTGTTGAACTGGAACTTCGCGTTGATCTGGCCAACCGCGGACGCGAAGATAGGCTCCGGGGTGAATCCGGGGTCCGCCGGCATTGAAGATCGCACGGTAGAAAACTGCGTGAGCTGTGGAATGTATTGGACACTTTGTACCACCAGGTTCAACTCGCGCACAGCGCCGCGGATGTCTTCGGCATACTCCTGCTCCATGAAGTCCTTGGTAACCTGATCGGGAACAAGTACGCGCAGGATGCCCTCTTGCAAACCTTCAAAAGCAGTGCGCATGATCCAGTTCTCGTAAGCCTGGGTACTGATCTTTGTGGATAGCCGAGCCTTGATCTGATCCCAGACATTGGCTCTCAAATCCATAGCCGTGGCACTCGCTGTTCTGTCCATCACCCTTATATACCCCTCGTGATATGCCTTGGGACACAAAATTCCCACATGATTTCCACACACTGTGGAAATCCCAAACCTCAGCTAGCGATTCTATTGGGAACCGTTCGCCGTGAACGCTTCGATGCTGGCGTTGAAAACGCCCCTCCGCTTTCGCGCGACGGACTTCAGCATACCACAAAATATCCGAAGGGTAACAACAACTTGCCATTTTTTTAATCCTTTAATTTGATGCGGTTACGGGTACTACATCAGTAGAAGAACATTTTGTCTGCAACCCGTTTTTCACATTCGAAACATGTATTTTAAAGGATGTCTTGGGAGTACCAGACCGTCAGGGGCCAATCGTCCAGGCCCGCATCATGCTTTGACAAACCGGGCGCGGCGGAGTGACAATATTAGGTGCTCTGCTCAATGAACTGGCGCGTGCGGGAGTAACTCAGCTGGTAGAGTGCAACCTTGCCAAGGTTGATGTCGCGGGTTCGAATCCCGTCTCCCGCTCCAAAAACGCCCGGTTTCCCCATTCGCACAATCTCGTCCCACCAGCGAACAGTACGAGCCGCGGAATTCTATTCTTTACAAGCAGATACAATTGGCAGGGCGCGTGCGATTACCGTTTTTGGCCAGCAACGCACTAAAATCCTCTTTGGGGGCTTCTTTCTATGGCAATGGACGTAAAACGCGAAGGCGTCGCGAAGAAGAAAATGATCCGGCGAATCATCGTTCTGACTCTTACCGTGGCGGCTGTGGGGGCGATCAGCTGGCAGCTCTCGAAGCTGAAGCCGGCGGCGCCGACAGTGGAGCGCGCTACGGTGTGGATCGATTCGGTGAAGCGCGGTCCCATGGTGCGGGACGTCCGCGGCCTGGGAACGCTGGTGCCTGAAGACATTATTCAGATTCCGGCGCTATTCGATAGCCAGGTGGCGAAAATCGAGGCCCGCTCCGGCGACGATGTGAAACCTAACGCGATATTGCTGGTATTAAGCAATCCGGACATGGAAGAACAGGCTGACGATCTCCAGTGGCAAGTTAAGGCGGCGGACGCCCAGTACAAGGATTTGAAGGTCAGGCTCCAGAGCAGCACGTTCGACCAGCAATCCGTGGTGGAATCGACGCTCAGTGACATGAAGCAAGCCGAACTGACCAAGGACCGGGATCAGGAGCTGCTGAAGCTGAACCTGAAAGCCGACATGGATGTGAAGCTGTCCGTGGCTAATTGGGAAAAACTTGTCGGCAAGTATAAGATAGAAAAGCAGAAACTGGACATCTTGCAACAGTCCGTGGACGCCCAATTAGAGAATGCTCAGGTTTCGATCGACAAGCTGAAAGCGCAATGGGCGCTCAAAAAGAAGCAGGTGGACGAGCTGACCATCCGCGCCGGAATCGCCGGCAAGATGCAGGAGATGACGCTCCAAGTCGGCCAGAAGGTGAAGCCGGGCGATGTGCTGGCCAAGGTCGCGCAACCCTGGAAATTGATGGCGCGTCTGAATATAGCCGAAACTCAGGCGAAAGACATCGTACTGGGACAAAAAGCGGAAGTAGATACTCGGAACGGAATTGTTCCAGGGCACGTAATTCGAATCGATGCGTCTATTGTGAATGGCACTCGAACGGTGGACTGCAAGCTGGACGGCGCGCTGCCTCCGGGAGCGGTGCCTGATTTGAGTGTGGACGGAACGATCGAGATCGAGCGGCTGGCGGACGTGGTTTTCGTAGGACGGCCGGTGTTCGGGCAGCCGAACAGCTCGGTGAGCTTGTTCAAGTTGGAAGAAGACGGGAAGGGCGCTGATCGCGTGACGGTAAAACTGGGACGCAGCTCGGTGAATACGATTGAAGTGGTTGACGGATTGAAGGTCGGCGATCAGGTGATCTTGTCCGACATGTCGGCGCAGGATACGAATCCGCGCATTCGACTGAACTGAGAGATAGATTTTAGGAGACCGCACATGGCCGATGGATTGATTCATCTGGAAGGCGTGACGAAAGTATTCGTCACAGACGAAGTGGAAACACACGCACTCGCGGGGATTCACCTGGATATTCAAAAGGGCGAATACCTGTCGATTGCGGGCCCGTCGGGCTGCGGCAAGTCGACGTTGCTCGCGATCCTGGGGTTGCTCGACTCACCGAGCGACGGCACTTATATCCTGAACGGGAAACCGGTTCAGAATTTGAAGTTGAGCGAGCGGGCGCGCATCCGCAACCGCGAAATCGGATTCATTTTCCAGGCATTCAACCTGATCGGCGATCTGACGGTCTATGAAAACGTCGAACTGCCGCTGACCTATCGCGGCATGCCGAGCGCGGAGCGAAAGAAGCGCGTGCATGAGGCGCTTGAACGCGTAGGGATGTCGCATCGCGTGAAGCACTATCCTTCACAGCTCTCCGGCGGTCAGCAGCAGCGCGTCGCGGTAGCCCGAGCGTTGGGCGGCGACCCATCGATCCTGCTGGCGGATGAGCCTACAGGAAACTTGGACTCGGCCAACGGCGAAGCCGTGATGGACCTGTTGCGCGAATTGCACCGAGGCGGCGCGACGATCTGCATGGTGACGCACGATCCTCGTTATGCTCGCTACGCGGATCGGAACATTCATCTGTTCGACGGTCGCGTGGTCGAAGAGAGCACGGAAGCAGCCTAGGTTTATTGCGGCTCCGCGGCGAGATGGTTTGCGTGCGCGGAGCCGTACGTGTCTCTGGATGGTCGAGTCATGTGTCTGGGAGATGATTGCGGACTGGACCGGCGTGCGTTTCTCGCCGCCGCGAGCGCTACGATGTTAACCGGGCAAACCAAATCTCCACCCACGCGAGTGCTGGACGATCCTGCGATTCAGTACGGCAGAGTGGTCTTCAAACATAACGGGAAAGATGGCATCGATGGGTTCCTGGCGCGGCCGAAAGCCGACGGCGTGTATCCGGGCGTGCTGGTGATCGCGGGCAACAAAATTTCGGAAGAATACATTCCGAACACCTGCGCCGCGCTGGCGGTCGCCGGGTTTATCGGGCTCGCGCCGAATATCTTTCATCCTTTGCCGGATGATACTCCCAGCAATAATGCCGCCTATAGCAAATACATCGCGAACCACACGGTGCTCGACATTCTTGACGATATACAGGCGGGCGCAAGTTATCTGCGGTCGCAAAGTTTCGTGTCTCCGGCCGGGATGGGAGTGATGGGCTTTTGTTTCGGTGGACGGCTCGCAATGCTGTACGCTGCGCGATCGCGTGAGATCGATGCCGTGGTCGCATTCCACCCAGATTCGATGACGGCCGAAGAGGTGAAGCGGTTGACGGTGCCCGTGCAAATCCATCACGGCACTGCTGACGAATCGGTGCCGGCGGCTGAAACTCAGAAAACTGAAAAGATGTTGAAAGCGCAAGGTACGCCGGTCGAGGTTTTTCTCTACGAAGGCGCGAATCACGGCTTCCTTGCCTATACGCGTCCGACGTACCAGCCCGAGGCGGCGAAGCTGGCATGGCCCCGCGCGACCCAGTTCCTGCACAAATATTTGAAGTGAGCGCGCTACTTCGAATCGCCGGTCTCGCTCGCGAGCTTGCTTGCTAGAGGGCGATTCTGGCCTGCGTACTTGTTGCCTACCTTGTTCCGGTAGGAAACGGCGACCCTCGATGATAGCTGCTCGAAGGTGAAGGAGCAGATGCGCATGCCGGGATATAAGGCCACTGGCATCAGGCCCAAATTGCTTAACTCCAGCGTGGCTTTGCCGACCCAGCCGGGGTCGAACAGGCCCGCTGTCCCGTGGACAATGATGCCGATGCGACCCAGGCTCGAACGGCCTTCCAGGCGACCGAGAACGTCGTCGTCAAGATCCAGCGTTTCTTCCGTGATCGCCAGGGCGAACTCGCGCGGCTGAAGGATGAAGGGTTCGCCGTCCTTGACGGTGATCGTGCGCATCAGGTCTTGAATTGCGGTGCGCTCGCGGAGGTCTATGAAGGCGTGGCGGCTGTGCTCGAAAACGCTGAATTCGTTGCCCAGGCGGAAATCGACCGAGCAGCTTCCGAATTGCTCCGGCGGCAGCGGAGGAGTGATCTTGATTTTCCCTTCGTCGATGTAGCGCCGGATGTCGATGTCGGAAAGCACCATAGTCTTTGAGGTTACCAGACCAAATCGACGGGATACTTTCGGAAAATTGGATCCGCCGAAACCAGCGGCATGCCTTCGGCGATCGACTGCGCCGCGAGCATCCGATCGAAAGGATCGCGATGCGCACGCGGAAGTTTTAGCAGCGAATAAACGTGACTTGGCGTCACCGGCAAAACGCGCTGGACGCCGCTATCGCGCATGTATGTCTCGAAATACTCACGACCGGCAGAAACATCTAGCTTTCCGGCCTGAACTTTAATCGCGATCTCCCAAAGACTGGTGGTGCTTAGCGCTAGCTCGTTTTCTTCTGACTGCATCATCTTGGTCGCCCGCGCCGAAAGTTTGGCAGGCTCGGAAATCATCCAAAGAAAGACATGCGTGTCCAAGAGAAGGATCACCCGCCGATGAACTCCTCAAATTCTTCATCCGTCATGGGATCATTCCAGCCGGGATGGAACTTGATGGTGCCAGCGGCGGTGCCGAATTTGCGCTTTGAAACGGGCTCTATCCTCACCAACTTCGCAACCGGCCGACCGGCCTTGGCGATCACGATCTCCTCGCCTTGCTGGACCCGTTCCAGCAGACGAGAGAGATGCGTCTTCGCCTCATGAATGTTCACCTCGGCCATGAAGCAATTATAGCTTAGTCTAGTAGACTAAGTCTACTTCGTGTACTTCTCCATCCACGCCATGATGTACTCGATCTTGTCGATATAGTGGCTGTTGTGGCCGTGGATGCCGTGAAATTCGTCGGGAACGCGGACCAGAACCGACGGAATCTTCTGGGCCTTCAGGGCGAAGTACAGCTCCTCGCTCTCGGCGATAGGCGTGCGGCGATCCGATTCGCCGGTGATCACCATAGTCGGAGTCTTGAAGTTCTTCGCGAAGTAGATCGGCGAGTGCTCAATGAGCTGCTGCGGGTTGTCCCACGGCAGAGTCTTCATCCACAGAGCCGAGTGCGTGTAGCCGCCGTCGGCCGTGCCGGCCTGCGTAACCCAATCCGTCACGGGATATTGCGAAACCGCCGCGGCGAAACGGTCGGTATGGCCGATCACCCAGGCGGTGAGCAATCCACCGCCGCTGCCGCCGGTGACGCACAGTTTCTTGGGATCGATATAGCCTTTCTCGATCATTTTGTCGACGCCGATCATCAGGTCCTTATAATCGTCGCCGGGATAGTGGGTGTGAATGATGTTGCCGAAATCCTCGCCGTAGCCGGTGGATCCGCGCGGGTTCATGTAGAGCACGACGTAACCGCGGGCGGCCTGGATTTGCAGCTCATGCTGGAAATTCACGCCGTACATCGAATGCGGGCCGCCGTGAATGTCGAGAATGAACGCGTACTTCTTGGATGGATCGAAGTTAGGCGGCTTGATGATCCAGCCCTGCATGTTTTTGCCGTCGAAGGTGTCGAAGGTCAGCTCTTCCACTGCGCCGAGTTGATATTGCGACATCAGGCTCTCATTCACTGAAGTCAAACGGGTGGGTGGGGCCTGTCGATACGCCGGCAGCACAACCACGTCGCCCGGCTCCTCAGGCGTCGATCGCGTGGTCGCGACCATGGCGTTGTTGGCGATGGTGAAATTCGCGCCTAGCTCCTGCGTGCCGGAGGTCACCTGTTTCACGGCGCCGGAATCGACTTCGGCGGAATACAGCTGCGAGTTGCCGTGATCTTCGACCATGAAGTAAATCATCTTCCCGTCCCACGACCAGTGCGGGTTGCGCACGTCGCGATCGAGTGACGCAGTGATGTTCTTGGGATTGCTGCCGTCGGGATCCATCAGGTACAGATGATTCACCGTGTAGCTCTGGAATTTCCAGTCGTGACCGACGTAGGCGATCTTCTTGCCGCCGGGACCAGGCACCGGGTCCGTATCGGGGCCTTTCCGATTGGTCAACTGCTTGATTACGCTGTTGTCGTCCACGGAATACGCATAGATATCGCCGCCTTCCAAGTTATATTCGGCATCGGGAATGCGTGCGGTCGATGTGTAGATCCACTTGCCGTCGGCTGACCAGGCGAATTGCCCGTGATTGTAGTCGCCGCTGGTGATCTGCTTCGGCGCTCCACCGCTGGCGGGTATCGCGAAGACATGTGTGTAGCCGGGTTGCAAGATACCCTGGCCGTCGGCGGTCCAGCGCAGCTTGGTGATCACGATGGGAGGATCGGGCCACTTCGCGCCGCTCGGTTTTTCGGGAAGGCGAATCGAGAAATCGTTCTTCGCGGGAACGCGACTCGTATAGCCGATCCATTTGCCGTCGGGCGACCATTCAATGTTGGACGGACCCTGTTGAAGATCGGTAATCTGCGCTTCCTGGCTCGAATCGAGCCAGCGTACGTGGATCTGCGTCTTGCCGCTGCGATTGGTCAGGTACGCGATGCGCGTGCCGTCGGGCGAAATGCGTGGCGATGCATCCCGATAAGAGCCGGTCGTGAGCGGGCGGTTGTCTTTGCCGTCGCTCGAGACGATCCAGAGGTTGCTGAGGCGCTGATCGGTCATCTTATCGCTCCAG
>CAWJHI010000026.1:0-16288 GCA_963842485.1 Terriglobia bacterium | reverse complement strand
TCGATCGCACCCGTCGCGATAATCGCCCCCTGGCCCGGCATCAGCCGCGGATTCGATCCCATGGTCCCCACGGTCCCCGGATTGGTCAGCGAAATCGTCGTTCCTTCAAAATCCGCCACGGCGAGCTTATTCTCTCGCGCTCTCGCCACCAGATCGTCGTACGCGGCGATAAACTGCGCGAAGCGCATCGCGTGCGCGTTCTTGATGTTGGGGACCTTCAGCGATCGCGCGCCATCTTTTCCCGCCACGTCCACCGCGATCCCCAGATTCACGTGATCGTGCATCACCCGGAACGACTCTTCGCCATGCTCCGAAAAAGCCTGGTTCAGCGCCGGAGTTTTTTCAAGCGCCTTAACCATCGCCCACGCAATCAGATGCGTGTAAGAAAGCTTCGATTGCCCCGTACCCGCGCGGTGTTGATTGATCACACGGCGGTTTTCATCGATTACTTTCACCGGCATGGCGCGCTGGCTGGTGGCCACCGGAATGGTCAAACTCGCCGTCATGTTTTCGGCAATGCGCAGCGCCGGCCCGCGCAAGGGTACCAGGTTTTCGCCAGGCGCAGCCGTGGTCCGCTCTACAACAGCAGCAGAATCATTGGTTTGGCCGTTCGACTCAAACACCTGTTTCCAGCCGGAATCGACGGCTTGCCGGTCGCGGAGATACTGGTGATACAGCTCGTCTTCGAGCCAGCTGTTGACGCTTGGCGCAGGATTGTCGGGCATGCAGGGGTTCCGATTACTATGTTAGCTGATGGCTCGCGCACTGATCTTTTCCGACATTCACAACGATGTCAAGGCTCTCGAAAAATTGATGGACCTGGAGGCGGATTACTATTTTTGCGCCGGGGATCTGGTGACTTTTCAACGCGGTATCGATAAGATGGCCGAGGTTCTGAAACGTCGCGCCACCAAAATGTTTTTGCTTCCGGGCAACCACGAGACCGAAAAAGACATCGAGTCGGTTTGCGCCAGGTACGGATTCGTCAATTTCCACGGGGGTTTGATGAATGTTACCAGTGGTAACATTGCCGGCCTGGGATACTCCAGTCCGACGCCTTTCCATACTCCGGGCGAATACACCGAAGAAGAGCTGGCCGGGCGTCTTGAAAAATTCGCAGACGTGAAACCGTTGGTGCTCATTTGCCACGCCCCGCCGCTCAACACGCCTCTGGATCGCGTCAAAGAAGGCCTCCACGCCGGCAGCCGGGCCGTCCGCGAGTTCATCGAAAAACACCAACCCTCCCATTTTTTCTGCGGCCACATCCACGAATCCGAAGGCCAGGTAATCCAAATCGGGTCAACCCGCGCGATGAATGTGGGCAAGCGCGGGTACCTGCTAAACTTGTAAAAGAATGACCCTCGACGAACTGGAAAGAGAGTACGTTGCGCTCCGCCAGCAGGCTGAAGCTGTGCGGAGCTATCTTTGACGCGCCTGCTCGCCGCACTCAGTTAGCCAAGCTCGAAGAACAAACTCACGCTCCCGATTTCTGGTCGCAGCCCGAAAAGAGCCAGAAAATCATGCAGGAGCGCAAACGCCTGGAAGAGCAGATCGACCAAGACACCAAGATACTGGCGCTCACTTCCGATCTCGATACGCTGTTCGAGCTCGCCCGTGAAGGCGAGAACGTCAACGGCGATATCGAGCGCGAAATGCACAGTTTCGCGGGAGAGTTGGAAAAGCTGGAAACCAAGATGCTGCTCTCAGGGGAAAACGCCGGGCGCAGCGCGATTGTCACTATACACCCCGGCGCCGGCGGCACCGAAAGCCAGGACTGGGCCGAGATGCTGCTGCGCATGTATCTGCGCTGGGCCGAGCGCAACGGCTTTGAAACCGTCATCACCGATCGCCTGGAGGGTGAAGGCGCGGGCATCAAGTCAGTGACCTTTGAAGTCAACGGCGAAAACGTGTATGGATTGCTGCAAAGCGAAGTGGGCGTGCACCGGCTGGTGCGCATTTCTCCTTTCGACGCCAATGCGCGACGGCACACTTCGTTCGCGTCCGTGTTCGTCTATCCGCAGATTGACGACGAGATCAAGATCGACATCAAACCGGAAGACGTACGCGTGGACACATTCCGCGCGTCGGGTGCGGGCGGGCAGCACGTCAATCGCACGGATTCGGCGATTCGGATGACGCACATTCCCACCAACATCGTGGTCCAGTGCCAGAATGAGCGCAGCCAGCACAAGAATCGCGCGTCGGCGATGAAGCAGCTTCGGGCCAAGCTGTACGAGCATGAGCTGGACAAGAAGCGCGCCGAAGACCGCAAGATGGAGGACACCAAGCTCGAAATCAACTTCGGCAGCCAGATCCGAAGTTATGTGCTGGCGCCGTACCGGATGATTAAGGATCATCGAACCAAGCTCGCGATTGGGGACGTGGATCGGGTGCTGGATGGCGACCTGGAGTCGCTGATTCACGCGTTCCTGGTGCTCCTGAAGACCGGAAAGACGGCGGCAGACGGCAAGGATGCGAAAGACGATATCCCTGACTGAGGCCGCGGATCGCATCCGGCGCGGGGAGCTGGTGGCGTTTCCGACCGAGACGGTTTACGGTCTTGGCGCTAATGCACTAGATGCCTCGGCTGTCACGAAGATCTTCGAGTTGAAAGGGCGGCCAGCGACCAGTCCGCTGATTGTGCATGTTTCTTCGACCGAGATGGCCCGGCGGTACGTGACGGAGTGGCCGATGCAGGCAGAGGAACTCGCGCGGCGGTACTGGCCGGGGCCGCTGACGCTGGTGCTGCCGAAATCGGTGGAGATTCCGGATATTGTTACGGCGGGCTTGGGGACAGTCGGGATTCGGGTGCCTGCGCATCCAATCGCTTTGCAACTGATCGAAGCCGCGGGCGTGCCGATCGCTGCGCCTAGCGCCAACCGGTTTTCCGGGCTCTCGCCTACTACCGCTGAGCACGTGCGTGAGGAGTTCGGCGATGCGGTGGAGGTTCTGGATGGCGGGCCTACGCAGGTCGGAATCGAATCGACGGTGGTGTCGCTTTCGGGCGGGAAGATGAAGCTGCTTAGGCCGGGCATGATTTCTTTGGGAGAGATGGAGCAGGCTATGGTTGGCGCGGGCGAGGCGCATCCGGGACCAGGGATGCAAGCGCGGCACTATAGTCCTCGCACGCGGCTGCTGCTGGTTGGCGGGCCGGAAGACCTGCCGGATCGACTCGGGGCATATCTGTGGAGGAGAAGGGCGGGCTTGGCGTCGCGAAGTCTGCGTATGCCGGCTGATGCGGCAGGTTACGCCGCGCGGCTGTATAGTGCGCTGCATGAGCTCGACCATGAGGGGTGGCCGTGGATTGCGGTGGAGGCTCCGCCGGATTTGCCGAAGTGGGCGGCGATATTGGATCGGTTGCGAAGGGCGGCGAGGTAAGTCGCGTAACGGATCTCGGGAATTCGGAGGAAGGGGTTGCTGTCCCTGGTTTCTCCGGTTTCTCCTTAGTGTGCCTTCAGTGCAGCTCGCGGCGCCTCTGGGCCGACCTCGCGAAAGCGGGCCAGTCCCAACCTGTCGTCCCATCTTCCGGCGTTTTGCGCGCGTTCGAGGTATTGTGTTTCTCATGACGGATCTCGAGCATATCGCCAGAATCGAAGCGGGTGTCGATGTATGGAACGAGTGGAGGCGGCAGAACCCACCAGCGGCGCTACATTTGTCCGGCGCGAAGCTCCGGGAAAAGTATCTCTCGTCTGCGAATTTGATCTCGGCTGAGTTAGATGATGCCGACCTTTTTCGTTCGAGGCTTGAATATGCCGTCCTTTGTATGGCGGACCTGCGGAGGGCCGACATGCGCGGAACGTCAATTGTCCGGGCGGACCTGAGCGACGCGAATTTGAGCGGCGCGGAGCTGGAAGGTGCCGTGCTCGGAAGGACCGTTTTCGGTGGGACGAATCTGTCTGGTGTCAAAAACCTGGATCGCTGCTACCATCAATTTCCCAGTGTTATAGATTTTGCAACGATCCAAAAATCGTGGCCGCTCCCGCTTTCGTTTCTCAGAGGCTGCGGGCTGTCGGACAGTCTGATCGACTACCTGCCTTCGCTACTTACTCCGGCGATACAGTTTTACTCCCGCTTTATCAGCCACGCGACTCGCGACCAACATTTTGCTGACCGCCTTCACGCCGATTTGCAGAATGAAGGTGTGCGTTGTTGGTTCGCTCCGCATGACGTTCGAGCTGGGAGGAAACTGCACGAACAGATTGACGAGGCGATCCGGCTTTACGATCGGTTGCTGCTGGTCCTGTCGGAACACAGCATGGAGAGCGAGTGGGTCAAAACGGAGATTGCGAGCGCGCGCCAGAAAGAGCGCTTAGAAAAACGTCGCGTGCTCTTTCCAATTCGGCTCGTGCCATTCGAAGCGCTCCGCGACTGGAAGTGTTTTGATGCGGACACCGGAAAAGATTCGGCCCGTGAGATTCGTGAATACTTCGTGCCGGATTTCAGGAATTGGAAGGATCATGATTCCTACCAGGAGGCTTTCGAGCGACTGCTGCGGGATTTACGCGCTTGATTCAAATTGCGAATAAAGTGGGTCAGCCTGACCTTACACAAAGAAACGAGAGGGACAGTCTGAAGTGACTCGTTGCTAATTTTGCCGAAAGTGCCACTCCGCTCCGTTCCTTTCACGAATTCCAGGCTTCGACTGCCATTTTCTCAACAGTGGGGGGAAAGCGGAAAGCGGAAAGCGAAGCGGAAAGCGAGAGCGGAAAGCGCGGAAAGCGGGTCGGCCTGACCTGGCTTCCGTCGGCTTCCGCCGGGTCACCACCTACAGGCATTTTCCGCTGGTGTACCGCCGTTCACTGCGCCCCAAGAAATCGAATTGCGATTCGCGCATCCAAGTTGGTATTGGTTTGTTCCGATTGACTGTGAAAAACCCTTGCAAGCTTCTGCATTCCACGTGTTTGGAACAGTGATGCTATCACGCCAGTTGGCGTTGAGGATCCCGCTGCAAATCTTCACGGGGCCGGCTATCCCCTCGGGAGCAACGGGCGGTTGGTTGACTACCTGCGGAGCTGCCCGAAGACGATTCTGCCTCACCGCTAGTGCTCCGCCCGAGCACAGAATGATCACGATCACAATCACTCTCGTTTTTACCATTTTTCAAAGCCTCCATTCCGGGTTAACTCGACAACTCGCTAGATTATACACATTATGGGTCCGAAGTGGCAGGACACTTTCCCGGAAGTTCTTTGGTTGCAGACGCGAGTTGTTGCACAAAACCACTATTCCCAGCGATTCACGACGCCAGGTTCTGAGCAAACTCTTTAAATTGTTGCCGATTTAGGTTATGATAAAGGACGTTATCATGGGGGGAAAGCGGGTCAGCCTGACCTTGCACTTCTTCCTCATGTCGATATTGTGTCAGAGCGCTCTGTCCCCTTTTCCAAGATACGTCCGAGCGCATCGACCCACGGAAATTCGGCTAATTATCAGCATCCGAGGAATCGAACGGCCAGCCTGACTCGGTCAATGTGCGCGGCCCAACGAGGCGGACCTCCTTCGGATCGTAATCCGTCGAATCGCTTGCGGCGAGTGCGAAGCACACCAAACCCCATGAAACCGGGTGGAGGCTCCGCCGGATTCGCCGAAGTGGGCGGCGATATTGGATCGGCTGCGGCGGGCTTCGTCTCAATAGAGCCCGCTTACGCTCGTCGAATGGTCCGTGTTCAACTGTAATCGTTGCGTTGGAACTCTGACCTGGCGATGGGCGCGAAGAAAAGATCGAATTGCCACAGGCAGCCGTCTCGCGGCCTGTGAAGGACATCGCAGATATCGATGCAGCGAAATCCAAGACCCTCCAGGTGGGCGCAAAATTGAGGGAATCTCAGGCACTCCGGTGCGATATCAAAGTTATAACTCTCGATAACCAGAAGTGAACTTTCGGACAGAATGCGGGTGGCGCCACCCAGAATCGGGACCTCGAATCCGTGAGTGTCGAGTTTCAACAAGAATGGCCCTCGAAGGCGTCGATTCTCGATTTCATGATCCAGCGCCGTCATTGGGACCGAGATACAAATTCCATCCACGGGCGTCTCGGTCGCACGACCGCCCAGCGGGTTGTTTGCGTCAAAATAGATGGTTCCGTTCCGAGGTCCGGCTGCTGCAATGACATACTGAACCCGGGGACGCTCGGAAGCCAGGTTGATCAACCCTTGCTCATGCGGTTCTCGCTGCGCCTCAACTAATAGATATTCCGCATTCGGCCATCCCACGAGTGCTAACCGCGTCCAAGACCCATTTGAGGCTCCGACGTCAATGACGGTGTTGATGTCGGTGGTCCCGGCCCACTTTAGCAGCCTCGTCGCCATGGTATCGGGCTGCTCGTCCCTTGCCAGTCGATATCCGTGCCGTTTCAGAAGGCTTATGAACAGATTCTTGGCGAATTGCATGTCAACCACACCCTAGATCATCTTGGCCCAAACTGACGAGTTTTCAACTATATTAGCCCTTCTTTGGAAGATTGATGTTCAGCATCGCA
The DNA here is from genome assembly GCA_963842485.1 of Terriglobia bacterium. Classification (GTDB taxonomy): domain Bacteria; phylum Acidobacteriota; class Terriglobia; order Bryobacterales; family Bryobacteraceae; genus Palsa-187. Next base: position 9,810 of record CAWJHI010000026.1, on the reverse strand, counting down.
AGAAACCGCTTCCGGGCCGGCTGCGCCCGCGCTTGCGTCAAGTAGTACCGGCGGCTTACTCTACCGGACAGTGCTCCAGCCTGTGAAAAGCGGTCGCGCGTTGATGGAGGAGATCGACCGCACCATCTCTCCGACCCCCACGCTGTGGTGGCTGGGGCAGAGCGGATTCATCGTTCGATTTGCCAACATTACGTTCTACATCGATCCGTGTCTTTCGGCGCGCGAGGATCGGCGGATGGCGGCGCCGCTGGAGCCGGGCGAGATTCGGAATGCGGACCTGATCCTGGCCACGCATCGCGGACACCTGGATGCGCCGGCGCTGGTGGAGATGCTTGAATCGTCGAAACGGGCCAAGCTGGTGCTTCCCAAGAGCGCGGCTGAGGAGGCGCACGCGGCCGGCATCGCCTATGCTCGCATGACCACTACCGACGCCGATCTGCGCATCGAGTATTTCAAGGACAACCTGTACGGGCGGGTGTATGCGGTGCCGTCGGCTCATCCGGCGCTCGACTATACGCCCGCGGGAGGGTATCCGTACCTGGGATACCTGATCCGCTTCGGGCGCTGGACGATTTATCATGCGGGCGATTGCGCGACGTATGAAGGGATGGTCGACCGGCTGCGTCCGTTCAACATTAGTGTGGCGCTGCTGCCGGTGGGCGGGAAGAATTTTTCGGTGGGGGAGGCGGCGCAGCTTGCCTCCGACATCGGGGCGGCGTGGGTGGCGCCGATGCACTACGGAACCGTGGGAGAAGAGGGGAGCGAGGAGAATGATTTTATCGCTCACATGCTCGGGCAGAGGCCGGAGTTGCAGTTTAAGGTTTTTGAGTGCGGGGAGAAGTGGACGGTGCCGGAGGAATAGCTTCTATGGACAAGTCAAATCGCGGCCAAGGAGCAAAGGGAAAGAAAGTGCAGGCCGATCCGGCGTGCTAAAATGATGGGTTCCTGGAGTTTTTGTGAAGCGACAAACCCGTAAAAACCTCAAGACCGATAAGTTCGCCCTGGAAATGAAGCATGGGTTCGATTTTCTGAACCTGCATCGGACGGAGACGGTGCGGTATGGGTCCATTGCGCTGGCGGCGCTGCTGATTGGCGGGGGAATTTACTTCTATATGCGCTATGAGGCGGGCGTGCGGGAACAGGCGCTGGCCGAGGTGATGCGCATCGACAATGCGCAGGTGGGAAATACGCCTCCGCAGCCCGGGACGCTTCATTATGCGACGCAGGCCGAGAAGGACACGGCGCGGGCGAAGGCGCTGACGGAGCTTGCGGTGCAGCATCATGGCTCGCAGGAAGGGGCGATCGCGGAGTTTTACCTGGCTTCGGATGCGGCTGAAAAAGGCAATCTGGCTGAATCGGAGAAACGCTTCAAGGACCTGGTGGAATCGTCGCCCAAACCGCTTGCATCGCTGGCGCGGATGTCGCTGGCCCGGGTGTACGATGCCGAAGGCAAGGACGGCGAAGCGGTAAAAACGCTGCGCGAGGCGATGGCGAATCCGACGGTTACGGTTTCGAAGGAACAGGCCGAAATCCAACTGGCGCTCGAAATCGGAAAGAAGAATCCGGACGAAGCCCGGAAAATGCTGGAGCCGATGCGCACGGAACGCACCGCGGTAAGCCGCGCGGTGGTGCAGGCGCTGGGCGACCTGAATCCGAAATAGTGCAGCTTGCTCATTTGCGATTTCCGGTGGAGCGGGGGCGCGGCCGCCGCTATCCGGAACTTCCCCATCCGTATCGCAACGAGTTTCAGCGCGACCGGGACCGCGTGATCTACGCGCGGGCGTTCCGGCGGCTGGAGAATAAAACGCAGGTCTTCGCGCCCGGGCTTTCCGATCATTTCCGCAATCGGCTGACGCACACCATTGAGGTTTCGCAGATCGCGCGAACGGTGGCGGGAGTGCTCGGATTGGATGAGGACCTGACGGAGGCGCTGGCTTTGGCACATGACGTGGGGCATCCTCCGTTCGGGCATGCCGGGGAAACGGAGCTCGACCGGCTGATGCAGCGGTTCAGAGACCGCTTCGACCACAATCTGCATGCGCTGCGGATTGTCGAAACCTTCGAGAATCCGTACGCGCGGTTTCCGGGGCTGAACCTGACGTTTGAAGTGCGCGAAGGCATCGCCAAACATTCGCGCGATTTCGAGCCCGGCGAGATTCCGGAGCTGGACGAATATCTTCCGGGGTTGCGGCCCCCGCTGGAGGCGCAGTTGATCGACCGGTGCGATGAGATCGCGTACAACACGTCGGATCTGGACGATGGATACTCGGCTGGACTGGTTTCGATGGAAGAGGCGCGCCGGGTGGTGGACAAGTTTCGCGAGCTGGATGAGGCGGCGGCGATGCAGTTTCCGGGTGCGCCGGAACGGGTACGGATGCATGAGATTGTCCGGGGGCTGGTCAACTGGCTGGTTTCCGGGTTGATCGAAGGGACGGCGGCGGCGGCTGAGGGATTAAAGGACGTGGAGCAGGTTCGCGCGCATCGGGAGCGGGTGGCTCGATTTTCGGCGCAGGCGGCGGATGGTACTGCGCAGTTGAAAGGACTACTGCGGTCGACGGTGTATCAAAGCGAAGGGCTGGTGGAGGCGCGCGGCCATTCGACGGAGCTGATCCGGGCGCTGTTTGAGCGCTTCATGGAACGGCCGGAGCTGTTGCCTGCCTATTACTTGGAGGAATCGGCCGGGCAGCCGCTGCACCGGCAGGTGTGCGATTATATCGCGGGAATGACGGACGGATTCCTGCTGAAGACCTCCGCGCAGATGAAGCTCCTTTAATTAGCCAACTTTTGGCTTGCTTCGGCGTTTAATAAAGCAGAGGCTACTATTAGATGCGGAAGTTCCTGGCGATTGCCCTGACTTTATTTTGCGGTTTGGCACTGCCGGCGCGGACCATCAAGAAGGAACCCAAGGTCGATTATTCGCAATTCCAGAAGAGGCTTTCCAAAGACGACCAGATGATTCACGCACTGGACCGGCTGACGTTCGGGCCTCGGCGGGGGGATGTCGAGGCGGTGCGGAAGATGGGGTTGAAGAAGTGGATCGACCTGCAGCTTCACCCGGAGCGCATCCGGGAAAATCCGGAGTTGGCGAAGAAGCTGGAACCGCTGGAATCGCTGCGGATGACGCAGGCGGAGACGGCCTCGGCGTATCCGACGCCGCAGATGATTCGCGCGGTGGCGCTGGGACGGCAGGCGCTGCCGGAGGAACCGGTGGCTCGCGCGGCGGTGGAGAGAATGGCGCATCGCTTCAAAGTGAAGAAAGGCGACGACGGCAACGCGCCGATGGAGCCGGCGGTTCCGCTGAATGAACTGCTGACGGCGGATCAGATCAAGACGCTGCGCAGCGGGACGGTGGATCAGAAGAGGGAGCTGGTCGAGTCGATTCCCGACGACAAGATGGACGACGTGGTGATCGCGATGCCGCAGCCGATGCGCAATCAATTGATGGCGGCGGCGACTCCGGTGGTGCGGCGGAAGCTGGTGCTGGCGAATCAGCCGCAAGGCGTGGTGTTTTACGATCTGGCGGAAGCCAAGCTGTACCGGGCGATTCTGAGCAACCGGCAACTGGACGAGGAACTGACCGATTTCTGGTTCAACCACTTCAACGTGTTTTTCGACAAGGGCGCGGACCGGTTCATGGTGACGGCGTATGAGCGCGATGCGATCCGTCCGCATGTGCTGGGTCATTTTCGCGAATTGCTGGAAGCGACGGCGTCGAGTCCGGCGATGCTGTTTTACCTGGACAATTGGGAGAGCGTGGCGCCTCCGCCGGCGAATGCGGCGCGCAAGCAGAATAATAACCGGCCGCAGCGCGGGCTGAATGAAAACTACGCGCGGGAGCTGATGGAGCTGCATACGCTGGGGGTCGACGGCGGGTACACGCAGAAAGACATCATCGAAGTGGCGCGATGCTTCACGGGCTGGACCATTCGGAATCCGCAACAGGGCGGCGGATTTTTCTTTAACGACCGGGTGCACGATAAGGGCGAGAAAACGGTTCTGGGCGTGACCATTCCGGCGGGCGGCGGCAAGGAGGATGCGGAAAAAGTGCTGGATATTCTGGCCAACCATCCTTCCACGGCGAAGTTCATATCGAAGAAGCTGGCGCAGCGGTTTGTGGCGGACGATCCTCCACCGGAGCTGCTCGACAAGATGGCGAAGACGTTCACCAAGACGCATGGAGACATTCGCGAAGTGATGAAAACCATGGTCGAGTCGAAAGAATTTTTTTCGGCCGGGGCGTATCGCGCGAAGGTGAAGGACTCCGCTGGAGATGATCGCGAGCGCGATTCGGGCGACGGGCGCGCAGGTGGATTTTGCGTTTCCGCTGGCACAGCAGATCGGGACGTTGGGCGAGCCGTTGTATCGCAAGATCGAGCCGACCGGATATTCGAGCGCGAACGCGGAATGGGTCAGCTCGGCGTCACTGCTGGGGCGGATGAATTTCGCGCTGGCGCTGACGCAGAACAAGGTGGCGGGCGTAAAGGTGGATGCGTCGCAGTTTGCGGACGATCCGCAGCAGTCGGCGCGGCAGGTGCTGTTCCACGATGCGGCGGCGCAGACGCAACAGGCGATTGTGAAGGCTTTGGCGGATCAAAAAGACAAGAACCCGAACGCGCCGACGGCGGCGCTGGTGACGGGATTAGTTTTAGGGTCGCCGGATTTTCAGCGGCATTAAGGAGTCAGCAGCATGAACCGTAGAATTTTTCTGAAAAGCTCGGCGATGGCGATGTTCGGGGTGGGGTCGACGCCGGTGTGGCTTTCGCGGGCGTTGTATGCGGCGGATGCGCCCAGCCCGCGCAAGAAAATTCTGGTCGCGATCTTTCAGCGAGGCGCGGTGGACGGCCTGAATGTCGTGGTGCCGCACGGCGAACAGCGTTATTACGATCTGCGGCCCTCCATCGCGATTCCGCGTCCGGACGGAACGGCGGATTCGGCGATCGACCTGGATGGATTTTTCGGGCTGCATCCGTCGTTGAAGCCGCTGAAGCCGATTTACGATTCGGGGCAGCTCGCGATTGTGCATGCGGTGGGGTCGCCGGATCCGACGCGGTCGCACTTCGATGCGCAGGACTACATGGAATCCGGCACGCCGGGCCGCAAGGCGACCACGGATGGATGGCTGAATCGTGCGCTGCCGCAGGAAGACCAGAAATCGCCGGTGCGGGCGGTGAGCTTCAGCGCGGATCTGCCGCGCACCTTGCGGGGGCGGAACGATGCAGTTGCGATCGCCAATCTGAACGATTTTCAAGTGCGCGATGCGCGCGGGGCGTCGAGCTTCGAGTCGATGTACGCGTCGACGATGGACAAGGCGCTGAACGGAACCGGCCGTGAGACGTTTGAGGCCGTGAAGATGATGCAGGCGATCCAGAAACAGGGCTACACGCCGGCGAATGGGGCGCGCTATCCCGGCGGAAGGCTGGGACAGTCGATGAAGCAGATCGCGCAGCTCATTAAGTCCGACATTGGGCTGGAAGTTGCGTTTACCGACGTCGGTGGATGGGATACGCACGTCAATGAGGTCGGGGCCAAGCCGAGCCAGGGGCAGCTCGCGAATTTATTGAATGATTTCGGGCAGACACTGGCGGCGTTTTATCAGGACCTGGGAGATCGCATGGCGGATGTGACGGTGGTCACGATGAGCGAGTTCGGCAGGACCGCGCGCGAGAATGGGAATCGCGGCACCGATCACGGGCACGCCAACGTGATGCTGGTGGTGGGCGGGGACATCCAGGGCGGCAAGGTGTATGGGGACTGGCCGGGTATGGCTCAAGAGCAGCTATACGAGAATCGCGACTTGAACCTGACCACCGATTTTCGCGACGTGCTGGGCGAGCTGGTGACGCGGCATTTGGGGAATCGCCAGATTGCGTCGGTATTTCCAGGGTTTGCGGATCCGAAGTTCCGCGGGCTGATCGGGTCGTAAGGAAGCTGAAAAGCGGTCAGGCCGATTTCTCCAAGGTCGGCGATGTTGTGAAGAGTCGACCTTGCGGGGCTGGGGACATTGGGCTGATCGCGTCGTATAAGGAAGCTGAAAAGGGGTCAGACCGCTCTGTCCACGGTCCGCGATGTGGCGAAGAGTCGACCTTGCGCGGCTGGGGACAGAGTGGTCAGACCCCTTTTCAACGCACTTTTACGAGTACGGGCGGGCCTTACGTAATACTCTGTCACGAATGGCCGATATAGGAGTGGGAGAAGAAAGACTCGCTCTTATGTTGTGGTTATATCTACTAGCCATCGTAACGACCCTGACGATTGTGCTGCGAAGAGTTCTGCGCCGCCAAAGACCTCTAAATGATGAACTTTATATGAAGCAGGTGGCGATTGAGCACGTGCAGACCGGAGTCGCGTGGCTGCGCGCCGATTCCACCATCGGCTCCGTGAATCAAGCTTTCGCCGCCACATTTGGCGCGCCTCCGCGCACGCTGATCGGAAAGGAATGGTTCAAGATGTTTCCTTCCGAGGAGCACTATCGCATCCGGGAGGCTTTTAGTCAAACTCTGCTGTCGGGGATGGCGACGCTGGACGCTCCGGGCGTGCGGCTGGACGGCACCCGAGTGTGGATCAACGTGCGGCTGGTGGCGGTGCACGATCACAAAATGCGTTTCGCGGGGGCGCATTGCCTGATCGAGGATCACACACGTGAGCGCGAGCTCGAGGAGCAGCTTGCACGGCTAAACCCGGCGACGGCGACCGGGCGGATTCACCTGGCGCTCGACAACAAGCACGGGCGGTAAGTTTGTTGAAAAAGGGGACAGCTTGGGTTGTCGCTTCACGGGGAATTTGTTGAAAAAGGGGACAGACCTTTTTCAACAAACTAGCGGAGATACAGCATTACGACGCTCGGAATGGCCAGCAGCAGGATCGCGCCAATGGCGAAGATCAGGATGAGTTGCCAGGGCCTAAACCGCGCCGCGAATCTGGCGCGAAGCGGGAGAGGTTCCTCGCGCGCGTGGAACATTCCGGCGAGCAGAAGACGGTCCATGCACTCCTGGCAATCGACCAGGTGCTCTTCGAAGACCGCGCGCTCCTGCGGCGAGAGCGCGTTTTCGATGTAGCGCGCCGCCATCGAATGCTCGTCGATATAGCGATGATCCATGATTGGATCCGGTATCCCACTGATTCATCGGCATTTCCGCGAGTATTAAGTAGGGCCTACTCCTTCGGGGCGATGCCGAGGGCTTTCATCTTGCGATACAGATGGCTGCGCTCCAGGCCCAATAGCTCCGCGGCTCGGGTTACATTGCCTTTGGCCTCCTCGAGCTTTTTCAAAATATAATCGCGCTCGGCGGCTTCGCGGACTTCCTGGAGGCTGCCGAATTGATCCATGGGGCGATCGAAGACGGCGCGGCGGGAACGGTCGAGCGGGATATGGCGGGCGTCGATGCGCGTCTGTGGATTCATGATGACGATGCGCTCCATCAGATTGCGCAGTTCACGCACGTTGCCGGGCCACGGATAGGCTTCAAGGACGTGCAGCGCTTCCCCGGTGAGTTCCTTGGGCTTGCGTCCGTAGCTGCGCGTGAATTCGGTCAGAAAATGTTCGGCGAGCAGACGCACATCTTCGATGCGCTGGCGCAGCGGGCGGCACGTGAAACGGGATCACGTTGAGACGGTAGAACAAATCCTCGCGGAAGTTGCCGCGCTCGATCTCTTCTTCCAGGTTCTTGTTGGTCGAGGCGACCACGCGCACGTCCACCTGAATCGATTCGGCAGCGCCGACCGGCTCCAGGCGCTGCTCATCGAGCGCGCGAAGCACTTTGGCCTGGGTCTTGAGAGACATGTCGCCCACTTCGTCCAGGAACAGAGTTCCGCCATCGGCCTTGAGCAGCTTGCCGATCTTTGTCTTCGAAGGCGCCGGCTAGGCTGCCTTTGCGATGGCCGAACAGCTCGCTTTCGATCAGCTCCTCCGGAATCGCGGCGCAGTTTACTTCGACGAAGGCCTCGCTGGCACGCGCGCTGGCGGCGTGAATGGCGTGGGCGATCAGTTCCTTGCCGGTCCCGCTCTCTCCGAAGATCAGCACGCGGCCGTTGGTGGCGGCCATCAGCGAAAGCTGCTGGCGGAGGGCTTTCATGGGCACGCTTTCGCCGATGATGCGCGGCAGCGCGTCGCCGGAATCCTTCAACCGGCTCAGCTCGAGTTCCAGGCGGCGCTGCTGGACGGCGTTGTTGAGGACGACCGTTACCTTTTCGATGGTCAGCGGCTTTTCCAAAAAATCGAACGCGCCGAGCTTGGTGGCTTTGACGGCGGTTTCGATGGTGCCGTGGCCGGAGATGATGACGACTTGCGGCCGGTCGGCGAAGGGAATCTCCTGAATTCGCGCCAGGGTTTCCATGCCGTCGATACCGGGCAGCCAGACATCTAAAAGAACGACTTCGTAATTCTGACGCGCGAGCTCCTGGAGGCACTGCTCGCCGGTCTCGACCGTCTGGCAGGTATAGTCGTCGTCTTCGAGGACGCCGCGCAGGGATTCCCGAATGCCGGGTTCGTCGTCGACAATCAGAATGCGCGTGTTTTTCACGCACGGGTCTCCGCTTCGGCGGATTCCACGGCGACGGCAGCCTGCACCTCGACGTAAAAGCGTGCGCCGGCGGGGCGGTTATCTTCGACGCGAATGCGCGCGCCGTGCTCGGAGAGGATGTGATTCACGATCGCCAGGCCGAGTCCGGTGCCGCGATTCTTAGTGGAGAAATACGGGAGAAAGAGCTTTTCCTTATCGTCGGCGGAGATGCCGCAGCCGGTATCGGCGACCAGAAGCTCGACCGATTCGCGCGAAGTGGCGCGGGTGGCGACCAACAGGCGTTTGAGAGGCGATTCGCGCATGGCCTCCGCGGCGTTGTCGACCAGGTTGACGATGACGCGCTTGAACTGCTCGGGATCGACGTGGACGGCGGGAAGATGGGGGGCGAGATCCATGCGAAGATCGATGCCGTCGAGGCGGCCCGCGAACACATTCAGCGCGGTGCGCGCGATTTCGTTCAGATCGCTGGGCACGGGCTGGGCGGCGGGGAAGCGCGAGAACTGGGAAAATTCGTCGGCCAGATTCTTGACGGATTCGACTTCGCGGGAGATGGTGGTGGAGCATTCGCGCAAGATCCGCTGCGATTCGGGGGTGGTGGCTCCGCGGTCGAGCTGACGGGCGATGCGCTCGGCGCACAAGGCGATGGGCGTGAGCGGATTTTTCAGTTCATGCGCGATGCGGCGGGCCACTTCATGCCAGGCGGCGGCTTTCTGCGCGCGCAGAAGCTCGCTGGTGTCTTCGAGCACGAGCACGAATCCAGGGGCCGCGGAGTGGCGCGCGGGCAACGCGGAGACGGTGACGGCAAGATGCTGGACGTGCTGCGGCGATTCGAGGTCGATCTGGCTGGCGGCGACGCCGGTGCGGCGCGCGCGCTTCATCAGATACTCGATTTCGGCGACGTCGCGGGGTGGAAACAGATCGTCGAGGCGGGCGGCGCGGGTGATTTGATCTTCCGGGAACAGGCCGTGCAGGGCGCGATTGACGCGTTGAATCCGGCCATCGGAAGCGAGCGAGATGACGCCGGTGGGGATGCTTTCGAGGATCGCTTCGGTGAAGCGGCGGCGGCTTTCGAGCTCACGGCTGTTGGCTTCGAGCTCATGCATCATCTCGTTGAAGGCGCGCACCAGCGTGGCCAGCTCATCGATGGCTTTGATCTGGACGCGATACCCGAGGTTGCCCTTGCGCACCTCGCTGGCGGCGACCAGAAGGGCGGAGATGGGCACGCTGATGTGGCGCGAAAGCAGCGAGCGCGATCCAGGTGGCGACGAACAGAATGAAAAGGGCGATCAGA
>CAWJHI010000025.1:0-11298 GCA_963842485.1 Terriglobia bacterium | reverse complement strand
GTTTGCGGCGTGGGTTCAACACCACGCTGTTGCTGGTGGCCTCCGCGCTGTGGCTCGGGGCGATGGGCGCGCTGATGTACCTGGCGCATCGAATCAGCCAGCCGGTGCAGCAGCTCACGCAGGGATTGAAGCAAGTGGCGGCGGGCGACCTGGCGGCGCGCGTCGAGCCGGGAGGATCGGACGAGATCGGCGCCGCGATGAACGCGTTCAACGAAATGGCCGGCCAGCTTCAGCAGGCTCGCGAGCGCCTGATCCACGTGACGCGCCTGGCGAGCTGGCAGGCGCTGGCCCGCAAGATGGCCCACGAAGTGAAAAATTCTCTGACGCCGATTCGATTGACCATGGAAGAAATTGTCAGCCGCCGCGGCGAGCCCGATGGCGCGTTCCTGGAACAAGCGGCGCAGATCGTCGCCGATGAAGTGCAAACCCTGGAACGGCGCGTGCGCGCGTTCTCGCAATTCGCCGCGGAGCCGCCCGTCATGCCATCGGAAGTGGACGTGAACGCTTTGGTCGAGGAGCGCGTATCGTTCCTGAAATCGTCGCATCCCGAGGTCATCTACAACCTGCGCCTGTCGCCGGAACTTCCGCGGGCGTTCGCCGACCCGGATCTGATCAAGGGAGTGCTCACCAACCTGCTCGAAAATGCGGCGGAGGCCGCGCGGCCGGGCGGCACGGTGCTCGCGTCCACGGCCATCGACGGATCGAAGCTCTCCATCGAAGTGCACGATTCCGGCCCCGGCCTGAGCGCGCAAGCGAAATCGAGCCTGTTCGAGCCGACCATTTCCTTCAAAAAGGGCGGCATGGGCCTGGGCCTGTCCATCGCGCGGCGTAGTGCGTTGCTGTGCGGCGGCGATATCGAATCGCTCGACGGCGAGCTGGGTGGAGCTGGTTTCGAGTGTCGTTAGGAGTCAGGCCGCTAGGAGTCAATGAGAATGGCGTCTAGGCGGGTCCTGGTAGTCGACGACGAAGAAAACATCGGCCGCTCCCTCCGGCTGATTCTGGAGCGTGAAGGCTACGCCGTAAGCACCTGCGCGAGCGTGGCCGAAGCCAAGGCGCAATCCCAGCGGCCGGATGCCTATTTGATCGACGTGCGCCTGCCCGACGGCAGCGGCATCGACCTGGTTCGCTGGCTGAAGTCGAACGATGTGGACGCCCCCATGCTGATGATCTCCGGTCACGGCACCATTGCCGATGCGGTGGAGGCGACCCGTGCCGGCGCGTTCGATTTTCTCGAAAAACCGCTGGGCCGTGAAAAGGTGCTGCTGTCTTTGAAGCACGCGCTCGAAGAAATCAAGCTGCGCGAAGAGAACCGCCGCTTGCGCGAGATGGTCGGCAGAGCGCAGATGATCGGCCACAGCGCCAGTTTCGAGCGTGTCCTCGAACAGGCCACCATGGCCGCCCGCAGCGACGCGCGCGTCCTGCTGGCGGGCGAATCGGGCACCGGCAAGGAGCTGCTGGCCGCGCATATTCACGCCGAAAGCCCGTTTTCGGCCGGCCCTTTCGTCAAAGTGAATTGCGCCGCGATTCCGACGGAGCTGATCGAAAGCGAGCTGTTCGGCCACGAAAAAGGCGCGTTCACCGGCGCCACGTCGGCGCGGCGAGGGAAATTCGAGCTGGCCGACGGCGGCACACTGTTCCTTGACGAAGTGGGCGACCTCCACGCATCGTCGCAGGCGAAGCTGCTGCGCGTTTTGCAGGAGGGCGAGTTTCATCGCGTCGGCGGAGAGCAGTCGATCCGCGTCAGCGTGCGCGTCATCGGCGCCACCAATCGCGACCTGACCGAACTGGTGGCCCAGCAGAAATTTCGCGAGGATCTATATTACCGCCTGTGCGTGGTGCCGGTCCGCATGCCCAGCCTGCGGGAGCGCCGCGAGGATATTCGTCCGCTGGCCGAATATTTCCTGGCCGAGTTCTGCTCCCGCAACAATTTCAAGCCAAAACAATTCGACCCCGCCGCGTTTGGGGCGCTCGAAGACTATTCCTGGCCCGGCAACATCCGCGAGCTGCGCAATACCGTGGAGCGGATGGCGATCCTCACCCTCGGCAACATACTCGAAGCCGAATCGGTGCCGGTCGAGATCCGCCTCGCGCGATCCTTGGCCCCCCGCGGACTTTTGCGCGAAGCCAAGGAGTCCGCCGAGCGCGAGCACATACTACGAGCGCTCGAAGAGAGCAAATGGAACGTCTCAAGCGCGGCCCGCGTGCTCGGGATGGAACGGACCAACCTGCATAAAAGAATTCGAGCGTTGGGCTTGGCCCGCGGCCAGGGATGACGGTCTACTGAAACGCGACCTGCACCATGTTGGTCGCCTGGCCGTCGACAGTCACCGTTACCACAACCTGGCCGCGTCCGTGTAATGAAACGGGCAGGGATACGTTGACCTGATCGAGCCCGGCGAGCGTCGGCTGCGCACCGGCGAAAGCGACTGGCAGATTTAGGTTGCCGATGTTCGCGATAACCGCCGCCATCGAGCTCGCACCGCGAATCCCGGTCCCGTACAGCACCAGAACCAGTTGATCGGAAGTGTTGCTGAAAGCGATGGGAACGTTCGCACAATTCTGTCCGGACGAGTCGCAAGAGAACGTCAGCGAGAAATCCTGCGACCCGTCCGCGTGAACGCGAATCACCTGCGCCGCGGCAGGTCCTTGACCGGTTTGATTTGCAGTGAACAACCCGGGAGCCGAAGCGCCGACGACCGCGGTTCCCGCCGCGCCATTCACGTTCACGCTTGCGATTCCCGGTGCGGTCCCATCAGGGACAATGAAATTCACCAGATTCGATGCCGAAGCGTAGACCTGGGCGTTCCGCGCGACGCCCGCGCTATCGGTTATGGTGAGCGTCGGCGTCCCGCTGCCCAACGGCGTCGATACGTAGGCTGACGCCAGCGCATTCGGGGCGATCGAATAGGTTCCATAAGCCGCGTTCACCGTCGCCACCGTTCCCGGAACGGACGCGATCGTCTGCGGCGCCGGCGGATACGGCGACCCGGATGGATTCAGAACCACCGGCGCGCGCGGCGCCTGCGTGAAATCGAACGCGTCGCGCATGTCATTCGCGTTGTTGTCCCGCGAATTCAGAGCGTTCACCGAGAATCGTTCCTCGATCAGCCGCAGCCAGGATTCGAAGGAATACGTCTTGTGATCCACATAACCCTGCCGCGCATACGGACTGATCACCAGCCCCGGCACGCGAATCCCGAGCCCGTACTGATCGATCATGGGCGGCGGGACGTGATCGTAAAATCCGCCCCAGTCGTCCCAGGCGAGAAAAATCGCCGTCGTGTTCCACTGAGGCCCCTGCATCACTCGGTTGATCAGCGTGGTGACGTAGTTCATTCCGTCGTTGATGGCCGCGGGTGGATGCTCGCTCTGGGCCAAGTTCGGAATCACCCAACTCACCTGCGGCAGCGTGCCGTTCTGGGCGTCGGTCAGAAACTGCGTCGCGTTGGTCAGCCGGCGTGTCTGGTTGGGATCGTTCGCCACCAGCGGAAAAGCAGGCAGCGGATTCCAGAACGTGTACGTAGTTTCGTCCGCGTCCACGTTGGCGCCGTCCAATCCGTCAGCAGCGCCCGGCGTGGGCCCGCGATTCACGTAATACCGCCAGTCGATCTGGCCGCTTTGCAATAACTCCGTGATCTCCGGAAACGAATAACTCTGTGGAATCGGCGTGAAGTTCACGTACCCGCCGCTTTGCGCGGCCAGCATATAAAGGTGCGCGGGAAGGCTGTAGGACAGCACCGATTCGAACAACCGATCCTGCAAAACGTACAGGTTCGCGTAGCTCCAGTAGTTCGGAATCTCGTTGAAGTCGTGCCAGCTCATCACATCTTCCGGAGATGACGAAGCCAGAGCCGGGAACCCGTCCATCTTCCCTCCGTCGATCGCCGCGATGGCCGACTCATTGAAATGCTGGCCGCCGTAATTGATCAGATTCGGCGAATGAAACGGCGAAACACACGCGGCCGGAGGATTCGGCAGACACACACCGGGCGGTATGCCCTCCACGCCCGGATAGGTTCCAAAGTAGTGATCGAAACTTCGATTCTCCTGCATGATGAATACGAAGTGTTCGATTTTTTCAAGCCCCGGCGGAAGCGTCGCAACCTGCGCCACCACTCGCCGCCGCGGCGTCATCAGCCCGATCGTCGAAATCGCCGCGAGCAGCCATACCAGCACTCCGGTTCGGCTGAAAGCCATGTATAACTGGGTATCACAATTTCCACCCGCCGTGACTCGGGTGTTTGCGCCTATCTGATAACATAAATGGTTGTCAGGCTCCGGGCTTCGTGCAACGGTCGGCTGCGAACCCCGCCAGGTCCGGAAGGAAGCAACGGTAGCGGTTTAGCTCGTGTGCCGCGGATCACCCGGGGTCTGGCTTTTTTTTCGCTTTTGGTTCCCGCCTCATGTATCAAGTCATTGCACGAAAATATCGGCCGCAGACGTTTGCCGAGCTGATTGGCCAGGAGCACGTCCGCACCACGCTCGAGAACGCCATCACCCAGCGCCGCATCGCGCACGGCTACATTCTTTCGGGCCAGCGCGGCACCGGCAAGACCACGGTCGCGCGGATTCTCGCCCGCTGCCTGAACTGCGAGCAGGGTCCCACCCCTACCCCCTGCGGAAAATGCGCGAGCTGCATTGAAATCACCGCCGGTTCCGGCATGGACGTCATCGAAATCGACGCGGCCTCCAATCGCGGCATCAACGAAATGCGGGAACTTCGCGAAAACGTGCGTTTCCGTCCCGCCCGCGACCGTTACAAGGTTTTCATCGTCGACGAAGCGCATCAGATCACCAGTGAAGCCTTCAACGCGCTGCTCAAGACGCTGGAGGAACCGCCCGAGTGGGTGGTGTTCATCCTGTGCACCACCGAAGCGCACAAAATTCCGTCCACCATCGCGTCCCGCTGCCAGCAGTTCAGCTTTCGTTCCGTCGATTTCGCCGAGCTGGTCGCGCGCATTTCCTGGATCGCCGAGCAGGAAGGCATCGAAGCCGATGCGGAGGTCCTCAGCGTGCTGGCGCGCGCCGGCGAAGGCAGCGTTCGCGACTCGCTGTCCGCGCTGGACCAAGCCATCGCGTGTTGTGGCGCCAAACTGGCCGCGAAAGAAATCCGGGACCTGCTGGGCGTCTTCTCTCTCGAATCTCTGAATCAGGTGGCCAGCGCACTGTCCGCCGCCGATTCGCAACGGATGCTGGAAGTGGTTGCCGAACTTGAAGCGGGCGGCCACAGCCTGCAACACTTCGCGCGTGAACTGGCCCGCTATTTCCGCAACCTCCTGGTCGTGAAAATCGCCCGCGGCGAAACTCGTCTGGTGGCGGCCTCCGCCCCTGAACAAATCAAGCTCGCCGAAACCGCCGCGCAGTTCGGTGAAGAAGACCTGACGCGTTACCTGCAACTTTCGCTCGATTTATTCCGCGACCTGCAAAGCTCGCTGCAGCCGCGCCTGCACCTCGAAATGGGATTGCTAAGGCTGGTGCACGCCGGCCAATTGCAGCCGATCGAAGAAGCCATCGCGGCTCTGGGATCACCCGGTGCGCCAGCGCCGCCGAGAGCGGCTCCGCCGCCCAAGCCCGCCCCGCCCGTTTCCGCCGCTCCCGCCAGTGGGAGCGATCTGCGGTCGCGCCTGCACGCCGCGCTGATCGAGGCGAATCTGATGCATCTGGCCGACGCGCTGGAGCACTCCGAGCTGGTAGAATCCGGCGCGGAGCTGGTCGTCACCACGCCGAAAATGTACGTCATGTATCTGAAGCAAGCCGAATTCGAAGCCGCCGTCCGGCGGGTGGCGGGCCGGCCGATCAAGATTACGATCAAGACCGGAGAAGCGCGGCACGTCCCGGTCGCCGCGGCCGCGCCGCCCGAAGACGAAGTTTCCACGCGCGCGCTGTCGAATCCCGAGGTCCGCCGGTTTCAGGAAGCGTTTCCCGAAAGCCAGGTGCGGACGGTCCGGAATCTGAGAGACAATTGAGCGCGCGAGAGGAGAATCCCGAAATGAAGATGCCCGGTAACATGCAGGCCATGATGCAGCAGGCGCAGAAAATGCAGCAGAAGATGGCGGAAGAAGTCGCGCTGATCCGCGTCGAGGCGTCCGCCGGCGGCGGCATGGTCACCGTCAAAATGGACGGCCACAAGAACATCACCGGCGTGAAGATCGATCCCGAAGTGGCCGGCGACGTCGAGATGCTTCAGGACCTGTTCATGGCCGCCAGCAATGAAGCCACCAAGAAAGTCGACGAAGAGACCCAGAAGAAAATGGGTGGAATGCTGGGCGGAATCGGCCTGCCGCCGGGATTGTTTTAACCCATGCCCGATTTCGCCGAGCCGCTCCAGCGGCTGATCGATGAGTTCCGGCGCCTTCCTGGAATCGGGCAGAAGAGTGCGCAGCGGCTCGCGTTTCACGTGCTGCGCTCGCCGCGCGAAAACGCGGCGAAACTCGCGGCCGCCCTGGTCGACGTGAAGGATAACCTGGGCATCTGCGCCGAATGCAACAACATCAGCGACGCGGAACTGTGCCCCTACTGCCGCGATCCGCATCGCGACCGCTCCCAGATCTGCGTGGTGGAGGAGCCGCACAATCTTCTGCCGATCGAGACCACGCGCACCTTCGAAGGCCTGTATCACGTGCTCGGCGGATCGATTTCTCCCCTGCGCGGCATCGGTCCGGAGCAATTGAAGATCAAGGGCCTGCTCGACCGCATCGCGCAAGGCGACGCGAAGGAAATCATTCTCGCGACCAATCCGACGGTGGAAGGCGAAGCGACCGCGGCGTATCTTTCGCGCCTGCTTGAAGCCGCTGGGCCTGAAAGTGACCCGGATCGCGATGGGAATTCCGGTGGGAAGCGACCTGGAGTTTTCCGATGAAGTCACCATCTCGAAATCCCTGGAAAATCGGCGAGAGATGTGACATGAAGCGACTGCTCGTTGTATTTCTCCTCTCCGTCTCCGCTTTCGCTCAAGACAATCCCGCCGCCCAAGCCGCTCGAAAATTCCGGCAGCAACACGAACGCGCCATCGTCGACGAGTTCATCGCGCTCCTCTCCATCCCCAACATCGCCACCGACCGCGCCAATATCCAGCGGAACGCCGAATTCATCGCAAAGATGCTCGAAAAGCGCGGCGTCGCTCCAAAACTGGTGTCGATTCCCGGCGCGAATCCGGTCGTTTACGGCGAGATCCGCACCCCCGGCGCCATTCGAACGCTGGTGTTCTATGCCCATTACGACGGCCAACCCCTCGATCCCAAAGAGTGGGCCACGCCGCCCTTTTCACCCGTCCTCCGCGACAAGTCGCTTGAAAAAGATGGGCGCGTAATCCCGCTGCCCGCATCCCAATTCGATCCCGAATCCCGCATCTACGCGCGTTCGGCCGGCGACGACAAGACCAACGTCATGACGCTCATGGCCGCGCTAGACGCGATTCGCGCCGCCGGCCTGAAGACCAGATCCAACATCAAATTTGCGTTCGAAGGCGAAGAAGAGGCCGGCTCCATTAATCTCGGAGCGATTCTCGCCGCCAACAAGCAACTGTTTTCCGGAGACATGTGGTTCATTTGCGATGGCCCCGTGCATCAGACGCGCCAGCAGTTGATCACCTTCGGCGCGCGCGGCATCACCACCGTCGACGTCACTCTCTACGGCCCCCGCCGCGAGCTGCACAGCGGACACTATGGCAACTGGGCGCCGAACCCGGCCATGGCGCTGGCTCAGTTGCTCGCATCGATGAAGGATGAATCCGGCCACATTCTGGTCGATCATTTTTATGACGGCGTCGAGCCGCTAAGCGACACCGAAAAGCGCGCCGTCGCGAACGCCCCCGACGCCGATCGCGATCTGATGCGTGAGCTATGGCTCGGCTCTACGGAAAATGCCCCGCGCCATCTCGCCGATCTGATCAACGTGCCGAGCCTGAATATCCGCGGCATGGCCAGTTCACGCACCGGCGCCGGAGCCTCCAACGTTATCCCCAGCACCGCCACCGCCAGCATCGACATGCGACTCGTCAAAGGCATGGACCACGCCGAAACCGCGCGCCGCCTGCTCGATCACATTCAGCGCCGCGGCTATTTCATCGTCGACCACGATCCCAGTCCTGAGGAGCGCATGTCGCACGCGAAAGTGGCCAAAGTGGTTGTCGAAGAGGGCGGCTACAATGCCGTCCGCACTTCCATGGACCTGCCGATTTCGAAGGAAATCATCCGCACCGTGGAAAGCGCGCGCGGAAAAACGGTGCTTCTGCCCACCACCGGCGGCAGCGCCCCTCTCGACGTGATCGAAAGAGCCCTCGGCACGCGCACCATCGCGATCCCCACCGCCAATCACGACGACAATCAGCACACCTTCAACGAAAATCTGCGGATTCAGAACCTGTGGGACGGAATCGAGCTGATGGCCGCTCTGCTGGTGATGTGAACCATGCGACCGGCTCTGGTCCAGCTCGCGTGCCTCCAACTGCAGGCCCAGCGAGTCGAGGAGCGGCAGGGAAACATCAGTCTTCATCGACAAGAGCGGAGCCATCCGGCAGCTCACGACGACTGGACACGACTCGGATCCAAGTCTGTCACCGGATCTAAGCCAGGTCGTATTCATTCGAGACGCGGGTCCGTCTTCGCTTGACGGGCCGCTCGGCGCAATGGAGAAAACCGAGCTGTGGATTGCGGACACCGCCGGCAAGCGTTCCCCACGCGCCGTGTATCAAGAAAACGTTCGCGTCACCCGTGAAGATGGGTTTACGTTCGAGATTGGTGGTTTCTCATCTCCGCGATTCTCCCTTGACGGGCGGTATTGCTTTTTCCTAGCCGAGCTTGCTGCGACAACTGCCGGCCTGTGCCGATTGGACCTGCGCACTCGAACCGCGGCGCTCATATCAAACGCGATGGGGTACAGCCTCGTCACGACGGGCCGCTGGCGGGGGTACATTGTAGCGAGCGTCCGTACTCACGTTCCCACTCCAGACGGAGGACACTACGATTACCCCTTCTTCGTGCTCGACGCCGACGGAAACAAAGTCGAGCAGGTCGGCAAAGCTGGTGAAAGGCTGAGCGATGTTTTGGACCGTGTTCGCAAAATTAATTGATCACGGGCAGAACCCCGAGTTCGACTAGTCCGTCGCCCGTGAGCCCGCCGATCCGAACATCCACGATACGATTCGCCTCGCGCGGCGTCGCCAGCGTCACTTTTAGATAATTGTTGCTGAGCGCAGCCTGGTTGTGCTCCAAAGTCACCACCGAAAGCGTCCGCCCGATCATCGACCGCCTGAATTCCAGATTCTTTTTCGCGGCAAGATCGCGCAACACGTGCGTGCGCTGCTTGCGAACCTGCATCGGAACCTGTTCGAGCTCCGCTGCCGGCGTCCCCGGCCGTTCCGAATACGTGAACACGTGCAGATATGTAAACGGCAGCGATTCAATGAAAGCTCGCGACTCCTCGAACTCCTCATCCGTCTCGCCCGGGAACCCCGTCATCACATCGGCCCCCACCGCGCAATCGGGCATCAGCGCCCTCGCCCTAACGATCCGATCCGCATAATGCCTCGGCCGGTACTTGCGATGCATCCGGCACAACACACGGTCCGACCCCGATTGCAGCGGCGCGTGAACATGTTTCGCGATGCGCGGCGATTCCGCCATCAGGCCCAGCAGATCGTCTGAAAAATCCATCGGCTCGACGGAACTCAGCCGGAGCCGCTCCACCGGCGTTTCGTTCAGCAATCGCCGGATCAGATCCACCAGCCGCGAGCGCCCCTCCAGATCGCGACCCCAGCGCCCCAGGTTGATGCCGCTGAGCACCACTTCGCGATACTTCGCCGCCAGCCCGCGCACCTGCGCCAAAACCTGCTCGACCGGCGCACTCCGACTGCGCCCGCGCACGAACGGAATAATGCAGAACGAGCAGCGGTTATTGCATCCATCCTGAATCTTCAGATTCGGACGAGTGCGATCGCCCAGCGCATCTTCGACCGGCGCCGCGAGAAAATCCTGCTGCGCGAAAATATCGCCCACCTCGATCTGCGAATGATAAGGCTCCGAAACAAATTCGGGAATGCGCGTTTTATGCGAATTGCCGACAACTAAAGTCACACCAGCCATCGCGGCGATCTCCTCCGGCGCGCGCTGTGCATAGCAGCCCGTCACCAGAATGCGCGCCCCTGGATGGTCGCGATGAATGCGCCGCACCGTTTGCCGCACCTCGTCGTCGGCGGTCGCGGTGACTGTGCAAGTGTTGAGCACCACCAGGTCGGCCTCGCCAGGTTCGCGAACGGCCGCCAGGCCTTTGGCCGTCAGCCCCGCCTCGATCGCAGCGCCGTCCGCCTGCGACGCGCGGCAGCCGAAATTCTTGATCCAGAATCGTTCCAATACTTGATTCTACTCGGGTCCGTATAGGTCGTGCGGTTCGAACGTGCGCTACAATGAAAGGACCTCCATGGCAGACGACAAGCTCTATAAAGCCGAGTATCAAGGCAGCGGCACCTTCCTCATCACCAAGCCGAAGCGCAAGAAGGGCAAACTGCGCCAATCGCGCCTCAAGGGCACGGTGCGCGGCGCGCGCAAGTAAGATTTCCCTTTTCCCGCTCAGAATCCCACAGGTCCGGCCGATAAGGCCACTTAGGGCGATATACGCCTATGCATTGGGATCTGACAGCACCCGGCCTTTTCAGGCGCTCTCTAGCTCGTTTGGCAAGCGTGCTCGATCGCTCGGCAACCGCACAGGACTCCACCGCCCTCCTCTACACGCCACCCTGCGCCGGCGACGCCTATCTGCAGTTCGTGGAAACCATGGCTCAGACGCTGGATGCGCGCGATCCGTACACCGCGGGACACAGCATTCGAGTCGGCGCCTACGCGGACGCCATCGCTCGCTCGCTCCGGATTCCTCCCAGCCAGATCGCCACCCTTCGCATCGCCGCCCAGCTTCACGACATCGGTAAGATTGGGGTTTCCGACGCCATCCTGCAAAAGCGCGGCCGGCTGACCGCGGACGAGTTCGGGCTCATGCAGCTTCATCCGCAGATCGGGCGCAGGATTCTCGAATCGGGGCCGATGGCGGCATAGTCGAGGCCCGCAGAAACAGAATGAGTGCCCGCAATCAACCCGTCTGCATCTTGCAGCACGTAGGTGTAAGTCCCTTGAAGTACTCCGGGGCTTCCGCCGGAAAACCGCGCCGCATGGTCGCCCAGTTTCGGCCCACGCCCTCCGGCTTCGACGCCTACCATCTTGACCTCGGCGTCCGGAATGAAATCGTAAAATAAGCCGATGGAGTTGCTTCCTCCGCCCACGCAAGCGACTAGCGTGTCCGGCAGCCTTC
>CAWJHI010000024.1:0-7662 GCA_963842485.1 Terriglobia bacterium | reverse complement strand
AGTCCAACACCAGCGTGCCCTTCATCGTGGCGCGATTCGTCAGCAGAGTCAGGTAGTTGCTGGGCCCCGTGATCGGGCCAGTATTGTTGTATTGCGAGATCGCCCCGCAGATCACAATCCGGGCGCCCCGCGCCAGTTGCGCCAGTGCCGCGTCCAGAATAGCGCCGCCCACGTTGTCAAAATAGACGTCGATGCCCTCCGGGCAATGCTTCCGAAGGGATTGCCTCACGTCTTCGGACTTGTAGTCGATGGCCGCATCGAAGCCCAGTTCCTGCACGATGTAGCGGCACTTCTCCGCTCCTCCGGCGATGCCCACCACATGGCAATTCTTGATCTTGGCGATCTGTCCCACCACCGCGCCCACGGCTCCCGCGGCGGCCGAGACCACCACCATCTCCCCCGGCTTCGGCTGCCCCGTGTCGAGAAGCCCGAAATATGCGGTCATGCCCGGCATTCCGAATACGCTGAGATACTTTGGCAGCGGAACGGCTCTCGCGTCGACCTTCGTTACGCCCCGGCCGTCGGTCAGCGCATACTCCTGCACTCCGAACGATCCGGAGACGTGATCGCCCACCGCGAAGCGCGGGTTACGCGACGCCCTCACGATCCCCACCCCAAGCGCCCGCATCACCTCTCCGATGCCCACCGGCGGTATATACGAACGCACGTCATTCATCCACATGCGCATCGCCGGGTCCAGCGAGATGTACAACACCTGGACCAGCAGTCCGCCTTCCTTTGTCTCCCCGACTGGCTCTTCCGCGTAGGTCCAGTCGCTGCGCTTCGGCAGTCCTACCGGGCGCGACGCCAGCAGGAACTTGTGATTGGTGAGTGCCATGCTGCCTCCTTCGTGGCTGATCCCATCCCTCAGACCGTGTACCGCTCGTTCGCCAGCAGCCGCCCTGCAATCTGGCGCCGCAGTGCGATCGCATTGACTGGATCGTGATTGGCGTACCCGCGCACGCGGGATAGATTCCGCCGCAGTTCGTCGCCTTGGGCGCAGGCGCTCAGCACCGTCCTCGACGAGAGTTCGACCCGCGCGATGGCATCGCGCAAATACACGGCGCAGACATCCGCCGCATTGACTCCGCCACCGGCCGCCGTCAGTTTCCGGCTGCGCAGCAGGCCCGATTCCATGGCCAACACTTCCATGATGATGTCGGACAGGTTCATGATGATCTCCTGTTGTTGTTCGAGCTGCGCGCCGTGCTTCTGGTGCGCAATTCCCAGCGTCAGCAGGGCGATCTTCTTCGCGTTCCGGACCAGGCTCAGCTCCGCGTCACAGGCTGCCTTCGCGGGTTGCGGCTCGGCTTCCTGCAGGACGGCGCGAGCGGCTTCGAACAGAGGCAGAAGGCCCCGCGCCGCGCGCTTCAAAGGCTGGCCTGTGATCACCAGCCGGTTGATTTCGCTGGTCCCCTCAAACAGACGGTTAATCCGAGAATCGCGATAGTAGCGTTCCACCGCGTAGTCCTGATGGTATCCGTAGCCGCCGTGGATCTGGACGCCTTCATCGACCACGTAGTCCAGCATCTCGGCGGCGTAAACCTTGACCATCGAGCACTCCGCCGCAAACTCTTCGATCGCCTTCCGTTCTCGAGTGGAACCGTCCTCGGACTTCGTCGCCGCGACGCCCATCAGATTCTCAATCAGTCCCACTACACGCCAGGCCATGGACTCCGCCACGAAAATGCGGATCGCCATTTCCGCCAGCTTGTGCTGGATCGCGCCGAACTCGGCAATCGCCGAGCCGAATGCCTTACGCTGCTTGGCATACTTCAGGCAAATCGCAAGCACGTTCTTCGCGGCTCCGGCCGTGGCCGGACCCAGTTTCAAACGTCCGATATTCAGGATGTTGAATGCGATCACGTGCCCACGGCCAATCTCGCCCAACACGTTTTCCACCGGCACCGGAACATTGTCGAGATAGACGGCGGTGGTGGAACTGCCGGTGATGCCCATCTTGTGTTCTTCCGCCCCACTGCTCACGCCGGGAAAGTTCCGCTCGACCAGAAACGCGGTGAACTTTTCTCCCCCGACCTTGGCAAACACCGTGAACAGATCGGCCGCACCGCCGTTGGTGATCCACATCTTCTGGCCATTCAGCATGTAGTGTTTTCCATCCGGCGAGAGGTCAGCCCGCGTCCGTGCCGCCAGCGCATCCGACCCCGCCAGAGGCTCGGTGAGCGCATACGCGGCCAGCATCTCGACTTTGGCCAGCTTCGGCAGATACTTCCGCTTCTGCTGCTCATTCCCAAAGTAGACGATCGGCAGCGTGCCGATGCCGGTGTGCGCCGAGTGCCAACCCCCGTAAGAGCCGTCCCGTCCCATGTGTTCGGACGCCACCATCAGCGACGGCAGATCCATGGCCATGCCCCCATACTCCTCCGGGATCGCCATCCCGGTCAGACCCAGTTCCGCCGATTTCCGCAGCACACCCAGCGCGACGCCCGGCTTCTTTTCGCGGATCGCGGGCAGATTCGGCTCCACTTCGTTGGCCCAGAACTCGTCTACCATGTGCCCGATGGCGAGATGTTCTTCGCTCAGATCCTCGGGCGTGAAAACGTCTTGCGGCACCGACTCTTCGATAAGAAACGCCGTTCCCTTTGTCGTCTTGCGCGGGATGTCTGTTAATGTCGTCATAAAATACTCCTATGCCACCTTTTGAGATTGAAAATCTAAATTCTCTGAAACAGTGCGAAGGACGCGAATTCCCCGCCACCGACTGGTTCGTCGTCACCCAGGATCGTATCCAGAAATTTGCCGACGCCACCGGGGACCGCCAGTGGATTCACCTTGACCCGGAACGCGCCCAGCGCGAATCGCCTTTTGGCGGCACCGTTGCCCACGGTTTTCTCACGCTTTCGCTGCTGAGTTACTTCCTGAAACAGGCCATCCGGTTCCGGTCGCGCCCCGCGCTGAGCATCAACTACGGACTGAATAAGGTTCGTTTTCCTGCGGCTGTCCGCTCCGGTTCGCAGGTTCGCGCTCGCGTCACTCTGCTTTCGGCGAAGCAGTCGCCCAAGTTTGTGGACGCCGCCTTCCTCATCCATGTCGAGAGTCAGGGGGTTGAGAATCAGCCTTCCGGCAAGCCCTGCTGTGTCGCCGAGTGGCTGGTGCGCTATTACTCGCAGTGAGCTCTGCCGTAAATGCCCACTCATATCGTCCTGCTTTCTGCGCAATGCCATGAGGCGCGCACCAAAGTCCGGATTCTCTCCGGCATAACCGCGAAGCGCTCATCCTGCGTCAATCCCTGGGCGTACCGGTAGTAGATCTGCTGAATGATGACGGCAACTTTGAAGCGGGCAAACGTCAGATAGAAAATCATGTCGCCGGGATCGCGGCCGGTCGCGACCGCGTAGCGCTCGACCAACTGCGCCCGCGTCAGTGTGCCCGGTAACGTGGTCGGAGCGCTGCGAATTTCCTGGAACTCTTCCGGATCTTGCGGATCGGTCCAATAGGCCAGCGCCGTCCCCAGATCCGTCAGCGGGTCTCCCAGCGTGCACATCTCCCAATCCAGGACGCCCACGATCTTGGTCGCGTCGCCGGGATCGAGCACGACATTGTCATACTTGTAGTCGTTGTGGATCAGCGCCGTCTCATGGCTGACCGGCATTCGTGCGGTGAGCCAGGCGGAAATGCGTTCGACTTCCGGCAGGTCGTGCGTTTTCGAATTATGGTAGCGCTCGATCCAGCCCTTGACCTGGCGTTCGAGATAGCCTTGCGGTTTGCCCAAATCAGCCAGGCCGATTGCGGCGTAGTCCAGGCGGTGCAGACGCGCCAGGTTATCGAGGAACGCTTCGCTCAATCGCCGCGCCGTCTCCGGCGGAAAGGGCACACCCGGAGGGGGCTCGCGGCGCATGATCATTCCCCGAATCGGCTCCATTAGGTAGAAGGGCGCATTGAGAATCGACAGATCGTCGCAATAGAGGAGCGCCTTCGGCGCGACTGGATATGCGGTGTGTAGTTTCGACAGCACACGATACTCGCGCGCCATGTCATGCGCGGACCGGACCTTGCTGCCAAAGGGCGGACGTCGCAAGACGACTTCCCGGTTTCCCAGTCGCGCGTTACCCAGTCGCAGCAGGTACGTCAGATTGGAGTGGCCGTTCGGAAATTGTTCGACGGAGACCGGTCCGCTGTGGTCGAAGTGCTCCAGCAGAAATGGCCGCAGCCGGGCGAGATCGAGTTCTTCGCCTGCCCTTACCTTTCCCGCTTGATCGCAAACTGCCACCATACTCGCAGTTCCTCTATCCGCTACCGGTACGTCAGCAACCCGTCCCCGTCGAGATGGGGGTGCGCATTGAACGTGCTCAGCGTGAAACGCTCGCCCGAAGCCAGAAAGCCGCTGCACGAAGCGTTGCGCGACATCCAGGTCAGCTGCAGCGCGTCCTCGGCAGACAAATGCAGGGCCCGGCGCATCGCCGCGCCAATCGCTCCCGCCGAAGTGAAGACCACCGCGCTCGCTGCCGGAGGTGTGTCGCGCACTACTTGCGCCAGCCCTCGTTCCACCCGCAAACAGAACTCGTGCCAGGATTCAATGCCGGGCGCTATAATTTCTCCCGCCACCCACTTGGCTAATCACCGCCTCAAACAGCTTCTGAAACGTCCTGCGCCGATCGTCGGAGCCGGCGGATTCGCTGGAATCTTCATACGCGCGGCGCAATTCTTTGATCTCGGCATTCACCTGCAGCAGTTGCGGAAGACATTCCCGCAGCACCGCCTCCGCTTGATATTCGTCGAATTCGCTCATGACCACGGTGTCGGGAAAAGCAAGACCGGCGCTGCGATATGCCTCGGCCACGATCCGGGCCGTCTCCCGTTGCCGGACACACGGGCCCGAATAGACGCTGCCAAAAACCACGCCCCGCCGCGACCAATACTCCCCCAGCAATCCAGCCTGCGCCTCGCCGTTCGCACAGAGCTTGTCATAGTCCGGCCCCAGAAAAGACGCTTGCCCATGGCGCACCAGGATGATGTGGCTCATGCTCTTCCGTTCTTCTCAGTTCGCCCGCTCGAACAACCCGGCAGCACCCTGCCCGCCGCCTATGCACATGGTGACGACTCCGTAGCGCGCCTTGCGCCGTGCCATTTCGTTGGCCAGCGTTCCCACCAGCCGCGACCCGGTCATGCCGAAGGGGTGCCCAATCGAGATCGAACCACCGTTCACGTTCAATTTCTCCGGATCGATGTCCAGGCGATCGCGGCAGTAGACCACCTGCACCGCAAATGCTTCATTGAGTTCCCAGAGGTCGATGTCGCTGAATTTCACCCCGGTGCGCTGCAATAATTTCGGTACCGCGAACACCGGTCCGATGCCCATTTCGTCGGAATCGCAACCGCTTACCTGGAAACCTCGAAACACCAGCTTGTAGGGAATGCCGAGCTCGTCCGCGCGCTGCCGCGACATTACCAGCGTGGCCGAAGCGCCGTCGGAAAGCTGCGAGGAATTTCCCGCCGTGACCGTGCCCTGGCCGCTCGTCGGGTCAAAGTGCGGCTTCAGCGCCAGCAGGCCCTCCAGCGTCGTGTCCGGACGATTGCATTCATCCTTGTCCGCGCATACCTCTTCCTTCGCGATCACTTCGCCGGTCTTCTTATCCAGGGTCGCGCGCATCGCGCGCATGGGAGCGATTTCCCCCTGGAAAAAGCCTTCCCGCTGGGCGCGAGCCGTGCGCTGCTGGCTCAGGAGCGAGTACTCGTCTTGCACTTGCCGGCTGATCTTGTAGCGCTTGGCCACGACCTCGGCAGTGTCCCCCATCACCATGTACACACCCGGCATCTGCTCGAGTAGCCGGGGATTCGGATCGTAGTTGCGTGGAATCAGACTGATGCTTTCCACGCCGCCCCCGATCAACGCGTCGCTGCCTCCGCTCACGATCTGGTACGCGGCCAGCGCGATCGACTGCAGACCGGAAGAGCAAAACCGGTTGACGGTGACGCCGCCGGTCGAAGTAGGCAGCCCAGCCAGCATGGCGGAAACTCTCGCGATGTTGTGTCCCTGCGGGCCATGGGGCTGTCCGCAGCCCAGGATGACATCTTCGACTTCGCGCGGATCGAGCTGGGGTGTCTTGCGCAGCACATCTTGGATGCAGTGCGCCGCCAGTTCATCCGGACGCGTCAGGTTGAACGATCCGCGAAATGACTTGGCCAGAGCTGTGCGCGAACTGGCTACGATGACTGCTTCTCTCATGAGGTCTCCTATGTCTTTGTCATACGCACAGCGAGTTTCCCTCGCGCCGGCCCTCGCGCCCGCCCTCTCGCCGGCGTTGTCCCTTGGCTGTTCCGAACCCTACGCGGCCGCAACCTGCTCTTTGTCGAACTCGGCAAAAGTCTTGCCCTCTTCCGCCAGGCGCTGCAGAAGAGGAGCCGGCGCCCACAGTTCTCCGTGCTGTTTGTGGAATTCGCAAACTCGCTGGTAGACCTTTTGCAATCCCACCGTGTCGGCATGCCACATCGGCCCGCCCCGATAGGCGGGAAATCCGTACCCGTTGAGATAGATGATGTCGATGTCGACCGCTCGCAGCGCGTATCCCTCTTCGAGAATCCGCGCTCCCTCATTCACCAGCGCATAGATACAACGATCGACGATCTCCGCCGCGGAAATCTGCCGCTGCGGGATGCCCGCGTCCGCGTTCCACTTCCGCACCAGGGCGGCCAGTTCGGGATCCGCGCTGGCGCGCCGGTTTTCGTCGTACCGGTACCATCCCCTCAGCGTTTTCTGGCCGTACCGGCCCATTTCACAAAGACGGTCCTCGGCGAACGGCTGGCGGATTCCGGGTTTTTCCAGGTGGCGGTACTCTTTGCGAATGCGCCAGCCCACGTCGAGACCCGCCAGGTCGCCCGTTGCCAGCGGTCCCATGGCGTTGCCGAAGTCGACGAGCGCCTTGTCTACCGCCTCCACCTCCGCCCCTTCTTCGATCAGGAACTGCGCTTCCCGCCGATACGGGCCAAACATGCGGTTGCCCACGAAGCCGCGGCAGTTTCCCACCAGTACCCCGATCTTGCCCAGCTTCTTGGCGAGTTGCATGCAGGTGGCAATCACTTCTTTGCTCGACTTCTTTCCGCGCACAATCTCGAGCAACCGCATTACGTTGGCCGGACTGAAGAAGTGTGTTCCGATCACCGCTTCTGGCCGCGACGTGCTCCCGGCGATTTCATCGATATTGAGCGTCGAAGTGTTGCTCGCCAGAATCGCTCCCGGCCGGCAGGCGCGGTCCAAGTCCGCGAACACCGTCTTCTTCAGCGCCATTCCTTCGAATACCGCCTCGATCACCATGTCCACACCGGAGAACGCATCGTAGTTGAACACCGGCGTGATCAGCTGCAAGCGTTCGTCCACGAACGCTTTCGTGAAACGCCCACGCTGCACCGAACTGGCGTAGTTCTTCCGGATTTTTTCCATCCCCAGATTGAGCGCCGCCTCATCGACGTCCTTCAGCAGCACCGGAATGCCCGCGTTGGCAAACACCATCGCGATGCCTCCGCCCATCGTTCCGGAGCCGACGATCGCCACCCGGTTCACCGGGATTAACGTAGTTTCTTTGGGAATGTCGGGAATCTTCGCCACCTCGCGCTCGCCAAAGAAAACATGGATGAGCGCCTTCGACTGATCGGAGAAAAGGCATTCGGTGAAAAGCTTCGCCTCGACCTGGCAGCCTTCATCGA
>CAWJHI010000023.1:0-58625 GCA_963842485.1 Terriglobia bacterium | reverse complement strand
CTGCACGGCCGTGAAACCGCGATAATGATGGATGTGCGCGCCGCAAGCGCCGTCATCGCCAGCCTGGCCTATCGCCGTGGGACCAATGACCCGTGGCGATCGAGCGAACCGGCGATAAAATAAAGCTATGTTCCGCGCGCCGCTTCTATTGATGGTCGCCGTTTCCGTGTCCGCCGCCAGCTTCTCCGGCGCCTCCGCCTTGGAGTTCACCAAACACGCCGTCGCTTTCGGACCCCGCCCGCCCGGTTCCGACGCGAACCACAAATTGCAAGCCTACATCCTCGCGCAACTCAAACTCGATGGATGCGAGATCGTCGAAGACGCTTTCACCGCCAAAACTCCCAAGGGCGAAATCGCCATGAAGAACATCATCGCGAAATTCCCCGGCAAGAGCGGCAAAGCCATCGCCATCACCGGCCACTTCGATACCAAACTTTTTCCGGGCAGAAAATTCGTAGGTGCGAACGACGGCGGCTCCTCCACCGGCCTCTTGCTCGAGTTCGCCCGCGACCTCGCCCGCCAGCCCCGCAAAGACGACGTCTACCTCGCCTTCTTCGACGGCGAAGAAGCCATCCGCGAGGAGTGGGAAGGCGAAGACAACCTCTACGGCAGCCGTCACCTCGCCGCCCGCTGGCAGAAAGACGGCACCCTGGCGCGCCTCAAAGCCCTCATCAACGTCGACATGATCGGCGACAAGAGCCTCAACATCAAACAGGAATCGCAGTCCAATCGCGCGCTTACCAAACTGATCTGGAGCACTGCAGCCGAGCTCGGCTACCAGGCTTACTTCGTCGACGAAAGCATTTCAGAGGACGACGACCACAAGCCCTTCCTCGACCTCCGCGTCCCCGCCGTCGACATCATCGACGTCGACTACCCGCCCTGGCACAAAGACGAAGATACTTTAGACAAAATCAGCGCCCAAAGCTTGGAGATCGTCGGGACAGTCGTACTCGAAGTGATTCACCGGCTGGAATTGTAAGGACAGCCACACGCGATTCGGTGATAATCTGGCCTTGAGATGATCACTCGCCTGCGAGCGCAGAATTTCAAGTCGTGGAGGGATACCGGCGACTTACGTCTTGCACCGCTGACAGGGCTTTTTGGGGCGAATAGCTCGGGGAAAAGCAGTATTCTGCAAACGTTGCTTTTGCTTAAGCAGACCATCATTTCCCCCGATCCTAATCGCACGTTGAACCTCGGTGGAGACGAGGCTGCCATTGTCGACCTGGGAACATTCGCAGACGTTGCCTATGCACACAATTCCGACGCCGTCCTGCAACTCTCGCTGGATTGGAACCCTGAGTTGACTTGGTTCCGGCACGCCAATATGCTTGATCCGCATCCTCTCACATTCAATGTTGCGCTTAAAGAAGTGGACAGGAGCGTCCGCGTTTCTGAATTGACCTACTCGGACAAGCGCGGTTGGAAAGTTGGTATGAGGGGCCGGACCGACGGGATGTTCGACGTTATCTCCAAGCTGCGCGATCTCGATGAGCAGAGCGATGGGCCTTTCCCGCCCCCCGGTGGCCTCGGCGACTTTCTGCTTAAAGGCGGAAATCCGAAACCTGCGCTACACAACTCTTTCCTCTATCCGATCGTGCTGCGTAACGAGCTATACATGGTGGCTTATCTTGGCCCCCTCAGGCACAATCCAAAACGCACTTATCTTTGGTCCGGCTCGAAGCCAAGCGACGTGGGGCGAGCCGGCGAACTCGCGATTCAGGCGCTTCTCGCCTCGCGAACGGAAGGACAGTCCGTAGAATCTGACGTTGCTAGCGCGCTGAAGCGAATGGGGCTAGTTTCATCCTTCCGCCTGGAGCCGATCGCCCCGAATCGGCGCGATTACGAAGTGCGAGTAAAAACCAGCGAACAAGGCGCGGAAGTTTTGCTTGGCGATGTCGGTTTTGGGGTCTCTCAGATTCTGCCCATTCTCGTTTTGTGCTACGCCGCTCCTCCGAAATCGGTTCTGATTATCGAACAGCCCGAGGTTCACCTGCATCCGGCCGCGCAGTCAGAGCTGGCGGACGTGCTGATGGACGTTGTTAAAGGTCGATCCATTCAGGTTATTGTCGAAAGCCACAGCGAGCACCTCTTGCGACGCATTCAACTTCGAATCGCGGAGGAAAAGTTCTCTGCAGACGACGCGGCGATGTACTTTTGTGAAATAGAGAAC
Organism: Terriglobia bacterium; assembly: GCA_963842485.1. Taxonomy (GTDB): domain Bacteria; phylum Acidobacteriota; class Terriglobia; order Bryobacterales; family Bryobacteraceae; genus Palsa-187. The sequence goes on along the minus strand of CAWJHI010000023.1, from coordinate 56,449 downwards.
GGCGAATCGAGCGCGACACCGCTTGAACTCACCGACGATGGCTTCATCAAGAACTGGCCGAAGGATTTCTTCGGCGATGAAATGGGCGACCTGTCCGCCATGACCGAGGCCGCCGCAAAACGTCACATCGCATCGGCTAAATGACGTTCGTCATCGATACGAATGTTCTCAAAGTTGCCAATGGCGGCGACTGGCTGAATCTTGATCCTCAGTGCGTGCGTACTTGCGTCAAGAAGTTAGGCGACGTCAAGAACTCGGGTCGAGTCGCTCTTAACTGGGAGATCATCGGCGAGTATAAGCGGAATCTTCGTGAATCGGGCGAGCCAGGCGATGGTGACGCGTTTCTGAAGTGGCTGCTCAGCAATGTCATGAATTCACTTCGCTGCGATTTCGTCGAACCGGCAGACTTTCCTGACGATCCTCGCCTCGCCGCCTTCGATCTCGCCGACCGGAAATTCGTGACCGTCGCCCGCGGGCATGCCGAACGGCCGCCGATCCTGCAAGCCAAAGACTCCAAGTGGCCAGAGTTTGCCGCACCCCTCGCCGAGTATGGCGTGATCATCGACTTTCTCTGCGCCTAGCCCACCCGCAAATCCCGCCCTGTCATCTCTTTCGGCTGCGATACCCCGAACATCCCCAGAATCGTCGGCGCGATGTCCTGCAAAGCGCCGCCCGCACGCAGGGGACGCTTCTCATCATCCACCACAATGAACGGCACCGGATTCGTCGTGTGATAGGTATGCGGACCTTTCGTCACCGGGTCGATCATCGTCTCCGCGTTGCCGTGATCCGCCGTGATGATCCACCGTCCGCCCGCGCGCCGCAGCGCCGAGTAAATCCGGCCGAGCCCCGCATCCACCGTTTCCACCGCCTTCACCGTCGGCGCGAATTTTCCCGAGTGTCCCACCATATCCGCGTTCGCGTAGTTCATCACGATCACGTCGAAGTCCCGCTTCTCGATCGCTCCTACCACCGCCTCGGTCACTCCTTCGGCATTCATCTCCGGCTTTAGATCGTACGTCGCAACCTTTGGAGAAAGCGCCATTTCCCGCTCCTCGCCCGGATATGGTTTTTCGTTGCCGCCGTTAAAAAAGTACGTGACGTGCGCGTATTTTTCGGTCTCCGCCACCCGCAGGTTCTTCCAGGTCAGTTGAGCCATCACGTTCGCCAGGATGTTGTTGGGCATTTCCCGTGTCAGCACGAAAGGGACCGAAAATGTTTTATCGTACTGCGTCATGGTCGTGAAGTGCAGCTTTAACGGACCCTGCGTCAGCGCTTGCGTCATCTCCCGCCCGCGGTCCGCGCGATAGTTGAAAAAAAAGCCGGCATCTTCCGGCCGGATGCGCCCCACCGGTTCATGCCGCTCGTCCACGATGGTCACCGGTTCCATGAATTCGTCCGTCACGCCGCGTTCGTACGATCGCTTCACCGCCGCCACCGGGTCAGTCGCCTTCTCTCCCACGCCGTCCACCATCGCGTTCTTGGCCCGCTCAATCCGGTCCCACCGCTTGTCGCGGTCCATCGCGTAATAGCGCCCCGAAATTGTGGCGATCCGCCCGATCCCCACCCGCCGCATCTCCTTCTGCAACGCCTCGATGAACCCCGCGCCGCTCTCCGGAGGCGTGTCGCGTCCATCCATGAAGCAATGAACGCAAACATCGCTCAAGCCTTCCCGCTTCGCCATCTCCAGCAGCGCATACAGATGCGTATTCATCGAATGCACGCCGCCGTCGCTCAGCAGGCCCATCAAATGCAGCCGGCGTCCGCGCGCGTGATGCATCGCCGCCAGCAACACCGGGTTCTTGAAAAATTCACCCGACGAGATCATCAGGTCGATGCGCGTCACATCCATATAGATGACCCGCCCCGCCCCGATGTTCAGATGCCCCACTTCGCTGTTCCCCATCTGCCCATCCGGCAGGCCGACCGAGGGTCCGGAGGTTTGAACCAAAGTATTCGGATATTCTTTCAACAGAAGGTCATAATTGGGTTTGCGCGCCGCGGCAATCGCGTTCCCTTCAATCGCCGGCGAGTAGCCCCAACCATCCAGAATCGTCAGGACCAGAGGCCGCCCATTCATTGCCGGAACGCCTTGCGCCCGGCAAACCGCGCGCCGGAGCCAAGATCCTCTTCGATCCTCAAAAGCTGGTTATACTTCGCGATTCGATCGGTCCGGCTGGCCGATCCCGTCTTGATCTGTCCCGCGCCGGTGGCCACCGCAAAGTCCGCGATAAACGCGTCCTCCGTCTCGCCCGACCGGTGCGAAATCACCGACGTGTACCCCGCATCCGACGCCATCTTCAGGCTTCAAACGTCTCGGTGACCGTCCCGATCTGGTTCAGCTTGATCAGAATCGAGTTGGCGATGCCGCGGTCGATTCCTTTCGCGAAAATCGAGGTGTTGGTGACATAGATGTCGTCGCCCACCAACTGGATTTTCTTCCCCAGCGTGTCCGTCAGCAGCTTCCATCCGTCCCAATCGTCCTCGGCCATGCCGTCTTCCAGCGAAATAATGGGGTACTGCCGCACCCAGTTGGCCCAGAACTCCACCATTTTGCTGGATGTCCGCTCGCTCTTGTCGGACTTCTTGAATACGTACTTCTTTTTCTTCGAATCGTAAAACTCGCTGGCCGCCGGATCGAGCGCGATCCCGATCTGCTCCCCGGGTTCATATCCCGCGAGCGTAATCGCTTCCAGCACGGCTTCGAGCGCCTCTTCATTGGATTTGAGATTGGGCGCGAACCCGCCCTCATCGCCCACCGCGGTCGAGTAGCCGCGCTTCTTCAGCACTCCCTTGAGCGTATGGAAAACCTCCACGCCCCAGCGCAGCGCCTCCGAGAATTTCGACGCGCCATACGGCACGATCATGAACTCCTGCGGATCCACGCTGTTATCCGCATGCGCGCCTCCGTTCAGGATATTCATCTGGGGCACCGGCAGCAACGACGCTTCCGCTCCGCCCAGGTATCGATACAGCGGCGTATCATGCGACACGGCCGAGGCGCGCGCCGCCGCCATCGACACCGCCAGAATCGCGTTCGCACCCAATTTCGATTTATTCGCCGTCCCGTCGATCTGGATCATCAGATGGTCGATCTCAGTCTGCCGCTCCGCATCCAGCCCGAGCAGTGCCGGCGCGATGTGCGCCACGATGTTGTTCACCGCCGTCCTGGTGCCTTTCGCCTGATACCGCGACTTGTCGCCGTCCCGAAGCTCAACCGCTTCGTGCTCGCCCGTGGATGCGCCCGATGGGACGGCAGCGCGCCCCATGGACCCGTCAGCCAGGTGAACGTCGGCCTCGACTGTCGGGTTGCCGCGCGAGTCGAGGATTTCTCTACCGATGACTTTAGTGATCTGCATGAACCTTTAGAGTAATGCGTCCAGCGCAAAACCAGCAAACGATAGCACCTCGGAGTCGGAGGAATACGGCAACCGCCCTGCATTCGCCAATTTGGCGATTCCGTGGACCAGCGACCAGGCGTGCATCGCCCAGCGCTGCGCATCGCCTGCCAGGTGCCCTTCGCGTTGACATTCCTTGACGAATTCGAGCAGGGTCCGCAGCGCCTCCGGAGCCGCCTGCGCCAGTTCTTTGTTGTCGGCGTGCTCCCAATCGAACATCACCGCGAACTGCTGCGGCCGCTTCAGCGCGAACGAAACATAGGCCCATCCGGAGCGCTTCAACCGGTTCATCGGAGTCTTTTGGGACGCGGCGGCGTCGCGCATGGCGCGAGTCAATTCGCGGAAGCCTTGGGCTGCCACCGCGGCGATAAGTGCTTCCCGGTCGCGGAAATGCCGGTATACGGCGGGATGGCTGACGCCCGCGCGGCGCGCAACTTCGCGCATTGTGAACGCGGATCCGGACTCCGCGATCAATTTCATGGTCAAACCGAGCAGCGTTTCTCTCAATTGGCCGTGATGGTAAGCCTTCCGTGCCATATACATACGATCTTAGCTCGGCAATGTTACCACTGGTAACATTCAGGGCCGATTCATCTGTGGGAAAATGAACGTCGAGGGCCGTACCGGGGTTGAGTTGACAAGCCCATGCGGCTCGGTTATAGTTCTGAAGTACTGATTCTTCAACGGTTTGAACCGGAGCTTGGTGATGGCCAGCAGCGCGAACGAGCGGGATCTCGATGTCAACTTCCCCGGTGAAGAAGACCTCGAGCACCTGATTGAAGACTACAGTCACCTTGCTCCTCCTTCAGAAGGGGAGTTGCTGCAGGGGCACGTCGTCAAGGTCACGCCACAGGAAGTGATCGTCGATGTTGGGTACAAGCTGGAAGGTGTAGTCCCAATCGAGCAGCTCCGCCTGCCGGATGGCACCGTGATGGTGAAGGCCGGGGACACGATCGACGTGATGATCGACCGGCATGGTCCGCAGCCCGAAGGATACGTGCTGCTGTCGTATTTAAAGGCGAGCCGGCTGCGCATCTGGGACACGCTGGAGCGGGCGATGCGCGAGCAGCTACTGGTTTCCGGGCGCGTGATCGAACGCACCAAGGGCGGCCTGATGGTGGATGTGGGAGTGCCGGCATTCATGCCGGGTTCGCAGGTGGATGTGCGGCCGATTCACGATCTGGATCAGTTCGTGGGCCAGGACATTCCGGTGAAGGTTCTGAAGATCAACCGGCGGCGCGGCAACGTAGTGGTGTCGCGCAAGACGGCGATTGAAGAGGATTTGAAGGCCCGCAAACTGACGGCGCTGGAACATCTATTCGAAGGCGCGGTGGTGACGGGAGCGGTGAAAAATCTGACGGAATACGGGGCATTTGTCGACCTGGGCGGGATCGACGGACTGCTGCACGTGAGCGATATGTCGCATGGGCGCGTGAATCATCCGTCCGAAGTGGTGCACGTCGGCGACGAAATTACCGTCAAAATCCTGAAATTCGATCGCGAAAAGGAACGAATTTCGCTGGGTCTCCGGCAATTGACGCCGGACCCGTGGGAAACGCTGCCGCAGCGCTGCCCGCCGGGGAGCCGCGTGATCGGCCGGGTGATGAGCATCACCGATTACGGCGCGTTCGTCGAAATCGAGCCGGGCGTGGAGGGGCTGATCCACATCTCCGAAATGACCTGGAGCCGGCGGATGAAACATCCCGGCAAAGTGGTGAAGGTGGGGGACCAGGTGGAAGCGGTGGTGCTCGAAGTGAAGCCGCGCGACCGGCGCGTTTCGCTCGGCATCAAGCAGCTGGAAGCCGATCCATGGACGACGGTGGCGGAGCGGTACAGCATCGGATCGGTGGTGGAAGGGCGGGTACGGAAGCTGGCGGATTTCGGCGCGTTCCTGGAAATCGAGGAAGGCGTGGACGGGCTGGTGCACGTCTCCGACCTGAGCTGGACCAAGCATGTGAAGCATCCTTCGGAAGTGCTGAAGAAGGGGCAGGTGATGCAGGCGGTGATCCTGAACATCGACGCTCCCAACCGGCGGCTGTCGCTGGGCGTGAAGCAACTGCAACCGGATGCGTGGGAGAGCTTCTTCCGGTCGCACGAAGTGAACGACCTGGTGCGCGGGCGGGTATGCCGGGCGTGCGCGTTCGGAGTTTTCATCGAGCTGGCGCCGGGCGTGGAAGCGTTGTGCCACAAATCTGAAATACCTCCGATGCCGGGAGCATCTATTGAGAAGGACCCGGCGGAGTCGCCGCTGCCGATCGGCGACGAGTACGATTTCAAGATCATCAAGATGAACGAGGCGGAAAAGAAAATCGGGTTGAGCCTTCGTGCGGTGGCTGAAGAAGAAGAGCGCTCACGTCTGGAAGACTATCAGCGCCAGGCCGCCGCCGCGACCATGACGATTGAAGAAGCCATGAGCTTACGAGGAAAAGGGGAGAGATGACCAAGGCGGAATTGATCGAAGAAGTCTCGCGGGTGGTGGAGATGACGCGCAAGGACTCGGAGGTGATCGTCGAGGCGATCTTCGACAGCGTGGTGCGCGCTCTGCGCATTGGGGACAAAATCGAGATCCGCGGGTTCGGCAGTTTTCGCACCCGCCAGCGGCAGCCGCGCGTGGGGCGCAACCCGAAGACCGGCGCGCGCGTGGAAGTTCCCGCCAAGCGCATCCCGTATTTCAAGCCGAGCAAGGAGCTGAAAGACCTGGTGAACAATCACGCGCCGGCCACGGGCGAAGGCGGGCAGGCTCCGGAAACGCACACCTAATTTCGATGGATTATTTGTGGAGTCCGTGGCGATATCGCTACGTCTCCTCGAACTCCGGCGAAGACGGGTGTTTATTTTGCAGAATCTCCTCCGAGAAGGATGATAAGAGCAATTACGTTCTGCTGCGCGCAGAGCGGAATTTCGCGGTATTAAACCGGTTTCCTTATACCAGCGGACATTTGATGATTGTGCCGTATGCGCATGTGGCTTCGCTTGAAGAGGCTGAGCCGGAGACGCTTGCGGAGATGATGGTGCTGGCTCGGCGGGCTGAAATCGCTCTGCGGCGCGTGTACCGGCCGGAGGGGTTGAATTTGGGCCTGAACATCGGAAAAAGCGCGGGCGCGGGAGTAGCGGGGCATATTCACATGCACGTGTTGCCTCGGTGGTCGGGTGACGTGAATTTTATGACGGCGGTAGGGGAGACTCGGGTATTGCCGGAGGATTTGGAGACGAGTTACGAGAGGTTGTCGGGGGAGTTTGCTTAGTGTGAACTCGAAGGGTCCTCGTTTGGATCAGGGGAGACCGATCGTCGCGGCGGACGGGATTTCTTTTTAGCGCGTTTTCCGGTCTTGGGGTCGATGTCGAAATACCTTCCCGCCTCGCGCCCTTCCCCAAACTCCTTACTGGGAATCGCCGTCCGCGGTTTGTTGCAGATCGAACAGATCTCCTCTTCTGACGATTGTTTGGCATCATCGCTTCTGAACGAAACGAATGGGCAGCCACATCTGTACCAAGGAGCCACGATCAAATTATCCCTCGATTCATAGGAATGGAAAAGCGGTGGAAAAGCGGGTCAGCCTGACCTTGCACTTTTTCCTCATCTCGATATTGTGTCAGAGCGCTCTGTCCCCTTTTCGGGTTTCGCGCGCCCTTGCGGGACGGGCCGGTTTCACGGGGTTTGGTGTGCTTGGCACATGCCGCAATCAATTCGACGTGTTACAATCCACGGGAGGTCGCCTCGTCATTCGGCGGGCATTGACGGGTTCAGGCTGGCCGTTTCGATTCCTCAGATGCTGATAAATAGCCCGAAATTCCGTGCGTAGAGGCGCTCGGACGTATCCTGAAAAAGGGGGCAGAGCGCTCTGACACAATATCGAGATGAGGAAAAAGTGCAAGGTCAGGCTGACCCGCTTTCCGCTGCTTTCCGCTTTCCGTCCTGCTTTCCTGGACCGCTTATGAGGAATAGAACAGTCGGGAATACCCAAACCGTTATGGTAATGGCTGCCCTGGTTTGCAGTCTAAGAACCGCGAGCGGGCAGGCGGACGGGGTGCAGGCCCGGGCTCAGGACGTCTCGATCACGCGAGCCACTCCTTTGAGCGACAACTTCGAATCCTACAGTTTAAAATTCAATCTCCAGTTGAAAAATCGTTCAGCAAAACCGATCAATGTTCCAGCTATTGGCTCCGGCGACGTGACCAATGAAATCGAAGTGCAAGGGGTTCAGGCGCGCCTACCGGATGGGAGCTGGGCCACAATCACGATGGGAGACTGGCTTGAGCTCAATCCGTTAACGACCAAATATCCTTCCTGCGGGTCCGTTCCCGCCGGAAGCACGGCCGAATTCAAAAGTATCATGGCTCGACTCGATCTTCTGAAGGAACGCTGGATGCAACTTGGTCGAGAGCTGACAATTCGCCTGTATATTTCCTTTATTTGCACTGATTCACGACACAAAGTGTTTGGCGATATGACTACTGAGCCGTTTTCGGTCCATCTAACTAACTTAGCTCCGGCCCGGTAACTCGGACAGTCTGAACCGACACCGATGAAGGTCCGCGATTTGGGGGCCGAAGAAGCGGGAAGAGCGGGTCAGCCTAACCTTGCACTTTTTCCTCATCTCGATATTGTGTCAGAGCGCTCTGTCCCCTTTTCGGGTTTCGCGCGCCCTTGCGGGACGGGCCGGTTTCACGGGGTTTGGTGTGCTTGGCATATGCCGCAATCAATTCGACGTGTGACAATCCACGGGAGGTCGCCTCGTCATTCGGCGGGAATTGACGGGTTCAGGCTGGCCGTTTCGATTCCTCAGATGCTGATAAATAGCCCGAAATTCCGTGCGTAGAGGCGCTCGGACGTGTCCTGAAAAAGGGGCAGAGCGCTCTGACACAATATCGAGACGAGGAAGAAGTTTAAGGTCAGGCTGACCCGCTTTCCCAAGAAGCCGGAGACACGCATGCGTCGTGCGAGACGGCTCCTCGGTGGATGACACCGGCCCACTATTGATACGCTGGATAGCGGGAGCGACCATGACCATCACGCTAAACTTTCCGCCGGAAACCGAGCAGACGCTTCTCGCTCAGGCGAAAGCTCGGGGCGTGTCTCTTGATGTGTTCCTGCAAACCATCATTGCGAACCAGGCGGCTGCCGCCGATGCGATCAAGCCACTGCCGGGTGTTCCACGCGAAGGTGAGGACCTGGATCGCTGCATCGATGAGCTCTTCGACACCGTTCCGGTCTCGCCCGGAGTCGGCGAAGGGGCGATGCGCCGTGAGAACTGGTATCGATGATCGCAATCGATACCAACGTCTTAGTTGGTGCGATTTCAAACCTTTGACCCCACGCTTCGAATCGCGGCGCGCCGGGCGGTGAAGTCGCTGTACTCCGCGGGCGAGGAACTGGTCTGTTTTCCGCAGAATCTCGTCGAGTTTTGGAGCGCCTCGACGCGACCGGCGAATTCCAACGGCTTGGGATTTTCTCCCGATTAAGCGGCCCGATACTTGGGTCGCTTCCAGACAATTTTTCGGATTCTGCCCGAGACGCCGGAGATTTTCCCGGCGTGGAGAAAGCTCGCGCTGCAATATGCGGTCTCCGGAATTATGGTTCACGACGCTCGAATCGTTGCCGCGATGAGCGTTCATCAGGTGCCAAGGATTCTCACATTCGACCTCGACGACTTCAGGCGCTACGAAAATATCACCGTCGTTCACCCGCTTTCGCTTTCGAATGTCTCCCCTTGAAGAGTCAGGAGCACGCCCGTGTGAATGTCGAACCACGCGCCGTGCAGTTCGAGCTTCCCCGCGGCGACGCGTTCGGCGATCCAGGGGAAGGTCATCAGATTGGCGAGTGACACCTTTACCACCTCGAATTCGCAGCACTGCTGGCGCTCCTCTGGAGACTCGCGTTCGAGAGCGTGACGGCGAGCTGCTGCGGCCATGGACATCCAGGGCTCGACGAATTCGTGGGCGTTGTCCGGCGCACCTTCCAGCAGCGCGCGCACGCCGCCGCATAAGCCGTGGCCGAGCACCATCACCTGCGGCACTTCCAGGACTCTGATGCCGAACTCCAGTGCGGCGCTGGTGCCATGATAGGCCGAGTCCGGAGCGTACGGCGGCACCAGATTCGCGACGTTGCGGACGGTCAGCAACTCGCCCGGAGCGGCGTCGAAAATCATGGCCGGGTCCACGCGGCTGTCGATGCAGGCGATCACCAGCGCTTTGGGGGACTGGCCGTTTCTGGCGAGCGACTCGAGAGCCTCGCGCTGCGCGGGCCAGCCGTGAGTGCGAAAGCGCCGGTAACCGGCGAGGAGCGTCTTCATGCGAAACTCTCAGGATAGCTTGGTGAGGTGATAAGATTCGATGTATTCGACGGCCCGATCCCAAGCTGCTGGAGTTTCTCGCGCGATACGATGCGCCCGTGCGCAAGCTGATGCTGGCGGCGCGCGCGGTGGTGCTCGCGGAGACTCCTTCGGCGAGTGAAACCGTAAACGACGTGGGGTACGCCGTTACCAACGGGTTCACGTTTTCCGGGCGCTTCAAGGAAGCGTTCTGCTATTTAGTCGTATATCGCGATCATGTGAATCTCGGGTTCCCGCAGGGAGCGGAGTTGCCCGATGCGAATGGGCGCCTCAAAGGAACCGGCAAGGCGCATCGGCATGTGCGCATCGCGAGCCAGGCCGATCTGAACGATCCCGAGGTCCGGCGGTTGATCCGGGTAGCGGCGAATCGCGCTGGTGAAACGCCGGCTACGCCGCGGGTGAAGCAGCCGAAATCTCGTCCATGATTTTTTGTATTTCGGCGCGCGGATCTTTCGCTCGCGTGACCTGGCGGCCGATTACCAGATAATCGGCGCCTGCGGCGATGGCTTCGGCCGGGGTCGCGACACGCTTCTGATCGTCGGAGGCTGCGCCAGCGGAGCGGACGCCGGGGGTCACTAAGATCGTTCGCGGGCCAGTGAGAGAGCGCACCCGGGCCACGTCGGTGGAGGCGCAGACGATGCCGTCGGCTCCGTCGACGAGGGCATTCTTCACGCGCAGCTCGATCAGGTCGGATACGGTGCGGCTGTAACCGTCGCTCCGAAGATCCTGATCATCGACGCTGGTGAGTACGCTTACCGCCAGGAGTTTCAGAGCAGGATTTGCCGCGGCCTTCGACGGCGGCTTGCATCACTTGACGCATGCCGTGGATGGTGAGGAAGTCCACGCCGAATTGGGCTATATTCGCGACGGCGCGGCGGACGGTTTCGCCGATGTCGTACAGTTTCAGGTCCAGGAACACGCGATGGCCTTCGTGCTTTAACTGGCGGGCGAAGTCCATGCCGGCGGAGGCGTAGAGCTCCAGGCCAACCTTATAAAAGGATGCGGAGCCGCCCAGGGTGTCGACGAGCTGGCGGGCTTCGGCGGCGGTGGGGACGTCCAGGGCAACAATCAGCGGTGAATTTTTCATAGGATGAGCAGGGGTTTCTCCCGACGGTCGAGTACGAGGCCGATTTCGTAGGCGGGCGGGTACTGGCTCAGATAACGAGCGGCGCCGGGGGCGGAGATGGAGAGGAGCAGGCCTCCGGAGGTTTGGGGATCGTAGAGCAACTCGTCGAATCGGGAAGATCCTTCGACGCAACTGGCGATAAATTCGCGATTATTGTTTAATCCTCCGGGAATTGCGCCGGCTTTGGCGTATTCGAGTGCGCCGTCCAGGAAACGCACTTTTTTGGAATCGATTTCCAGGGTCACGCCACTGGCGAGGGCCATCTCGCGGGCATGGCCGAGCAGACCGAAACCGGTAACGTCGGTGACGCTGTGAACTTCCGCATCCATCGCCGCAGCGGCATCGCGGTTCAGGGTGAGCATGGAATCGATGGCGGCTTGAACGTCGGCGGAATCGGCCAGGCCTCGCTTGAGGGCAGTGGCGATGATGCCCGTGCCGATCCTTTTCGTGAATATGAGGACATCGCCGGGGCGCGCGGCGGCGTTGGTTTTAATGCGATCCGGGTGAATGGTCCCGGTGATCGCGTAGCCGAACTTGATTTCGGGATCGGTAATGCTGTGGCCGCCGAGCACGACGCAGCCGGCTTCGTGAATCTTTTGGGCGCCGCCCTGAAGAATGGCGGTGAGGTCTTCGAGATCGCCGGAGCCGGGCCAGGCAAGGATGGAAAGAGCGGTGAGCGGAGTGCCTCCCATGGCGTACACGTCGCTTAAGGCATTGGCGGCGGCGATCGCTCCGAAGGTGAAGGGGTCATCGACGATGGGAGTGAAAAAGTCGACTGTTTGCACCAGGGCGAGGTCTGGCGCGAGAAGATACACACCGGCGTCGTCCGCTGTATCGAAGCCGACGAGCACCTTGGGATTTGCCACACGCGGGATGCGGGCGAGCACCTGGTCCAAAACCTTTGGACTCAATTTAGACGCTCAACCGGCCGCCTTCACATGGGCAGTCAGTTTCTTGGACACTTCCTAGAGTGTACAGTGGGCGAGCGAGCGCGCGCCCACCGGACTCCAGAAGTTCCCTCAGGCTGCGGCGGGTTCCTTGACTCTGTTCTTGCTCCCGGGCGGGCGGCCGCGACGTTTGACGGCGGTCATCCAGGCTGGTGGCCGTCCCCGGCGGCGCCCGCGACCGTTCGCGAGACGCTCCAGCGTCAAAATGGCTTCTTCAATCTGTTCGCGTTCCTGGCGTAAGTCCGCCAGCATTTTCAAGACATCCATGAGCTATCCCCTCGCTAATCCAAATTTGGTGGCCGAACCTAGGCCTGTTCTGAAATCAGAACACATCCACTGCATGTGTACCGATCTTGCTCTCCGAGTTTAACCCTAGATTCATAGTGTTTCAAGACTTTTGTTCTGAAAACAGAACAGAATTGTACTAACCGCCCCGCTTTTTGGGAATGGACCCGGATTCCGGAGGCGGGCTGGCGCCGACGCTCCGATTGCGGCGGCGCCAGAAGAAATAGAAGGGAAGTCCGGCGGCAATCACGGCCAAGCCGATGCCCGATTCCCGGGGAGATTGGCGCAATGTGGAATAAAGGAGAGCAATGGCGACGAAAACGAAGACAACGGGTACCACGGGGTAGCCGATTACGCGATAGGGACGCTCCAGATTGGGCTGTTTGAGACGTAAGACGATGACGGAGGCGGCCGTCATGCCGTACAGAATCCAGCTTGGAAAGATCACCAGGGTAAGGAGTTGGTCGTATTGGCCGCTGAGCAGGACGACCGACGACCACAGGCCGAGCAGCAGGATTGCGGAGGAGGGCGTACGGAATCGGGGATGAACGCTGCGGAAGGGGCGGAAGAAAAAACCGTCGCGAGCCATGGCGTAAGGGATTCGCGATCCGGACAGAATCGAGCCATTTAACGCCGCGAAAATCGAGATCATGGCGGCGATGCTGACGACCGCGCCGCCGGGCGGACCAAGGACGCGGCGCATCGCGTCGGCGGCGACTCTTTGACTTGCGCCAACCTCGGGTCCACTCAAAATGTAAAAATACGTAAGGTTCGCCAGCAAATAGATGGACATTACGGCGAGGGTTCCTACGATCAGGGCGCGAGGAAGATTTATTTGGGGCCGCTCGATTTCGGAACCGAGCATACCGGCGTTGTTCCAGCCGTCGTAGCCCCACAAGGCGGCTACCAGAGCGATGAAAAATCCCGAGATGCCGCCGGGATGCGCGGTCATGGAAACATGGAAATTCGCGGTGTTTCCGTGGCTGGAGACCAAGCCCGCGACGATTAGGGCTCCAATCAGGGAGACTTTCAGGGCAGTGACACCGATTTGCACTCCACCGCCCACACGCACGCCCAAGTAATTGATGGCGGCGAGGAGCAGAATCACGCCGATGCCGAGCAGTTGGCCATAGCGGATTTCGAGAGGGCCGCCGTGGGGGCCGATGGGGAGATGGATGGTATAGAAAACCTGGTCCAAAGCGGGGAAGAAGTCGCCGAGGTAGATGAAAAATCCGGTGGCCAGGGTGGCAATGGAGGCGGCTTTGGCGATCCAGGTCTGGGTCCAGCCATAGAGGAAACCGAAGAATTGACCATAAGCGGCGTTGAGGTAGACGTATTCGCCGCCAGCGCCGGGCATGGCGGCGGAGAGCTCGGCGTAGGTGAGCGCGCCGAATAATGTGAGGATTCCTCCGAAGATCCAGACGGCGAAGACCATGGCAGGAGAGCCGACGGCGCGGATCATCTGGGTGGGGACCAGGAAGATGCCGCTGCCGATGACGGTTCCAACCACCACCGCCCCGGCGGCCCAGGGGCCGAGGGCCCGGCGCAGCTCAGGATTTTCCATGTGGCGTCTCCTTCCATAAATAGGACGCGGCCAAGCCGGTGAGAAACGTCGCGAAGGTGCCGATGACGACGTACCAGGTGAAAGCGATGGGGGTCTTCAAACTCACGTAGAGCATCAAGGCCAAGCCGACCGACATACCGCACATCGCGGCGTTTTCCTGGACGCGGCGGGTGAGCAGGCCGAGCAGAAAGACGCCGAGCAGGGAGCCGTAGATGACGGAGGCGATGGACAGGCCGGCTTGCAAAACGCTTCCCCAGGATCGCGCGAGCAATCCGACGCCGAAGAGGACCGCGGCCCAGAACGCGGTGACGTGGCGGGCGAGTTTCAGTCCGGACTCGGCGGTGGTGGGCTTGAGGAAATCCATGACCGAGGTGGAGGCGAGCGAGTTGAGCGCGGCGCTCAGGTTGGACATGGCGGCGGCGAGGATGGCGGCGATCACCAGGCCGGCGATGCCGGTGGGAAGATGCTGCCAGACGAACAGGGGATAGATCCTATCGAGGACGCTGGGCGGCGGCCAGCGACGGTCGGAGTAGAGGGCGTACAGGGACACGCCGATCACCAGGAACATGGTGAACTGAACGAAAATGACGACCCAGCTTGCGAACAGGGCGGCCCGGCTCTGACGCTGATTACGGGCGGCGAGGAGGCGCTGGACCAGCAACTGCTCGGTTCCGTGACTGGCGGTGGTGAGAAAGCATCCGCCGATGATGCCGGCCCAGAAGGTGTAGTTGCGGGTGAAGGAAAAGCCGAAGTCGAAGACCTGAAGTTTGTGGGTGGTTTCGGCGAGGGCGGCGACGTGGGACCATCCACCGGGGATTTCGCGCAAGATGACGAACAGGCTGAGGGCGCCGCCGGCGACGTACAGGGCCATTTGAATCGACGTCGGTCCAGATGACGGCGGTCATGCCGCCTTCGTAGGTGTAAAAGAGCGTCAGGAGGAGGATCGCGGCGATGGAGGTTTTTTCGCCGGTGCCGAGGACGATGGAGATCACCAGCGAGATGGCGACTACGCGGACGCCTTCGGCGAGCGCACGGAGGATGAGGAAAGTAGCGGCGGTGAGGCGGCGGATCCGTTCGCCGAAGCGGCGGCGCATCAGCTCGTAGGCGGTGAACATTTCGCCCCGGAAGTAGGCGGGGAGGAAGAGCGCAGAGATGACTACGCGGGCGAGCAGGTATCCGAGGACGATTTGCAGGAATCCAAAATTGCCTTGAAAGGACAGGACTGGAGTGCCGATGACGGTGAGGGTGCTGGTTTCGGCCGAGACGATGGATAGAGCGATGGCCCACCAGGGGACGGTCTTGCCGCCCAGGAAATAGTCTTTGAGGGTATGCTGAGATTTTCGGAATCGGGCGCCGAACCAGGTGATCCCGGCGAGATACGCGGCGATGACGCTTAAGTCGATCCAGCGCATGTAACAGGATAGCGCTACGTCGGGAGTTTATTGAAAGAGAGGACAGACGGTCAGCGCCCTTTTAAACAAGCTGTTAGGACGGCGAGCGGGCGGAAACAATTTTGCGGGTAGCGGCGTCCAATACCTCGCCCGGGGAAGTACGTTTGGGTGTAGGCTGAGATTCGGATAGCGAGCGGTCGGGTGAAGGCGCTTGCGGCTGCGTTGCAGCTTCGGCTATACTCCGCAAAGTACCAACACCTAAAATTGTGAAAACGTTCGATCGAGTGGAGGTTCTGGTGTGGTTCAACCGGTCACGGCTCGGGAAGAGCGCGATGGCGGCATGCATAGCGCTGTCGCTGGCGTCGGGGCTTGCGGCGCAGGAAAAGAAGAAGGAATGGAAGGACCGGTCCGAGTACGACTTATGCGAGTCGGTGACCAAGTCTTCCGACCCGAACGCCTGGCTGTCGACGCTCGACAAATGGAAGCAGCAATATCCACAGACTGATTTCGCGGACATCCGGCGGAAGCTGTACCTGGAAACGTACCGGGCGCTGGACCGGCCGCGAGAAGCTTTCAACGCGGCTGAGGAAGTTCTGAAAGACAATCCGAACGACCTGGTGGCGCTGTCGGTGATCGTGAAGTATATTTACGCGCTGGCGCCGTTCGGGGCGCCGCAGGTAAGCGCGCAGCAGGTGGCCGACCTGGACGCGGCGGAGAAAGCGTCGCAGGAGATCCTGAATGACCTGGACACGATTTATTCGAAGGACAACCGTCCGACGACGATGACGGACGCGCAAGCGGACCAAGCCAAGCCGGGGCTGAAGGTGTTTGCGCAACGAACTCTGGGCTACATCGCGCTGGCTCGCAAGGAATATGAGAAGGCGCAGGCGGAGCTGACCAAGGCGCTGGTGATGGATCCGACGCAAGGGCAGGTTTCGTTCTGGCGGGCGACGGCGGTGCTGGCGCAGAACAAAACCAAACCGGAATTGCAGCCGCTGGCATTGTACGATTTTGCGCGGGCCGCGGCATACGACGGTCCGGGGAGCTTGCCGCAAACGGATCGCAAACAGTTGCAGGATTATCTGAATAAGGTTTACACGCAATATCACGGCTCGACCGAGGGACTGGATAAACTAATGTCGAGCGCGAAAACGGCGGTGATGGCGCCGGCGGGATTCACGATCAAGAGCCGGGCCGATATCGAACGCGACCAGGCGGAGGCGGCAGCGGCGGCGGAGCGGGCGAATCCAATGCTCGCGCTGTGGAAGAACGTAAAGAAGGAGCTGCTGAGCGACGGCGGGGCGGCCTACTTCGAAAACAGCATGAAGGGCGCGCTGCTGCCGGGCGGGGCCAATGGCGTGACGAAGTTCAGGGGCAAACTGGTTTATGGCACGGCGGCGAGGCCGAAAGAGCTGGTGCTGGGGATCGAAAAGGCGGAGTCGCCGGACGTCACGCTGAAGCTGGACGGCGCCGCTGCCGGGAAAAATGGACGCGGGCGGCGAGATCGAGTTTGATGGCGTGGCAGAATCGTATCACCAAAGATCCGTTCATGGTGACGTTCACCGTGGAGAGGTCCCACGTGGATGGGTGGACGGGGAAGAACGCGCCGGCGGTGAAGAAGAAGAGCCGGTGTTTCACCCAAATGAGAAAGAGTCGTGATACAGTATCCTGATTAGCGAGGTTCGTGTGGTTCTAACCAAAAATGATGAAACTAGCATTGGCGTCGACTGGCGGTGGTTGGTTTAATGTTCGCGCAGGACAAGGCTGCGGACAAACCGACTGGTCCGGTGGCGAAGGACCAGGCGGAGGCCGACCTGATCAACTCCGTAGTGAAGGAGGGCGACGCGAACAAACGGCTGGCGGAGTTGGACGAGTGGTCGAAGAAGAACCCTGAGACTCAGTTCGGGGATGCCCGGCAGCAATACTATTTGTTCACCTACCTTCAGCTTGGCAAGGCGAAGACTCGCGAAGCTTTCGACAAGGCCGCCGAGATTCTCGACAAGCATCCGGACGATTACGTGGCGCTTTCGACCACCATTTCTTATGGTCCGACGCTGAACAACAACAATCCGTCCGCGGCGGATATGGCCACTACGGAGAAGGCCGCCAATCACCTGGTCGACAGCGCGGATAAGGTGTTTGCGGCATCCAACAAGCCGGCGACGATTGCGGCGGACATGTGGCCCAAAATGCGAGGGATCTCCGAGCCTCAGGCCCGGCATACGCTGGCGGCGCTGTCGATCGCGCGAAAGGACAACGAGAAATCCGAGGTTGAGCTGACGAAGATGTTGCAGCGGTGGCCGGCCGACTCAACCATCGCACAATTCCTGGGGCAGGTGATCCTGGCGCAGCAAAAGGCCCACCCGGAGAAGTCACCGTTGGCGCTGTTTTACTACGCCCGTGCGGCGGCGTGGGACGGGGACGGCAGCCTGCCGGCGGCGAATCGTAAGGCGCTGGCCGAAGGGTTTCTGATTCGGGCCTATAAGACCTATCACGGGTCGGACGAAGGGTTCCAGGATTTAATGACGATGGCGAAGAGCAACGCTACGCCGCCCGCCGGTTTCACCATTAAGAGTACGGTTCAGATCGCGCAGGAAAAGGCCGATGCTCAGCAGAAGATCGATGCCGCGGATCCCGCCATGGCGGTGTGGAGAACCTTGAAGGACGGTCTTACGGGCGCGAATGCGGACCAGTTCTTCGAGAGCGCGAAGGGCGCGGCCTTCCCGGGCAAGGATCCCAACGACAAAGAGAAGGACATGCACTGGAAGGGCAAAATCGTCTCGATGACGCCCGCGATCCGTCCAAAAACACTGGTGGTCGCATTGCAAAACGAGGCCGGCGATGTGACGCTGAAATTCGAAACGGCCCTGCCGGGAAAGATGGATGCAGGCTCGGAAATCGCGTTCTCGGGGGTAATGGACTCGTACAATAAAGATCCTTATATGTTGACGCTCACCACGGAGAAGGACAACATTGAAGGATGGAAGCCGGTGGCGGCTCCTCCGGTGAAGAAGGCCGTGCCTAAGAAGAAGGCTCAGTAGTCCGGGTCAAAAGCAGGCTGTAAACAACACGATCCCATAGGCTAAGGCCAGGGGTCTGCTCATAAAAATAGATAAAGTGGGCGACTGGGCGGCGGAAGCAGGGGTTCGCCACCACCTTGGCGGAGAAGGCGGCGCCCAGCAGGACCAGCAACAGTACGGTGCGCCTGAAGTGCTTTCCTTGCATGCTGGTTGGACGAGTTGCAGGCCGATCGGTTAGGGGAAATATTGCGGTCATTGTATCCACTCGCCTGATAGTACCGGCGTGTGGATGGCGAGTTACATTTTGTAGCGGCCAAAATCTTCGTCGTTGAGATTTTCGAGGACGCGGCGAAGTTCTTCATTGCTGCCCATGTCGGCGACGGAGGCCACGGACTTTGAGGTTTTGAGGACGGCCTCGGCGACGAAGATGGGGCAATCGAGGCGCAGGGCGATGGCCAGGGCGTCGCTGGGGCGGGAGTCGACTGAGATCAGCTCGCCATTGCGTTCCAGCCAGATCACGGCGTAGAACGTGTCTTCTTTGAGATCGCTGACGACCACTTTTTTCACGCCCGCTTCCAGGCCGAACAGCAGGTTGCGGATCAGGTCGTGCGTCATGGGGCGCGGCGTGGCCACCTTCTCGATCTCGAGCGCGATGGCGTTGGCTTCGTAGATTCCCACCCAGATCGGCAGGATGGCGGTGCCGTTCACATCCTTCAGCACGACGATCGGCATGTTCGTTACCGGGTCCATTAACAGCCCTCGGATCTTCATTTCAACTTCCATTCGAATCCTTCCTTTCCCCGGTTCGTACCAGCCTTAGTTTACACATTCCCCGGCCAAGGAGTTAGGGCCCGCGCGCGTGACCCGAACATCGACATATTTTCCGAGCAGGTCAGCAGAGATGGTGTTGAGGAAATTGAGCGTCTTGTTCTGCGAGGTGCGGCCGATCCATTGTCCGGTCGCCTGGTTGAAACCCTCCACCAGGCATTCTTCGACCGCACCGACATAGGCCGCATTGCGGCGGATCTGAATGGCTCGCTGATGCTCCTGCACGAGGGTGAGGCGGCGGGACTTTTCCTCTTCGGGGATCTGGTCGGCGAGCGCGAGGGCGGGCGTATTGGGGCGGCGCGAGTACTTGAAGCTGAAGATAGAATCGTATTCTACTTCATCAAGGAGCGCGAGGGTGGCTTCGAAGTCGGCTTCGGTCTCGCCCGGGAATCCGACGATGATGTCGGTGGTGATGGCGATGGGGCGGCGGGCGCTCTTCATCCACTCGATGCGTCGCAGGTATTCGTCGCGGGTATAGAGGCGCTGCATGGCGTCGAGGACTCGCGTCGAGCCGGACTGAACCGGAAGATGGACGTGATTGCACAGAGTATGGTTATGGTCGATCGCGTCGACGATGGGTTTTACGAAGTCGCGCGGATGGGAGGTGGTAAAGCGCACGCGGCGGATGCCCGGGGTCCGGCCGACGTTGCGCAGCAGCGTTGCAAAGTCCCAACCGGCGGGCGAGGGGTCGCGGTAACTGTTCACGTTCTGGCCGAGAAGCTGAATTTCGGTGTAGCCGGATTCGGCGAGCTGGCGCGCTTCGGCGAGGATGGTAGCGCTGGTGGCGCTGCGCTCCGGGCCGCGCGTGAACGGGACTACACAGTATGCGCAGGATTTGTCGCAGCCTTCGATAATCGTGATGTAGGCGCGATGCGGGTTGTCGCGGCGGGTGAGCGGGGTATCGAAGGTTTCGTCGGTGTCGAGGCTGAGGCCGGTGACGCGGCGATTGCCGGTTTCGAGCTGGACCAAAAGCTCGGGAAGGCGGTTGTAGCTCGCCGATCCGCACACCAGGCTGACATGCGGGGCTTTTTCGAAGATTTTTTCGCCTTCCTGCTGGGCTACACAACCGAGCACAGCAAACGTTTTGCCTTTGCCATGTTCTTTCTTGAATTGCTGGAGGCGGTTGAAAACTTTCTGCTCGGCTTTGTCGCGAATGCTGCACGTGTTGTAGAGGACCAGCTCGGCCTCTTCGGGAGTCGGGACCTGGGAATAACCGCGGCCGATGAGAGTGCCGATGACCTTTTCGGAATCGTGCACATTCATCTGGCACCCGAAGGTCTCGATATAGAATGTCTTCACTTATCCATATTGTAACGTGGCGATGTGTTGAAAAAAGGGGACAGACCGCTCGCCCGCCACTGGGGTGCTGCTTCTAAGGGGTTTACCGTATTGCGCGGCTTCGGCATTGCGCCTAGTCTGAAATTGTGAAGTACTATGCGCTCTTCGCCGTGGCTTCGTTGGCTGCCGCGCAGTCGACGACCAACACGTATGTGACGGATATCAATGGCAACAAGGTGGTGGCCTCGTCGGTGGTTTCAAACGATGGGGATCACAAAGAAGTCACGCAGTCAATCAATGGCCGGCGGGTTCCGCTCGAACAGACCGACCAGCGCGTGCTGCGTAAGGACGCCAACGGGAGCTTGATCGAGACGATCGTAAAAAGGTACGACGCCAACGGGCAGTTGGCATCTACCGAGCGGATCGTCACGGAGGAGCAGAAGCGTTCTAACGGGTCGAGTGTGCGGTCGACCACGTATCGCAGCGATACCAACGGCGGGATGCGGGAAGTGGAGCGGAAGACGCAGGATACGGAGACGCAAGGCTCAGTGACGAAGACCCAGAGCGTGCTCGAAAGGCCGACGATCAACGGATCCTTTCAAGCGGTGGAGAAGCGCAACAGTGTGGCCGAGACGACGCCCGACCGGTCGCATGAAGATGAGACGGTGTATCGATTGAATCCGAACGGCGAGTATTCGGCGGCGGTGCGCAATGTTACCGATATGACGCGCTCGGGAAACCAGACGGTCACCAAGTCGGCGGAGTTCGAGCCGCTCGCGGACGCGTCGAAGATGCAACTGGCACGGCAGAGCGTGACCACGACGACAACACGGCCGGACGGGTCCGAGGTGTCGCAAGTGGATTTCTACAAAGCGTCTGTACCGGGCCTGGTGCGCGACCCGGGTTCGGCGCCGCAGTTGATTGAACAGCAGACCATCCAGCGCGGAGCGGGGGCCGGCGGTGTGACGGAAACCGTCGACGTGCGGCGTCCGACGGCGAACGATCCGAACCGGTTGGGGCCTCCGCAGCGGATTTCGGAGACGGTGTGCACGGGGAAGTGCGACGCTAAGTGAATTGGCCCCGGATAAACACTGATTCACACCGATAAAACATCATTTCCCGGATTTCATTCCTACCGGCGGTAAATACGTACCCAGGGGCTTGCGTTTCCACCAAGCGCCGGTTTGGCGGCGCTCCGACCAGGTGGTGAAGGAATATTCGTACACCATGGCGCGCACGTAGCGCGGCGGATCGCCGGGGAACGGATTTTTTTCGAGCAACGCCAGCACCTCCGGCGAACCTTCCAGCAGCTTTGCGGCGAAGCCCAGGAACCACAGGTTCTGACGATAGTTGCTGAGCGCGGCGAACCACATCTGCCAGTCGAGGCGCGGCTGAAAAGGAGCCACCCAGCGTGGCGCTCGCATCAGATCGCCGGGCTTGTAGCGAAATTCATAGGTGGACCAGGCATCGCCGTCGTTGGAGCCTTCGACGATGATTTCGGGTCGGGTGGTGGTCATGACGGCAAAGAGCCCGTAGGAATTGACGATTTCAAACGGAGCGGCGGCGCGCGCAAGGGTGCGCAAAGCGTCGGGCGCGTCGCCGAATGCATCGAGCACGTGGGTGAGACCGAGGACGGCGATGAAGGCGGCGAATACGCCGGCCAGGATGCGCTCCATTCGATTCATACGGGCGGCGGTTCGCGGCCGGCGGGGAGTGAAGATGGGGATCTGAGGGGCAGCCGACCATCTCCTCAGCGCCTGGTCGTCGAAGAGAAACACGCAGAGCGAGAGCGTCAAGAGATTGAAGAACGTGTAGTTGCCGGTCAGGGCAATCAGGACTTGCAAGCCGATGATGCTCCATGCCGCGAACATCCGCAGCCGGCGGGGCGTGAAGATGAAAAACGGCAGGACGGTTTCGATGATCAGTACGAGCAGCGCCGATGTTTTTTGAAACCATTCGGGCAATTTATCGGCGTACCAAGCGAGGATGGTGGGCAACGGCTGGGTGTGATAGTGATAATCGAGCGCGATCAGGTTGTTCCACGCCAGGTCCCGGCTAAGCAGCTTGACGCTTCCGGACATGAACATCAGCCGGAAGACCAGCCATCGGAACAGCCACACGACGATCTGCGCGCGGCCCAAGAAGATCGCCAGGAAGCCGGCTTCGAGGAGCAGGGAATCCCACTGAAACTGAAGGAAGTCCTGGCCGGAAACGCTGAGGGATAGATACAAAACAAACAGCGCGATCAGCGCCAGCTTCTGGATCCGTCCGAAGAACAGCAGGATGGAAAAAGCCAGGCCGGCCCAGCACGCGCTGGTGAGGGCGCGGTCGGTAGAATCCCACCAAAAGACGGTCGGCATTACGAAGAAGCGCTGGGAGCCGAGGTTTTTCGCCACCACGTCCATGAAATCGTGCAGCGGGAGAATGCCGCGGGCGCCGATCAGGCCGGTGATTTGACCGCTGAGCGAAACGAAGGCGATGGCGTAGACAATGGCAAGGAGGCGCAAGAAAATCCACTGCGTGGTTTCGAATCGGGCGGGTTCGATGCGCGTGCCGAAGGCGAGCCGGGTGACCCAGTAGGCCAGCGTGCGGCGAGCCGCGATGAACTGGTATGCCGCTTCCGACAGCCAGGCGAGGACGCGGGCGCGTTCGTAGGACTTTTCGTGACCGAGGGTCTCGAAGACCGCGCGGGCTCCGCTGACGATGGCGCCGTCGGGACGCACGAGCTGCACGGATTGCGCGAAGGCTTTGGGAGGAATCTGAGGATACTGATCGGCGACTTCCTGCGAGGGTGCGTAATCGACGCGATCGCCGGTCAGGCGCCTCCAATAGTCGATCCAGATTTTGCAGAACCCGCAACGGCCGTCATAGATGAGGAGTGGCTTGCGGTCGGGCACTTGTTTATTATGTCTCTTATGCGCTATCTGATCATTTGCATGGCTGCGTTGCCACTGGCGATCGCGGCCGATACGGTGGTACGGGTGGAAGGCGGCCAGCTTTCCGGAACGACGGGGATCAATTCCGAGATTCGAGTGTTCAAAGGGGTGCCATATGCGGCCGCGCCGGAAGGCGACTTGCGCTGGCGGGGTCCAAAGGCGGCTCCCAAGTGGGAAGGTGTGCGGAAGGCCGACAAGTTTTCGGCGACGTGCATGCAGACTCCGTATCCGGAAGGCTCGCCGTATCGAGGCGCGGACCAGCCGGTGAGCGAGGATTGCCTGTATCTCAACATCTGGACCGGCGCGCCATCGGCCAGCGACCGGCGTCCGGTGATGGTGTGGATCCACGGCGGGGCGCTGACACGCGGCTCGGGATCGACGCCGACCTACGATGGCGAGGCGCTGGCGAAAAAGGGAGTGGTGCTGGTGACGATCAATTACCGGCTGGGAGTTTTCGGATTCCTGGCGCATCCGGAGCTGACCAAGGAATCCGACCGGAACGCGTCGGGGAACTACGGGATTCTGGACCAGATTGCGGCGCTCGAATGGGTGCAGAAGAATATCGCGAAGTTCGGGGGCGATCCGAAGCGGGTCACGATTTTCGGCGAGTCGGCCGGATCGTGGAGCGTGAATGCGTTGACGGCGACTCCGCTGGCCAAGGGGCTGTTCCAGAGAGCGATCGGGGAGAGCGGAGCGAGCTTCGCGCCGTTGCCGACGCTGGCGGACGCGGAGAAGGCGGGGCTTCAAGTGGCCAAACGGCTGGGTGTGGATTCGCTCGCGGCGATGCGCGCGAAGCCCGCCGCGGAGGTGATGAAGGCGGGAGGCGAGCAGGCTCGCGCGAACGTCGACGGGTGGATGCTTCCGCAGCAGGTCTCGGCGATCTACGCGGCGGGCAAGCAGAACGACGTGCCGCTGCTGATCGGGTCGAATGCCGATGAAGGGACGGCCTTCACGCCGGCAGTGGTTAAGGCGGACGCATTCAAGGCTCTGGCGAAGAGCCGATTCGGCGATATGGCGGACGCGTATCTGAAGCTTTATCCGGCAGGCTCGGATGAAGAGGCTCACGCGTCATCGGCGGCGGCGACCCGCGACCAGCTGTTCGGCTGGGAGATGCGCACGTGGGCCCGGATGCAGACGAAAACGGGAAAGTCGAAGGTCTACGTGTATTACTTCAGCCGCGTTCCTCCCGGGCCGGTGGGTGCGAAGCTGGGCGCGTATCATGCCTCGGAGATCTCGTATGTGTTCCACAACCAGAAGAGCCAGGCAGAGGCGGACAAGATGTTGACCGAAACGATGTCGTCGTACTGGGTGAATTTCGCGACTACGGGCGACCCGAACTCGAAAAGGTTGACTCCGAAATGGCCGGCGTACCAGGTGAAGACCGACCTGGCGATGGGCTTGGGAGAACGGATTGCGCCGACGGAGGTTCCTCACAAAGACGCGCTGGATTTTCTGGATGCGCAGAGGAGGTAATCGGCCGCCGACGGACACAGATTTAAGAACTTATCGGTGTGAATCGGCGTTTATCTGCGGCTGAGTTAAGGATAAATTAGGATCCGCGCGCAAAGTCAGATCCGCAAAATCGCCACGCTTGAATTTGAGGAAGGCCGCGGCCGCGATCATGGCGGCGTTGTCGGTGGAGAGACCGGGCGCCGGAAAGAAAACCGGATAGGGAAGATGGCTCCCGGCGACGGCTGCGCGAAGGCCCGAGTTGCAGGCGACTCCGCCGGAGACGATCATGCCGCGGGCGCCGATCTGCTCCGCGGAACGGGCGGCGCGTCGCAGGAGCTCCTCAATCACGGTGCGCTGAAACGATGCCAGAAGGTCGAGCGTGGCGCGGGGGGTCACTGGGAGCCACTGGTCAACCGTGGGGTGATGGTTTGAGGCGAGCAAGAGCTTGCGGCGCGCGGTTTCTTCCTCGAGATGGTGGGCCTCTACCCAGCGCAGGACAGCGGTTTTGATGCCGCTGAAGCTGAAGTCGAGGGTGTTGCCTTTCATTTTGGCGAGCGTGAAGCGGATGGCTCGCGGATCGCCGTGGGGGGCCAGCAGGTCGACCACCGGGCCGCCGGGATAGCCGAAACCCAGGAGCTTGGCGACTTTATCGAAGGCTTCACCGGCTGCGTCGTCGCGGGTTTTTCCGAGCAGAGAATACACGAATCCTTCGCGCACTTCGTAGAGGTGCGTATGGCCGCCGCTGACGACGAGGGCGAGCGCGGGAAGATCGACTGGATTCTGACTCGCCACGGCGTGGATGTGTCCTTCGATATGATTCACGGCGATGAGCGGGAGCTGGTGAACCAGCGCCAGCGCTTTCGCGTAGGTGATACCCACCAGGAGCGATCCTACCAAGCCGGGTCCCTGGGTGACGGCGATCGCGGCCAGGTCTTCAAGGCGCGTCGAAGATTGTCCGAGGGCCAGGCGCACGGCGGGGACGATCGCACGGAGGTGTTCGCGAGAGGCGAGCTCGGGAACCACGCCGCCGTACTTCGAATGGGTCGCCATCTGCGAAGAGACGACGCTCGATAGAATGCGAGATCCGTCCTCGACCACCGCGGCGGCGGTTTCATCGCACGAGGATTCTATGCCTAAAATGCGCACGATTCATTTTATAGTGAAGGGTTGCTGCTCTCCGAGTTCGACTATCATCTGCCGGAGGAATTGATCGCGCAACAACCGTTGGACGATCGCGCGGGGGCGCGGATGCTGGTGGTCGAACGGCGCGCGGGC
Source organism: Terriglobia bacterium (assembly GCA_963842485.1). Taxonomy (GTDB): domain Bacteria; phylum Acidobacteriota; class Terriglobia; order Bryobacterales; family Bryobacteraceae; genus Palsa-187. The sequence goes on along the minus strand of CAWJHI010000023.1, from coordinate 30,617 downwards.
ACTTGGGAGGATCGGGCATTTCGCGATTTTCCGTCCTTCGTTGGGCCGGGCGATTGCCTGGTACTGAATGACTCGCGCGTGTTTCCGTCTCGATTGTATGGGTGGCGCGAGAATGGAACCGGGCGCGTCGAGGTGTTCCTGACCAGGCAGATTTCGGAAGATGGGCTCACCTGGGAAGCGCTGGTGCGTCCAGGTAGAAAGATGCGCACGGGGGAGCGGATCATTATTTCGCAGGATTTGAGCGTGGAGATTCTCGGCCGCGGCGCGTTTGGGGAACGCACGGTTCGGCTTCGGCCGGAGGGCGAACTGTTCGAGATTCTCGATCGAGTGGGGCATGTTCCCTTGCCGCCGTACATCCGGCGGCCGGATGCGCCCGCGGATCGCGACCGCTATCAAACGGTTTTCGCGCGTCAACGTGGATCGGTGGCGGCGCCTACGGCGGGGCTGCATTTTACCGAGGAAATTCTAGATGCGTGTCGAAGCGCGGGCGCGGCGGTGGCTCGCGTGACGCTGCACGTGGGATTGGGAACGTTTCAACCCCTGCACGGAAATGTACTCGAAGACGTGAAGCTGCATCGGGAATGGTTCGCGGTGCCGGAGGGCACGGTTCGCGCCATGGATGCGGCGCGGCGCGTGATCGCGGTGGGGACCACCAGTGTGCGGGCCATTGAGAGCCAGACGGGCGGGGCCGAAACAGAGCTGTTCATTCGTCCTGGATTTGCGTTCCAGCGCACGGGAGCCCTGTTGACGAATTTTCACCTGCCGCGATCGAGTCTGCTGGTGCTGGTATGCGCGTTCGCGGGGAAGGATCTGACGCTGGCGGCGTATCGTCACGCGGTGGAAGCCCGGTACCGCTTCTTCTCGTACGGCGATTGCATGCTGATCGTCTAGAGTAATCTATGGTGGAAAAACTTCCCATCCGTCTGGCGGCGCTGGCGATTTTTGCTTACTTCTTATATTTCGCGATGGGGGCGATCCATGCCGGGTTTGCGCCGGACGATCCGATGAATCTCGGGTTTTACTGGCTGCGCGGGTTCTGGCATAGCGCGTTAGACGACTTGAAATTCTGGAGCACCGCGTATCGTCCCATGGGCGCGATGTTCTACATGCCCATTTATCGCTTCTTCGGCATGAATCCGGTTCCCTACCGGATCGGAGTCTTCGCGCTTCTGGCCGCGAATACCTATTTCAGCTTTCGCATCGCTGAAATGCTGACCGGTTCACGCGCCGCGGCGGCGTTAACGGCGGTGCTGGTCTGCGCGCACGGCAACATGGTGCCGATTTTTTACAACACGTCCATGATCTATGACATCCTGGCGTTTTTCTTCCTGGCGGCGACGTTGTTCTGCTATATCCGGGCCCGGCAGGGCGAACAGGAGCTCAGTTTTGGCCAAGCGGCCATCGTGATTTGCGCGTTCATCGCCGCGCTCGATTCGAAGGAACTGGCGGTGGTGGGTTCGGTATGGGTGCTCGCGTACGAGCTGCTGTTTCATCGCCCCTGGAAGCTGCGCGTGCCCATCATTCTGCTCGTTATTTCGATGGTTTATACCCTGGGGAAGTTCCTGGGCCCGAATGCGCTCGCGAAGCAGGAAGGCTATCTGCTGGAACTGACACTCCATCGCTATTTTGTGAACAATCGTTGGTACCTGAACGATATTTTTTATACCCACTATTTCTATACCAGCCGGAGGTTGGTGGTCGCCTGGGTCTTACTTCTGAGCGTCTGCGCGCTGGCACGGAAGCGCGAGTTGTGGTGGTGCTGGTTTGTGATCTCGACCGCGACGCTTGGGATTTCGTTTACCATCCAGCCTCGGGGAGGAGCGTCGCTTTATGTCCCTTTATTCGGATTTGCGCTTCTAGCGAGCATTCTGGCTACGGGATTTTTCAAGAGAGACGCCGCGCAGTGGAGCGTGGTGGCGATCATCGCGGTTCTCTCGTCGTATCGCACTGTATATTATTGGAAATTCGGGGCCCCGGCTTATATCCGGGACCACGCTTTGACCATGACCGCACTTTCGCAGATCCGCGATCTTCCGAAACCGGCGCCGAACAGTCACGTGCTGTTTTTGAGCGATCCGTTTCGCGATTGGGACACGTACTTCATCGCCACCCTGGTGTGGAACGATCCAACGGTCAATGTCCAGCTGGCCAACAAGTTGGAGCGTCCGCCGGACGTAAATCAGTACGACTTGGTGCTCGCCTTTGAGGGCCAGCGGCTGCGGGTGGTGCGGACCCGTTAAATTTGCCGGCCTGTGGCATAATCAATACGGGCTATCATTTGGACGATCGATCTCCAGTTTCACAGCTTTTGAAACGAGCGCGACGGCGGTGTTTGACGCATCTGGTGCTGGACCAGTCCGCTGTAGCACTGGCGATCGGCACGGGCGGGGCGATTCTGCTGCTCCTCACCGGCACGGAGATCCTGAACTGGTATTGGGTGGCGCTGCTGGCCGCCGCAAGCCTGGGTACGGGGTTGTATCGTCTGCGCGCGACCATTCCTTCGACCTACGCGCTGGCGCAGAGAATCGACCGAAGGCTGAGTCTGGCCGACGCGTTATCGACGGCGACGTACTTTTCATCGCCGGACGCGCACGGCGATCTTGCCATCCGGGAACGGCAGCGGCAGGAAGCGGACTCGATTGCGCGAACGATTGAAGCGCCCGCGGCGGTTCCCTTCAAGCGGCCCAGGTATGCCTATCATGCGCTGGCGCTGGCCGGGGTCGCGTTAGGATTGTTCGCGGTGCGTTATGCGGTGACTGGAAGGCTCGACTTGCAGCCGAATCTGGTGAAGATTGCTCTCGATACCTTCTTCCCGTCGAAGACGGAAATGGCGAAAGCGAAAAAGACGCGGGATCCGCTGAAACCGCCGCCGCTCGACCAGGGCGACCCGGATTCGCAGACCGTGCAGAACGACCAGGCGCCCGATACACCCCTTGAGAATACTGATGTCCCGGACGTTAACAACCCGCAGAGCGCCGACAATTCGAAGGACGCGGCCCAGAAAGGCCGTCAACAGGAAGATCAATCCAACGACACGCAAGGCGAGAACGCCGACAAAGGCGAGAAGCAATCGGGGAACGACGCCAATCAGGACGACGCGAAGAACTCGAAGGATGGGAAGCAGGACGGGAAGCAGGATTCGAAGCAAGGTTCGTCGAACGAGAATTCGTCGCTCATGGACAAGCTGAAGGACGCCATGGCGAACATGATGAACAAGATGAAGCCGTCGAACAAGGACGGCCAGCAATCGCAGAACGCGCAAAATCAGCAGAAGGGCCAGCAGGATAAATCGAATCAGCAGGGCAAGCAGGGGCAGAGCCAGAATCAGCAGGCCAACTCCGATGCGCAGAGCGATCAGCAGCAGAGCGACAGCGATCAGAAGCAGAGCGCGGATGCCAAGGGCAGCGAGAAGTCTTCGGATAAGAACGCGTCGCAGGATTCCAAGAGCGGCATCGGATCGGCCGACGGCGATAAGGCGGCGAAGGAAGCCGAGCAGCTCGCGGCCATGGGAAAGATCAGCGAGATTATCGGTAAGCGTTCGCAGAACGTGACCGGCGAAGTGATGGTGGAGGTCGGGTCCAGCAAGCAGCAGTTGAAGACGCCCTGGTCGCAGAGGCAGTCGACGCACGTGGAAGCCGGCAGCGAGATTCACCGCGACGAAGTGCCGCTGATGTATCAGCAGTTCGTGCAGCAGTATTTCGAAGAGATCCGGAAGTCGCCGGAGGCGTCCAAGCCGGCGAAGCCTGCCGCCAAGACGCTGAATCCCGGTTAGACACCCCCCAATCCAAAGACGCGGCGCGGACGTACTATGTAGGGAGACTCATGAAGAGCGGATTCCTACTTCTACTGACGGCGGCGATCGCCGCGGCGCATCCGATGGGCAATTTCAGCGTCAATCACTTCACGCGGCTGGCCGTGTCCGCGAACGGCGTGGACGTGACGTACGTTCTGGACCTGGCCGAAGTTCCCACCTATCAGTTGCTGAAGGAATGGAAGCTGGACGCGAAGAGCCCGCAGGCGGAGCTGGATCAGAAGGCGGCCGAACAGGCGCGCGAGTGGATGAACGGGATGGAGTTCCGTTCGGGCGGGAAGAGCGTGACTCCGGTGTTCGTGCGCGCCGCGATTAAAGTCTCGGATGGCGCGGGAGGACTTTCGGTGGCTCGCGTAGAGGCCGCCATGCGGCTGGATCGGGTGAAGGCCGACCTTGAATTCGAGGACCATAATTTTCCGGAGCGCGCCGGGTGGAAAGAAATCGTCATCGATTCGGGCGAGGGGGCACACATCGTCACCGCGAGCCAGGGGAACGTCGACCGAAGCAAGGCGCTGACCGCGTATCCGGCGGATCCCCGGGTCGCGCCGCCGCAGGATCTGCGGGCGCGGGTGGAGTGGCAGGCGTCGCGGCCGGCGATCACCAAGAGAATCGTGCCGGTGGGGCAGCCGGCTCCGGTGGCGGCCCAGGATGCGACGCCGGCGCCCGCAGCCGCTCAGAAGGCGCCTGGCGCTGTGGTCAAGGGCGACTTCCTTTCACGGGTGCTCGCGCAGCGGGAATTGAGCCTGGGGATGATTCTGATCTGCATGTTGGTGGCGTTCGGGCTGGGCGCGACGCACGCGATGTCGCCGGGGCATGGCAAGACGATCGTGGCGGCGTACCTGGTGGGGTCGCGCGGCACCATGCGGCACGCGGCGTTCTTGGGCGCCATGGTGACGTTCACCCATACCATCAGCGTGTTCGCGATCGGCCTGGCGACGTTCTTTCTGTCGAAATACTTCGTGCCTGAGAACATGGTGCGGGTGCTGGAAGCGATTTCGGGGTTGTCCATCGTCGCGGTGGGAGCTTCGCTGTTCTACAAGCGTTTGAAACGGTTGCGTGCGGCCAGCGTTCACGACCACCATCACCACTACGGCGATCACGATCATCATCACACGCATGATCACGACCATCATCACGATCACGATCATCATCACGACCACGACCATCATCACGACCACGAGCACGCGCATAGTCACACGCATAGCCACGTCCCGAAGGGCGAGATTACTCTGGGCAGCCTGATCGCGCTGGGCGCCAGCGGCGGGCTGGTGCCGTGTCCGTCGGCGATGGTGCTGCTTCTGTTTGCGATTTCGGTGGGCAGGATCGGGTTGGGGCTGGCGCTGCTGGTCGCGTTCAGTCTGGGGTTGGCCGGGGTCCTGATGGCGATCGGGATGCTGGTGATCTACGCGAAGAACTGGCTGCCTGATCCGTCGAAGACCAGCCAGCACCCGGCGTTTCGACTGATTCCGGTGCTGTCCGCGGCGGTGATCGTTTGCCTGGGCCTGCTGATGACCGGAGTATCGCTAGGATGGCTGCGTCCAGGCGGGCTGGCGGGTTAGCTAACACGCTAGCAAACGCGACAGGGAATTTACAAGGATTTACGTTTCGATTTCGGACGAGCTTCCGAGGCTGGCGGTTTTTTCCTCCGCAGCAGGCGGGCGACGGAGCGAACCAGGTGCGACACTTCGTTCGCGCTCTTCTGAATCACCACATCGGCTCCCGTGCTGCCTTCGCTCAGGCCGAGGGCGTCGACAAAGCCGGAGATCAGAATGATGGGCACATCGGGCGTCTGCTTGCGCAGGCGAACGATCAGCTCCAGGCCGTCCATACGGGGCATTTTGTAATCGGTCACCACCAGATCGAACTGGTGGCGGGCGAAGTGCTCCAGCGCCTCCACGCCGTTCGACGCTGTGGAGATGCGATAGCCCAGTTCCTCAAGCACGGACTGGCGCGCGCTTAAGCCATTCGAGTTGTCATCCACCAAAAGGATGCGCGCTTGCGATGTTGATGTCGGAGAAGTGCGAACAGGCATGTCCAGAGAACAGTGAGAAAATAACAGACGCGTAACAGCCGTGTCAACAAATTCGTAATGACATCAAAAACGGCGAGATCGAGTGCTTGACTTTTGCGGGCCGCATCTCTCCAGATGCGTTACTCGATGACGCGCGGCGCGGTGTAGCCGTTCTTGGCGACGATCTTGTACTTGATCGGCTTGCCCTTTTCATCCACCATCCGCAGCGGCTCGTTGGTGGAGGGGTTGACCACCTCCACTTTGATCTTGCGGAACTTACCGTCGCGCTCCTGATTGGATGGAACGTAAGTGAGTACGTACTGATTCCGCATGGCTTGGGAGATGGCCTGGTAGACGCCGGGCAACTCGCCGTAGAAGCGCGGGAAGAACGCCATGCCACCGCTTTCCGAGGCGAAAGTGCGCATCTGATTGTCGGCTTGCAGGAAGTCCATCCGCTGGATGGGACCCATGTAGGCATCCATAATCGCGCGCTGGGCCTGCATCAGGCTGATCCCGTATATAGGCACGCCGGCGTCCTGGATGGCGCGGCGGGTCTTATCGTAGGTCAGCTTGCTGAACGTATCGATGCCGGAGGAAAGCAGCAGGATCGCCTTGCGCCCCTCGATGTCCTGCATTCTCTGCGCGGTATCGACCAGGGCGTCAAACAGGTTCGCCTCAGACCAGGCGGCGATGCGCAGGCGAGACATGGCTTCGTAGGCATCCTGACGGTTGGTGGAAAAATCCGAAAGAATCTCGGGCCGGATGTCGTAGGCGACCACGGCCACGTAGTCATCCGGCTTCAGCGTTTGGAGGAAGCCATAGGAGGCCTGCAGCACCTGAAACCAAGCCTGGGAATAGAATTTTTCGAACTTGTTCGAGAACTCGATCACCATGGTGATGGTCATTGGGGCCTCACCCACCGAGTACTCCTTCACCTGCTGCGGCGTGTTGTCTTCGAGAATCCGGAAGGCCACTTTGGGGATCTTGGGGATAAAGTGGTCATGGTTGTCGAGCACCGCCACATCGACGCTGACCGTCAGCGCGTCCGCGGTAAACACGGGCACGCCCTGGGGAAGATTGTCCTTCTTGTTGAACTTCGATGGAATCTTGGCGGCGTCGGGATCCGGGGCCGTGGTGCCGGTATCGTCCGCAGATTTCTTCTTCTTTGCGACCGTGTCACTGCCCTGAGTGACCGGTCCCTGCGCAAACGCGAACAGCGCCGCGCCCAGCGCCAGGATAGAAAAAATAGCAAGAATTCGGAAGGCTTTCATGTCCATACGCTTCATGGTCACACCTTATCATATTGACGCAGCTACGGCGTGCAAGGTTTAAGCGTTTTTGGGCTAATTTACCCACGGTCCGCGATCGGACCGCTGCTTCTTCGAGATACACCTGAAACTTCCTCTTGGCTCGCGCCAGCTTCCATGCCTTGTAGGATTCGTTCAGCGAGCCAAACGGGTCGAACCCGCGCGTCTTGGGGAGCTTGAGGAACAGATAGCCGAACGCCATTCCTCCGAGATGCGCCACTTCGCTGACTCCGCTATTCGCGGATCGCGAGTTCAGGAACGCAATCGCCCCGATAATCATGACAAAATACTTCATCTTGATGGGGAATAGGAAACTGAACAAGATGACGCGGTCGGGCCAAAGCATGGCTGAGATCAGAAGGATGCCGTAGATCGCGCCGGAGGCTCCGATGGTCGGGATGCTGGGGTTGCCGAAAATGTAATTCAGGATCACCACGCAGATTCCGGCGCCCACGCCGCAGAAGAAGTACATGCGCAGGAAGCGGCGCGTGCCCCAGGTCTGCTCGATGTCGCCGCCGAACATCCACAACGCGAGCATGTTAAACAGAATGTGCGCGATTCCGCCATGCAGGAACATATAGGTGGCGAGCTGCCAGATGTAGAACCGCTTCACCACCAGATCCGGATACAGCGCGAACGGGCTGAAAACGCCCGCAAATGACGTTCCCTCCGACAGCCATTGCAGCAGGAAGACGAGTGTGTTGACGATCAGCAGCCATTTGACTCCCCGGGGCAGGCCGGGCACACCGATATAAGGCCGAGTGTAAGACCGGGTGCTGAATGCCATGTCTCGGAGGGGTCCCTTCACGCTCAGGATAGCATTCGCCGGGCCATTTATCGGTGAGGCGAAGTAGAATATCCGTATGCCGCGCCACTTTGCAGCCGTCTTTTTTGCAGCCGGACTTGCTCACGCTGCCGTTACCCGGGTCGAGATTACACAGCGATCCGACGTTCCCGTGGTCGATTATCAGCAGATCGCCGGTAAAATTTATTTTGCCATCGACCCCAAGCTACCCGCGAACCGGATTATCACGGATATCGATCTGGCTCCGCGCAACTCCAAGGGCCTGGTGGAGTTTTCGGCCGACCTTTACGTACTGAAGCCCAAGAATCCCGCGAAGAGCAACGGCACGGCCTTGTTCGAGGTTTCGAATCGCGGCGGCAAGGGAATGTTGAATATGTTCGACCTGGCGCCCGGGCGCGTACTGCGTAGCGCACAGGATTTCGGCGATCCGCTGCTGTTCGAGGCCGGCTACACGCTGGTTTGGGTGGGGTGGGAGTTCGACGTTCCGGATCGCGCCGAGCTATTGAAACTGTATGCGCCGGTGATCAGAGGCTCGACGGGTCCGGTGCGGTCCGAGATTACGCTGGACCGGCGGCAGACCTCGGCGTCGCTAGGTGATCGCGCGCAGATTCCTTACGCCGTGGCCGATCAGGCGTCGGCGACTTTGACGGTGCGCGATCGCGTCAACTCGGCTCGCACGACGATTCCGCGCGATCAGTGGAAGTTCAACGCGGACGCTACCGGAGTCGAGTATCCCGCCGGGTTCGACCCGGGGCGGATTTACGAGGTCGTGTATACCGGGAAAGACCCGGCGGTGGTCGGGCCTGGGGCCGGCGGCGATTCGCGATTACATCTCCTACATCAAGCAGCAGGGCGAAGTGAAACGCGCCATCGGGTTCGGCGTTTCGCAGAGCGGGCGTTTTCTGCGCACCTATCTCTATTACGGCTTCAATATGGATGAGCAGGGCCATCGCGTATTCGACGGCGTGTGGGCGCACGTGGCCGGAGCGGGGCGGGGAAGCTTCGATCATCGCTTCGCGCAGCCGTCGCGCGACGGGCATCCGCTGTTCGATCTGTTCTACCCGTCGGATATTTTTCCGTTCACGGATGAGCCGGAAACCGACGATGGATTCACCGATGCGCTGCTGGCGCGCGCGAGAAAAGACGGAGTGGTGCCGAAGATTTTCTATTCCAACGGATCGTACGAGTATTGGGGCCGAGCCGCGTCGCTGATTCACATCAGCCCGGATGGAAAGAAGGACGCCGCGCCTGCGCCGGATACGCGAATCTTCTTTCTCGCCGGCACGCAGCATGGCGCGAACGCGCAGCCGAACAAGACGGTCACGCAGAATCGCCCGAATCCAACCGATTACCGCTTCGCGATGCGGGCCCTGCTGGTCGACATGAACTCGTGGATTACAGACGGCACGCGCCGCCGGAATCGCAGATTCCGCGCATCAATAAAGACGAGCTGGTGGCGCCCAGCGCGCTGGCGTTCCCGAAGAATTCCCGGCGTCGATTTGCCGAAAGATCCGTACTATGCCTGGCATCTGGACTTTGGGCCGGATTTTCGCACCAAGGGGATCGTCGCGTTTGAGCCGCCGAAGGTCGCCAAGCCGTTCACGATTCTGATTCCGCAAACCAATCGCGACGGAAACGAAACCAGCGGTGTGCGATTGCCGGAGCAGGTGGTCCCACTCGCGACTTACACGGGTTGGAATCTGCGCGACCCGAAGATCGGGTCCCCGGATGTGATCTATAACATGGTCGGGTCGTATATTCCTTTCGCGCGGTCCAAGGCGGAACGCGAGAAAGCCGGGGATCCACGGCCGTCGATCGAGGAGCGGTATCGCAGTCGCGAGGATTATCTGAACCAGGTAGAGGCGGCTGCGAAGCCGCTGGTGGAAAAGCACCTGCTGCTGGATCGCGACATCGCCAGGATCAAAGAGAAAGCGGCCGCGCGCTGGGATTCGTTGATGACGGCGGAGGTCAAGTAGTAGAGGAGGCCCGATGGCCAGCACTGCGCAAGCGACGGTGGCGCCGACTCTTGCGACGGAGTTCTACGTCGCGCGCGTCGATTGGAGTCCGCTCCAGCGGATCGGCTTTCGCTTCGTGTGCGCGTATCTGATTCTCTACACGCTGCCCGCGCCGGGCCGATCGAGCTTGATCGCCGCGATTCCCGGGACCTCTTTCCTGACGCGCCCTTATGTCAAAATGTGGCGTGCGACGGTCGAATGGGTTGCGGCGCACGTTTTCCATCTGAGCGGGTCCGTCGCGGTCTACCCGCAAGTCAACGGAAGCGGCGATTCGACGCTCGACTACATTCAGGTCCTATGCTTTGCGGTTCTCGCCGCAGTTGCGGCCCAGGTCTGGTCGATCTTCGACCGGAAGCGAGCCGAGTACCGGCGGCTCCACGCCTGGCTGCGGATCTGGGTGCGTTACACACTGGCGTTCACGCTGTTTGGGTACGGATTTGCGAAGGTGTTTCCGCTGCAATTTCAGCCGCCAAACCTCAGCCGGCTGATGGAACCGTTCCACGATTTCTCTCCGATGGGAGTGCTGTGGACGTTCATGGGGGCTTCGATGGCGTACACGATTTTCGCGGGAGCGGCAGAGGTGCTGGGAGGCCTGTTGCTGCTGTTCCCGCGCGCGACTTCGCTGGGCGCGCTGGTCTCGGCGGCGGTGTTGCTCAACGTCGTTATGTTGAATTTCTGCTATGACGTTCCGGTGAAACTGTACTCGGCGAATCTGTTGCTCATGGCGGTGTTTCTTGCTGCGCCGGATCTGGGGAGACTCGCGAACGTGTTTTTGTGGAACCGCCCCACGCGCCCCTCGAAAGTGGATTCCATGCTCTTCCGCACGCGTGGATGGAAGATCGTTTCAATCAGCGCCAAGACGCTCCTGATCGGTTTCACGCTGTTCTCGCACGTGAAAGGCGGGATTCAAGGCTATCGCACATACTACACCAATGCGCCGAGGTCGCCCCTATATGGGATCTGGGAAGTGGAGAAGGCCGAAACTTCCGGCGTCGAACGCTGGAAATACGTAATCCTGGATCGTCCGCAGGCCGTGTCTATTCGAATGATGGACGACTCGCAGCGATTCTATGCCTCGACTTACGACGAAGCGAATCGGCGGATTACCCTGCGCACGGGCGGTGGCAGCGCCGTCTTCCAGTATGCGCGTCCCGATCTTTTCCACCTGACGCTTCAAGGCGACGGGCGTTCCATCAGCCTGCACAAGGTCGACATGTCGAAGTTTCTGCTGGTGAACCGGGGCTTCCACTGGATCAATGAGCGGCCGTTCAATCGCTGAGATTATTTCAATACGAGCTTGCCGTCTTTCACCAGGACTTCCGATCCTGCGGTGACGGTCGCGTCTGGGAAAAAGAACCAGCGATGCCAATTGCCGCTTACCTTGCCGGCGAGTTCTTCGTTATCGCCCAAGCTCATCCGAATCACGCCGTCGCCATAACCGTAGTAGGGGAGGACCTTGGAGCCCGCCGGGACGGCGAGCTTCGGATTCACCCCGACGGCGATTTCGCGGAATCGATACGCGGCCGGCCCGCCTTCTTTGAGCGCGGCTTCCACGGCTTCCCGATGCTCATCGGCTACGAAGTCGAGCACCTGCCCGGCGGAAATTTCAAAGCGGATATTGCGCGCCACCACGTTGCCGAAGCGCGCTTCGGGGACCACCAGACGTCCGAAAACCGTAGTTTCTTCCGGGGCGACGCGAACCACTCCCGCAGGCATCTCGATTTCGCGGTCCACCTTCATTCGAGCTTGCCGGACTCGTCTTGCGGAAGCATCGCCATCCTGCTTGTTCATCGGGCGATCGCCCACGCGGAGCTGCAGATCGGTGCCCGCGGGGGTGCGGATGCGCAGAGTGCCGGTGCGCAGCGCGGCAATGACGCGATCCTGTTTCGCGGCGAGCGCGGCGTAGTCGACATCCAGCGCGTCCTGATAAAGGCGATCGAATGCGGGCGGGTGCGCCGTGGCCAGACCGTCGGCGAGCACGCTGCCTCCCATCCAATGAAAGTGAATTTCGCGGTGCGTGCCGCCTTCCGCGAGCCAATGGGTGAGCGCTTGCTGTTCGGCGGGAGAAACGTAGAGAACGTCTTCGCGCAGCGGCATCCAGAGGTAGACCTGCGCTGATTTGAGCGCGTTTTCAAGACGGCCGCCGTCAGCCGCGGGTGGCTTCAGGTACTCGAGCTCGGCGGAGACCACGGCGCCTGTTGCAGCGATGCGGGCTTTCAACGGGGCCGTTATTTCGTGGAAATAGCCTGGATCGTAGCGAACGATCACGCGCTCGCCCTTTTCAAGCGCCAGAGATTTCACGATTCGATCGGCCAGGTGGTCGTAATTCATTTGGGCAAACACCGGAACAGCCAGCAGGAACACGGCGCACTTCATGAGATGTAAGATACAACATTAGTGAATCACGAAGTCCTGAATCAACCTCCTCGGCTGGTGGATTACAACCTGTTTTCGGGTCACCCGGCTCTGCGCGAATCGGTTGCGCGGGAATGCGCGGCATGGGCGATCGCCGAACTCGACGAGTTTGGACGCAAGCTGGGAAGCGCGGAGGCGATCGAGTGGGGAATTCTCGCGAATCAAAACCCTCCGGTGCTCCACACGCACGATCGGTACGGGCATCGCCGCGACGAAGTGGAGTTTCATCCGTCGTGGCACCACTTGATGCAGCTCTCGGTCGAATACGGCGTGCACAATCTGCCGTGGGCGAAAGCGCGGCCGGGTGCGCACGTGGCGCGGGCGGCGCTGGCGATGCTCGCATCGCAAAATGAAGCCGGACACGTCTGCCCGGTCTCGATGACGTATTCAGCCGTGCCGGTGCTCCGCCGCGATCCAGCGCTTGCCGCGGAGTGGGAACCGCGCATTCATTCGAACCACTACGATCCCGCGTTCCGGCCGGCTTGGGAAAAAATCGGGCGTGCTGATCGGCATGGCGATGACGGAGAAGCAGGGTGGGTCCGATGTGCGCGCGAACACGACTCGGGCCGAGCACGTGTCAGGCGATGAATATCTGATCCACGGACACAAGTGGTTTTGCTCGGCGCCGATGTGCGACGCATTTCTGGTTCTGGCGCAGGCCCCCGGTGGGCTTTCCTGCTTTTTTCTGCCGCGATGGACTGGCGACGGGAAGCGTAACGCGTTTCATCTTCAGCGGCTGAAGCAGAAGCTGGGGAATCGTTCGAACGCGTCGAGTGAAGTTGAATTTCACAGTGCGTGGGCGAAGCGGATCGGCGAGGAAGGCCGCGGCGTCGCGACCATCATCGACATGGTGCAGCACACGCGCCTGGACTGCGTCATGGGATCCGCCGCGCTGATGCGTCAGGCGCTGGAGCAGGCGGTGCATCACGCGCGGCACCGGCGGGCGTTCGGAAAGGCGTTGATCGATCAGCCGTTGATGCGGAATGTGCTGGCCGATCTGGCGCTGGAGTCCGAGGCGGCGACACTGCTGCTGATGCGGATCGCCCGGGCCTTCGATGAAGGCGATCGCGAACTTGCTCGCCTGGCTGTGGCCGCGGGGAAATATTGGGTTTCCAAGCGGGCCGCGGCGCACACGGCTGAAGCCCTCGAATGCTTGGGCGGGAACGGCTTCGTGGAAGAGTCGCCCATGCCTCGGCTGTATCGCGAGGCGCCGCTCAACTCGATCTGGGAAGGATCGGGAAACGTGATCGCGCTGGATGTATTGCGGGCGATCGCGAAGGAGCCGGAGACGCTGGAGCGCGTATTGGCCGAATGCAGACTCGCAGCGGACCCGCGCATCGAAAAGTTCATTGACGGCATTCACGCAGACTTACGCGAAGAAAACGCCAGACGAATCGCGGAGCGGCTGGCGCTGGCGCTGCAGGCGTCTCTGCTGATCCGGTTCAGCCCACCCCCGGTTGCGGATGCGTTCTGCGCGTCGCGGCTGGGCGGGGATTGGGGCCACGCGTTCGGCACGCTTCCCCGCAGCGCGGACCTGGGCGCGATCCTCGCGCGGGCGGTTAGTGATCGCGATCGGTGACCAGATCCGTCACCGCCCGCAAGGCCCGCTGATAGGCTGAATCCTGGAATCCGCCGATAATCTCGCGGGCCTTTTCGGTGAAGGCCTCCGCGCGCTCCTGTGCTCGTTCGATGGCTCCATAGCGGTGCAGGATGTGTAGAATCTTGCCGAACGGAACCTGATCGTAATTGCCATCGGCGAGCACGGTTTCCACCAATCGCCGCTCTTCGGGCTCCGCCGATTCCAGGGCGTACACCAGCGGCAGCGTTACCTTGCCTTCCCGCAGGTCGTTGCCGACGGGCTTGCCCAGAATCTTCTCGCGCGACGTGAAATCGAGCACATCGTCGATCAATTGAAACGCGATGCCGAGATTCCACGCATATTCGCCCAGTCGCGTTTCATCCGGCTCGTCCGCGCCCGCGATGATCGCGCCCAGCCGCGCGCACGCGGAAAAGAGGCTCGCGGTCTTGCGGTCAATCAATTCCATGTAGTCGGCTTCGGTGACGCCGATCTTGCCGATGCGCTCGAGTTGCAAAAGCTCGCCTTCGACCATGCGCTGGGTCAGCTCGATCAGCAGATCGAGCACGGGGAAGCTGCGCTCGCGCAGCGCCACCTGAAAGGCTTGCATATACAGCCAGTCGCCGGCCAGCACCGACGTATGGTTTCCCCAAACCACATTGATCGACGGTCTCCCGCGACGCGTCTTGGCCATATCGATCACGTCGTCGTGAACCAGCGTGGCCGTGTGAATCATCTCGACCACGGCGGCCATGCGAACCAGCCTGGGGCTCGATTCCCCAAATAATTTTCCGCACAACAGGACCAGGATGGGACGGAGACGTTTGCCGCCGCCGGATTGCAGATACTGGCCGATGTAGGTGACGGCATCGACCGAGGAGACTGACTCCAGGCCGATCTCGCGCTCCACTTGTTCGAGCTCCGGACGGACCAGGTCGAAAATTTCGAGCGCGGTAAGAGAGCGGCCGATCTTGCCGAATGCCATGGGGAACCTTGAGTTTATCCCAAACAGAGCCGGGAAAAGTTCGCGCTGGTGACTGTGGCGATGGCTTCCACGGATTCGCCGCGCAGATCGGCAAGCTTGCGGGCGGTCTCGACCAGGTAGGCCGGTTCGTTGCGCTTGCCGCGGCGGGGCACCGGCGCCAGATAAGGAGCGTCGGTCTCGATGAGAATCCGGTCGACGGGCGCGATGCGCGCGGCTTGCTGAATCTCCAGCGCTTTGGGAAACGTGACGATTCCGCCGAAGCTGAGATGAAAGCCGAGCGCGAGCGCCTGCTCGGCTTCCGCGGGTCCGCCGGAAAAGCAGTGCATGATGCCTCCCAGGCCGGAAGGCGCCCAGTGCGCGCGCAGAAGAGCGATCGTGTCGGCCCACGCTTCGCGCGTGTGAATGACGATGGGCCGGCGCGCGTCGCGGGCCAGGCGCATTTGCTCAATGAACATCGCGTGCTGAACCTGGCGCGGAGAAAAATCGTAGTGATAGTCGAGACCGATTTCTCCGAGCGCGACCACTTTGGGATGCGCCAGCAGATCCGAGAGGCGCTTCAATGTTTCGGCGGTCGCTTTGGCTGCGTCATGGGGATGTATGCCGACGGTCGCGTGGAACTGCGGGTAACGATCCGCCAAACGAATGCCGGCTTCCAGGTCCGGAGGACCAGTGCCGGTGCCGATGGCGACCATTTGCGTGACGCCGGCTGCGAGCGCACGCTCGATCACTGCTTCGCGATCCGCATCGAATTGCTCGCTGTCCAGATGACAGTGCGAGTCGACGAAAGTCATCCTACTTCAAACGAGCCCCGACGGGGGCGTCTTCGAGGAAGCTTACCAGAGCGGGATTGCCGCCCTCCACCGACGCGGCGAGGATCATGCCTTGCGATTCCAGGCCTTTCAGCTTGCGCGGCTGAAGATTTGCGACGATCGCGATTTTGCGGCCGATCAGCGCTTCGGGCTGGTAAACTCCCGCGATGCCGGCGACGATGCTGCGCAGCTTCGGCTCGCCAATGTCGACCTGCAGGTGCAGGAGTTTGTCGGACCCTTTCACCGCGGCGGCCTCCTTGACCAAGCCGACGCGCATGTCGATCTTCAGAAAATCGTCGATCGGGATTTTAGTTTCCGCGGGAGCCACGGTCTTGCCGAGCAGTGCCTGCTGGCGCGCATACTCCTCCACTTCCAGCTCGCGCATTTTCTCGATGGAAAGCTTCGCGTCGGCACGCGGGAACACAGCGCGCACAGCTCCCAGCAACTGCCCGCCGGCGAGACGGCCCCAGTGCAAGTCCTTGGTGCGGACGCCGGATATCGGCTCCGTGAAACCGAGCTGCGACCAGATCTTCGCCGCAGACTCGGGGATCACGGGGTACATCAGGGCGGTGACGATGCGCAACGTCTCCGCCGCCGTGTACAGGGTGTCGTCGAGCAGCTTTTTCGAATCGGCATCCAGGCTCCTGGCGAGTTTCCAGGGGGCGCGTTCCACGATGAACTTGTCGGCGGAGGCGATCAATCCCCAGATCGACTCCAAAGCCTTCGAAAACTCGAGCCGGTCGAAAGCGTCGAGCGCGCTTGCGGTGACTTCGCTGGCCGCGGCGGCAATGTGCGAATCGCCGTCGGAGGATGGAACCGCGCCGCCGCGATACTGATGAATCATGGTCAGCGTGCGGCTGGCAAGATTGCCCAGGCCGTTGGCGAGATCGGAATTGTAACGGCCCACCAGAGCGTCGTAACTGAAGCTGCCGTCCTGGCCGAAGACCACTTCGCGCAGCAGGAAATACCGGAGCGCGTCGGTGCCCAGCACCTTTTGGATCGGCGTCGCGCGCACGATATTCCCGCGCGATTTGCTCATCTTGTCGTTTTCAAACAGCAGCCAGCCGTGCGCGAAGATTCTTTTCGGCAGCGGCAGGTCGGCGGCCATCAGGAACGCCGGCCAATAGACGGCGTGGAAACGTACGATCTCCTTGCCGATCAAGTGGAGATCGGCGGGCCACAGGTCTTCGCCATAGACAGCGGACATGTAGGTTGTCAGCGCGTCGAACCAGACGTAGAAGACG
The DNA here is from genome assembly GCA_963842485.1 of Terriglobia bacterium. Classification (GTDB taxonomy): domain Bacteria; phylum Acidobacteriota; class Terriglobia; order Bryobacterales; family Bryobacteraceae; genus Palsa-187. Next base: position 13,639 of record CAWJHI010000023.1, on the reverse strand, counting down.
TGCTTCGGCTCATCGGGAACGGGGATACCCCACTTGATGGAGGTTCGGCTGATGGAAAGATCCTGGAGTCCTTGCCGGACGAACGCGATCACTTCGTTGCGGCGTGTTTCGGGCTGAATGAAATCGGGCTGCTTGTCGTAGAGATCTAACAGCCGATCCTGATATTCGGAAAGGCGAAAAAAATAGTTTTCTTCAGTTACGGGTTCCGTGGGACGCCCACACTCGGGACACGGGTCGCCGGCCTTGGCTTCATTCACGTAGAGATTGTCGAAGATGCAGTACTGGCCCGAGTAGGTTCCTTTATACACCTGGCCACGCTCGCGGCAGCGGAGGAACAGTTCCTGGACCACGCGGGCATGCCGGTCGCTGGTGGTGCGCTCGAAACGGTCGATCGCCAGATCCAGAATCTTCCATTGATTGCGGAATTCTTCGGCGATGACGTCCGTGTATTCCTGCGCCGATTTGCCCTGCGCTTGGGCCGCTCGCTCCACGTTCACGCCGTGTTCATCGGTGCCGGTGGTCAGAACCGCGTCGAATCCTTGCATGCACTTCAGCCGGCGAATCGTATCGGCGGCAATGGTAGTGTAAGCGTGGCCGATATGCGGCGCGGCGTTGGTGTAATAAATCGGCGTGGTCAGGTAGTATTTCGTCATTTTGTTTTCAGATATGCCTCGTGAGCGGCCGCCAGCACCTGCGGCAGCGGCGTGCCGGTGCTGGCGGCGATCGCCCGGCAGTCTTCGTATTCGGGCGCGAAAGAGCCGTGCGCCGAGACTTTGATCTTTACTTTACCGTAAGCCGTGTCCACTTCGACCATGCGCCGTTCTTCGACCCGGCGTTCCGCGGCGTAGATTCGCAGCCCCAGCGTTGAAGTCTCGCCGAAAATAATCTGCGCCAGCCGTTCCTGATCCTCGGGCCGCGCGATCACGCGCAGTAACGAGCCGGGGCGATTCTTTTTCATTTGCAGCGGGGAGAGCGATGCGTCCAACGCGCCCGCCTCAATCAGACGCTCCAACGCGTAGCCAAGGACCTGCGGGCTCGAATCGTCGATATTCGCTTCGATCACGCTGACCAGGGTCGATTCCGGCGCGCGCGTCGATTCGCCGATCAGGACGCGAAGGACGTTCGGCTGGTCCGCGAAGTCGTGGGCGCCGGCGCCGTAGCCGATGGCCTGGATATTCATGGCAGGCAGCGGTCCAAAACTGGTGGCGAGCGCGACGGCGAGCGCCGCACCCGTGGGCGTGGTCAGCTCGACGTTGGGACCGGCGGAATAGATGGGCTTTCCCTTAAGCAGTGCGGCGGTTGCGGGAGCGGGGACGGGAAGCACGCCGTGTTCGGTCCGAACGGTTCCGCTTCCGACGTTGATGCGCGAAACGTGAACTTCATCTACGCCGAGAAGATCGAGGGCGATGCAGGCGCCTAAGATATCGGAGATGGAATCGACCGCGCCCACTTCGTGAAAATGAATTTTTTCGATCGGTACGCCGTGGACCTGCGCTTCGGCGTCGCCCAGGAGTCGAAACACGGCTGACGCCTTTTGTCTCACGCGGTCCCCGACGGCGGCGCGGCCGATCAAGTCAAGAATGTGATCAAGATGCCGGTGGGCGCGCCCGGCTTCGGTATCAACATGAAATTTCGATGCCGCAATCCCTTGCCGCGAGGTTTTTTCTATGCGGTAACGGGCCCCGAGGTTGAGGCTTTCAAGAGCTGAACGTACGGTGTCCCAGCCAGCTCCCGCGTCGATCAAGGCGCCAACGGTCATATCGCCGCTGATGCCTGAAAAAGCGTCCAGATAGCAGATTCTGGCGCTCGGGTCGGGAACGCGCTCCATTCCTCATTATATAGAACAAGATAAGGGTTCTCCACGTAGTCCCAATAATTTGGCGAGGGTGTAACCAGCGGGGGCCGAACGATAGTCTTAACAGTTGCTAACAAACGGTTTCCGCACGTTCATGCGGTGGGGACCGGTTGCAAACCATATGAATAGCAGGATCAACTGGCGATCGGTTTACACTGCCGTGGCGGCTTTCGCCCTGGCTGCCCAGGCGCAGGCTCCGCCTCCGGTCAGAATGTCGGGCGTGGTCGAAAAAGTCGACGCCGCGTCGAACGCGATCACACTCAAGACGGACAGCGGCGAAGTCCAGGTCACCATGCAGCCGAAGGGCAGCTTCCGCCGGGTTGCGCCGGGCGAGACCAGCTTGGCCAATGCCGCGACCATCGAGATCACGGATGTGAATGCCGGCGATCGCGTGCTGGCTGTAGGCAAGGCTTCTGACGACAAGGGTTCGCTAGCGGCGACCCTGGTGGTGGTGATGTCGCAAGGCGACATCGCGAAAAAGCAGGCGGCGGAACGTGCCGATTGGGACAAGCGGGGAGTGATCGGAATTGTCACCGCTGCCAGCCCGACGGAGATCGCGATCACGGTGCGCGGAGCGGGCGCCGTCAAGACCATGATCGTCACGCCCGCGCCGAATGCGCAAATCAAACGTTATGCCGCGGATTCGATCAAATTTTCTGACGCCAAGCCCTCGACGCTGGCTGCGATCCAGACCGGCGACCAGGTCCGCGCGCTCGGCGCCAAGAATGAAGAAGGCAACAAGATGACGGCCGAAGAGATCGTTTCCGGAAGCTTCCGGGAGATCGCGGCGACGGTCCTGTCGATCGACGCAGCGAATAGTCAGATACGCGTCAACGATCTTGCCACCAAAAAGCCGGTGATCGTGAAGATCAACCCGGACTCGAATCTTCGTAAGCTGCCGCCGCAAATGGCGGAGATGCTCGCGGCGCGGAACCGGCCGCCTGAAGAAGGCGGTGGACGGGGGCGGGAAGGCGCTTCCGCCGAGGGACGCGGCGGTGCCGGCGAAGGACGAGGCGGCGGAATGCGGGGCGGGCGTGGCGGCGGCGATCTGACCCAGAATCTGGACCGCATGCCGAAGGTGACGCTCGCCGATCTCAAACCCGGCGACGCCATTATCCTGTTGAGCACGGTGGGAGCCGCATCCGATCAACTGAATGCGATCACAATGCTGGCTGGAGTGGAGCCGATCCTCACCAAGCCAGGCACGCGAGATATGCAACTCGGGTCCTGGAGTCTGGGCGCCGGTATCGGCGGTGAAGGCGGGCAGTAGACCGCGGCAGCACGCGGGACAAGTGGAACGGGGCGGAGTGGACGCTCAAAATTTACTTAAGGAATTGCGAATGAATTTCATTCGACGGGTGATGTTTTGGGGCGCTGCGGCGTTGCTGATTTCGGCCGCCGCTGCGCAGCAGCCGGGCAGTATCCGCGGGACGATTCTCGATCCGTCTGGCGCCGCCGTACCGAAGGCGACGGTCACCGTCACCGGTCCCAACAACGTAGTCAAGGTCGCCCAGACGGACGAAAACGGCGCCTACGCCATTGCGGGCATCCCCGCCGGAAAATACACCGTGCGCGTGATCGCCAAAGGCTTTACGCTGCTGGAGAAGGCTGACGTGGATGTGCCGGCGGGGCGTCCGCTGACCTTCGATGCGAAGCTGTCCGTGGAGGAAGCGAAACAGGAAGTTACCGTTGCCGATACGCAGCAGGTGGAACTCGACCCCGCTAAAAATGCGGGAGCGCTGGTTCTAAAGGAGGCCGATCTGGACATGCTTTCCGACGATCCGGATGACCTGGAAGCGGATTTGCTCGCGCTGGCCGGTCCGGCGGCGGGGCCGAACGGCGGCCAGTTTTTCATCGACGGGTTCAGCAGCGGGCAGCTTCCGCCCAAGGAATCGATTCGCGAGATCCGCATCAACTCCAATCCGTTTTCAGCCGAGTACGACACTTCCGGCCGCGGCCGCATCGAGATCTTCACCAAGCCCGGATCGGAGAAATTCCACGGGACCGTCAACCTTTCCTACAGCGACCATCTGTTTGACGCGCGCAACCCGTACAACGTCTCCCCGGGCTTTCCCTTGCCGGCTTCGGATACCAAGAACCTGCAGGCTAACTTCAGCGGTCCGCTGATCAAAAACAAGCTTTCGTTCTTCCTCGAATTCTCACGCCGGCAGCAACGCGAAGATCAATTGGTCAACGCCCAGGTTCTGGATCCAACCTGCGCCACCTTGACCTTCGGAACGCCGTGCAATCCACTCCAGCAGGCGTTCGGACTGATTCAGCCGAATACGTTCGATAACATCAGCGATCGCATGACGTACCAGCTGACCGCCAACATTACTCTGGACGGGCGCTACAGCTGGAGAGGAACGGACCTCGCCAACGGCGGCGTAAGCGGGTTCAACCTGCCGAACACGGCTTACACGCAACACGGCACCAATCAGACGGTCCAGTTGACGGAAACCCAAGTGGTCAACGCTAAGACGATCAATGAATCGCACTTCCAGTTCTTCGACCAGAACACCAACCAGACGGGCACGAATCCGGTATTGAACATATCGGTGGCGGACGCGTTCACCAGTGGAAGCTCGTTTCCGCTGGACTACACACACCAGAGAAATTACGAGTTCCAGAACTACACGTCCATCACTCACGGGACGCAATTCATCAAGTTCGGCGCGCGCCTTCGCGAAACCGGTCTCAACAGCTACAGCACCAACAATTTCACCGGCCAGTTCAACTTCACCGACATCGGCTCCTACGCTTTGATGCAGCAGGGAATCGCGCAAGGGTTGCCGCTTTCGCAGATTATTGCTGCCGGCGGCGGTCCGTTCCAGTACCAAATCAATGCAGGGCAGCCGCTGATCAATGCGAACCAGTTCGACGCGGGACTGTTCTTCCAGGACGACTGGAAGGTGAAGCCGAGTTTTACTTTGAGCCTGGGGTTGCGCTACGAGGTGCAGGACAACATCCCGGACCATGGAGACTTTGCTCCGCGCATCGGGTTTGCCTGGGGCATCGGACCTTCGCAAGGGCGGATGCGCTCGCCCAAGACGGTACTTCGCGGGGGATTAGGCTATTTCTATGACCGGTTTAACGTGAACAACGTTTTACTGACGCAGCGCTTCAACGGCGTGAACGATGTTTCCTATACGATTCCGAACCCCGCGTTTTTCCCGGCAGCCGGGGTTCCGATTCCGTCGCTCGGCGCACTGGAGAGCCCGGCCAACCAGGAATCCGCTTCTACATATCATATTGACGGGACTTACCGATCGCCGCGGATGCAACAGGCGGCGATTGGCATCGACCGGCAGCTGCCCAAGAACACCACACTTTCCATCAACTACATCAACTCGACCGGCGAGCACGTGCTGCGCACAGTCGACATCAACACGCCGCTGCCAGGAACCTGGAATCCCGTGAATCCCGCGAGTTCGGCGTACCCGCTGGGGCTCGCTTCAGGTTTCTACAATCTCTACGAGTCGAGCGGAATGTACAAGCAGAACCAATTGATTTTCAACGTGAACGCGCGTGTCAATTCGCGAATCTCGCTGTTCGGGTGGTACGCCTATGGGCACGTCAATACGAACGTGATCGGGTCGCCTTCGAATCCGTACAACTTCAATCAGGATTATGGCCGGGCGAACTACGATATCCGCCATCGCATCAACGTGAACGGCAGCATTCTGGCGCCCTTCGGCATCCGCTTTTCGCCCAATATCGTGTACAACTCGGCGCCACCGTTCAACATCACGGAAGGGATCGATCAGTATGGAGACGGCCTGACGAATGCTCGTCCGGCTCTGGCCCCCGCCGGCTTCACCGCTCCTGCCTGCACCCAGCAGATCGCGCGGAACCTGAACACCTGTCTGGTCTCCGGCACGCCGTATGGGAGCTTCGTAATCAATCCGCCCGCGAATTTACCGGTGGTCCCGATCAACGGCTTCGACGCCTTCCGGGAGTTTAACTTCAACCTGCGGATCAGCCGCACCTGGGGGTTCGGTGAGTCGACCACCACCACCAACCAGCAGCGCCGCGGCGGCGGACCGGGAGGTCCCGGAGGTGGTTTCGGCGGCGGCCCGCGGGGAGGCGGCGGCGGCCCGCGCGGCGGTGGCGGCGGTCCTGGTCCGGGAGGATTTGGCGGAGGGGATACCAGCGGCAAACGGTACACCCTGACCGCAGGAGTTTTCTTCCATAACTTGTTTAATACCGTGAATCCGGGACAGATTGAGAGCGATCTGCTTTCCCCGCGGTTGGGCCAGCCCTTGGCGCAGGCCAACCTGGGGGGATTCGGTGGAAACGCGGCCGCCCAGGCGTTCAATCGGCGCATTGACTTGAGCCTGCGATTCAGCTTCTGAAAAAACCGCTTCGACAGTGACTTAGTCACGTTGTGATACGCCTGTAAAACGGCCAGGTATGCTGTTCAGCTAGAATGAAAGCGGCATGTCTAGCCCCAGTTTGAAGGCGCCGGTCCTCGAACCGCCGCCGCCCCTGAGCTCCACTGCGTCCAGTTCTTCTTTGAACGATCCCAATCTATACATCGATCGCGAGCTCAGCCTGCTGGCTTTCCAACGGCGAGTCCTCGAAGAAGCCCAGGACCCGGACAATGCGCTCCTGGAACGCGTAAAATTCCTCTCTATCCTGTTTTCGAACCTGGACGAATTCTTCATGGTCCGGGTGGCGGTGCTGAAGCAGAAAGCCGCCACGAATGTGCTGGACGGGTCTGTCGCCGAGCAGCTCGACCACATCCGGGCGGACGTGAAGCAGCTCATGGCCGATGCCTACGATACCTGGCGCGATATCGCCAAAGCGCTCGAAGGCGCTGGAATCGAATTGCGCGGTTATTCGCAGCTCACTAATCACGAACGCAGCGCCCTGGAGGACTATTTCCGGGAGGTGGTTTACCCGGTGCTGACGCCGCTGGCGTTCGATCCAGGCCGGCCGTTCCCGCATATTTCGAACCTGAGTCTGAACCTGGCCGTGGCGGTTCGCGATGCCAAGGGCGTAGAGCGATTCGCGCGCGTCAAAGTTCCCGACACTTTGCCGCAGCTGGTTCCCGTCGACCGGTCGTCTACCGGGCGTCCTGTGATGATCTGGCTGGAGCAGTTGGTCATTGAAAACCTCCAGATGCTGTTTCCGGGGCTGGATATCATCGAAGCCTATCCGTTTCGCGTCACGCGCGACGCCGAGGTGGAGATTCAGGAACTGGAAAGCGACGACCTGCTCGAGACCATCGAGGAAGCGGTCTGGCAGCGCCGCTTTCGCGCCGTGGTGAGGCTGCAGGTATCGAGCGATATCCCCGAACATATTCTCGAAACTTTGATTGCGAACCTGGAGCTCGACCGGCGCGACGTGTATCCCGTGGACGGTTCGCTCGATCTCAGTCGGCTGCGGCAAATTTTGTCGCTCGACCGGCCGGACCTGAAGGATGCTGCGTTCCTTCCGCACACGCCTCCGGAGCTGAATCCGAAGTCGGAAGAGGACATTTTCGCAGTGCTGCGCCGCGAGGATCTGCTGCTGCACCATCCCTTCGACTCGTTCCAGCCGGTGGTCGAGTTTTTGCGGCGCGCCGCGGTCGACCCCGACGTTCTTGCGATTAAGATGACCCTGTATCGCGTGGGGCGCAATTCTCCGGTGGTCGAAAGCCTGCTCAGCGCCATCGAAAACGGCAAACAGGTGGCCGTCCTGGTGGAGCTGAAGGCGCGCTTCGACGAGGAAAGCAACATCGAATGGGCGCGAGCGCTGGAAGCCGCGGGCGTTCACGTGGTGTATGGTCTGGTAGGTTTGAAAGTACACTCGAAGGTCGCGCTGGTGGTGCGAAGGGAAGGCGAGACCATCCGCCGCTATGTTCACCTGGGCACCGGAAACTACAACCCGACTACCGCGCGTCTGTACACCGACCTCAGTTTTTTCACCGCCGATGAGCAGATCGGCGCCGACGTCACGGACCTGTTCAACTATGTCACCGGGTATTCCGCCAAGAACGAATTTCACAAGCTGCTGGTGGCTCCCATCAATTTGAGGCAGAAACTGGAAGAGCTGATCCGCCGCGAGATCGGCCATGCGGAGCGCGGCCACGAAGCGCGGCTGATCTTCAAAATGAACGCGCTCGAAGATCCGGGCATGATCCGCCTGCTGTACCAGGCGTCCCAAGCGGGCGTCCAGGTGGATCTTCTGGTCCGCGGCATCTGTTGTCTCCGGCCCGGGGTCCCTGGTGTCAGCGACAATATCCGCGTCACCAGCATTGTCGGGCGGTTCCTGGAACATAGCCGCATCTACTGGTTTCGCAATGGCGGACGCGAACAGGTCTACCTGGGTAGCGCGGACATGATGGATCGCAACTTGAATCATCGCGTGGAACTGCTGTTTCCGGTCGAAAACAAGCGCCTTCTAAAGCGCCTGCGCGACGATATTCTGGCCATATATCTCGCCGACAATCGCAGTGCGCGGCACATGCAATCCGATGGCAGCTTTGTCTGGGACCAGACGGGCCAGCCGCCGCTGGACAGTCAGGCGCGATTTATGATGGCGCCAGTGAGTGTCCGCGAAGTCAGGAAGAAGAAAACCCGCTAGGCTTGTTGAAAACCGGGACTGACCACTTTGTCCCCGCGCGCAAAACATTGATTTCCCACACAGGTCCTTGCGGCGGACATCGCGGTCTGTCCCCTTTTCAACAAGCTCCTGGACCTCGCTACGAACGGGGCTACTCGACACGCAACGTCACCGCCGGGTCCACCGCTGCCGCGCGTCGCGCCGGGACCAGGCAGGCCATGGCGGCGATCGCCGGAACGATCAGAAAGACCAGCGCGAACGCGAACGGATCGTGATCCGTGACGCCAAACAAGAGGCCGCGCAGCAGGCGTCCCGCGGCGAGCGAGCAGATTGCGCCCAATGCCACTCCGAGCGCAGCCATCTTCATCCCGCGCGAAAGAATGTGTTGAACGATAGACGCGCCCCCGGCGCCCAGTGCGGCCCGAATCCCGATCTCCCGGCGCCGCGTGGCGACTTCGTGGGCCATCACCGCGTAAACGCCGATTCCGGCCAGCAGCAGCGCCAGGGAGGCGAAGGCGGCGAGCATCAGGCTGGAGATTCGCGGCCCGGCAACCGAGGCGGCCAGCACCGCGGGCATGGTGCGAACGTCGGTGATCAACGGAAGCCGGTCCAGGACGCGCACCGCCGCGCGAATCGAAGCCGTCGCCTGCGCCGGATCGCCAGTGGTCCTGACCACCAGAGCCATGCTGGACGAAGGAGATTGGGCGAAAGGCACGAACGCTTCGAACGGCGCGGCTTGATCCAGACCGTCGAGCTTCATGTCGGCCACGACGCCGACGATCTCCTGCCAGCTCTTGCGATCGGAGAAGCTGACGTTGATGTGCCGGCCGATGGGATCCTGGCCGGGCCAGAATCTGCGCGCGAAACTTTCATTGACCACGGCGACCTCGGTCGACCCGGGACCGTCGCGCTCCTCAGACCACCGCCCGCGAATCAGGCGCAATCCCATGGCCCGGAAATAGCCTGGGGTCGCAATAATTTTTTCCGTATGCAGCTCGCTGCCGGCTGACGGAAGATCGATCCCTTCAATTCTGAAGCTTCCGTTCATTCCGCCCGCCAGAGGCAGATTCAGCACGGCGCCGGCGGCCACCACTCCGGGCAGCCGCGCGATGGATGTCGCGGCATTGTCGAAGAACCCGATTTTTTGCCCAGGTTGCGGGTATCCTGCTGCCGGCAGCGTGACGTTCATGGTCAGGACGTTGTCGGATCGAAAGCCGGTTTCGACGCGCATCAGGCGCCACAGGCTTTCCGAAAGCAGAATGGCTCCGGTCAGCGCCACCGTCGCCAGTGCGATCTCGGCGATCACCAGGCGGCCGCTGACGGTCCCGCGCTCCGGTCCGCGCGGCATCATTTTCCCGATGCGCAGGCCCGGGACTGCGCCCGCGGCGGATGCGGCAAGAATGGTGACCAACGCCGCGAATGCAATCACCCGGCCACCCAGTAAATTCACTGGCAAGTTGAGGCCATTATCGGTTAGCGTGGCGCGAACGGCATCCGCAATCCACGCCGCCAGAATCAGCCCGGCGGCTCCGCCGAGCAGCCCGAGCACCAGGCTCTCCACCAGCGTGTGCCGAAGCAGGTGCATCCGCGTTGCGCCGAGCGACATGCGAATCGAGAATTCACGCGACCGCGAGAAAGCGCGCCCCAGCATCAGATTGGCCACGTTTACGGTGGCGATCAGCAGAACCAGCGCCGTCGCGCCGAACAGCGCATACAGACGCGGCCCGTTGTCTCCGGCGACAAAATCGCGCAGCGGTGAAATCGAAATGAAATGGCCGTTCTTGGCGGCTTCATCCAGACGCCGGCCGATGGAACGTAACTGGGCGCGCGCGGCATCGATCGTGATGCCCGGCTCGAGGCGCGCGAACACCGTCAGGTAGTGCGTACCGCGGGTGGTCCACGGCGGTGCCTGCTCCAGAGGCATCCAAATATCGGCGCGAGCCGCCAGCGGCCCGGAGACGGCCCCAAGAACGCCGATCACCGTCGGCGCGCTTCCGCTCAGCGCGATGGTGCGTCCCAGTATGTCTTTCGAACCGCCAAACTGGCCCTGCTAGAAACTGTAGGAGAGAATCACCACGGGTGCGGCGCCGGCGCGATGATCTGCATCCGAAAATCCGCGGCCCGCGACGGTACGCCAGCCCAACATCGAAAGAAAGTCGCGGCTGACCAGGGAACAGCGGACGCGCAGGGGCTCGTCGCGCCCCATCAGGCTTCTTGGAAATGTGAACTGTCCCGCCACCGTCGAGAACAGGCGCGTTTCACCGCGCCAGTCCATCAGCTCCGGTAAAGAGGCGACCGTCAGATCCTTCCCTTGCACGTCCTGGAGCTGCACCAGCTGCTGCGGATCGGGGAAGGGAAGCGCGCGTATGAGAATCTGATCCAGAAGCGCGAACATAGTGGTGTTCACGCCAATCCCGAGTGCCAGCGTCAAGGTCACGGCGGTGGCCAGTCCAGGGTTCCGGTACAGATTTCGAAACGCATGGCGAAGATCGGACATCAGCAGAGACCCCATCCTTTCCTATGACGTTCTTGGGGGATTTTCGGTTTGCAACACCCAGCGCGTGCCGGTAGGACAAATCCGACTGCGGATCGATTTCATTTAGGCACGCTGCTTGCATTGAATCCCTTCGTGAATTGGAAATACAAAAACATTGCCTTGTTTGTCCTTGCAGTAGCACCAGGATTCGGCGCAAAGCCGGGAAACTCGCTCCCGACGTTCTTTTTTAGGAATCCAGGCCCGGCTGATTCGGGAATTCGTTTCATTCTGGAAACTCCGAATATGCAAGTCGGATTTCAGATTGACTCTGTTACCTACCGGATTCATCATGCCCAGACGCAAATGCACTTCCTCAATATCGACTCGAGCGCAACCATCGAGGGCGTGGAGCCGTTAGATGGCCGCGTGAACTTCCTGGTCGGAATGAACGCCGCGAACTGGAAGACGGGCATCGAGACCTATCGGCGGCTCGTCTATCGAGGCTTGTACCCGGGGATTGACGCCAGCTACGGCTGCCAAAACGGCGCCCTCGAATCCGAATTCGTGGTCGCTCCCAGTTCGAGTGCAGCGCAGATCCGGCTGCGCTACGAAAATGCAACCCGCGTCTCGATCGAGCCGAACGGCGATCTCGATAGTTAGCGAAGGCGGCACGGAGTTGAGCGAGAAAGCGCCGGAGATCTACCAGGACTCCGCGGCCGGCCGACTGCACATCGAAGGACGCTACCGGCTGTTCGATCGGCACACGGTAGGGCTTCGAGGTTGATTCCGTATGATGAGTCGAAACCGCTGGTCATCGATCCTCCAGTAGCGTACTCCACCTACTTGGGAGGAAGCTCGATGGACAGCGTCACCGGCGTCGCAACCGATAGTGCCGGGAATATTTATTCCGTTGGCTGGACGGAGTCTTTGAATTTTCCAGTCGCAGGCGCGATCCAGGCGCAGAACCAGGGCGGAGTCGACGCGTTCGTCGCGAAGCTGAATGCATCGGGAAATGCGTTGGTTTATGCGACCTACATCGGCGGCAATAGCGACGACCGGGCGGCGGGGATTGCGGTGGATTCCTTCGGGCAGGCATACGTCACGGGTTCGACGGCTTCGCCGAATTTTCCGTTGGTGTCGCCGATTCGCTTTGCGCTCAGTGGCGGGCGCGATGCGTTCGCGCTGAAGCTGAACGCAGCGGGCAGCGTGTTGGTCTACAGCACTTACCTCGGCGGCTCAGGTTGGGACCAGGGCACCGCGGTAATCATCGACTCCTCGGACAACGCCTATATCGCCGGCGACACGCAGTCGACCGACTTTCCCGTCTTGAATGCGGTGCAGCCTGCCTTCGGCGGCCAAACTGACGCGTTCGTCACCAAGCTATCCGCGTCCGGCGCCATGGTTTTCAGCACGTATCTGGGCGGCTCCGGAGCCGAGCACGCGGGCGGCATCGCGGTGGATTCGGGCGGCAGCGCGTACGTGGCCGGCGGCACATACTCCCTGAATTTTCCGGTCGTGGGTGCGCTCGCAAATCTCCAATTCAGGCGGGGACATGGCTTTCGTCACCAAATTAACCCCCGCCGGGTCGGCATTCGTTTACAGCACCTATCTAGGCGGCGGCGGGAGTGGCAACACGCCCCAGCAGGCCAACTCGATCGCGGTGGATTCGAGCGGCAACGCCTATGTCGCGGGTGTGACCGGGTCGCCGGCGTTCCCGGTCACGTCCGGCGCGTTGCGGACCGCCGTGAATGGCATGGAGGACGCTTTCATATCGAAGCTCAGCCCTTCGGGCAACGCTCTGGTCTATAGCACGTACCTCGGAGGAAGCACTTCGAACTGGGCCTCGGGGATCGCCGTTGATTCCAGCGGGAACGCGTACGTCGCCGGGCAGACGTCTTCTGTCGATTTTCCCATGGTCAACGGAGTTCAGGCGGCGTTCAACGGCGGCTACGACGCTTTTGTCTCGGAGATCAATCCGGCCGGGACGGCTCTGGTGTTTTCGACCGTTTACGGTGGATCGGGTTCGGATTCCGCCAATGCGATTGCGCTCGACGCGAGCGGGAATATCTACACCGGAGGACAGACGAACTCAGGCGATTTTCCGACTCTGGCTGCATATCAGTCCAGCTACTCCGGCTTTGCGACCGGATGGGTGATGCGGCTTGGAACGGCGGTGGCGAGTGGCCCGCCGGTTCTTCCAGGGATGGCCTACACATTTAGCTGGGCGCCGACAGCGGGAGCGGATCAGTACTGGCTGGACGTCGGCAGTGTGGTCGCGGTGGGTGATTACTATGCCTCAGCCACTACCGGCACGTCCATCGCGGTCACCACTCTTCCTTGTGATGGACGGCCGGTGTACGTGCAGGTGTGGGTTCACATCAACGGCGCGTGGCAGCCTCCGACCAGATCCACGTACACGGCGGCAGCCGGCTGCGCGGCGTTGTCCGCGCCCGTGGATGGCGCATTCTTTTCCGGTACCACGGTCACATTCAGTTGGACCGCGCAGGCGGGAGCCGACCAGTATTGGCTGGATGTCGGCAACTCGATCGCCCAGGGTGACATTTTCGCGAGCGCAACCACCGGCACGTCCTTTTCCGTCGCCGATATCCCCTGCGATGGACGCGTAATCTTCGTACAGCTATGGACCCACTCGGGTGGCGCCTGGAAGAACCCCGGTCGCTATATGTTCACGGCTTGGGGCGTCTGCGGCGGGATCACGACGCCGGTTCTTCACTCAACGCTTTCCGGCGGTACGGTGA
>CAWJHI010000022.1:0-17192 GCA_963842485.1 Terriglobia bacterium | reverse complement strand
TAAGCAACAATATCGGTTGTTTCGCGCGTGCAAGACGCTACGGCTTCTGCGCGGGCTGGAACACCCGGCCGTCCTTCAGGACCTCGACGATCTTCCGCACGTTGCCTACGTACGTTGTGGGATCGGCGCTCAGCACCACCAAGTCCGCAGCCATGCCTGGCGCGATCGTCCCTCTCTCGGAACCCTGCCCTACAGCCATCGCACTCACCTGAGTTGCCGCCTGTATCGCCGCATCTGGTGTGAAGCCGCACTGTTCCACCAGCAGAGTCATCTCATCGACGACGGCCGGCCCGGCATCCGGCTGTTTGGCAGAAACGAGACCTTGGCTGTCGGTCCCGGCATCCACCAGCACGCCCGCATCGTGCGCGGCGCGCGTCACCGAATACATCCAAGGCAAGATGCCCTTGCCGATCGCATCGGGCGCATGTTCCGCCTCCTGCTCAAACACCCGCAACGTGGGATCGAGGATGGTGCCTTGCTCCTTCATCTGGGCAAGCAACGCCACAATCTTGGGGTCGTCTGGCCGGGTGTGGGTGAAGTCGCCAAAGGCCCGCGAATGGTAATCCGCCGGCACATGGGGCGCAGCCTCCCACACTAGATACGCGGTATGCGAGATCGTCGTAGCGCCCGCGGCTACCGCGTCGCTGGGCTTCGCCGGGAACACCGTGGCGTGGGTCCACACCAACAGGCCCTGGCGGTGAGCCTCCGCCGCGATTGCCTTGACCAGCCCGGCCGGCATATTCGCGTACAACTTCACGCCCGTGGCGCCCGTTCCTTTCGCCTCCGCAACTGCCAAGCGGATGTCGGTCGTTTCATCCACGGCCCGCATCCAAGGTGCGCCGCCGAGCATGACGCCTCGCGACGCTCCTGGCACGCGCGCATCTTCGAAGAAAAACGTCGGCCCGGCCATCAGAGCGGTGTAATAAATGTCCGGCCAGCCCGGCGCATCGAGGCGCGCTTCCCGCGCCAGATACGCCAGTATTCGCGCGTCGCCCGCCATATCGCGCAATCCAGTGACGCCGTCCAGCAGCAGCCGGCCCAGCAGTTCGCGATATCGCGTCAGGTCCCCGCCCCCATTCGCGATATGCACATGCGCATCGATCAGCCCAGGGATGAGCCATTTCCCAGCCAGGTCCTCGACTCGTGCGCCGTCGGGTACCGGCCGGCTGCCGGAGCGATAGACCGCAGCGATCCGGCTGCCCCGGATCAGCACCGTAGAGTCCGGAATCGGAGCCGAGCCTGTGCCGTCGATCACGGTGGCGTGCGTCAGCGCCATCGTTTCCACCGCCGGCTGTGCTCTCGCCGCGACCGCCAGAATCAGGACCATCATCGCCAGTCGCATGTTTCCTCCGCGCTTCCTAAGGATAAAGCCGTTCACCGTGGATTTTTGCCGGTCAAACCAGGACACACTCTATCATTTTGGCGTGCGCGGAATCTCATTCGTCCGCGCGGGTGACGTCGGTGTCAAATGGCCTCGATAACGCGCATTGTCGGTAGCTACTTCGGCTGGCGTCGGTCGTCGGCATTTCAACGGGTCGGGTGTTATACATTCTTGCGCCCGCCCATACAGGCTCGGCAAGTCTCATGGGCCACCATTCCAAGTTCGACCATCACCAAATCTGCATATAAGGCGCGTCTCCGATGTAGAATGGGGGCTCCAACGGCCCACACGGCGAAGTCGACATCGGACTTCTTATCAGAATCTAGGGGGGCACGCACGGACGGGCGTCGGCGGCCGGATCAGTAGGCTGAGAGGCGATGAGGCAGTTCATCCTTCGTATCATTTGTCGCGCTTTGAGCCAAAGGCCGGCGCTCGGCGGGCTGCTACGTTAACTGCGATGCCGATCGGCGCTGGTGGCCGAAAGCCGCCGCCCTTTGCGGCGCCGCTTCTCTTCGTGGGCGCGGCGGTGATCGTCCTGGTCGTGCATCTTGGCAACAACGGCACCCTCGGCTTCCACACCGACGAGCTTTACTACATCGATTCCGGGCGTCATCCTGCGCTCGGATATGTCGACTTTCCGCCGATAGTCCCGCTACTCGCGCGTCTCGAAACCGATCTCCTGGGAGCCACGCCATGGAACCTCCGCCTGCTCCCGACCCTGCTCGGCGCGTTCATGGTTGCCCTTTCAGGCGCGTACGTGCGGCGCCTTGGCGGCTCGCTCCGCCTGCAGGCCCTCGCCCTATTGATCGCCGTCACGACGCCCTACTTCCTCGGCGCGAACTGGGTCTATCAGACGGTGACATTCGATGAGGCGACCTGGATGGTCGCGTTCTACTGGTTTCTGTGCCTGGTCCGAGAGCACCGGCCCAAGTACTGGATCTACCTCGGTCTTTCGCTCGGCATCGGCCTCGAGGTCAAGTACACGATCGCGGGTCTGGCGGCCGGCATCGCGCTGGCCGTCCTGCTTACTCCTGCCCTGCGCTCGGACCTGCGGACGCGGTATCCGTGGATCGCGGCCGGCATCGCGCTAATTATCTGGGCGCCGAACCTTGCGTGGCAGGTTGTGGAAGGTTTCCCTTCGCTTGTCTACATAACCAATCACCAGGGCTCCGGCGGCGGCCTCGTCGCCAACTTGGTCCTGATCGGGGTCTATCTCTTCTTCTTGATTCCACTCTGGGTGGCGGGATTGGTGTCGCTTTTTCGCAGCGTCGCCCTGCGGCCCATCGGGATCGCGTGCCTTTTTCCTCTCGTCCTTTTCCTGTTCGTGGGCAAATCCTACTACGCGGTGGGCACCGTGCCGATCGCACTTGCTCAGGGGCTCATGGCGGTCGCCGCGCGTCAAGCGGCCGAGGCTGCGCAGCGGTTTCCAGATCGCAGTCGCGGTTGCGTGCGCGCTCCAACTGCTCACGTTTGCTCAGCTGACGTTTCCCATCACTCCGTCGGACCGGATTCACTCGCTCGGCCTCGACGCCAAGAACGAGCTTTTCGCGGACAGCGTGGGGTGGGAGGACGTCGCCCACGAGGTTGAGTCGATATACGGCAATCTCCCCGACTCGGAGCGAAACGGAACGATCATCATCTCGGCCTATTATGGTGTTCCAGGGGCGCTGCAGATCTACGGGGACAAGAGATTGCTCCCCGTGGTCGTCAGTCCTCAGCTTGAGCGACTGGTACTGGCTTCCCAGCGATCTAGTGGCGACGAACGCGCTGATGTTCGACTACCAGCCTTCGGACGTCGCCTGGATGTGCTCATCCGCGACTCTCGTGGGGCACCTAACGGTCCCATACGGCGTGCAGGGCGTGGAGCAGGGCGCGCCGGTCACGTTCTGCGTGCTCAAGGCTCCGATCCCGCAGGACTGGAGCCGGCTCCGCAACTTCTCATGAGGATTGTTGCGCGCGGCGGCATCTTGCTGCTCGATGTGCTTGAGAACGGCAGCGCCGTGAACCTGAAAGCGCCTGGGGCTGAAGAAGCGCGCAGTCGGGATGTCAAGGAATCTGCTCACCGGACACTGGAAGCCCAAAATAAGAATCCAAGATTAGAAACAATGGCTAATAAGCAAATGCGCATGAACTTTGCGATGCTCCTACTCTTGTTCGCGCTCGATCCCGTGATGTTCGGTCCCGGCGGCAGGTTTCAGCTCGAAAACAGCAAAGACGATTTCGGAATGCGCTCGCACCGCATCATCGAAACGCTCGGACCTGGCCGCACGAAGTTCTACCCGTTACCCCAAAGCACCGCTGAGCAATACACTAGGCTTCGGCCAAGGGATCTCCGGATCAACCCGTTCACCGCGACGGGCAACCGCTATGAGCGGCAGGAGTTCATCGGACCTTATCAGATTGAAGGCGGCAGACTCTGGTTCGGCAACGGCTACTACGATGCCGAAGGTATGCGAGGCGTCGGCGCATTTGGCTATTTTGACACCGCAACTCGCGGATACACGCTTTTCTCGCCGCCCGAAGTGGCGCGGTATGAAATCGGCGCCATCCTGGTGGAGACGGAAACGGTCTGGCTAGCGCTGGATACCTTCACTGAGGACATTTCCAAAATTCCCGGCGGTTTGGTTCGATGGAACAGAATGACGCACGAAATTCAGAAGTATCCCCTCGAGTTCGTTGTCGACAGCATCCGGCGCGAGGGCGATTCGCTCCGTCTGAAAACCCGCGGCGGCTACGCGCTTTTTCGGGATGGCGAGATCCGCCGGTTCCTTGCCAATGGCAGATCCATCGCAAAATTTCCACCACCGCCAACCCACAACTGACCAGTGGTGAAGGCGTCACGCGATTGTCGCTCCGGAGCTAACGGCCGCCTGGCTGGTTTGTCGCCGTCTCGGACTTGTGCCAAAGCGCCCGTTAAGTGGTGATATCGGCCGACCAGGGGTGAATTCGAAATAACTTCCGAGTGGGCCGACAATCCACTCAGTCCGAAGCGATCCGATCAGGATCATTGCATCCTTAATTGCCGCGATGTCGCTGGGCGCTCTCTTGCTTTTGATCTAATTATCGGCACGCGATCCCGGGATCGGTGTTCCGAAACCCGACACAAAGTATGCGTACACTGGAGAGTCTGGTGCTGCACAAGAATCTCATCGCTTTGGCGCTCCTTGTTCCGGTCGTCATACCCGGCGCAACTTCTCAGGCGCGAGCGCAGGCGAAGAAGACTCCCTATCCGGCCATGGCTCCTCTCGATCAGTATTTGATGCCCGACGAGAAGTCTGAAATTGCGCTGGCGCGCAGTGCGGCTCCAGCCTCCATTTCGCACGAGGCCGAAGTGATGGTGCTGGGACGCACGGGGTACCGGACCGCGGTGAAGGGCCGGAATGGCTTTCTCTGTATCGTGGAACGATCATGGGGCGCCGCCACCGATCATCCGGAATTCTGGAATCCCAAAGTTCGCGGTGCCATTTGCTTTAATCCGCCGTCCGCAAGAACCTTTGTGCCCGTCTACCTGATGAAGACCAAACTCGTGCTGGCGGGAAAGTCGAAGACCGAGATCGTCCAGGCGACCGCAGCGGCACTGGATAAGAGGGAACTGCCCGTGCTGGAGCCGGGGGCGATGTGCTACATGATGTCGAAACAGCAGTATTTAAGCGATCAAGACATGAGTTGGCATCCACATCTGATGTTTTTCATTCCGGGCGACTCGGCGAAAAGCTGGGGAGCCAATCTGCCGGGCTCGCCAGTCCTGGCGGCGGATGATCCTGAAGAACGGGTGACAATTTTTCTCGTCCCGGTTGGCACATGGTCCGATGGGACGCTGGCTCCGCCGACTGCGCACTGACCTTCAATAGGATCAACGAGTCGGCCTCCATCCACTGATCCTCCCCGGATTACGCGCCATCCGGAAACCATTCGGCTTTCTACTCGGATCGCTACCAATTCGAGAGACCGTCCGCGACTAGCTTCCGGGTTGCCGACGATATCCAAGCTATCGGTAAACAGTGCGCCGGTTGTGGGTCACTCGTCCGCGAATCGCGAGCGAACCTCCGCCAAAGCAGGCCCGCGATTCCGCGCCCATGGACAAAATCGAAGAATTCGGGATTCTCGACCGCCGATATGGGTCGGACCCTGCATCGACGCTTCTACTTTCGCGGGTCGAAGCGCACTTCCACCTCGGTACTCACTCTGACCGCGTGGCCGCCCTGGACCGTCGGCTTATAACGGAACTGAGACCACTGCACGGTCTCGCAGAGTTGCGCGCCGCTGTCGAGCTCCTCAATCTTGCCTTCTTCATCGACGACGACTTTGCAGCGAGCCGTTCCGCCCGAGGGTTCCCAAAGCGGCGCGGTCAGGACGGCGGGACCCTCCACCAGGAGAGCGCGTTGTTTGTCGGCCGGAACTGAGACGTTCGGCACTTCCTTTTCTTCGACCCCGGCATCTTTCTTCTGTTTCGCGGAATCGGCGGCGCTGGTACGGGCCTGGATTTGGGTCACAAGGAACACGGCTCTGGCGGGAAAGCGTTTTACCTTGGTGCGCAAACTACTGGAGTATGAATCCGTCAAATCAAACGCCAGCCCGGGCCAAGCCATCCTCACGACACGGTCGCAGCTTGATTGAAGCGGATAGCCGTTTTTACCCTGGTCGGGATCGCCGATCGCATCGATGGCCTTTTGCGCATAGACGCCCTCGGCAGTGTACTCCTGCCCGGGTTCAACCTGAAAGGGCTTGTTGAAGAAGAGACGGTACCGATTCAGGCCATCCACAAGGTAGACGGAAGGTCCACCCGCGTTCAGAGCGGCGTCTAATTGGGTCGATTCGGTGAAAAGAACCAGAGCCTTTCCTTGGATTTTGTCCCGTGGGGTAGCCGCTTGCTTGATGGGCGGCTCGCTGGAACAGCCGCCCAATCCGGCAAGAGTAAGTACTACGAGACAAAAAACGTACCTATTGCGGGTTATCATTCGTGCCATCGCTTTCAAGCTGTTCGGATGAATTCGACGTTATCACAGGGTACGGGCGGTGACAACCGAAGCGGCGCCGATCGGCACACGGTTTCGTAGGAGCCGAGTTTGTCGCCATCGGACAGTCATATGCCGGGATTCAGTTCGGTCCGGCCGAGTGGATGTGAATAGATCCGGGATCACGTCGCATACGGAAATTATCCGCTTGTTCTCCCGACGCGCTCGCCGAAATCCCCAAGATTCCCGGCCAGAGCTCCCGCCACGAACTTGAACTCGTGCCTGATGTGTCACATTGTCGGCAGTCCAGGCTCTGGCCGATAAGCACGGAAGCGGCAAAACAGCCGATGATGATTCACCTGAAGCCCCAAATTGATGGTTTCGGGATCCCTTTTAATAACCCGTCAAAATCAAGCGAGAGCAAAGCATATCGATTGAGTGGGCCAGTGCAAATGCGTGACTTACCGCCTAAGCAAATCTAGTCGTAGCGCAATAGAACCAGCGGATCGACGCGCGAGGCTCGGCGCGCTGGAATCCAGCACGCCGCAAGGCGACTGCCGCCAGCGCCATCGCGACAGCCGCGATCGTCAGTGGATCGTTTGCGCGCACCTGATACAACACCGTCGCGAGCACTCTGCTTAGCGCGAGCGACCCGGCAATCCCAGCGACGATTCCCAGCCCGATCATCGCCATCCCCTGCCCGAGCACGTGTTTCAGTACGTCGCCGGGCTGCGCGCCCAGCGCCTGCCGCACGGCGAGCTCGCGCATCTGCCAGCGCACCCTGCACGACACCACGCTATAGACGCCGATGATGCCCAGAATCCCCGCCAGCGCCGCGAACGCGCCCAACAGCACCGCGATGAAGCGCGGCCTCGCCACCGATTCCGTCAGCCGCGAGTTCAACGATTCGATATTGCTGATCGGCTGCGCCGGATCGATTGCCGCGACGGTTTTGCGGATCTCGCCCGCAAGCAACCCCGCATCAAACGGCGATTTCAAAATCAGCCCAACATCGCCAATTGCATTCGCGCGATCGTACCCCGTGTAGATCGCAGGCTCCGGCGCAGCGTTCAGTCCCGATAATTTCACGTCGCCCACCACGCCGATAATCTCCGACCATCGAGCGTCCGGCCCGCCGAAGCGCAAGTGCCGCCCCAGCGGATTCTCGTCGTGAAAATATTTTTGAACCAGCGCCTGATTAACCACGCACACCTCGTATGGATCGCCTTCTTTAAACAACCGTCCGCCGAGCAGCGGGATTTGCAGAATCGCGAACAGCCCGGAGCTCGCGCGCGGGTATCGCGCAATCGGCCGCTGCGTAGAACTCGGCGGCAGAACCGGCCGCCCTTCGATCTGAAAAACATTGGTGGCGTGCCATGCTCCCGGCGGAATCTCGTCCCCATCCGTGATTGCCGCGCTCTCCACGCCCGGAATCGCCTGCGCGCGCCGCAGCAGTTCGTCGAGAAACGCGAACGCGCGCGCGTCATCTTTATACGCCGGCCAATATAGCCGCAGGCTCACCGCCGAAAGGTGATCCGCCCTGATCCCCAGGTTCTGGTAACGCATCTTCCAGAAGCTCTTGAGCGTCAACCCGGCGCCCGTCGAAAGCATCAGCAGCGTCGCGATTTCCGCCGCAGCCAGCAGCGATAGAACTCGCGCGGAGCCGCGTCCTCCGACTACCGCGGCTTCGCCTGCCTTGATCGACACTCCCATGCGAGCGCCCGTCGCCCGCAGCGCCGCAGCATACCGAATATGATCACCGTCAACGCGCCCGCCAGCACCCCGAACCCGAGCACTCGCCCGTCGAACGGCAGCTCGCCCGCACCCGACAACTTGTACGGAGTGAATGCGAGAATCGGCCGCCGCAGCGCGAACGCCAGTGCGATGCCTGCGCCGCAAGCGATGGCGCCCAGCAGCGCGCTTTCGCTCAGCAGTTGGGCGACTAATCGCGCGCGAGTGCCGCCCAGCGCCGCGCGGATCGCGAATTCCCGATCTCGTTCGGTTAAGCGCGCCAGCAGCAGACTGCTGACGTTCGCGCACGCGATCCACAGCAAAAAATCCGCCGCGGCCAGCAGAATCCATCCCGCCGTTTTCGCGTTGCCGTACAGATGATCCTTGAGCGGACGCATGTCGAGCGTGATGCGTACCGCCCACGGCAGCTTGGAGAAAATACGCGAGTTGATCACGTCAAGCTCGGCCGTCGCCTGTTCGATGGTCACGCCGCGATTGAGCCGCCCCAGGACATTGGGGACGATCGAAAACGATTGCTGGTTTAGCGCTTCATTCGGATCTTTGCCGAGAGGAGTTAGCAAGTCGACCGCATTCACGCCTGGAAACGCGAAGCCGCGCGGCAGCACGCCCGTCACCGTATGCGCGACGCCGTTGAGCGTGATCGAACGTCCAATCACCTTAGGATCGCTCGCGAACTGCTCCCGCCACAGCGCCTCCGTCAAAATCGCGGCATGATCGTTGCCCTTCGTATCTTCGAGCGTGGTGAAATTGCGGCCAATGGCCGGGGCGATACCGAGCATCGGCAGCAGTGTCGCCGAAACCTTCGCGCTGTGTACCTCGAAAGCGCGATCGCCGGTCGTCAGGTTGCGCGTTTGAAATTGATAACCCGCGAGTGAGGCGAACGACTTCGATTGCCGCCGCCATTCGAGAAAATGCGGCGTCAGCGTGATCTCATCCGTGCTGCTGCCGTGCAAAAGTTCGGTGAACTAGACGAGCCGTTCAGGATCGGCGTAAGGCAGCGGCCGCAGCGCAACCGCATTGACGACGGAAAAAATCGCGGTCGTGACGCCGATGCCGAGAGCCAGCGAAACAATCGCGGCCATCGCCAACCCAGGTCGTCGAACCAATACTCAGCGAATAGGACGGGACAAATGTGATTTCAAGTTGTGTATAATCGGGAGCCGATGCCGACCGATGCTGACTACGCGGGCCATCGAATAATCCCAAAAAAACGCCCCGTTTTTTTTGCAAACGGTGCGAGTGAAAGAGCTACTTTGCTCAGAAGGAAGACGCGCGCACGGAGCGAGAGCAGACTGTCGGAGACCTCACCCACCAAACGACTGTGCAAGCTTCTTATCACACCTTGGCCAGGATGTGAATGGTGCTTATCACATCTCGATCAGGATGTCAAGAACACAACACGTTGAACACAACACGTTGGTGTGTCGGTAGCACACGATCTGTCCGCTGGAATTAGCACATGAAGTGGCCGCTCTAGCCGGGCGGGGGAATCTGGGAGTTGGAACCCAACCAGACCATCCCCGCCCGAGAAGTGGAGCGGATGATGAAACTACAAGACGTGTTACTGAAGGCGATGGCCAACAAACTCAGTTGGGCCTCGGCGGCGGAGATCATTGGCGTCACGCCGCGCACGATGCGGCGATGGCGGGCCCGATTGGGCCAGTGCGCTGCCAAGATTGTTGTGCGCTTGGGCGTAGCCGGGCGCGATCCGCAGCGCATTCTGATAGGCGGCGGTCGCGTCTGTAAGGCCGCCGGAAAATTCGGCTTGATCCGGATGGCCTCATCGCATTCGGCTAATCCGTCGCCCAGTCGCCCCGGCATTTCAGAAAGCGCTTTGCCCAGATCGTTGTGCATGGCGGCCCGACGGGCGCTTCCAAGGAAGCCTTTTCGACGCGCACAATTGCTCGCTGCCCAGGGATGGATCGTCTTCGAACCTAATTATCGCGGCAGCGACAACCTTGGGAACGCCTATAAATTTGCGATCGAAGGCGACGCCGGCGCGGGTCCGGGACGCGACGTGATGGCGGGTATCGAGATTCTAAAGAAACGCGGAATGATCGACACCTCACGCATGGCCGTCTCCGGTTGGTCTTATGGCGGATACATGACGAGCTGGATGATCGGAAATTATCCAGGCATTTGGAAAGCCGTCGTTGCTGGTGCTTCGGTTACCGATTGGATCGATATGTACAATCTGGGCGACTCGAATGTCCGTCGTGTAGGCACACTGGGCGGCTCGCCGTATAAGGACGAGACGATCTACAAGTCCGCGCTCGCTCAGTCGCCGATTACGTACGATCTTAAAGCGCGCACGCCAACACTGATCCTGGCCTTGACAGGAGACTATCGTGTTCCGATTGTGCAGTCGTATCGCCTCTATCACGTCCTGCGCGATAACGGGGTGCTGACCAAGTTCATCGCGTATCCGCTGACCGGCCACAACCCGAGCGATCCGGTTCACCAGGAGGATGTGGATCGCCGGCGGGTCGACTGGCTGAAAACGTACCTCGACACAGAGACGAAGGCGAACACGCCCTGAATCGCCTAGCCACCGCATAAGGCGAGAGCGGCTCCCGCGGCCAGCGCACGATGCGGCTAGCGTCAGGCGCCCAGGCAGGAGTGATGCCCAGAGGGTGAAGCATCATTCTCGTCCGGTTCCGGCGCGCTGATTACTTCTTGTGTTGATCCCAGTAATCAGTCGGCCGGTCGTCTGACCGGAGCGCATCGCGATCGACCCAGTAGTTTTCACCAAAGGGCTTCTTTTGAGGCCAGATTTCGTCAAGCGTGTTCCCGTCCCAAAGAGTTCCACCCTTCATGACATATAGAATGTCGGCGGTGTGATGAATGTCATCTAACGGGTTCGAGTTGAGGATGATCATGTCGGCGATCTTCGACGTTTCGATCGTACCCAGGTCTTTGTCGACGCCGAGGAAATGTGCGCCGTGGACGCTAGCCATCTCCAACGCGCCCATCGGGCCCATTGCCGAGGCGGCCATCCAGATGTCCCAGTGTGAACCGATGCCGTGCTGCTGGCCGTGAGCCCCGACCGCTCCATAACCTCCCTCGGCCGTGACATCGGCGATCGATTGCGCGATCAGCGGAAAACTATAGTCCGTCGGCGGCCGGTAGGTGAAACGCCGTGTATGCGGAATCACCTGCCGCCACGGCAGGAAGCGAAGTTGCTTTTCATCGTTCCAGAGATTGTTCTGCTGGAAGAAGTATTCTTCGTTCCAAGGTCCAGGACCGCCGACCAAAAAGGTCGGTGAGTAGGTGATCTTTGCCTGCCCGAAGAATTTGGTCACGTCCCCGTAAAGCGGCACGATGCCCATCGGATGCTCAAACCCGGTCTGACCGTCCATCACCATGGAAAGGTTGTATTCAAGGCCGCCGCCCTCTCCAGTGACCATCACACCGCCTTTTTTTCGTGCGATGTCGGACACCCACTGGCGTTCGTCGCGGCGGGGTTGCTGGTACTGCTTCAGCGACACGGCTCCCCAGGAGATCAAGCGGTTGATGTTCTCCTCGGTTACCTTGTAGCTCGAGAGATCATTCTGGCGCGGCCCATCACCGCGGTACAGCGGGTCACCTGTGCTGAAGCTGCGCGGCCCGATCGAGCATGCCGGCCTCGGTCAGCTCGTCGACGGGAAACACGTTCTGTGACCACATCGAAGGATTCATTGTGGTCGTGACCCCGTAGGCGAGATAAATCGCTGCCTCGAAATCGTGAGGCGGGATGATGCCCTGATGCTCGCGATGATAGTGAGCGTGCATGTCGATGAATCCCGGGAATGATGGTCTTCCCGGACACGTCGATGATACGGCTGATGCCGGAAGTATTGCAACCGCCCACGCACGTAATGCGGCTTCCGTTCACCACCACCGTGCCCTTCTCGATGACCTTGCGATTTTGCAAGGTAATAATACGCGCACCTGCTGAGCGCGATGCTGCCCTTGGGAATGTCGCGCGGAACCGTAAGCTTTATTTCGGCGGTGGTGGTTTGCCCGGTGTCGGTATGGTAAGCGAAGTAGCGAGGTCCGCTTCCAAATTCAACCGTGGTCGTGTTTCGCCAGCGCGGGAAGTCGCCGCCTTCGAGACTGAGTTGCTTAATGGCGAGCCCGGGTTTCTTCTTGTCGACGCGAATCGGTTCGCCGCCGCCGATCCAGGGAAGCGGCATTAAGTAGACGTTGTCACCCTCCTGGAATGCCACCCACTTGCCGTCCGGCGAGGGGACCACTTCATCGGCAAACGGAAACTTCAAATGAACGCGCCGGTCGGTTCCGTCCATCTTTAAGGAGATCAGGTCCGTGACCTGTTGCTCTCGGCCATTGACCTTCTCCGTCTTTGTCTCCGGATAGAAGATGCGCGCCTCCGGGCCGAAGGAAGGCGGTACGATGGGACGCCGCGAGCTCGATTCGAATCCGCGACCAAACGGTTTGTCCACTTTGACGACGAAGTCGGGGGCGCCTCCGGACGAGGGCACGCGCACCAGCTCGTACCACAGATTAAAGCCGAGCGTGCGGCCGCGCGCGGTCTCGCCTGATCCGCGCGCGACGATGATTTGCTTACCGTCGGGACTCCAAACCGGGTTCACGTACTCGCCCGATTCCGGGACGAGCTGGTCCGGATCGCCTCCACTCGCCCTTACCTTCCAAAGAAACCCGTGTTCCCGCTCGTCTCTGGTCGTGAACGCGATCCACTGGCCATCGGGAGACCAGGCCGGCGTGTACTCGAAAGGCATGAAGGACGCGGACGTCAGACGGCGCGGCGTGCCATTCGGAAGATCCATCGTGTAGATCTTTCCTACTGCCTGGAAGACCAACTTGCGCCCGTCGGGTGAGGCGGTGTGCCAGCGCGCAAACTTGACGTCCAATGGTTCATCCGAGATTCGGAACGGCGCGTAAGCCATCTCCGAGATGGTGCGATGGACGCGGGCCGAAAACGAGATGGTGTCCACATGACCGTCATTCACATATACCCGGCGCAGCTTGCCGCCCTCCGAAATGACGATCGACTGGGCGTCGTGCGCCCAACTATAGCCAGGGAGGATGCGCAGCGAATAACTGCCCTCGGAGCCGTCCGTCTCGACCGGATCCATGAGCACGCGCTCGGAGCCGTGCTGGAGATCGCGCAGCCAAAGTGCGTTGCGGGGTCCGTACTTGTGTCCCTTATAAGAAATGGTTCCGTTCGGGATCCGCCGGGTGAACGCCAACCAGCGGCCATCCGGGGAAATCTCCGGTGCCAGCGCTCCGCCGCTCGAGCCGCGAATCAGACGGTCCGCGATGTCGTCGGTGATCTCCAGAATCTCGCCCGTAGTGCGGTCCAATCGCCTCAATTGGAACGAGCCCTTGATGAGATCCGGCAGAGCCGGCGGTTCCGGGCCAAGCAGCATGTGGTAATAAACGTACCTTCCGTCCGGCGACACCGAAGGATTTCCGGGACGTTTGACCTCCGGCCCCAATAGCTTCACGCCTTCTCCACCCTGGTAGGAATACATCCAGATACCCGTTTGCCCTTGTCTGCCGCTGTCGCCACCGCATGTCCTGCCGATAGACGATGATGTACTGACTGTCCGGGAGTCCAGACCGGTTCTGAAACGCGGATGTCGCGATTGAGGAACACCGGCGTTGTGTTCGAGCCGTCCGGGTCCATAAGCCACAGATTATTTTGACCCTTGCGGTCGGAGATGAAGGCGATGCGCTTCCCGTCGGGCGAGTAACGCGGATGATAGTTCACGGCAACGCCGCTATCTTGCGTCAAGCATTCAGCCTGACCGCCCTGGCTCCGGACCCGGTAGATCTGTCCGAGCAGGTCGAAGGCGATCCATTGCCCGTCGGCGAAATGTCGACAGACATCCACGTACCTTCACTCGTTGTGAAGTCGATATCGCGCGTATGGCCACGAGCTTTGGTGACATCCCACGTCTCCGATGGTTGCGCAAAGCAGAAGCAGGAAAACAACACTACTACAGAATAGAGACGGCCTCGCATGGACAACTCCTCCTTTGGAAACTAGCAGGATCGACTTTTAGGGACGCTTTCGAGCCGTACCCGGAATTTCCACTTTGGTCACGAAATTAGGGAAAGTATACCACTGGCCTCGTCGATCGCGATCAGGGTCTTTAAGAGCGCGTCACCACTGTCCACGCACTCTGCTGCGGGAGTGTGCCGACTACATGACGCTGAATGTGAAGTCAGCGGAGTCGCTGGACTCAGTAATAATTGGCGTCCGGGGCCAGCGCAGCCGACTGGCGATCAACTCCGTATTACGGCGCAACCGAAAGTTTCTTTTTTATCCAGAGTGTTTCGAGCGGAGTTTTTTGTCAACCGGCCCACGAGTCCTACGCGAAACATGCCCGCTCTGCGTAGCCAGTAAACTCGACTATGCCGTTATGCGTTGCAGAAGGTTGACCTGGGAGAGATAGGCCAACATTCTTGATCAACTCATTACCATTGAACAACTGAAGTAAGTTTTGCCTCGGCGGGGTCCCGTTGGGCCATACCACCTCTACACGAATTGATCTCGGTGTGTGCGGCCTTGCCAACGAGAACTTTAAGTTGTTCATGACCTGCATGGGCACGAGATGCACTATGGAAGCACGCGCTTGCTCACTTACACCCCGAAAATATCGAGTAGGGTAATCCGAATAGTTGGACGGCTTGCCGCCCCAGATCTCATAGCCCAACAGATAGTCGCCGTCCGGCAGGTCTTCGAACTTGAACCGGCCTTCCGCATCCGTCTGCGTCCAGAATTGGTATGTGGAGTACCACGAGCCCTGTTGATTCCTGCGTAAGAGTTCCACCCGCTCCTTTGCAGCCAGATGACCATCTTCGGTCGTTAGAACTCCCGAAAGACCGGCGTGTGCTTCCAGCTTCGGAAACCGCTCGACAGCCCATAGCCGGCACTTCGATGGGCACGGCCGTTGGGTTTGAGATGTATGGTGCAAGGTGGGCTGAAAGATTGTTAGGCCCAGCCTGAATTCCTTCAAAACGAAAGTCGCCAGCTTCAGTGGTCCGCTGCGGTGAAGGTTCGCACGCCGTTGGTCAGAACAACATCGGCACCCGCGACTGCAGCGTCTTCTTCCCTGCGAGGTCGTCCGATCTCCGTGACCCACTGAAGTACGCGACCATATACGGAATTGGCCACGTGGTTGCTTCGGTATGCCTCCAAGAATCGCAGGTCTTCGGCGGCAGTGTCCGCGATTCTGGAACCGTGACAGCCGCCAGAGAGCACTTCGTCTGTCCCTCTTAGTCTGCTGCCGAAAATCAAATACCTCATCCCGAGCTTATACTCGGTCTGGCACGAAGTGAAATTATCAGGATTGACAACCACTTGAGTGACGTTTTGCGACAATCCCTTGTAAGGCGTCTCGACCTGGAAACGATAAACACGGTTCTTGCTGGCGGTGGGAAACTGCGCCGGGCTCGATTGCGCGAACCGTCCCCACGAATACGATCTCAGTGGTTAGGATCTTTTCGCAGGCAGGCGCGGAGGCGGCTGGAGAGCACGAGCAACCGAGGACACGCCCAAAAGGAGTCAGCACGAACAGGGCTAACATCCACCAATCCCGTCGCCATGGTGGCGCCAAGCCAGGGAATATACGGACCGTTTTGCGTGAGATAGGCGCCCAGTCCGCCCAGTATGTCGACCCGCAAGCCAAGGAATTGGCCGTCGGCGTCGAGCGCCATGGCGGCCGTCGTCAGGTTGTCGCGCCCCTGCGCGTCGCCCAGGAAGTGCTCGGTGCGATCCGCCTGCCAGCAAACCGGACGCCCGAGCCGCCTGGCCGCCTCCAGAACCAGCGGATATTCGCGATACACGACGGCCTTCGTGCCGAAGCCGCCGCCCACGTCGTTGGTGACGACGCGCAGCTTGTCCGGTGGGATGTTCATTACGCGGCTTGCGATGTTGTCGCGCAGCCCGTGCACGCCCTGGCTGCTGGCGTGCAGCGTATAGCGCCCCGATGCGGGATCAAACGCGCCCGCCGCGCTGCGCGGCTCGATGTAGTTGGCGACGACGCGCTGATTGACGACGCTGAGGCTCACCACATGCGCCGCCTTGGCGAAGACGGCGTCGGTCCTGGCCTCGTCCCCGATATGCGCGTCATAGGCGATGTTGCCGGGCGCCTCGGAAAACACCTGCGGCGCGCCGCCCTTGATGGCGTGCTCCATGTCGACGGCGGCGGGGAGCGGGCTCCAATCGATGTCGATCGATTCGACCGCGTCGCGCGCTTCGCTCTGCGTTTCGGCGACCGCCATGGCGACCATGTCGCCCACGTGACGCGCGACGCCCTTGGCCATCACGGGATAAGCCGTGAGCGGCGCCGTCACGCTGTTTTCCGCCGGGACAAGCGACAGGCACGGAAGATCGCCAAGCGCGGCGAAATCGGCGGCGACATACACCGCCTTGACGCCCGGCATGGCGCGCGCCGCCTCGAGATCGCCGAATGAAAACGCCGCGTGGGCGTGCGGGCTGCGCAGGAATACGGCGTGCAGCGCGCCCTCCGGCGCGTAGTCGGACGTATAATTGCCGCGGCCGGTGACGAGACGCACGTCCTCCACGCGCTTGACCGCCTGCCCCACGCCAAATTTCGTCGGCTTCATCGATTCGGTCCCCAGGATTTTTGCTCATTGGCGGCGCGCGGCGGGCTTTGCCGGCTTCCGGCGACAACATACCATGTCATCGGCACGGCGCCAGAGCGGCCTTGGCGTCGGCGGCCGGCGGAGCGGCGGCGCGGCCGAAGACGAGGCGATTTCCCATGCGCCGGAGCCATTTAGTCAACGATTCGTTAATCGCTGGCGCGGACAATGGCTAAGACCGGTTAACCAGGTTGGACCGCCGCCATGAATTCCTCCCCTGATTTAAACGATAGCGTCCTGGCAGATTCCGCCGCCGAGCCGGCGGCTCCGATCGAGGCGGCCGCGCATTCGGCAGGCGCCGATGCGGCCGCCGAAACGACGGCGCCGACCGCCGCGCCCGAGGAATTGGCCGCGCCGCAATCCGAGGCGCGGATCGACAGCGCCCCGGCGACCGCGCAAGCCGAGGCGGCTCCTGCGGCGCCGCAGGAGCCGAGGCCCGCTCCCGAAGTCAAATCCGAGGTCCGGCCGAC
>CAWJHI010000021.1:0-32889 GCA_963842485.1 Terriglobia bacterium | reverse complement strand
TGGCTGATCCACGCCCGTTTCCGAGACCGGCCGCGCCGTAAACGTGCCGGCGATGCCGGTCCACCAATAGGCGAATAACCCGATATCCATGACGACGTGGCCGATCATGCCCGGGATGAGCGATCCGGACGACCAAGCCAGAAGCGCCAGCAGTACGCCTGCGCCGAAGACTATGGGGACCATTCCGATCATCGCCCATCCCTTCGTGAGGTGAACCATTGTGAAGAAGAGCGAGGAGACCAGAATCGCAACGCCTACGCCATGGCGCCGCTCGATGGGTCGCTGCATATAGCCGCGAAAGCCGGTCTCTTCGCAAATGCCCGCCGATGTTGCGGAAACCACTACGGCCAGCCACTGCAAGGGCAGCGACGGAATGAAGGAAAAATCATACCCCTGCCGGAACGCAGCCATCGGAAATGGAACGAAGCGGAATAGTAAAACAATCGAGGAATGAATCGTCGCAGCGAAGAAGAGCGCGGCGACTACCCCCCAACTCCATTGCGCGGCCGACAGCCTGCCACGCCGGGACGCCTCGGCGCGGCTGGTTTGCGTGGTGCGTGGCGGACCTCCGCCGCCTGCCCACCAAAGATAAAGCGCCAGGAACATTGCCTCGGCAATCGCGGCGCCAGGCACGCCCAAATGCAGAAGCAATAGCGGCCACACGTTGGCGGGGACAAGAGCAATGAGAAGGCCGCAGACGATGGCCCGCAGCGAAATGGGGAGTTTCTCCCAAAAGCGCGACGCACGTGGTAGTGTAGCCATTGTCTATAATCGGTTACCAATGTACACCGGTACTAATATGATGAGCAAGTCGCGGCCAATGGACGCAAACGGCTCGCGCAAAACATATGCCTCCTCGAAGCGAACGCCGGTCATCCAATCGCACGGATTCTGCGCGGCACAGCGCGCGTACCCGCACCCGGATCAGGACACGCCCGGCATCTGGAAGCGTCCCGCGGGCAAGGTCGGTTCCGGACGGCACATCCTCGCCGTGTCCGGGCACTAGCCTGGCGGCCCGGCCACCGGCTGCCGATTCATTTCTGAACAGATAACGGATCGCCGGTCGCATGCTCGCGAATCTGATACTTCAGAAAATCATGCACGGCGGTCCGCGCGGCCCGGTCTGTCGTGCCGATGATAACGCGCGCGCCATCCGGCGTTTCTTCGTACGTGTATTTGATCCGCGACTTCCGCTCGCGCATCACCGGTACGCCCGGTGGCACTTCCGCGTGGGTGGCAATCGGGCTGGTAAAGACACCGTCGGCGAACTCCTGGGAAATGGCTCTCAGATGATCGCGGATCTGTTTGAGGGAGTCCGCATCGGCGCTCTGGTTCACCCGGACTTCGATGCTGCCCCCGCTTTGCGTCAGGTGAAAGTGATGGCTGACCTTGTCCTGGTCGAAACCCATTGCCGCATCACCGCGCTTCTTCATTTCGGCGTCTTTGCTCATCTGTTTCATGTGCTCTTCATGCGACATCCCCGGCGGCATGGTCGGGTGGTCCTGCCCGGACGCAAGGGGGACAATGGCCGTTATCGAAAGGATGGCAAGCATCGCGAGAGAACTGCTCATCGGTCGTCGTCTCCGTTCTTGTGGCATGCTTCGAGCGTAAACCCTGTAACGATTCCAAGGTCAAGCACTATTTTCGATTGCCCACGATTTGCCGCTAGGCGCGTCTAAAATGGCGTAATGGAGAATCGGCGGTTGCGAATCGGCGAGCTTGCACAGCGTTCCGGCGTGAGCGCGGACACGATCCGGTACTACGAGAGGATTGGTCTCATGACCAGGGCCGCGCGTACGCCCACCGGCTACCGTGAATGCACTGAATCCGCGATCCGCCGGGTGCGCCTGTAGCGGCGGCCGGAGCCATCGCGATCAACACTCGAACCGCGCCATAGGCGACCCCTAAGCCGAGCGCGCCGTCCAGCAGTCCCAGCGCGACGCTTTCCATCAGCAGTTCCCGTGCGGCAGTCAGCAGCCTAGAGAATGCTATGTTGGTACATAGGTAGCATGCTAACGAATTCGATCGAATGTGCAAACCTTTTTTGAGGAGCGCTTCCATGGACCAATCGGTACTCGTCGCCACCGGCCTTAAATTCGAGAGAAGACCACAGGCGGATTGGCAAGCCGCAGTTCGCCGATCGACACCCGGCATTCGTCAGCGCCTTTCTTTCATGACGTTCCGAACACCATGCCGTACGAAACTTCGTGGTGAGAACGCTTCCGGAAGTTCAGCGGCCGCTCCCCGTGGACGAGATCGCCGGAAAATTGAGACTGCCCAGGGCCCGCGTGCAGGAAATCGTCGAAGAGCTGGAACATCACCTCTTCTTCCTGGTGCGCAACGTCGCTGGCGACGTGGCGTGGGCGTTTCCGGTTACCGCCGATCCCACCCCTCACGAGATGGAATGCAGCAGGGGATTCTTGACCTTCGGAGCCTGCGCGGAGGACGCCTTCGCCGCCGCCTTCGTGCTCGGTCGGCTGCTTCGCCGGCCCCTGCGCGTCGACATCCGGTCGGTGTGCGGACAATCTGGTCGTCCTCTCCGGCTCTCCGTCGCAAGCGATCTGACCTGGCGTGTCGCCACCAAGGGTGCCCAGCCTCTTCTCTTCGTGCCCAGCGTAAACTGGGAAGGGTTCCGTGAGCCGAATATTATCAATGACTATTGAAGGCGATGCGTCTTCCTCTGGTCAGAGGAACAGGTCCGCGCGCATAGAACATCCCCGAATCAGCCTGATGGAGCGTACCTTACGATGAAACAAACCGCGTACATGACGAACTTAGCGCAGGGCGCATTGTTCGGATGGGAAATCTGAATGCAGAAGAATGAGGACCCGCCTGTCCGGGTCGTCGAGCGAGTCCAAACCGGCGTGCGCATCGAGAAACGGCTCTTGAAAGTGCTCAAGGCGCTCGCGGAATACCACGATCTCACGGTTGGCGATCTGCTGGAGGGCATCGTTTTGCACGCCTTTGACGGCCTCTGCCCGTTCAAGGAAGAAAATCTCCGGCGCATCCGGGATCTGAAGCAGATCTACCATCTCGACCTGGACGCATCCGCGAGCCATCGCCTGGTCGAGGCTGATCCGGAAGGAAGGAAGAAAGCCCGGAAGCCGAAAAAGTAGCTTGCGGAGGGACCGCCGCAACTCAATGCAATTCATCGCTTGCGATTCTGTTGAGCGTTAGATTGGCGTAGGTACCATATTACGGGATCCGATCAAATATGCGACCTTTTTTGAGGGACCATCGCCCACGGACCAATCTATACTCATCGCGAGCGGGAATCAGTGGTGTCCGTTCCTTTTTCAACAAGCTTACACTGACGAGCTAACGTTACTCCATCGTCAGCACCACCCGGAACCGCGCCTTTCCCGACAGCATGCGATCGTAAGCTTCCGCCGCGCGCGCCAGCGGGAATTTTTCGATCATCGGCCTCACACCGGAAAGCGCCGAGAACCTCAACGTATCCTCGGAATCGATGGAGGTCCCCGACGCCCACCCTTGTATCGACCTCTTACCTCCCAGCAGCATCGACGGCGGGACCTCAATCGGGTCCATCGAAGCGCCGATCACCATCAGCTTGCCCATCACCCCAAGGCCGCCAATCAATCCCGACATCGCTTCGCCGCTCGGCGCCGTGGACAGGATCACTTTCGCGCCGCCCAGTTTTTGTAGCTCATCGGAAGCCTTGGAATTCTCGGAATCGATGTAGGCATGCGACCCGAGCTTCAGCGCCAGGTCCTTCGCACCCACGCCTCGCCCGATCGCCACTGTTCGATACCCGAACTTGTTCGCGAACTGCACCGCCAGATGGCGCTGACAAAGAGCATCACAAATAGGGGCAGGCCACCGATGAACTTGAATATTTGATTGACCGTCTCACAAAGCCCGGTCAACTCGTAGTAGACCCGTTTTGCGGCGGTGGCGCTGTCCCCGGGGCCCGCCAGAACATGAAGCGCCGCCGCATCGCCACGGAGACTGATCCCGCCGTTGCCGCCGCTGCCCGTGCTCGTGTCGCTGAATTCAGTAAAGGACATAAGGTGGTGCGGACCTGAGATCCGAAGCGGCACCCTTTTCCACCAGCGGATTCCACTAGTGTGCGACGATGGTTGACGTGGCCGTTATTGGTCGTTGCCGCCTGTGCCTCAAGGACGCCCGGTTGCAGCATAGCCACTTCATTCCTCAGGCTGCGTACAAACTGGTACGTGGCGAAGGAAAGAACCCGCATCCTCTGGTCCTTCAGACGGACAAGGCGATTCAGACATCGGCGCAGATGAGGGCGCACGTTTTCTGCCGGGATTGCGAACAGCGCTTTCACGAGTATGGGGAAGACACCTTCTTCCGCTATTGCCATCGGGACTCCGAGAGCTTCAAATTGCTGGCGATGCTGAGGAAGACGCCCCCGGTTCTTCAAAGCGAGGCTGCGGCGGTGTACATCATTTCGCCAACGGACGACGCGACGGTCGAAGAGATCGGCCACTTCGGTGCCGGCCTGTTTTGGAAGTCATCTGTCCACGCCTGGAATGATGGAACTGGTCCTTCACCCCCGATCCCACTTGGGCCTTACCAGGAACAGTTTCGGCGGTTCCTCCTGGGCGAAGTGCCATTCCCGACCGATGCCGCTCTCGTGATCGGAGTATCGGATGAGAGCAATCGCCTGAGTCGTTCGTTTGGAACTCCCGGCACGATGAAAAAGGAGACCAATCACGTCCATTGGGTTCACATCTGCGGAGTTCGTTTCAACCTCATGGTCGGTCAGCGTATGCCACGACAACTTAGAGAACTCTGCGCATTCAAGCCGTCGCGGAAAATCGTGCTTGTCTCGAAGAACGAGGAATCAGATATGGCAACGCTCTATCGGAAACTACTCATAACGCTTGCCCAAAAGGGAACAAGACCGGGGGCCTCGTAGATCGCCCACTAAAGCGGCGGTGGCGGGAGGAACTTATGCCTTGTTTGGACGGTCTTAGACGAACAACCAGCTTGAGGTAAACTAGCGACTCGATGTACCGGCGCAATGTTCAGTTTCCAGGTCCCGGGAACACCGCGGTTGTGTGGCGATACATGCCGTTTGTCGCATTCGTGGACCTTCTGCAACGACGAAAGCTATTCTTCACGAGACTAGAGAAGCTAGCCGATCCATACGAGGGTTTCTACAGCCCAGAAATCAGACCGGCGTTGGAATGGAAGGTTCCGAAAGCTGTTGTCAGGGCAGCCGAGAAATTCAGTCGTCGAAACTATTGCGTCAGTTGCTGGCACGAGAACGAAGATGAATCGGCTGCGATGTGGTCAATTTATTCCAGTTCTGATGGCATAGCGGTCCGATCCACCGTGAGGCGGCTCAAAGACGCCCTCGAAGAGGAGGGGCGAGATGTTTTCATCGCAAAGGTTCGCTACAGTGCGCTTACGGCTCCAGCGGCTTCGCCGTTGGCCTACAAGCGGAAGAGTTTCGAGCACGAGAAGGAAGTTCGTATCTGGTGTCTCGAACCGAGTCGGCAAGATGGTCAGGAACACGGAACATACGTCAGCGTTGATCTAGCGACTCTGATCGAAGCAGTGTTCATATCACCCACAGCAGGACATTGGGTTACCGAGGTGGTTCAATCAACACTCAATCTCCATGGATGCGGCGTCACGGCGGTGCAATCGAAGCTGTATACAAATGCGCTTGGTTAATTTTGCGGGATATGTCGAGGATTCGCCATCATACGGATTGCGGGTCACAGAAGTATCACGGTGAGTCAACGGTATGTGCATCCGTCGCCGGAATCTCTGGAGCGTGTGTTTGAGCGATTTGAGACAATGCAGATTAGCAAGGCTCTTGAGACCAAGGAGTCTGCGAGTGATGGAGTCCCCACAGATTCCACCACAGTGGCGGATGAGAAGGCGGCGTAGGCCGCTTCAACTCCTTTTTCTGAATAGTCTGGGCCCTTAGCACAGCGGTTAGTGCAGCGGACTCATAATCCGTTGGTCGATGGTTCGAATCCATCAGGGCCCACCAACGCGTCCTTCTGCTCCCGCGTCATAATGGAAACTGTGAGAGGCCAGCTCTCTGTTCGCCTTCAAACCGACCCTGCCGGCGTGGTCAATGCTCCCAGCCGCCCGAATCCTGGAATCGTGATTCATGTGGGCAAGTCCGTCCATATCGCCTGCGACCGCGGCGGACGTCATCATCAGGGTGTCAGCGTTCACGGCGACGTCGATATCGTTCCCGCCGGCGTGCCCAGCCGCTGGGAGATCAAGGAGCCGGATACCGCCCTCCTGGTCGGCGTGCCTGCTCCTCTTCTGCGAACCGTGGCTGCCCAATCCGGCTTCGACCCCGCTTGTATCGAAATCCTCAATCGTTTCCAGATGCGCGATCCCCGGATCGAACATATCGGTTGGGCCCTCAAGGCCGAAATGGAAGCCGGCTATCCCAACGGGCCCCTGTACACCGACAGTCTGGCCGCCGCGCTCGCCATTCACCTGCTGAATCGCCACTCCTCCGCGTCGCCGTCCCGCGAACATGCCACCGGAGGCCTCTCCGGCCGCCGTCTGAAGCAGGTTCTTTCCTATATCGAGGACAACCTTGGGCAGAACCTCTCGCTTCCCGAAATCGCGAACATGGCCGGCCTGAGCATTTCCCACTGCAAGTCGGCCTTCCGCCAGTCCGTCGGCCATCCGGTTCATCGCTATGTGATTCAGCGCCGCGTCGAACGCGCCCGCGACTTGTTGCGTCAAGGCGAGCGATCCGTCAGCCAGGTCGCGCTCGAAACCGGCTTCGCGCATCAGAGCCATCTCGCTTATCATATGCGCCGCCTGCTGGGCGTCACCCCCGGCAGCATCCTCAAATCGTCCAAACCTGCTCCTCCCATCCCGATTTTGAGCGACCCACACCGCTCCTGAACCCGATACTGAGTACATGCGAATCACCATCCTCGCGTGTGTGCTCGCCGCCTTGCCGGGTTTCTGTGCTGACTGGAATCCGCGGCTCGCCGCCAGTTATCTCGACGCGAGACAAAAGGCTTGGTCGGAGTGGCCCACCGCGGCTGCCTCCGGCGGCGCTTGCTTCTCCTGCCACACGCAGATGACTTATCTTCTCGCTCGCCCCGCCCTCCGCCGCGCACTTGGCGAAACGCAACCGGCCACCTACGAAGAGGGCCTGCTCAGCGGCCTCCGCGCGAGGGTCGCGGCCACTGAGGCAAAGGAGTTGTTCCCGCGATTCGCCAAAGAGCCGCTAGCCTCCCAGTCGATGGGCGTGGAGTCGATTTTCGCCGCGCTCTTTCTTTCCTCGGAGCCAGCGTTTTCTCGCATGTGGTCCCTGCAAATCAAAGACGGAAAAGCCAAAGGCGCCTGGGCCTGGTTCGAGCTCGACCTCGACCCTTGGGAAACAACCGATTCACCGTTCTACGGAGCCTCGCTCGCCGCGCTGGCCGTGGGTTCGGCGCCTTCCGAGTATCGCAACCGTCCGGCGATCCGCGAAAACATCGCCGCGCTCACCGCGTATTTGAACGGCCATTATGAAACGCAGCCTCTTCACAATCGCCTCATGCTGCTGTGGGCGTCCACCAAACTGCCGGCCGCGCTGCCGGAATCGGCTCGTCAGCCGATCATCGAGGAGACCTTCAGGAAGCAGCAACCCGATGGGGGCTGGGCGATCGACACGCTCGGCGCCTGGGGGCCGCATCCTCAAGCCTCTCATTCGGTTGGCAGCAACGCCTACGCCACTGGCTTCGTGACGTGGGTGCTCCTGAAAGCCGGCGCGCCAGCCTCGGATCCGCGGATAGTGCGCGCGCTGAATTGGCTTCGCTTGCATCAGGATCCGAACTCCGGCAATTGGGCCGCGGATTCGATGAACAAGCATTATCCGCCAAGCTCCATGCAGGAAAAATTCATGAGCGACGCAGCCACCGGATTTGCCTCCATGGCGCTGCTGGAACCATGACCGCGCGGGCGTGATAGAATCGCCCAATCTATGCCGAAAGACCACGCCGTCGTAATCGGCGGGAGCATGGGGGGCATGCTCGCCGCTCGGGTCCTTTCAAATTATTATGAGCGCGTAACGATTCTCGATCGTGACACGTTCCCCGCCGCAGGCGAGCAGCGCCGCGGAGTTCCGCAGGGCGTCCACACTCACGGTCTGTTAGCCAGCGGCCGCGAGGTCTTCGAGCGCCTCTTCCCCGGTCTGACCGCGGAAATGATCGCCGCCGGCGCGCTCCCGGGAGACCTGCTGGCGGATTCCGTATGGTTCATCGGCGGCGCCAGCCTGAGCCGCGTCAAGTGCGGTATTGGCGGCCTGCTGCTCAGCCGTCCTTTTCTTGAAGGAATGATCCGCCAGCGTGTCCGCGCGAACCCCAAAATCACCATGGTGGAAAACACCGTCGTCGAAGGGGTCGTCGCGACCGAGGACCGAAAACGCGTGACCGGCGCGAAAACCGCAAAGGAAGTCGTATTCGCGAATCTGATTGTGGATGCGACTGGCCGCGGATCGCACACGCCTCAATGGCTCGAAACGCTGGGCTACGCGCAGCCTCCCGAGGAACGTGTAGAAGTCGCTCTGGCCTACTCTACCCGCTGGTTTCGCCGCCGTCCGGATCACATTCCCGGCGACAGCGTGGTCATCGTACCAGCGACTCCTGAAGGCAAACGCGCCGCCGCGATGCTGGCGCAGGAGGGCGACCGCTGGACCGTAACGCTGGTCGGCTATTTCGGCCAAAATGCTCCCCTGGATCTCCCCGGATTCATCGAATACGCCAAGAGTTTACCAGCCCCGCAAATCCATCAGGTCATCAGTAACGCCGAACCAATCGGCGAGGGCCACACCGCGCGATTCCCCGCGAGTGTCCGCCGCCACTACGAGAAACTCGAACGATTCCCCGACGGATTCCTGGTGATCGGCGACGCCATATGCAGCTTCAATCCGATCTACGGCCAGGGAATGTCAGTGGCCGCGCTCGAATCCGAAGCGCTTGCACAAAGCCTCGGCGCCGCGAACGGAAACCTGGCGCGAGATTTCTTCCGTCGCGCATCGAAGATCGTCGACATGCCGTGGGCCATGGCCGTTGGCAACGATTTGCGGATTCCGGAGACGGTCGGAACGCGCAACGCGGCGCTGGGTTTTATCAACTGGTACGTCTCGAAACTGCACCAACGCGCGCATCGCGATCCTGAGTTGTCCATCGCATTTGTGCGCGCGGCCAACCTGTTGGCCCCGCCGTCGAGCATGCTGCATCCGCGCGTCATGGCCCGGGTTTTTCTCGGAATCTAAGGTCGATGTTACCATTGGTAACATTACTATCTTGAAGCGATTCAATCATATGGGCATCTCTATCCAGCGCCTAAAACTTGCGAATCGAGCTTTGCTGCGGTATTGTAACTAAAAGGCTGTCCTTCCCGGGACGGGCTTCTCTCTCAAAACGCATCGTGCGTAGAGTCTAAACGAGTCAATTGGAGGGTTTTCCGAGATGCAGTTTGGTGCCTTGTCTGCCGCCTGCCGGCGCGTTCTCCCCGTCTTGCTGCTGGTGTTACTGGCTGTTGCCAGTTCCACCCCGCTGTTTGCACAAACAGAGGGGGGAGAAGCCGGGCTGAAGCTCCCGAATCTGAATGGAGCCGTGTTTCTGAACGGCATTTCCGGTCCGGCGCTGTTAAAGATCGGACTTGCCGTCAGCGCGCTCGGGTTTGTGTTCGCGTTGGTGATGTACACCAACGTGCGCAAGCTTCCGGTGCACGAATCGATGCTCGAAATCTCCGAGTTGATCTACGAAACCTGCAAAACCTACCTGATCACGCAGGGGAAATTCCTGATGATTCTGGAGTTGTTCATCGGTGCGGTCATCGTTTTGTACTTCGGCGTTTTGAAGCAGTTCGAAGCCATCCGGGTGGTGATTATCCTGGCGTTCAGCGTTCTGGGGATTTGCGGAAGCTACGGCGTGGCGTGGTTCGGAATTCGGGTGAATACTTTTGCCAATTCCCGCACGGCGTTTGCCAGCCTGCGCGGCAAACCGTTCCCGTGCTATCAGATCCCGCTCAAGGCGGGCATGAGCATCGGCATGCTGCTGATCAGCGTGGAACTGTTCCTGATGCTGTGCATTCTTCTGTTTGTTCCGGGCGAATACGCCGGGCAGTGCTTTATCGGATTCGCGATCGGGGAGTCGCTGGGCGCGGCGGTGTTGCGCGTCGCGGGCGGAATTTTCACGAAGATCGCGGACATCGGCGCCGACCTGATGAAGATTGTCTTCAAGATCAAAGAGGATGACGCGCGCAACCCAGGCGTGATCGCGGATTGCACGGGCGACAACGCGGGCGATTCGGTGGGGCCTTCGGCGGACGGTTTTGAAACTTACGGCGTCACCGGCGTGGCGCTGATTACCTTCATTCTGCTGGCGGTTCCGAACGACATCACGAAAGTGGAGCTGCTGATATGGATTTTCGTGATGCGCGTGATGATGATCGTCGCGAGCGGCCTGAGCTACTTCGTGAACGACGCGGTGGCCAAGGCGCGGTATCAGAACGTCGACAAGATGAATTATGAGGCGCCGCTGACCACGCTGGTGTGGCTGACGTCGCTGATCTCCATCGGCCTGACCTACCTGGTCTCCTACCTGATGATTCCGGACATCGGCAACGATCCCACCATGTGGTGGAAGCTGTCCTCGATCATCACCTGCGGGACGCTGGCGGGCGCGATTATTCCGGAACTGGTGAAGGTGTTCACCTCCATGGACTCGGGGCACGTGCGCGAAGTGGTGACGTCGTCGCGGGAAGGCGGCGCGTCTCTGAACATCCTGTCGGGCTTCGTGGCCGGCAATTTCAGCGCGTTCTGGCTGGGGCTGACGATGATGGCGCTGATGGCCATCGCTTACGGCGTGAGTCTGCAGGGCATGGACGGGATGATCCCGAAAGCACCCGCCGTGTTCGCCTTCGGTTTGGTGGCGTTCGGATTTCTGGGCATGGGGCCGG
This sequence comes from Terriglobia bacterium, assembly GCA_963842485.1. Taxonomy (GTDB): domain Bacteria; phylum Acidobacteriota; class Terriglobia; order Bryobacterales; family Bryobacteraceae; genus Palsa-187. The sequence goes on along the minus strand of CAWJHI010000021.1, from coordinate 21,960 downwards.
TGACGATTGCCGTGGATTCCTACGGGCCGGTGACCGACAACGCGCAATCGGTATACGAACTGAGCGTGATCGAGACCATTCCCGGCATCCAGAACGAGATCAAAAGCAAGTTCGGCTTCGACCTGAACTTCGAAAAAGCCAAGCATCACCTGGAAGAGAACGACGGCGCGGGCAATACGTTCAAGGCGACCGCGAAACCGGTGTTGATCGGTACGGCGGTGGTGGGCGCAACTACTATGATTTTCGCCATCGTCTCGCTGCTGACCCATGGACTTCAGGAAAGCGAGATGCGGAACCTGTCGATTCTGCACCCCCCGTTTCTGCTCGGCTTGATCACCGGTGGGGCGATCATCTACTGGTTTACCGGCGCATCGACGCAGGCCGTCACCACCGGCGCCTATCGCGCGGTGGAGTTCATTAAAGCGAATATCAAGCTGGAAGGCGCCACCAAGGCCTCCGTGGCGGATTCGAAGAAAGTGGTGGAAATCTGCACGCAGTACGCGCAGAAGGGCATGTTCAACATCTTTCTGACGGTGTTCTTCGCGACCCTGGCGTTCGCGTTCTTCGAGCCGTTCTATTTCATCGGGTACCTGATTTCGATCGCGCTGTTCGGACTGTACCAGGCGATTTTCATGGCCAACGCCGGCGGCGCGTGGGACAACGCGAAGAAGGTGGTGGAAGTGGAGCTGAAAGCGAAGGGCACTCCGCTGCACGACGCGACGGTGGTGGGCGACACGGTGGGCGATCCGTTCAAGGACACGTCCTCGGTGGCGCTGAACCCGATCATCAAGTTCACCACGCTGTTCGGGTTGCTGGCGGTGGAGCTGGCGGTTTCGTTAACAGAGAAGCAGGGCGCGATGTTCAGCACGGTTCTAGGAGCCGCCTTCCTGGTGGTGGCGCTGGTTTTCGTGTGGCGCTCCTTTTACGGGATGCGCATTGTGGCGGCGAAGAGCTGATTCTCCTGAAAACTACTTTAGGAATAAGCGATTTAAGCGGGATGGATCGCGAAAATAGCTGGAATGGTATATACTAAATGCGTGAGGCTTTTATGAACGGAACCGTTACCAGCTAGTATAGTGCGCCGCCGATCTCGATCAATATGATTGGCGGGGCAAAAAAGGGTACAGGCACGAACTTTCGCAAAATCGGCGAAATTCGAGCCAGTCCCCCTTTTTGCACACATCACCACAGCCATTGCAGGCGATAGGAATGGCCGATTCGCATGTCGGATGGGAGTCTCACCTTGACGCTTGAGCCGTCCCCTGCAACCTGCGGTTTGTTATCCGGAAGATCCTGAGCAATTCCCCCAAACATCAAATACAGCGCCGCGCTCCGGCAGACTCGTTTTGCCGGAAACCGGACTTCCAAAGCCGCGGATGCGGTGTCCTGCGTCACTTCGTGCCCCAGAAACTCCTCCGCCTGTTTGAAGGTGTTGCGCATCTTGTAGGTGATTTCGATGTCCAGTATCTGGCCTTTTTTCACCGCGGCCGGCAGTTGCGCATACACTTCGGTTAACCCGCCTCGCTTGTTGACGACACCGGCGACACCGGGCGTGGTGCTGGTAACTTTGAGATCCTCCACATCGCCTTCGACGAAAATCTGGCAGATAAGGAGTTTCGGAACGGCGATGTCGTTGGTCACCTTGATGATCTGATTCCGGATCATCCTGGCCTCTTCGCCTTTGTCGTCGTCGATCTCCACGCGCTTGGTCAGATCCTGAATCACGAACTGAGTGGTAAGCCCGGACCTTCGCATCGGAAGCCTGGCGGGGAACTTGGTCCACAAGAACTGATAGACGATCAGACCGAGCGCCAAGCCGATCGCATAGGAGGGTGTTCCGTAGATTCCGAGGCCGGAAATGAAAGTAAGGATGGTGCCGCCAATGGGGACGCCGAGCAAGCCGGTCAACGCTTTCAGATCGTAACGCTCGAAACGTTCCAGGAAAAAGCGGAGGATGCAGCCCACCACGATGCCGAAGGCGACGGCTCCACAGCTGTTGAGAATATCCAGCGTTTTCATATCAGGCAATAGATTATCGCAAAATTGCCGGGAATTGTGCAGGCAAACGGCGGAAATTCATTCAGTAAAGCTGGATTGGCCGGCTGGCCGATTCGACGCCGCGGAAGTGCACCGAGATCAGATATTCGCCGGGCTCCAACTGGGGCGGCAGCATCGCATTGATCTGGCGCAGGGCGCGTTCGTCGGGACTGGAGAGATAGACCGCGGGAAGATCGGCTCCGTCGAGACGCAGGGTAATATCCGCCTGGGCGGCATTTTCCGGAAGTCCCGCGGCCCACAGCGACATGCAGCTTTCGACTCCGGTGCGGACGCGATTCGATTCATAAGTCTTGCCATCGGTCACGCCAGCGATTTCGAGCGAGTCCCATATCCGGGCGGGGGCGCGGCGCTCAGAGCGCGAGAGATCGATGGGGATGCGCGAGCGATTGCTCCAGTGGCTGTCTCCGACGGCGACGGTGACATCGAACCAGCCGTGCGACACGCCGGGCGCGAGCTTGCAGTTGGCCTGCCAGCCGGTGCCTGCGAAATTGCGGACTCCCACCGGGCGGCAGGCATAGGGGCCGACCTGAACAAAGACGTTGTCGCAATCGAGATTGGTTCGGCCGGTGTTGAACCAGACGGTGAAGTAGTGATCGCGATCGCTGCGGAACTGGTGGTCGCGGGTCCAGGTGTTTTCGACACACACGAGCTCCGGACCTTGGCCCGAGCGGGCGAGGTCAGGCCATTTGCGATAGCCGACGGCTTGCGCGCGGCAGTCATGCTCACCCAGTAACGTCGCGTTGACGAATCCGGCGGTGCGCATGAAGGCGAGCAGACAGGAGGTATTCGGTCCACACCAGTTGTCGAACTGGCCGGCGAGCTCGGTGGTTTCGTAGAACTCGAGCAGCGGGATGGCGTGGGGCTGCGGAGGATCGTCGGTGACCAGGGATTCGATGCAGGCCATGCCGGTGGAGAGCTCGCAGACGCGCTCCATGGCGAGGAGGGGATGCTTCAGGTGATAGAGAACGCCGAAGAATAGCACTATATCAAAATATCCGATGTCGCGCGGCGAAAGATGGCATACATCTTCGACGATGTATTCAGCCTTCGAGCCCAGCAGGCGCCTGGCTTCGAAAAACGTTTCCTGGCGGGCGGAATCCACGGCGACAACGGAGGCTCCGCGGCGCTCCATTTCGAAGGTGAACCAGCCGTCCCAGGCGCCGATATCGAGAACGCGCATTCCTCTTAAGTCCTGAGGAATTGGGTACTTGGCGATGCGCTCGCGCAGTTGTTCGAGGGTCTGGATGCCGGGGATCACGCTGCCGTCCGGCAGCTCGATGCTGTGATACCAGCCCAGCTGGCCAAGCTGGCCGATCAGCTTGCTGATTCCTTCCGTGGTTTCGGCGTTGCGGGCGCGCTGCATGCTATCGAAATTATAGCGGCTCGTTAAGCTCGACTTCGAGTTCGCGGTCGATCCAGGCGAGATACTCTGGCGAGCCGTCGACGATGGGAAGGGCGATGACCTCAGGGATTTCGTAGGAGTGGACGCTGGCGAGTGCGGCGCGCAGGGAGGGGAGAAAGTCGCGGCGGGACTTGATGAAGAGGACGAACTCCCGGGCGTCTTCGATGGCGCCTTTCCATCTATAGATGCTGCGCGCGCCGGGCAGAATGTTCACGCATGCGGCCAGCTTCTTTTCGACCAGGTGGCGGGCGACGGTGACGGCTTCCTGTTCGGATTCACAGGCGCACAAGATGACGATTTTGTCGGTCATGCGAGTCCAGAATATCTTACTGAGGCGTTGGTCTTGCCCGATCAAACGAGAAGGGAGCAAGAAAAGTGGGACAGAGCGTTCTGTCCGCCGTCGGGCAAGGAGCAAAAAAGTGGGACAGACCGCTCTGTCCGCCGGCGGGCTTTTGCGCCAAGGCGAGTGCGTCGAGCTTGGGGACAGAGTGGTCAGTCCCACTTTTTCGATCGTTTCTTTACCACGCCTATTTGGCCCTATTGGAGTACTGTACAATCGTTGGCATGCGACGGCTATCCTTTTTCCTCGCGATTTGTGTTTCGTTCCAACTGGACGCGCGTCAGCCGGTACGGGCCCGGCACGCGATGGTGGTGGCTCAGGAGCCGCTGGCGGCGGAGGCCGGCGTTCAGGTGTTGAAGAACGGCGGCAATGCGATTGACGCGGCGGTGGCGGTGGGATTCGCGCTGGCGGTGACGCATCCTTCGGCAGGGAATATCGGCGGCGGGGGATTCATGCTGGTGCGGCTAGCGGATGGGCGCACGACGTTCATCGATTTCAGAGAGCGCGCGCCGCAGAAGGCTTCGCATGACATGTACCTGGACGCGAGCGGGAAGCCGACGCGGGACAGCATCGAAGGATGGCGGGCGTCGGGAGTGCCGGGGACGGTTCGCGGGCTGGAACTGGCGCAACAGAAATATGGACGGCAGAAGTGGGCGGACGATTTGCAGCCGGCGATCGTGCTGGCGGCGAAGGGTCATGCGCTGAGCTACTCGGAGGCGGAGTCGCTGAAGAATGCGCGGAATCTGGGGAAATTTGCGGAGTCGAAGAGGATTTTCCAGAGGGATGGGAAGCTTTACGACGTCGACGAGATTTTCGTGCAGCCGGAGCTGGCGCACACGCTGGAGCTGATCGCCGAGGGCGGGAGCAAGGCGTTTTACGAAGGCGAGATCGCCAAGAAGCTGGCGGAGGCGGAAGCCGCGAATGGCGGGCTGATCACGCTGGCGGACCTGAAAAACATGACGGCCGTGGAGCGCAAGCCGCTGACGGGGAAATATAAGAACTATGACGTGATCACGTCGCCGCCGCCGAGCTCGGGCGGGGTCGGCATTCTACAGATGATGGGGATGCTGGAGGGGACGGGATACGAGAAGTCCGGTGCGGGGTCGGCCGCGGCGATTCATTATGTGGCGGAGACGATGCGGCGGTTTTATGCGGATCGGAACGAATACCTGGGCGATCCGGATTTCATCAAGAATCCGATTGCGGGGTTGCTGGAGCCGGCGTATATACAGAAACGGCGGGCGACGATCGATCTGAATCACGCGACGCCTAGCGATCAGGTGAATCCGGGGCATCCTAAGGGCAGCGAGAGTATCGAGACGACGCATTTTTCGGTGGTGGATGCGGATGGCAATGCGGCGGCGGTGACGTACACGTTGAATGGCGGGTTCGGGTCGGGCGTGACGGCGCCGGGGCTGGGGTTCCTGCTGAACAATGAAATGGACGATTTTTCGGCGAAACCGGGCGAGCCGAATATGTTCGGGCTGGTGCAGGGCGAGGCGAACGCGATTCAGCCGAACAAGCGGCCGCTGTCGTCGATGATGCCGACCATGCTGATGCGGGATGGGAAATTATTCATGGTGGTGGGGGCTCCCGGAGGGGCGCGGATCATTACTTCGGTGACTGAAGTGGTGTTGAACGTGGTCGATTTCGGGATGAACGCGCAGGATGCGGTGGATTTTCCGCGTTTTCATCATCAATGGAAGCCGGACAAGCTGTATCTGGAAAAGGCGACTTCTCCGGACACGGTGGCGCTGCTGAAAGCGATGGGGTACGACGTGGATCACTCGCAGGGGGCCATTGGCGCGCGGGTGGAGGCGATCATCATGGATGCGGGGTGGCTGCAGGGCGGGACGGACGGGCGCGGGTCGGGGAAAGTGGCGGGTTACTAGCTCCGGCTTCGAGCACCGATGCTGCACGCGCTTTCGACACATCTGTTTGTGAACCATCGTCTGACCACGGTGTGGCTGGATCGCATCTGGTCGGCGGGGATTCCGCTGGTGGAGATTTTCTGCGCGCGCCAGCATCTGGATTATCGGGATCGGGCGCAAATCGGGGAGCTGGGGCACTGGTTTCGCGATTCGGAGCTGAAGCTCCACTCGCTGCATTCGCCGATGTATTCGGACGATGTGTGGGGACGGTCCGGTCCAGACGCGGTGATCAATATTACGGAGCCGGTGAAGATCAAACGGCTGCACATGGTGGACGAAATCAAGCGGGCGCTGGAGATCGCCGAGACGGTGCCGTTTCGTTACTTGATCCAGCATGTGGGGGTGTTCGGCGAAGAGTATTCGGAACAGAAGCTGGACGCGGCCTTTTCCGCGCTCGAAGAGATCAGCTTGTTTGCGCGGCAGCGGGGAGTGGAGGTGCTGCTGGAGAATACGCCGAACGCTCTTTCGAGCGCGGAGCGGCTGCTGCTGTTTTTCGAGACCACGCACATGGACCTGAATGTTTGCCTGGACACGGGGCACGCGAACATGAATGAGGGCGTGGACACGGCGTTCCGGCTGTTACAGAAACGGATACGGTCGACGCACGTGCATGACAATAATGGAACCGGCGACTCGCACCTGTTCCCGCTGCTCTCGGAAGGCGGATCGACGGACTGGCGCCGGACCATGGGGTTGTTGCGCACGCTGCCGGCGGATTGTCCGCTGCTGCTGGAATTGAAAGCAGTGCCGGACATGGAACATCCGCTGGACACGGTGCGGGAGTTGTTCGAGCGATTGGAGAATCTGAAGCTGAACCATGAGTCCTGAAACGGTGGGAGGGTATCCTCGGATTACGGTGGCGAACGCGGGGAAACACGCGGGCGAGGCTGTCGAGATCGCGGGGTGGTTGTACAATTTGCGGCGCAGCGGGAAGATTTGTTTTCCGCAATTGCGCGACGGGACCGGGATCATGCAGTGTGTCGCGGTGAAGAGCGCGCTGCCGGAGGCGGTGTTCGAGGCGCTGAAGGAGCTGACGCAGGAATCGTCGTTGATTATACGCGGGAAAATCCGGGCGGAGCAGCGCGCGCCGGGCGGATTCGAGATGGACGTGGAAGGCGCGGAAATTGTCCAGCGCGTGCCCGAGTCCGATCCGTATCCGATTACGCCGAAGGATCACGGCATCGATTTTCTGATGGATCATCGCCACCTATGGCTGCGCAGCCGGCGTCAGCATGCGGCGCTGGCGGTTAGACACGAGGTGATTCGGGGGATTCGCGATTATTTCGATTCGAACGGATTCGTGCTGGTGGACACGCCGATTTTTACGCCCGCGGCGTGCGAAGGGACCTCCACGCTGTTCGAGGTGAATTACTTCGACGATGAGAAAGTTTATCTGACGCAGTCGGGGCAGCTGTATAACGAGGCGACCTGCGCGGCGTTCGGGAAGACGTACTGTTTCGGGCCGACGTTCAGAGCGGAACGGTCGAAAACACGGCGTCATCTGACGGAGTTCTGGATGGTGGAACCAGAGATGGCTTACGCGAATCTGGAAGACGTGAAAGCGTCTGGGCGAAGGACTGATCTGTTTTGTCGTCGGCCGCGTGCTGGAGCATCGGCGCGAGGAGTTGAAGATCCTGGAACGGGACGTCAGCAAGCTGGAGGCGATCCAGGCTCCGTTTCATCGCATGACCTATGACGATGCGGTGAAGAAGCTGCAATCGAAGGGCAGCGAGATTCAGTGGGGCGGCGATTTCGGGAATACCGACGAGACGCTGCTGACCGACGATCTGGGATCGTCCGGTAATGGTGGACCGGTATCCGGGCAGCATCAAGGCGTTCTATTTCCAGCCGGCCGAGGATCGACCGGAACTGGCGCTGGGGGTCGATTTCATTGCTCCTGAAGGATATGGCGAGGTGATCGGCGGCGGGCAGCGCATTCACGATCTGGATCTGCTGCTGAAGAGGCTCGACGAACACAAGCTGCCGCATGAGGCGTTCGACTGGTACATCGATTTGCGGAAATACGGGTCGGTGCCGCACGGCGGGTTTGGGATGGGCGTAGAGAGATTCGTCGCGTGGATGTGCGGGTTGGAGCACATCCGGGAGACGATCGCGTTTCCACGGATGCTGTATCGGACGCGGCCGTAGCGTAGGAGGGCAAATCTGTCATGAGCGAAATCATTTTCGAAGTGAATCAGGAAGCCGACGGTGGATTCACCGCCGAATGTCTGACCGAGAGCATTTTCACGGAGGCCGATTCTTGGGAAGAATTGCGTGCCAACGTCAAAGAAGCGGTCGAAGCGTTTTACTTCGACCGGCCGAAACCGAGCGCCATCCGCCTGCATTTGGTGCGTGACGAGATGCTCGCGCTCGGATGAAAATTCCGCGAGACCTCAGCGGCAAAGCATCTGATTGGCGTGCTATGCCGCGATTGGGATTACGTGAAAGTCAATCAAGTGGGCGATCACGTAGTCCTGCAGACGCAGACTCCATCTCCACACCGAATCGCCATTCCGGATCACAAAGCCCTTCGAGTCGGCACTCTGAACGCCATCCTTCGAGCCATTTCGCGCCACAAGCGGATGATCGCCAAGCTCTGCTCGACTCAATCCGATAAGCGCGCCCTTGTGCGAACACGCGATAATTATTCCTTACTCGCCTGAATGCGCCAATCTCACATCGCGATTATTGGGGCGCCGATGGACCTCGGCGCGGGGCGGCGTGGGGTCGATATGGGGCCGTCCGCGCTGCGGCTGGCTGGGCTGAATGAGAAACTCGGGTCTCTGGGTTATGAGGTTGAGGATCTGGGGAATATCGCCGTCGAGCAACCGGAGAAGCTGCCGGTTGGGGCAACCAATGCGCGGTATCTTTTGCAAATCGCGCATACCTGCGAACGGTTGGCGCAGATGGTGGAGCAGAGCGCCGATGAAGGACGCGTGCCGCTGGTGCTCGGCGGGGATCATTCGGTCGCGATGGGGACCGTCACCGGGATGTCGAGGCATTTCCGGAAGCGCGGCGAGAAGCTGGGGCTGATCTGGATCGATGCGCATGCGGATATGAACACGCCCGAGTCGAGTCCCAGCGGCAACGTGCACGGGATGCCGATGGCGTGCGTGCTGGGGATGGGTCCGCGGGAGCTGACGCATCTGGGCGGATATGCGCCGAAGGTGGAGGCGGGGAACGTCGCGATCGTCGGGCTGCGCAGCGTGGATGAGGTGGAACGGCAGAATGTACGCGGCACGGGTGTGCATGCGTTTACGATGCGCGATCTGGATGAGCGCGGGCTGCGCAGCGTGATGCAGGAGGCGATTGAGCATGCGACGCGCGGGACCGCGGGGTTTCACCTTTCCTTCGATATGGACGCCGTCGATCCGCAGGAAGCGCCGGGAGTGGGGACTCCGGTGCGCGGCGGCATGACGTATCGCGAGGCGCACCTGGCGATGGAAACGGTCTGCGATAGCGGGCACATGGTTTCCATGGAGATGGTGGAGGTGAATCCGGTGATCGATGAAGTGAACCGAACGGCGCTGCTGGCCGTCGAACTAATAATGTCGGCGATGGGAAAGAGAATTTTGTGAGCAAACTGCGCGTGGCCGTACTGTACGGCGGGCGGACCGGGGAGCATGAAGTGTCGCTGCGGTCGGCGGAATCGATTATGGCGGCGATGGACCCGGAACGGTACGAGGTCCAACGGATTTTCATCACCAAAGAAGGTCGATGGGAGCCACGGCGATTACGCCGGAGCCCGGGCGGAATCCGGGGATCGACGTGGTTTTCCCGGTGCTGCATGGGACGTTCGGCGAAGATGGGACGGTCCAGGGGCTGCTAGAGCTCGCGGATCTGCCGTATGTGGGCGCGGGCGTGCTGGCGTCGTCGGTGTCGATGGACAAAGAAGTGATGAAGCGGCTGATGATCGAGCGCGGACTGCCGGTGGTCGAGTATCTGGTGGTGCGGCGGGGGCAGTTCCGGAGCGAGGAGATTTGCGGGCGGCTGCCGTTTCCCGTGTTTGTGAAACCGGCGAATCTGGGATCGTCCGTCGGCGTGTCGAAGGCGAAGAATTGCGAGGAACTTCTGGAGGCTCTGGCGGTGGCGGGACAGTTCGATCGAAAGATTTTAATTGAGCGGGGGATCCAGGGGCGCGAGTTCGAGTGCTCCGTGCTGGGTAACGAAGATCCGGTAGCGGCGGTGCCGTGCGAGGTTTTTCCTTCGCGCGACTTTTACGATTACGAGGACAAGTATCTGCTAAATGCCGCGGAAACCGTGGTGCCTGCCGATTTATCGCCGGAGCAGACGGCGGAAGTGCAGCGGCTGGCGGTGGAATGCTATAGAGCGGTGGATTGCGAGGGGATGGCGCGGGTCGATTTCCTGATGGACGGATCCAGCGGAGAACTTTTTATCAACGAGATCAATACGATTCCGGGATTTACCTCCATCAGCATGTATCCGAAGATGTGGGAGGTGTCGGGAATGCCGTATCCGAAACTGATCGACCGGCTGATTGAGCTGGCGATGGAGAGGCATCGCGCCAAGCAGGAGACTCGTTATACACGCTAGTTTCGCCATGCCATTTCTCGCGCTGCTGCTGTTTCTCGCCGCCGACGATCCCGCCCTCCAGATGGAGCGGGATCTCAAGAAAATTGTCGACGTATTTGTGACGGTGGATCGGGAATCGGCGGACCCGGTGCCCGCCGATATCGCGTTTTACCAGGGCGCGATTCCGGGGATGCTGCGGACGCTGGACCCGCACTCGATTTTCTTCGATCCCGAGTCAGTACGACCAGTTGAAGCAGATGACCAAGAGCGAGCAGAAGGGCTTCGGGACCATTGTCAGCGTGCTTCCGGGCCGGGTGATCGTGTTGCAGGCGATGGCGGGGACGCCCTCAGCCAAGGCGGGGCTTGTCGCCGGGCGATGAGATTCTGGCGATCAACGGATATGTGCTGGCCCGGCTGGAGTTTGAGCAACTGGTTCAGTTGCTGACGCGAAGCCCGGCAGCATGAGGCGGTGCTGGACGTGCGGCGGCCGGGGAGCGCGGGGCTGATCCGCATGACGCTGACGCCGGAGCTGGTGGATTCGCCCAGCGTGGACCGGGCATTCCTGCTGAAACCCGGGATCGGATACCTGCGGATCACCAGTTTCGAGGAGGCCACGGGCGGGCTGGTGAAGGAAACCATCGAGAAGCTGGGTGGCGAGAAGTTGAAGGGGCTGGTGATCGATTTGCGCAATAATCCGGGCGGGGTGGCGCAGGCGGCGATGGAAACCGCGTCGCTGTTTCTGGAGCCGGAGCAACTGATTTTTTCGATCAAGGGGCGCGCGCAGAAGACCGAAGAGGTGCGCGTGCCGAAGCTCGCGAAGCCGTATAAGTTTCCGGTGGCGGTGCTGATCAACGGAAAGAGCGCGAGTGCTTCGGAGATTGTGACCGGCGCGTTGCAGGATCATGACCGGGGAGTGGTTCTGGGCGAGCCGAGTTTCGGCAAGGGGCTGGTGCAGAATGTTTATCCGCTTTCGGGGAACACGGCGGTCGCGCTGACGATCGCGTTTTACTATACCCCCAGCGGGCGCTCGATTCAGCATTCCTTGTACGACAGCACGCTGGAGGCGACCACCAGCGGGCTGAAGGGCACGTATCATACGGACGCGGGGCGGGAGGTGCATGGAGGCGGCGGAATTCAGCCGGATGAACTGGTTTATCCCCCGCAGCCGGACCGCCTTTCCGTGGTGCTGGATGCGAGCGGGTCGCTGACCAGCTTCGCGGGCGAATATGTGCGGGCACATGAGATCAAGCCGGATTTCGAGGTGACTCCGGCGATCCTGGATGAGCTGCACACGTTTCTTTCGGCGCGGCAAATTCAGCCGGGGGTGGCCGACTGGTCGAGCCATCGAGGCTGGATCGAGAGCCGTTTGAAGCAGGAGATCCTGACGCTGGCGCTGGGTGTGGCGACGGGAGATCAGATCGAGTTGCGGCGGGATCCGGTGGTGCAGAGGGCTCTCGAGAAAATCGCTCATTGACAGGCCGGGGGATTTGTCTTACTATGTTGGGGTAATGGCAAAACCCGATGCGCTCGGTCAATTCGAGCAACTGGTTCTCACCGCGACGCTCAGCTTGCGGGACAACGCCTACGGCGTGACGATTCATGAAAAAGTGCTGGAGCTGGCGCATCCGAAGGCAGTGTCGCCGGGCGCGGTCTACATCACACTGGATCGTCTGGAAGACAAGGGGATGCTGTCGTCCTGGCTGACGGATCCGACGCCGGAGCGCGGGGGCCGGGCCAAGCGCTGCTACCGGCTGGAGGCGCTGGGCGAGCGGGCGCTGCAGGAATCGGCGGAAACGGCCAAGCGGATTTGGGAGACGGTGGCGGAAGTATTGGGAGCGAGAGAGGCGGCCCAAGTGGAATCCGGTCCGTCCGAAGTGATCGTGCGGCTGGTGGGCCGGCTGATTCCTCCGGCGTCGCGCGAAGAGGTGTCAGGCGACATGCGGGAGCGGTGCGGGTCGACGTACGAGTTTCTGGGTGAGGCTTCGCACGTGGTGCCGTACGTGATTGTGAGCCGGGTGCGGCGCACTTCCGATCCGCTGTTGCTGCTGATGGAAGGGGTGATGGCGTTCACCGCGTTTTTCACGGCGGCGTGGTGGTTGGAACGGCGCATCCTTTATTCGGATTGGGGGCTGATCTGGCTGGCGATTCCTGTGGCGGTGGTTCTGCTGACGATGATGATCGCCGACGCTTATAGCGATCCGAAGAGGCGGTGGGCGATGCGGCCGCTGGTGGGGCCCTTGCTGGGGATGGGATTGGCGCTGGGAGTGGATGCAGCGCTCGGGCAGTGGGCGCTTCCGCGGGCGGTGATGGCGTGGGGCGGAGGAATGGGGATGTTGTTGGTGTCGACGATGCGGATGATGTTTCCTCCGGCCGCGGATCAGCTTCAGGCGGCGAAGATTCCGGCGTTCTGGTTGAAGCTGGAAGCGGTGTCGCTGAATCTGCGCAGGCCGGCGGCGATCTACGTTTTGTTGGCGGCGGCCGCGATCGCCTGCTATGCCGTGTCGCGAATCTGGCGATGAATTATCCCGCGAGGGGCGCGGGGGCTTTTCTTTTGGATTTCAAAGCGTGAAAGACCATGGGAAGCACGCTGACCAGGACGATGCCGATCACCACTTTTTCGAAGTTGCGGCGCACGGCGGGGATGTTGCCGATGTTGTAGCCGAGCAGCGTCATCGAAAGCACCCAACCGATGCCTCCCCAAATATTGAACGACAGAAAACGCATATACCGCATGCGGCCGACGCCGGCCATGAAGGGAGCGAAGGTGCGGACGATGGGGACGAACTTCGCGTAGATCAGCGTTTTTCCGCCGTGTTTTTCGTAGAACTCCTGGGTGCGGGTGACGTATTGCTGCTTGAACAGCAGCGAATCGGGACGGCGGAAGATGCGGGGACCGGTGCGATAGCCGAGCAAGTAGCCGCTCTGGTCGCCCAACACGGACATGACGGTCAGCAGGGTGCAGATCTGCACGATGTTCAGCTCGCCGGCGCCGGCCACGACGCCGACCGTGAACAGCAGCGAATCGCCGGGGAGGAACAGGCCGAACAGCAGGCCGGTTTCGGCGAACACGATTCCGGCCAGCAGGGCATAACCCAGCCAGCCTGAGATCACCTGCGACAGAAGATGGATCATGCGGTCGGGGTCGGTGAGACTCCGCCACACGTCGAGCAGAGACTGGATCACTGGTGGAAGGACGCGACGAACCGTTTGATGGTGTCGTGGTGGATCTTCACTTTTCCTTCGACGGTAAGCCGGGTGATCACGCTGTCCATGAACAATGCGTTGTCCTGCACGCCCTTATGCTTTTTCAGGTCGGCCATGGCCGCGGCGCGCTCCGTCGCCAGTTTGCCCGGATCGACGCGCGTTTGGTCGACGATCACATAGACGACGCTGCGGCCTGCGATCTGGGTGGGGCCGATCACGGAGCCGATGGGCTTGGTGAAGGCGTCCGGGACCAGGGCTGCGTGGCCCAAGCCTTCCACCGAATCGCTGCGGCGAAAATCCGCCGAATCGGTGACGTCGAGCTTCATCGATTTGGCGACCTTGGCGATGTCCTCGCCTGCCTTGATCCGGTCGGCGGCTTCCTTGGCCTTTTTATCGCCGAACGCTATGGCTTGGAAGCCGACCAAAGCATCGCGCGCTTTGGATTCGGCTTCGCTGAAGTCGGCTGGCCGCGCGGGAATTTTTTCGGTCAGAACGGCGACCGCAAGACGATTCGCGGGAAGAGTGAGAACCGGCGTCACGCCGTTCTTTGGCAGGCTGGCCAGCGCGCTATCGAGCTCCGGAGTCACGCCCAAGGTGGGAATCGCATCGCCGGGCTGAGCCTTGCTCACCGAGACCACCTGCACGCCGAACTGTTTCGCGATGTCGGCCGCCGAGCCGGGTGATTTTTCGAGCGTGGCGTGAATCTGGTCCGCCACGGACTGCATTTTGTCGGTGAGGCCGTTTTTCCTGAGCTGATCGAGGAGGCTGGCTTTGGCCTCTTCAAAAGGCTTCACCCGGGCCGGTTCCCGCTCCAGCACCTGAATGATGTGATAGCCGTAGGTGGTGGTGACGATCCCGCTGTTCTCCTTGGGCTTGAGAGCGAAGGCGGCTTTCTCAAACTCGGGCACGGTCTGGCCGTGGACCACCCAGCCGATGTCTCCGCCTTTGTCGGCGGCGTCGTCGGAGTACTTCTTGGCGAGCTCGCCGAAATCGGCGCCACTGTTCACCTGCTTCAACACATCCTGGGCTTTGGAGAGAAGCTGCTTCTTCTCGGCGTCGGATTTGTCCAGGGTCTTCATCAGAATGTGGCGCACGTGAACGCGCTCCGGCGTGCGGAAATTGTCCATGTTCTGCGAATAGGCCGCGTGAAGCTGCGCGTCGGAGATGGTGATGGTTTTTTCGATGGCATCCTGGTCGATCACCACCACCTGGAAGGAGCGCTTCTCAGGTTCGTTGTACTGGTAGCGATGCCCGTCGAAATACGCCTTGATTTCCGCAGGCGCCGGCTTGACCTGGTCGTGGAACTTGGCCGCGGGGAAGGCAATATAACGGATCTTGGCTTTGTCGTAGCGGCGATTCAGCTCTTCGTCGACTTCCTTGGGCGTCACGACCGCAGCCTCATACTCCAGGTTCTGGATTTTAACCAGGATCACGTCGCTGCGGGTGTCGTCGATCATGTCCTGAAGAGTCATACCCTGCTGGGCGAGCATCGCCTCCAGTTGCTGCTTGCCTTGGCTGGTTAAAGCGCCGTTTTGAAACAACTGGGGAAACTGACCCATCAGATCGGACAAAACCTCGTCGTCGGTGGCGGTAATACCCATTCGCTCGAATTCGTAGATAAGGGCGCGCTGCTGAATGCGGGAATCGATGAACTGGGGCAAGTAGGATTCGATCATGTCCGCCGGCATTCTTCCACCCAGAACGCGCTGTGCGTCGCGGGCAATCTCCTGGGAGGTGATCTTGGTGCCGCCGACATCGGCGAGCACCTGGTCGTCGGCGCTGGTGGCGGAGCTGCTGCCGTAGCCCGGAATCAGCGTGACAACCATGGAGACGGCGATAAGAAGCAGGATGCCGCTGAGCACATAGCGGACGGCTTTCTGGCGGCTTCGGAACAAATCAAACATAAAGGTGAAACTCCTACCTGACGCGGCGGATCGTTTACATTGTACCGCAACCTTGCGCGATCGGCAGGTGAAGCGATTCGTTCCAACTGAAACGGAGTTGAGAGTTTTCTATTGAAGTTTTTTAAGATTCAGCCATAATACGGAGTACGCATCCCTCCGATTAGCAGAAGGGGTGAGCGAGTCTGTTGTGTGGGGATAGGATCCCGAAAATGATCCGCTGGGATGGCCAACGCGGAGCGGTGCGTTGGATGTCGCTGAGATGGGCTCCCATTGGGGGCGCTCTCCTGTTGTGGGTGCCGATGGCTGCGCAGACTCCGGTCACTTCAAGCGGAGGCTCGGTTCATATCTACAACACAGATATGGCGGTTCTGGAAGCTCAGGACGTGCGGAAGGACATTGCGTGCACGGTAACTCCGGAGAAGCCACAGCTCGGATTCGATTTGCGGTTCCATGCGGGCTACGACGTAGCGGTACCTCTTAAGGATTTAGCTGGGTCCGAGAATCAGCTCACGATTCTGTTCCGGGTGACTCCGGACAATCATAAAGACGACCCGTCGTATTTCGTCCAACACGTACACGTGCCGTCGTTGGAGGAAGACGCCAAGGGCGAGGCGACGCTGAGCGGCATTTTCGACTTGGGCGAGGGCTTGTATCACGTGGACTGGCTGATGCGGGACCGGTCTGAGCGGGTGTGCTCGTTCTACTGGGACTCAGACGCGGCGCTGGCCCCGAAAGATAAGCAGATTGAGCTGGCGATCGCGCCGCACGCGATTCAAGCGACGCAGGCGGAGCAGTTCACGGATGAGCCTCCAGTGGAGCGCGCCCGGGTGGCGCCACCGCTGAAGATCAAGGTTCTGGTGAACTTCGCGCCGCAGAATTGGGATGCGGCGGCGCTGCGTCCACTGGATACACTGGCGCTGGTGTCGATTCTGAGGCGGCTGTCGCGGGAACCGCAGTTCGGGAAGTTTTCAGTGGTCGCGTTCAACATGCAGGAGCAGAGGGTTCTATACCGGCAGAAGAGCGAGGAAAAGATCGATTTTCCGGCGCTGGGGGAGGCGATCGGGTCGATCAAGCTGGGAACGGTGGATTTGAAACGGCTGGCTCAGAAACACGGGGATACGGAGTTCCTTACGGAGTTGATTCGCAAGGAGATGAGCGCGGAAGACCATCCCGACGCACTGGTTTTCGCGGGTCCTAAAGTGATGCTGGACGAGGCCGTGCCGCAGGAGACGCTGAAACCTCTGGCGGATGTCGACTATCCGGTTTTCTACATGAACTACGCGCTGAATCCGCAGGCGGTCCCATGGAAGGATTCCATCAGCCGCGCGGTGAAGGTTTTTAAGGGAACCGAATATACTATCAGCCGTCCTAGGGATTTGTGGTTTGCGGTTTCCGAAATGGTCTCCCGTATAGTAAAATTAAAGCACGGGCGTGCAACGCCATCAGTCTCGTCGCAATAGGTGGGTAGGAGTGGTGAAGATGCGCTGGTCTGCTAGTCTCGCTTTGGCGCTGGCATGGTTGCCGGCGATGGCGCAGAGGCCCAATCCGCAGTATTCGAATAAGCTGGCTCCCTATGTCGCGTCACCGGCACGCGTGGTGGACCGGATGCTGGAGATGGCGCGGATCAAACCGGGAGAGACGCTGTACGACTTAGGCTGCGGCGACGGACGCATTCTGATCGCGGCGGTGGAGAAGTACAAAGTGAAGGCAGTGGGCGTGGAGATTTCGCCCAGGCTGGCCGCCAAGGCGACGACGTTCGATTGAGAAGGCGGGGCTGCAATCGCAAGCTCGCGTGATCCAGGGCGATCTGCTGAACGTGGACTTCACGGGCGCGGACGTGGTGACGATTTATCTGGAAACGCAGTTGAACTCGGAACTGCGGCCGCTGCTGGAGAAATACCTGAAACCTGGGGCTCGCGTGGTGTCGCACGATTACGAGATCCCGGGCTGGAAGGCGTCGAAGGTGGAGCGGACGGACGGCAACCAGAGGCACGTGATCTATCTGTACGAAATGCCTCCCGCCAAAGATTGATCCACGCGGATTCTCGCGGATAAACCATAATATTTGTGTGCGGATGTTTGGCGGCTGGCTTACGCTTGCGGTGGTTTGCTTTGCCCGTACGCCGTTGGAGCGCCTGGAAACCTCCCATCTTCAGGCGGTTCACGCGCAGCGCGTCGAATGGATGAAAAGACGCGCCGGAGAGCCGCTTCCGGGGGTTTATCAGGATTTTCGGGCGATCCTGCATGTTCACGCGGAGGATTCGGATCACACCAAGGGCACTCGTGCGGAGGTGCTGAAGGCGGCCAAGGAAGATGATGTCCGGGTGGTGATGTTCACGGATCACCACGGGCCGAAGGCGGACACGTGGCGCGGGATGCGCGACGGGGTGCTGTTTATCGCCGGTGCCGAAGACGATCACGAGCTGCGGTATCCGTCTTTGAATTTGCGCTTCCTTTCGCATGTGGAAGAGCGTCCCGACATGCCGGCGGACGGGTTTGAGGGGATGGAGATTTATAATCGCCACAGCGACGCCACGGCCCACCCGGAGATTTACGAGTACATCAAGACCGCGATGAAGGAGCCGCGGCAGTGGCGCCGGCTGGTGGAGAATCTGCGCGAATATCCGGATGAAGTTTTCGCGGCGGGGACCGATCCGCTGCCGGTATTTCTGACTCGATGGGACCGTGAGATCGCGACGCACCGGTTCACTGGAATCGGCGCGAACGATGCGCATCAGAACCAGATCTTCAACGGCGTTACGTTCGATCCTTACGCGGTTGCGTTTCGCCAGCTCAGCACGCACATCCTGGCGCGGGAGCTGACAGAAGTTGAAATTCGCAGTTCGCTGGCACAAGGGCGCGTGTATGTCGCGCATGACTGGCTGTGCGATCCGAGCGGATTTTTCTTCATCGCCGAAGACAATCTGGGAGCGTTCGATATGGGCGATCCGGCGCCGCTGGTGAACAACACGCGTTTGGTGGCGCATTTTCCGGTGCCGGCGAAGATCCGGCTGATCCACAATGGCGCGGTCCTGGCCGAAGCGGAGGGTTCCAATTTCAGTTATGCGGTGAAGGAGCCGGGCGCGTATCGCCTGGAAGCGTGGCTGACGGTGGACGGCGAGGATCGGCCGTGGATCTATTCAAATCCGATTTATGCCGGCCAGGCGCCGGGGCCGACGCTGCCTGCTCTTGCGATTTCGCCGGACGTGGAGGTTCACAAGGACCTCGCGTACGCGGGCGACGAGCCGGCCAAACACAAGCTGGACGTGTATCTTCCCAAAGACAAGAAGAATTTCCCGGTGATGGTGTTTTTTCACGGAGGCGCCTGGAAGGCGGGAGACCGCTCCGAATATCCGCTGTTCGGGAACCGGTTTGCAAAGGCGGGGATCGGTGTGGTGATTCCGAGTTACCGGCTGATGCCGCAGAATCCGTATCCGGCGCAGATGGAAGATGCGGCGGCGGCGTTTGCGTGGGTGTACCGGAACATCGCGCAGTACGGCGGCGATGCGTCGCGGATTTACGTCGCCGGACATTCGGCGGGCGGGCACCTGGCGTCGCTGCTCGCGCTGGATGCGAAATATCTGGCGAAATACGACATTCCGGGCGGGGCGATCCATGGAGTGGTGTCGATGAGCGGCATTTACAATGTCGGCAGACTGGCCGAGTTTCAAGGGGCGGACGACGATCCGTCCCCCATCGATCATGTGCACGCGCAGGCGCCGCCGTTTCTGCTCACGTATTGCCAGTGGGATTACTTGGGGTTGCCGAAGGAAGCTCGCGATTTCGCGGAGGCGCTGAAAGCGCGGTTTGTGGATGCCCGGCTGGTCTATATTCCGGGAGAGAGCCACATCTCAGAAATCATCAGCAGCTTGAAAGACGACGACGCCAGCGCGCGTGCGATACTCAATTTCGTCAAATGAAGCAATTCGATTTAGTTGGCGTCGGGCTGAACTCGACCGACACTCTGATTCTGGTTTCGCACTTTCCGGCCTATGCCGGAAAGGTTCCGATCGATGCGGAGATCCTGAGCCCGGGCGGGCAAGTAGCCAGCGCTCTGGTGACGGTGGCGAAGCTGGGAAAACGCGTCAAGTATATCGGGACGGTGGGCGACGACGAGCGGGGTCGTGTGCAGCTTGCCAGCCTGCGCGAGACCGGGATCGATCTGGAAGACGTGGAGGTGCGGGCGAACTGCCCGAACCAGACGGCGTACATCGTCATCGACCAGTCGACGGGCGAGCGTACGGTGTTTTGGGCCCGGCAGGAGTGCCTGCGGCTGGAGCCTGAAAGCATCACGGTGGAGAAGATCGCGGGCGCCCGGATGCTGCACATCGACGGTCACGATACGCTGGCAGTGGAGAATGCGGCAAGGCTCGCGCGCGGTATGGGGATTCCGGTAAGCGTGGATGTGGACACGATTTATCATGGCTTCGACCGGGTGCTGGGGCAGGTGGATTATCTGGTGGCGAGCTCGGAGTTTCCGGGCCAGTGGACCACCGAGCGGGATCCGTTTCGGGCGCTGGAAGTGATTCAGAAAGAATACAAGATGAAAGTCGCCGCGATGACGCTGGGCGCGCATGGGGCGCTGGCACGGGTGGACGGAGAATTCATTTATTCTCCCGCTTTCGTGGTGAATTGCGTGGATACAACCGGCGCGGGAGACGTGTTTCACGGGACGTTTTGCTATGCTGTGCTCGAGGGGATGCCGATGCGCGAAACGCTGGAGCTTTCAAACGCGATGGCGGCGCTGAATTGCACAAAAATCGGCGCGCGCGGCGGAATCGCGACGTTGAGCGAAGCGCATGCGCTGATGGAGCGCGCCCGGAATTCGGCGGAAGCACGCCGGTCCCACCACGATTTCGCGTCGATCGCGCACCGCGCATGATTCCGCTACGCTCGACGGAGCGCGTCTACACGACGGCAGCCGTCACGGGAAGCCTGATCGGCATCAATACGCTGATTTTTCTGTATCAAGCCACGCTCAATCCGGACGCGTTGAACCAATTCGTCACCAATTGGGGAATCGTGCCGGACCGGCTGCACACCGTGTCGCTGTTCACCTCCATGTTTCTGCATGGCGGGTGGTTGCACCTGATCGGGAACATGCTGTTCCTGTGGGTGTTCGGCAGGAACCTGGAGGATCTGATCGGGGGCGGGCGATTCCTGGTGTTCTATCTGGTATGCGGGCTGATCGCGGCGGTGGTCCACGTGATTTTCAACCCGTACTCGCGTACGCCGACCATCGGGGCGAGTGGGGCGATCGCGGGGGTGATGGGCGCGTACCTGATCAAGTTTCCGCGGGCGCGCATCATTACGCTGGTGCCGATCTTCTTCTTCATCACCACCATGGAGATTCCAGCGGCGTTTCTTTTGCTGTGGTGGTTCGCGATCCAGTTTTTCAGCGGCTTCGGATCGCTGGGTGAAAACGATTACAGCGGCGGCGGGACGGCGTGGTTCGCGCACATCGGAGGATTCATCGCAGGAATGCTGCTGATCCGGTTATTCCCGCCTCGGAAGCGCTTTCGCGCCTGGTACGCCGACTAGGCTATGCCTAGCTTTGGTCGCCGGGTCGG
This sequence comes from Terriglobia bacterium, assembly GCA_963842485.1. Classification (GTDB taxonomy): domain Bacteria; phylum Acidobacteriota; class Terriglobia; order Bryobacterales; family Bryobacteraceae; genus Palsa-187. The sequence continues at coordinate 1,018 of CAWJHI010000021.1, read as the reverse complement.
GTGGATGAAGCTTGCGGCACCCCTCTCGCGGCGAGGTGGCCTATGGCTGCTTTCGGTTCCTGTGGCGTACACTCTTAGCGGGAAGAGGTCAGGTCGCGCTGGATCGCGAACTTTACCAAGCCGGCGACATCGTGGATATCGAGCTTTCGCATCAGGCTGGCGCGATAGGTGTCGACCGTTTTGGGACTCAAGGAGAGCCGGGCTGCGATTTCCTTGGCTCGCACTCCTTCGCACAGCAGGGAGAAGACCTGGTACTCGCGGGCGCTCAGCGATTGCAGAGGATCGTCCGCGGCGGACTTCTGGCCGGGACAGAAAATCTTGTTCAGCTCGAGTTCCGGAGCGACATAAATGCCGCCGTCGAGAATCTGCCCGAAGGCCTCCAGCAACTGGATCGACGGGCCGGACTTCAGAAGAAACGCGCTTACGCCGCAGCGCAAAGCTTCAACTACGGTTTTCCGGTCGCGACGCGTGGAGAGAAAGCAAGACCAACCGAGCCAAGCAACACGAAAACATAAAAAAAGACGCGCTGATCTGAAAGCGGGAACTGCTGCTGTCGAAAAAGCAAGGCTGGCTGCTGCCAAGACGCAGCGCGAACGGACGTACATCGCTGCCATCGACACGTTTTACCGGGACTCGGATAAACTCGACCACCGCACTCGCGCATTAGCCTATGAGAAAGCAATGGAGCAACTGCAAACGCGCTACCCGGACGACCACGAAGCGGCTATTTTTCATGCGCTCGCGCTGCTCGCCACCGCACCGCCAACGGACAAGACCTACGTTAATCAGAAAAAGGCTGGCGCTATCCTTGAGCCGCTATTTGTCGAGCAACCTGAGCACCCCGGTATAGCCCACTACCTCATTCACGCCTATGATTATCCGCCACTGGCTGACAGGGCACTGGATGCGCGACGTTACGCCAAGATCGCACCAGACTCACCGCACGCGCTCCACATGCCGTCACACATTTTCACCCGGTCTGGTTCGTGGCAGGAGTCGATTGTTTCCAACCTATTTT